>WVZH01000326.1:236471-248502 GCA_011772595.1 Anaerolineales bacterium
GCCTTGAAATAGCTGAAGGGTCCGTTAAATTCGTAGACAGGTTGTGCCCACTTAATCGATTCCTCGGCCTCAGGCGCAGCATCTTTGATGATCGTTCTTATCCTCGCAGCTACCTCCGCCTTCCATCCATCGAGGCCAACGATGTAGGCGTCAACTGTTTTATCGGCCACAAAAATCCTCCAAAAAGTGTGATATTAGATCTTACCACAGGCTTCGGCTAGTCATCGGGGGGATCACAGGAACAATGTAACTTCAATAATTGCTCTACCTACTAGGCACCATAAAACACATTAAATGGATCGGGCTACGAAATTGAGCGCCCGCCAAGTCAACCCGTTGCGATAACGGAAATGCGTAATACGTGAAGCGGACTTTGGGAGATTTTGGAAACGAACTTCGGTCGGGTATCCCCGTGGAGGCTTGAAAGCACATGATTTACGAAATAGTCTTGAAGCGGAGGACGTTGAGTTTTTCTGCCAAGGAGATAACCTCGTACGCTGATGACGCGAGGGAACCGCCAAAATTGCATGTCTTCGATATTGAGGATTTTCGGTCCGCGTGTTATCTCCAACATCGATCGAAGCTGACCGTCGAGACGCTGTCGGTCCCGCTGTTTAAGATCCGGAAGTGAACCGAACGTGGTTCGGAATAACAACGCTTTCCGGATCGAGTAATCTGGTGTGAGGATGTAGACGACAATCGCAAAGTCAGCCCCAGCGGAGGCATCTGAAGAAGGGCGATCTTCTGTGTTGAACAGCCTCGCCTCTAGTTTGACTTGCCATTCAACACCTTCGTACGCGACACCTTCAAGCCCACGAATGAGCGCTAAGGTGTATTCGGCCTCTTTCTTATAGCTGCCCAAGGATATGTCCATAACAGTCGAAGCAACATACGCCCTAGCGGATTTCTTCACACGATCCGGTAATTGAATTCGCTGCTTCATCTGCAATCCATTTGCTAGCCGCCTTTGGACACTTCGCTCTCTAACGGGGCTATGAGCACAATCATACACTGGTTCTAATTATATATACCCATAGTTGGGGGATCATAATAAGAAAAATGGAAGTACAACTTAGCTCCGTTTTTGGGATGCAGGCATCGATAAGTTTACCAATGGCACGATGCTCCGCGAAGGTGAAAGCGCTTAATCTTCACCCCGGACTTCATACCGCAGCCAAACCCGACCGCCGTCTTCGACTTGTGCGGAGATCAACCGTAACTTTGTAGGCCACTCGCTTTCTTGCAACGCCGGGCACTCGAAGAGCGACGGTGTCTTAAATCCACCGATCACTGCTGGGAAGAATTCGATGTTGATCTCATCTACCAGATCAGCACGTAATAGAGCACCGCCCAATTTACCTGGGGATGTCGAAAGCACGCATTCCACGCCTAATTCCGAGCTTATCTTTCCAAGTGCAACTTGCAGATCGACACGCTGCTTGCCTGCCACGAGATAGGGAATACCCTCTCGCTGCAAGTATGCAAGATACTCAACGGGTGTCCTCTCAGACACCAATACTAAGAGATGCCAGCCACGCCACTCCTCTTCCGGCCACTCTTTGTATTTCCAACGAACCCGCCCGCGGCTATCTACCACGATGAACCAACCCTGATGCTCAGGGCGCGTTAGGATATCCTCCGGCAAATAATCCTCATACAAGGCGAAACTCTCACCCGCATAAGATGGAAGTGTTTCAGGCTCCTCATTCCATAATACGAGTGAGCCGCTACCTTCGAGAAAAGCTTGTGGTTGATGCTTGGACTTGATCCAATCATAGACATCACTTGACCCAGCTGACGCTCGCCACCGTTCATCTCCGTACAACAGGAGCACATCCGGCGCGAGGGTAAGTCGGCCATCGAGAGAGGCCTCACCAAACAAGACGAGACGTGGTCGTTTCATGATATCCTCGATTTATCGAAATTCAGCACCCCGAAACCATCACGTGAAGATTGCTTCTTTTTGTAAGACGACTCAGCATAGACCTGCTTCATTCCCGCGTCAGGTCCCATCGACGAGAATGATGTCTAAGTTATCGAGCAGAGACATGGCTTCTGGTAGCGAGAACTTAGTCTGTTTGAGAATATTTTCCCCCGGGTCGATGTTGTAATTTCGGGCCCGGCTAAGGTCTGCCTCCGTCAGGTCCGTATTTACAAATAGACTTTGGGCGAGATCCGTTCCCGTAAAGTCAGCTTGAGACAAATCTGCCTCTCGGAAATCAACCTCCGTGGCGATACAGTCTTTGATCTGGATACCCTTCAATTCCAGTCCGATGAACGTACAATGGTTGATGGTGGATTTATAAAAGCCGATCGGGTTTGCCAGCGCGGTTGTCCAGTCTGCTTCCGTCCAGTTGACCCCGATGACCTTCGAGTTCTCGAATTTCGTTAAAGAAAAAATGCTTCCCGGCACTTTTATTACCCCCAAATTACAGTCTAAGAAGACGCAATTGGAAAATCGGCAATTATGGAAAACAGATTCAGTGAAATTACAACGGATGAAGCCGCAATCAAAAAACTCCGTCGAATTAATGCGGCCGCGTTCCAAATGGATTGCGTTGAAATCCCGATCTGCAAAGTACTCAGACGAGGCGAGGCTGGCAGCCATAATCGGTCACAAGAGATTCATACTCCTCAATTGGTCGACAATGCCTACTGCGGATTTACTCCGGTCCATCGTGTAGATGTGCACCCCCGGCACTCCCGCTTCCAGGAGTTCCACACACTGCTGAACTGCGTACTCAATTCCAAACTCAAGCAGAGCTTCCTTATCATCCTCGTCTATTGAAGCGATCCCCTCCCGCACATCATCCGTTATGGTTGCCCCACACAGGTTGGCTAGCGTCTCCATCATCTTAACACTGTAAATAGGCATTACTCCCGGCAGGATTGGAACTTCGATACCGCTGCTCCTGCATCGCTCCATGAAGTCGAAAAAATACCTGTTGTCATAAAAGTAGTTGGTGATGATGTAATCCGCTCCTTGGTCTACCTTCAATTTCAGATATTCCAAGTCCTTCTCTATGGACATAGCGTCGATATGCCCCTCGGGGTATCCTGCCACGCCGAGGCAAAAATCGTACCTCGGTCGTATGAACGCCACCAAATCAGATGCATAAGGTAGGCTGTCTGGATGCGGCATGAATTCTTCCTCTCGAGGGGTGTCACCACGTACGGCCAATATCGTCTCCACACCTAACGCTTGATAGCTGTCGAGAACTGCGATGATGTCCTCTGGAGCCAAGCCAAAGCAGGCGAAGTAAGCGACGACGTCCAATCCCATTTCACGTAACAATTTCTCGACGAGTTGTCGAGAGCCCTCTCGCGTTGATCCGCCGGCCCCGAAAGTCACCGAAACGAAATCAGGTTTCAATGCCGCTAGCGCGTCAATCGCCTTCTCCAGGCTCAGGGCTGCTTTTTCTGACCTTGCAGGAAAGAGTTCAAATGAGAGCGTGGGTTTGTCTTGCGACGCCCATAATTCTGTAAGTTTCATCGCTCGTATCCTTCCAGCGCTCAAACGAGAAACATAGTGAGCGCAATCCACTGGCCTTCCATTGCAACTTCCCGTTTTGTCTACGAACCCTTCTCGGCACCTCCATTCACCAACCAGTGTAGATACTCTTCAATGTTGGTGTAACCGTCTTCGTCGAGATCGGAGTTCCCGTCGGAGGGATCGTCTGGATCTAAACCCATCGCCAACTCCCAATCATCAGACATGCCATCGTGATCGGAATCGGCCGGAGGAATTCCAGGTGCTAACTCGGGATGGCCGCCCACTTCTTCGGGCGAGTCGATGATAGCGCCGGTACCCTCGCGGACATCGCCTATGATACGGGCATCCACCGCATCTCTGTGTGGCATTGTGGCACCTGCCCCCTCCAACACATGCTCTCGTGACCGCTCGGCGGATTCCTCCGAAACACGATTTGTTTCAAACCTCACGAAGCTGCGATACTCTTCCGGGGCGGTACCATTCTCACCATAACCAAAACCCACAAGGGTCCATTCGTCTACCGACGAGTCAGGGCGGTGCGGGCCAAAATTGTCTTGAACGTATATTCTTGGATTCCCGCCAGCGAGCAAAATCTCATAATTGCCTGGTTGTGTGGAGGGGCCCGGCATGAAAGTATTTCCGATAAAGTTCAAGAATGTGTTTGCGTCATTATCAACGATCTCTGCCGGCAGGATGCCCCAGTTATAGATGACATTGTTGACAAAGCTGTGCGTTCCCCCCTCTATGATCAACGGGTTCCGGAAGTCATTATGCGCCAGTAAGGAATGATGGACAGTCACGTGATAAGAACTGTCTCCAATCAACAAGCCTGCGCTATGCGTGCCCTTGCGATGTCGGCTTCGATTCAACGCCTCGCTGATGATAGACCAGGAGATGGTTATGTCGTGCGCCCCGTACCAAGTACTAATGACCTCATCTTCGCTCCAGCCTGCCGAAATGTGATCTAATACAACGTTATACGCTCCTTGCGTGTCCTCATGTTTACCCAGGAGGGCGATCGCATCGTTTACATCGGCATCCACGGGACCCTCATTTCCTGGTCGCACACGGAGATGCTGGATAAGAACGTCATGTGTCGTGATCGTGATTCCCGCGCCTTTGATACAAATCCCGCCCCCAGGCGCCGTTTGACCGGCGACCGTTACAAACGGATGGCGAATATGCAATTCCGACTGGAGCTCGATAGTACCCCCAACTCGAAAAACGATAATACGTGGTTGGGAAACGTTAAGTGCGGCGCGGAGCGATCCGGGGCCATCATCGGCCAGTGAAGTCACCTCGATCACAACGCCTCCTCGGCCGGCGACGGTGCGTGTTCCAAATCCTTCAGCGCCGGGAAATACGGGCAAACCTACCTGGGGCTCCACCACTCTCGGTGTGCTCGGATTTTTCTCAGGCCCCGGCGTCATCGCATCGTCAATCATGGGGACTCCAATCACGACGGCAAACGCGAGCAAGAACAGCCCACCGATGCCGGTGAAGATCCAGCCAAGGTCCGCTCGTTGCTGAAGCCGAATCATCCTCATGCCCAAAAGCATCGACACAAGGGGGCAAATTACCATTGTCCCCCATATGACAAGAGGCCCTGGAAACTTCATCAGGTAAGCGTCGAATATGTTGACTACACGAAAGATAAAAAGTAGTGCCGTAACCCAAAGGACGAAGGTTATTCCCAAGAGGATAAAAGCCGTTTTCACATATCGTTCTGCGATTTTTATCATTTTGCTCGAAGCCAGTACTCAGAATTCCCTCGACCTCGGTCCCACAAACCTGATAGGGTAATATGCTTGATCGACCGGCGTTCATTTATTGTCCAGGATCAGGTAAAGATCAACTACGTTGACTTTCTCCTGTCTTTCCCGGAACGCCGTTCCTTCCCACTTCTGCGCTCAGGTCCATCATAATCGCGATCGTCAGATATTCTCCTATCTTTTCCTGACCGTCTATCCTTCCCAGATCTGCGCTCCGGTCCTGAATAATCAGGCTCATCAGCTTTATTTTCCAAGTCCGCTGACTCTTCCTTCTCCTCAACAGAATAGTGACCCTCTTGGGACATGATATGGTCCTTTCGTAATTCACATAACTTTAAGGATCCCACTTCAACCTAAGCACTGACTATCGCATTACCATATGTTTGCCGCTTCTTTACTCTCATCCCTGGGGATAAGGGTGATGGCGTCATGCGGACATGCAGCTCTACATACCCCACACCCAAAACATTTTTCCGGCGAGATATACACTTTCCCCAACGTCGATGAGTAGAATTGAGCGCCAAACTGGCACTGGCTCATGCACGTTTTGCACCCATTACAAAGATTCCAATCAATCCGGCACACGTATTCCGCACGGAAAAACCTTGGACTCCCACCTCGTTCAATGTAATGTTTGTATGCATCACAATCTCGGTCACAGTTGCATAGGCCAATCACATAGGGGGTTACGCCAGTCCAGATACTGTGCATAAGCCCTTCTTGATCGTATTTTCGGAAGATCGCCTTGGTCTCTTCCTTGTCAAGAACTTCCAAGGAAGATGACGCCTCTGGATATTTCCCCAAAATCCCTCTCATATCCATCCCTAAACCAAAGCAATAACGTTTATCCGACTTGCCCGTATGAATATATCGACATCCGCACGGGAGTCGTGTGATGGAATCGACAATGTTTATAACCTCTTCAACGTCCTCGATGGGTAACACTTGTCCGAAGTGCACGATCTTTCTTCGCCTCACAATCTCATCCACGGAAGGTTGGAGCACGTGCTGTTCAACTGTTGATTGAGCTTCCACATCTGTAGCACTACTTGTCTCGGTTACGAAACCTGTTGCAGGTATGACGAAACTGTCAATGAAATTATTCAACCATTCAACACGCGTATCGGCACCTGCGAACTCAAATTGTTCAGAGGAGAGTTGCTCATGCAGTAGCTCCGCTGAATAATTTCTCATTTGAAGATACCACTTCTTTCCTTCTCCATGTTCGGTGCAAAATTCACACATTTCTGACCTCCGAACAATCAGGCGAGCAAGTCCTCGTCAAGTCGCCGAATCTCCTTCTTGCCCAAGTAGTGGGACGAAAACAGGCTGCCGTTGTATACAATCCCGAACACACCGTACGCTGAAGGTGACTCGGCTCTCAACTGCTCGCTGCTTCCAAACTTCACGGTTTGCGTACTGATTCCTCGTTCCTTGAACACCATAAGTGCAAACTGTACAGTATCAGGGGTGTATGGACATTGATCTGAATAGAAGACTGTCATCTATCCCTCTGATTTTGGCTTGCCCCTGTAACAAAAGAAGCCTTGTTTCTCAACATTCGTGCTATCAACGGAAAAGAGTTTAAAACCTGCATCCATGTTCGAACCTCGAAAAAGATCCTAGTCGAGATCAAATTTCGCCGTGAGAAGATCTGCGCACTCTCAACATAGCACAATCTTGGCGTCGAGCCAATTTAGCGTTCCAGTCGTGTCTACAGCATAGCGATCCTATTCAAGCACGTTCTCTTCAATGTCGTACTTCCCACATCGAGCCAACATAATCTGGCAGATCTTGATGACCCAGCATTTGCCGAATCGCGTGCGCTTCACCTAGATGAAACCAGCAATGGTAGATATTCCTGAGCAACGATGTTCCCACATCCTCCGAGACATCTTCGCCTTGCCACACCAGATGATCGCTAAGAACATCTTCCGTAATTGCATCCAAATACTTGTCTGCCAGACTTGTAATATTACGCCAGTGTTCCCACATCTCATTCCAATCTGGCGTGCTCGCAGGCTGGCCATATCCAACGAGCTTGTATAAATTCGGGGCAATGTTCTCCCCTTGAGCCAATTGGACCCATAAATAGTGCTCCTGGCCGGCTAAATGGCCGACGATCCAACTCAGACAATTCATGGGCCACAATCGCTTTTGCGAATCTTCTGTGGGCACACCCTGTATACAACGCACGAACTCGCTACGCGCAAAGCGGAGTTGAGTAACTAATGGATGGGTCATAGGTCCCTCTTAATCATTCAATTCTGATCCACGGTTACCAGATCGATCTCCTACCCTACCCTAGGCAATCCGGGAAACACATGGACTCAAGCAAGCGTGCTGGAAGGTTTTCCAGCGGTTGGCGCGTTGACGTAGTGCTTGTCTTTCATAAAGTCGTAAGTTCCACCCTGTTCGCAAAGCAAGACGAAACGAGTTACAGAAGAAAATCAGACAGCACGCAGTCTTTTATATTTAGATCTTGTCGGTCAGGAGTACTACGATGGTGCCAGAATCTCCCGGGCCTTCTCCAGGTCGTCTACGCCAAGTACGAGACGCGTTGAGGTGGCAAGGTAGGAAAGCTGAATATTTACGTCACCGGATGCCAATTTCCTAGCGACCTCACCAAGAACCCCCGGTCGATCTTCCAATTCCACGACCACAACGTCCTGCTCACCCGTAACCTCGATACCTGCGGCCTCGAGTGTTTGGCGAGCTTTCTCAGGTTCCTCCACGAGTATGTGGATAAGGCCTTTGCCTTCCGCGGTGACGCCACAAAAACCCTCGATGTTAATGCCTGCCTCACCTAGGGCTTCGCCCATCGTCGCCAAGGAACCCGGACGGTCCTCGAGGGATATGGCCAAATCTTTTGCCATGGCACTCCTCCTTTGCCTCCAATTAAGAGAGGACTAAATTCGTCACGGGATGAGGCAAGAGTGAATCCCGTAACTATATGATTAGATTAGAACATCTGGAGACAGGATTCAAGAGTGAGTATCCGGTTCTATGCAGCTTGTGGCTTGAAGGATCGCGCACATTCACCAGGATGTACTGGGGTTGGTGATCTGCCCGGTGCATTTCCTGGTTTCCCAACTCCCGCCGAAAGTTATGCAAAATCGCCGTATGGTCCCAGTTGGTACCCTCTGGCTTCCCAGGCCTCCCGCATGATCGCATTATGTCGTAAATACGAATCGACAATTGGTTTCGGAACGGTGTTCAGTGGACAGGAGAAGTTGATGCATCTGGGGCAAGCATTCTTTCGCAGGTTATACCCGCTAAGAAGCACGGCGCCAAGCGCAACGAGTGTGAGAAGGTACTGCTTTCCCATGAGCAAGAAAACAAACGGATACCCAACGAAGATGAGCATTCCCACTATGAGTTGCACCTTCTCCCCCTTGCTCAATGGCGACGGATCATAAGCCCAAATCTTGAGCACCCCATAATTCGCATGGCAATGCAGGACTTTCCTCTCCTCCGCCCAATAAGGGCAATGCCTACACAGCACACGAGCTTCCCAAATGAAGAAAAATAATCCCCAATAAACTAACCAGCCGAGCAGATAAATACCATAACCACCACGGATAAATCCGACCACAACCGACGCGCCAAATGGTAGAAACGCCAGCAAAAACTTGAATAAATCTCCCCGGTCATAGCGGCACATCAGTTGCCCAGAGATATTACAATCAATGCACATTTCTTGCGACTTCCACGTACAAAGTCGTTGATGGAGAATGCCTTCGTCGGAGATCGATTGCAACATTGGACACCGCCTTTTTTGCAATCAACATACACGGCGCATCTTCATTCCAAGGCCGGTCGGTAAAGAGCGATTATTCAATCCAATTCCGTGTGGAGATCGTAACCGGAAGTGGTGAGAACTTACCAGCTACTGCGTCTACAATTCGACGGATTGTGAATTCGCTTATTGGGCGAGGAAACGATCCTATCGACCAATATTTGCATTCGGAAATCTCTTCATCACTCGGTGATGGTTCTTGACTCTCCTCAGATTGAGAACAAAGGAATACGTAGTGAAAGAAGCCCGCATCAATTTCGTGGTAGATTCCACTCATGCGCTCAACGACAACATCCAAACCTGTCTCCTCGCGAACCTCCCGCACAACAGCCTCAAAAGGATGCTCATTCGACTCGACTTCTCCGCCAGGCAGCTCCCAATTTAGACGTCCATAGGCATGCTTAACCAGGAGCACCTCGCCCACTTCATTCTGGATGACCGCGGCTGCCCCGTATCTCATATTCTCAAAGCCCATATCCGATCCATCGTTCCTGACATTCATTAGGCAGCAATTGGCTTGCCCATCTTGTTGAACTTGCCAATCCTATATCGACCTAGTGGATCATCTGCAATCCATGTTTGTAATTAGGACGACGACTAACACACCCTTGACGAATTACCCCTGCTTCTAGCTGCCAAATTCTAGGAAATAGCTTATACCTCACTCGTTCAGTGTATTTGCTATATCCCGGCAACCCCTCGATCAGTGCGTGATCCTCAAGCGTCGTCCGCACGAAAATCAACATTGAAGAGAGAATCCCGACCATAAGAGCCCAGATGGACCCAAGGGATATTGGGATGCTTAAGTGTACGAGTATAGAGCCCGCGTATCCAGGATGACGAACATATTTATAGGGTCCAACTTGAACCACAGTATCACCTTCAATACGCACGAAGCCCGAATAAAGCCTATTGACCGAAACGGCCCAGATGCTGATCACGTACCCAATGGCGGATAAAAGCAGGGCAAGAAGTTGCACCGTCATCGGTATACGTGGTGACCATTTAAGGCGATGGTCCAAACCAGCGATCATGAGGAGTCCCGCCGGGCTTAATACCCTCAAGATCCCCGCCAACAGCTTATCCCAACCCTTGGTTCTCTCGTCAATCCTCGTTCGATTTTCGATAAATTCATCGTCGATCCGAATGACCACGACGNNAAGGTGCCAGCCGACAGAAAAATAACTGCGATAATGATGGCAAATTGACTCAAGAGCCTCAGCATTGATACAGGGGCACTCATTGCTTCCTTTTCATCAATCCAGATAAATGGAGCGGTTCAGGAATTCCTCAACCATTGCATTGAACGCAGGTGCATTCTCCATGTTCGAAGTATGTCCCGCATCCGGGACGACTTTCATTTCAGACCGCTCGACACGCCTGACGATCTCCTCAGCATGGCGAACGACACTCCTTGACTCATGCTCGCCATTCAACACCAATGTGGGAACATCAATTCTGCTCAAATCCAGTAGGTCAAAATCGTAGATGGCGCCATAGATCTTTAGGTACTCGGTTTCTTCCATCCGGAGCATCGTCTCTGTAATGTATGCTCTGGTGACCTCGTCCTTTCCGATCCAATCCTCACTTCGAGTGACCTTTGCTAGCCAAAAGGAGAAACGTACAAATCGCTCTACACCCAATGAGCGTATTGTGAGCTGCATCAGCCATTTGGGAAAAAGGACGTATCTTTGCAGTTTATCTGAGAGGGTAAGCTTCACGGAGACTGCGGTGTCCGAGAGCACCAAAGCGTGCACCCGCGATGTATATTTCACCGTGAAGCTTTGGGCGATCATCCCTCCCAAGGAGAGTCCGCAGAGTATCGTCCTCTCGATACTAAATGCATCGAGCAAGGCTTTCAAGTCATCGGCGAACAGTTCAATCGAGTACTTTGACGTTTTGGAGGCTCCCGTTCTCCCGTGACCGCGTAGATCATATCGAATCACTCGATAGCGCTTAGAGAAGGCATCGACTTGTGGATCCCACATATGAAGGTCTACGAAGCCGCCATGCACGAGAACCAGTGGCACACCTTGTCCGGCGACCTGATAGTAATGATCGATTCCGTTTGCGGTAATAATTGGCATATTAAATAACCAGGATGACGGCCCCAATGATTAGCCCAACGACAATCGACAGAGCCGTTCCAATGAGAAATCCCTTGAAATGATAGACATAGTTTTTATAGGCGGCCATCCCCTCCTTAGCCGGTATGACAACAAACCTCGGCGTGATCGTGCAGAATACAAGCCAATCTAGGACCAACCAATCGATGAGGTTGAAGGTAAGCAAGATCCCGAAAGCGTGAAGGGAGGCCATTGCGAAGGAAAGTTCGTCTCCAATTTGATACTTTATCTTAAGCGTTGAAAGAAAGGGAACGGCAATCAATATAGCTAGGAAGGGAATACCAAAAGCAACCGACAATTGCTTTTCTTCATCCGTCTTAGGGGGAACAGATCTTCTGATCTCCTCTGGGTAATCTTGCAGCAAAAGACGAGCATTGATCTTGAGAATTGAAAACAGATATATGGAAGCTATTAAGGAGAGGATGGCGCCGTCTGTAACTGTCCTTGAAAAATCCATCAAGGGGGCTCCTCTCAGTGCTGTATACGCATTATAGGCACTGATCTCTATCAGCGAATCGCAATCTTGCGAACTTGAGCTGGATACGACCGTAAGGCTATCGCGAGCTTGAGCTTTTTCATCAATTGAACTGCCCTAACTCAAGCGCTTTAATCACATTCCTTCCCCATCGCCCTGAGATCAATTTCGTGTAATCTCCTCCTAATGGCACGCAACTCCTCGATGGAGACTTGGATTTCCTCTGCTGATAGCTGAGGATCTTCGAGCAGGCGTTCGAATCTCGTAGTTTCCTCGATCAGCTTTTCACGCTCATTCTGAAGTGGAGCCATTGGATCAGTCGGGTTGTTCTCATTCACGATTATTTGGGAGTACTATCAATCCGAG
>WVZH01000326.1:248631-249568 GCA_011772595.1 Anaerolineales bacterium
CGACGTTGGCTCGCTTTCGCATATCTGTGTTGATGTACAAGCGATGCCGCCCCCCGCCGATAGGGACGAGCGTCGACCGGATCTCTACATCGTTCAATGTCCCCACGACAGGTACGTTTCCTCGAACGCCGAAAGCTTCACTCACCCGCGTAGGGACATCCACGCAGGGATTAATCCCGAGTTTGTAGATTTGAGCAAAGAACTCTTCCGCTTCCATGGGCAGTAGCCGTATGGTCGTTCGTCAAGAAACCAGCACTATTTGATTCTGAAATGCTTGCGATGATATGGGTGTGCCGAGGATAGCACACCTACAAACTCCGTCGTTCACTTCTTCGTGTCGTTTCGATCTCGCTGATTTGTTGCTATGTGGATGGCTCCTGAGCCAATAGGATCGTAGGTATCCGGCCAGATCGTGAAGCCGTCGTAGATCGCTCCTTCAAGTATCGCCCCGCCCAGAAATGCTCCACCCATATCTGCTCCGCTAAGATCCGTGTCTGATAGGTCTGCCCCGCGAAGATTGGCTCTTCGTAAATCGGCCCCACTCATATCCGCCCCGCTCAGATTGGCGCTGCCAAGATCCGCCCCTCGCAAATCGGCCGCAACGAGGTCGGCGTCGAAGAGATCCACTCCTCCAAGACAAGCTCCCCTCAATTCGGCCCCACCCAAGTAGGCTCGGTAGAATTCACTCCACTCACCTTCGGGTAACCCTTTGTCTTCCATCTGATCCGCAAGCACCATTTCTCGCTTTGGAGGTTCTAGTGACTCTCGGCAATGAGGACAATCAAGAACTCGTGATTGAATGAGTTCACCACAAAATGGGCAACCAAAGCGTTCTCCTCTCACCGATCAACCTCCAGTGATGCAGAATCTTACCCTAAAATGCGCGAAACGTCTCACACTGTTCTTTCGATATTTCCAGATCACAAACTATCGTGCA
>WVZH01000326.1:249614-249951 GCA_011772595.1 Anaerolineales bacterium
GATAACCCTGAGGACGTTACCCTCTTTAAAAGTGACACCTCTTGGACCGGATGCCACCCAGAAGTCGAAATGTATACTATTTGCCATTTATGGATAACGGGATAGACAAGATAAAGAAGATTGCTGGCCACAAATACAACAACGATGACGGCGAAAAACAAGCGGCCGCTGTGAAGGTTCCGGAATCTAGAGAGTACCAAGACTGAGGAGCTTATTGCGGTCAAATAAAAAAATGCGCATGCGCAAACCATGGGTCGGGTGCAGTAAAGAACCAGTAAATAAGCCCAATTACCGAAGGAAGCAAAATACTCCAATCCCATCGAAGTCGGCTGTTTTT
>WVZH01000584.1:0-125 GCA_011772595.1 Anaerolineales bacterium
ACGACGACCACTATAACCACAGCAGCCACGATATACAAAGTATAATCCTGCCCAGGCTCAGCCTCCTTGCCTACAGTAACCTCGACGGTCTGAAGGTTGTCGGCTGTGTCGGCTTCTCCCTGCAC
>WVZH01000584.1:198-1188 GCA_011772595.1 Anaerolineales bacterium
CTATTGTTGTGTCGTTGTAGTAAGTGATGACGTTGAAGGTTTCGGCTCCGAAATCGCCTTGATTGGTAACGGTCACGTTGATGGACACGGAGTCTCCAACGTTGACCTCTGTTGAGGATGGAACAACACTAACTACGGCAACATCACGACTGTAAACGATCACGGTTTTCTCAAGCACATCGGATGCACCTCTTTCATCCGTGACATTTAGGGTTACAGTGTAGGCTCCATTCTGGGCGTAGGTGTGCCTTATGATTGGGAAAGTGACGGTGGTAACGTTGCCATCCCCAAAATCCCATTTGAAGCTGGCTATTGTGGTTTCCACCGCAGTGGACGCGGAAGCGTCAAAGGTCACGATTCCACCCTCGAGTGGGTTGAGAGGCAAGACATTGAAGAAGGCAGTTGGCTCTACGATCACTACTTTGACAGTGCCTGAGGCATCGTTATCTCCTGTATGTTGCTCACCGGCCACGGGAGGCGCATAAGCCGTGATGTTGTATACGCCGGTGGTTGCTGGAGTCCACTGGTAGCTCCACGGGTAAGAATCGAGAGACAGCAACTCAGAGATGAAGGTAGAGTCTTCTAAAGTGCCGTTGATTAGCAGGCGTATTTCTACATCTGTTTCATTGCCCACGCCATAGTTGTACACGGTTACATTTAGCAGGGATGAATCTCCAAAATATATCTGAATAGGCGTCTCTATCAAAACACTTAGGTCATGAGAGAACAAGAGGTTTCGGAAGTTGCCGTCACCTTCGATAAGGGGAACAAGTCGTCCCTTTACGTCGCTGATTTTTGTGTCCCGCAGATCCAGCGGCGAATCTCCAAAGCCTGTGACGTTGAAGTCGACTCTTGCAATCGGCTTTGGATCAACCGTCGAGAACAGCTCAGACGCGGTATATTCCATGTGTACCCAGCCTCCAGTGTTGTCTATTGTGGACTCCACCTGCTCCGTGAACGGAGCGTAGGAGGTGAGGCTGGTAGCGTTTA
>WVZH01000519.1 GCA_011772595.1 Anaerolineales bacterium
ATTCGTCAGGCAGCCTTCAGGAAAGCTTTGAGGCCGACCCGCAGGTCCAGGCCATGCTCGAACCGATACAACAAGGCAAGTTGATAGACAAAGATGGCCCCCAGGGCGAACCGCTGCGTGTTGACCAAGCCCTTGGTAGGCACTTGGCCGTGGCCATCGAAGATGCCTTTGAACTGCTCGTTGAAGTTCTCGATGGCTGTGGAGCGCAACTTGTGGAAGATGCGACGCACTTCTTTGCCAATATCGGTATGGGGATAAGGTCCATACTGGGGGACGACCAAGAAGCGGTCAAAGGACTCCCAAGCCTGGCGGACGTTGGGCGCATTGTAGTGAATGTCGCCCAGCAGGTAGCGCACGTCTGTTGGCAGTTCCTGAATGAGGGCTGGGGCCACCTCATTGTCCGCCTCGTTGGCTGGGGTGAGGGCAGCCGCCAGGGGAATCCACACTGCGGCTACGGTTGTCACGATGTGCAGCTTCCAGCCATACACCCAACCGTGCCAGCCCGACTTGGTCCAGTGGGCTTCGGTGTCAATCGAAGTATGGGGCACGATTCCCTTTTCCCGGTCTTTCTTGTGCCATACGCCGCCCTTGGCCCGCAGCGTGGTGCTGTCTGCGGCGGCGGCCCGTCCGCAGGTGGCCCAAGGCTGGATCAAGGCCACGAGATAGCGCCCCAGACAGCCAATTTGGGCCGGCAGGCTGGCTGGCAGGCCTTTCAAACGCCGCTCCCAGGTTCGGCGGGAAGGGTAACGTCCCTTCTCAGTCAGCAACGCCCGAAGGGTTTGCATCTCAGCCGTCGGTTGTTCCAGCACAGAGAGTAGCTCATGCACGTTATGCAAGTGACGCACGATCATGATGACCAAGGACTTCAAGAACAAGCGATCCGGGTAGAACTTTGGCCTACCCCGGCCCCGTTTGGTCGGCGGCGGGGGCATAGGTATGCGATCGACCAGCTTGACCAACGTGACAAGAAGCGAGTCTTGGTGTATCATTGGGTTGCCTCCTATCGTTGTGAGATGTCGCAACCACAATGATACGGGGGTAGCCGCGCTGAGTCAAGCCCCGGCGCGGCTTACCGATTTATGACCAGGCCTCAACTAATTAGATTATACCAGATAGACGGATATCTGTCAATAGC
>WVZH01000389.1 GCA_011772595.1 Anaerolineales bacterium
AAATTATTACAAGCCAATTTTGCCAAAATGCCAGAATTGGACTTTTTCGACAGTCTCGTTAGCAAAGGACGCACACCTCCACCGCGGTGTACGTTATACGCGTAAGAAACTGCCTCTTCCCTGGCGTAAGGGCCGATTGGAGCGCGACTTCTGGGATACGAACTCATTCAAAATCAGGAATTGAGGTCGACAGTTTCTTAGAAGTACTAGCAACCCTCTTCGAGGTGATGCTCGCTTTGATCTGTGGGGTTTTAATCTCCATTCCGTATCTGGAGAGCCAGGAGATTCCGGATAGTGGCCCAAAATAACAAGTTAGGTCCCGCTTGTGATATTCTCAATATATCACAAGTTGACGCCACACTATGATAATGACAAGTATCTCAACTATAGAAGATTATTTCCAAGTAGTTTATATATATTTGTTGACATTCAAAATTGAAACCATTAAGTATACCACATAGTGGCATATAGCATACGGAAAGTCAGAATACCTCTTACTATTTCGAAATATCTCCCTATCAATCGGATCCACACTACTCTCAAAATCTGTGACCGCCAAAGGAGAAAACCGAAATGTCGAATGCGATCGCGTATTTCTGTGAAGAAGGAACGGGATCAACCGTTGTCTGCGTTCATTCGAGTGCAAGTTCATCCGGCCAATGGCGCTCACTCATGGATGCGCTCTCGGACCGCTACCACGTGGTCGCAATGGACCTATACGGTTATGGGAAGAGCCCAGCGTGGCCTGGAACGCGAGAGCTTCTGCTCGAAGATGAAGTCGCGCTAATGGCGCCCATTTTGAAGGACGCCGATAAGTTCCATCTCATCGGTCATTCTTACGGTGGGCTTATTGCACTCAAGCTTGCACTGGACGACCCTGCGAGAATCGCATCGCTCACGCTATACGAACCGACCTGTTTCTTCCTTCTATTTGTTAACGAATCGACCAATCGGGCTGGCCGCGAGATATTGGCCATCCGGGACGAGACCAGCCATCTCGTCGACATCGGCGATCTCGATTTGGCTGCTAAACGCTTCTTCGACTATTGGATGGGTCCTGGCGCCTGGCGGAAAACCCCGGAAACCAGCCGATTATCGATCGCTAAAAGAATGAAAAAGGTTCGGTTAGAATGGCAAACTGCGTTCGATAAACCTCTTTCTTCAGCCAGGATCTCTGCTCTCCCCATGCCCGTGCTCTTGCTGACCGGCGAGAAATCAACTGCAGCCGCTCGTGGCGTTGTTCGCGTGCTCCACAGTCTGTTGCCGCATGCAAAAGTTGTCAAGTTGCCCGGTCTCGGACACATGGGGCCGGTCACGCACCCGGACAAGGTCAACGAAGCTATCGCGGTTTTTCTTGACCACATGAAATGAAGGATCAGGTGTTTTATCCCGGAGGTCGCAGCAGTTTGAGCTATCTAACAAGGCGTTGAACTTGTCTGCTTTGCAGTCGCTGGTTAACGCGGGCGTTACCAATTTAGGTATCTCTAACTTATCTGCACTTTTCGCCTAACCAAAAAGGTTGTGATGTCTGCTAGATGCTGCCTTTGTCACCCCTCAAATAAGTTCAAATATTCATTTCAGATCTTGAATCCCAACGCTCCGATTTTGACCAATACAAGATGACATAAACGGTTCTGCCCCATCCCTTGTATGCAATATTTGCATCGGAAATCGAAAGACAAGAGAGTGAGGGTCGCAACCCCATGCGTGCTACGTCCCTACGATGGGTTCGAGGAAGGTGCATTAAGGACTTCTAACAAGGTGGCCTAACAACTGCTCAGGGTAGAGCGGCGATGATCTTTCGGTATTCATCCTCTGTAAAGGCGCGAAGGGTCTCCGTTCGGACGGCGCCCTTCGAACCCAGAGCCAGGGCTATCTTAGCCACTGTTTCGTCATTTGGTGCCTCGCTGAGGACGACAATGTCGTATCGGCCCTGCACAAGGTAGAACTCTTTCAACTCAGCTCCGGCGGCCTGAAATAGCTTCTTGGCCGCATCGAGTCGATTCGGACTATCCTTGACGTTCTCGATCCCTTTCTC
>WVZH01000393.1 GCA_011772595.1 Anaerolineales bacterium
TTTACACCTTCATCATCCAACAAAAAGTCATAAGGTTAAATTTCAAGAACTAGCACGTTTATCATCCCTCCGGAGGCTACCTAATGTATAAAATCAAAAGGAAAAGCCCCCAGATTGGGGGGCTTTTCCTGCAATACGAGGCTCTTTATCAGTTTACCCTAAAGTGAAACACACTAGTACAAGCTGGCCATCATTCTTGCAAACTTGGTTAAACCAATGATTTGTTAGCATATAGTTATTGTTAATTTGGTACGTATTTCTCAGGTTCTGCTTCGAACTTATCGTGACAAGCGGTAGAACAGAAGTAGTAAGTCTTTCCTTTATACTCCATCTTGGCAGCAGCGCCATCAGGATCAATGTCCATACCACAAACTGGATCTTTTACAGTAGCCATTTCCTCCTCCTTTTCAGTCTTATGTTCACTTATTTCAACCCTGGGTTTACCCGCAGAGACTGCCGATGGTTTGACGAGTGCCGTGGGCTTGTAACCTCTCAGACGGTTGGCGTTGGTGACTACTGAAAGAGAACTCAACGCCATCGCTGCAGCAGCGATCATAGGGCTTAACAATATTCCGAAGGGCGGATAAAGCACGCCCGCTGCTACCGGGATGCCGATGGTGTTGTAGAGGAAGGCAAAGACTAGGTTCTGTCGGATGTTTCGCATCGTAGCACGGCTCAAGGTAATAGCAGTTGCAACTCCTTTCAATTCACCTGAAATGAGAGTGATATCTGCAGCCTCGATGGCTACGTCCGTGCCAGTGCCGATGGCGATGCCGATATCAGCCTGTGCTAGAGCCGGGGCATCGTTGATGCCATCACCGACCATTCCCACTAACTTGTTTTCACCCTGAAGTCGTTTTACTTCTAGCGCTTTGTCTTGAGGTAGTACCTCGGCCAGAACTCGCTCAATACCAACCTGTTTGGCAATAGCCCCGGCGGTGTGTTGGTTATCTCCGGTAATCATAACTACCTCAATACCAAGTTTGCGCAGGGTGGCGATAGCAGCAGCAGAGTCTTCTTTCACTGTATCCGCCACGGCAACCACACCCGCCGGTTTGCCATCGACAGCTATAAACATGGACGTTTTACCCTCAGCTGCGAGTCTTTCTGCTTCTTTCTCCAGGTCGGCTGTTGCTATCCTGGCATCATCCAGAAGCCGGCGGTTACCCACCAGCAGTTTTTTACCATCAACAGATACTTTGATCCCCTTTCCGGTGACCGATTCAAATTCACCAGGTTCTGTTAGCTTCATACCTTTGTCTTCGGCACCTTGTACTATAGCCTGCCCAAGCGGGTGTTCCGAGGAGCGTTCTGCCGAGGCTACCAGTCGCAGTAATTCGTCGGCATTGTTGCCATTAGTAGGCACCACGTCTGTAAGTGAAGGTTGCCCTTTTGTTATTGTGCCGGTTTTATCCAGCACCAGGGTATTAAGTTTGTGTGCCGTTTCCAGAGCTTCTGCAGAACGAATGAGGATACCGTTCTGGGCTCCCTTACCAGTGCCAACCATGATGGAGAGTGGCGTGGCCAGGCCAAGGGCACACGGGCAGGCAATAATGAGTACTGCCACTGCATTTACTAGGGCGAAAATGAGAGCTGGTGTCGGCCCAAAGTTAAACCAGACAATGAAAGTCGCAATGGCAATGAAAATGACAATGGGTACAAAGCGGCTGGCAATAAGGTCGGCCAGGCGCTGGATAGGAGCCTTGGAGCCCTGGGCTTGCTCCACCAACTGAATTATTTGCGCAAGCATAGTATCCTTGCCGACTTTTGTAGCTTTGAAACGGAAAGCCCCGGTCTGGTTGATGGTAGCGCCGATAACGGTATCACCTTCTCCCTTCGTGACCGGTAGGCTCTCTCCGGTAACCATTGATTCGTCCAATGTGGAGCGTCCCTCGATAATCTCGCCATCCACCGGCACCTTTTCCCCGGGACGGACGATAACGATATCCCCCAGTTGTACCTGCTCAATCGGGATATCCTCCTCTTTACCGTCACGTAACACCCGGGCCGTCTTTGCCTGGAGACCGATGAGTTTACGAATGGCCTCGCCGGTACCGCCCTTGGCGATCGCTTCAAGGAGGCGCCCCAGCATAATGAGAGTAATGATGACACCAACCGCCTCGTAGTAAACAGCGCGAAGGTTTTCCGGAAGCACATTAGGAGCTATAGTAACTACCAGGCTATATGCGAAGGCGGCAATAGTGCCGATAGTAATAAGCGTGTTCATATCGGCAGTGCGGTGGCGTAGTGTCAGCCAGCCGGTGCGGTGTATCGGCCAGCCGGCATATAGCATCACAGGAGTAATAAGTGCCAACTGTAACCAGCGATTGATAAGGAACTCCGGCAGCCACGCCGGATTGAAAAATTCGTGTGTCATCACGGCAAAAACCACCGGTATGGTGAGAATCGCTCCTATAGCGACGCGCCGGGTAAGGTCTTTGCGTTCGGCAGACCGTTCGGCAGCTTCTTTATCTTCCGTCTCTTGAACACCAGGCTGACTACGCATACTAATCTTGTATCCCGTGTTCTCGATTATCTCCTGCATCTTTTCCGGTGTGATTTGCCCCGGGTCATAGCTGACGGTAATGCGTTCGGCGCCGAAATTTACCTTAACATCGTCAACGCCGGGAAGAGTGCTAAGTCCTGTTTCGATATTGACGGCACATGTCGGGCAAGTAACCCCGCCGCCAATAAGGGCAAACTCAACCTGCTCTGTCTTGCCTACCGGCATGGTAGGCCCCACGCCTACAGCCTGGGCATGCTCGTGCTCGTGAACATGCTCCTTTGTTGATGCAGACGGGATTACCTCAGTGATTTCGGGAGTCACATTTGCCTTGGCACCGTCTTCATCAACAATAAGAGTGCCGTGCAGCATGTTCATGCCGCAGGCGAAGCCAAATTGGCCGGCTTTATCCGGTACAAACTCAAGGGTTGTCTTGGCGAATGG
>WVZH01000560.1 GCA_011772595.1 Anaerolineales bacterium
TTTCCAGCTCCCCACTAAAACCCTCTTTCCTCATAGCTATCAGTAACTTATCAAATTCCGTCGAGTTTCTTGAGAGAATTCGAAACTTGAGGTAAACGAGTGGCCGCCAATATACCTACTTCGGAAAGAGCATTTTCAGTTGGAGTTGGATAGTCCAGTCCGCACCGCCCTCGGGCTTCTCGGCATTCCAGAATGCCTGGACTTTAAGGTCTACGGGTTGGTTCCCTATGCGAATCAACCGGCCGATGCCCCCACCGAAGGGCACGGTCCATCGATCATCGCTGTCCGCAATGAAAAGAAGTTTACATCCGGTGCGCGGCGGCGTATTCGGGAAATGGGCGAACGTAGTACGCCTATAACTGAAGCTCAGAGTCTTACTTACCCATTGGCTTCATCCACGCGGCCATGGACTTCACCAGAGCCTTGGTTTCCGGACGGAGGTTCTCGATACCGCCATAGGGCAGGTCGCGACCCGGCTCACGGTCCGGATACTGTTGCTTCATCGCCAAATGACGCTTCAGCATCGCCACGAAGTTCCCGCCAAAGCCCACGCCGTATTGAATCGCGTCCTGGGGCCGGTCTTCACGCGGATTCTTGTAAAGATTGAAAATGGGTGCGCCTATGGGGTTCGCACCGGGCAGCGGCAGATGAAACTTGTACTGCTGTTTGACGATGGAACGGAGCGTCGGTCCCTCATAGATGAAAACATAATCGCGACGACCATGGGTCTCTCCGAGAAATAGCACGGGCGTCTGGTCAACTCCGTCGATCAGGCGATCGGTGGGAATGTGCTCCTCGGCGCCGGCCAGGCGAGCGGTAGTCGTGAAAAAATCCGAAACGTGGACGATGTCCTGGGCACGCGATCCGGGCTCCAGTACGCCCTTCCAGCGAATGAAGGCGTTGACGCGGACGCCGCCCTCGAGGTGCTCGGCCTTGCCCCCGCGGTAAATTCGGTCGGAGGCACCGCTCTTGTCAACGTATTGCATGAAGGGACCGTTGTCGCCCATCACCATGACAACCGTGTTCTCGGCGATGCCGAGTTCTTCAATCTTATCGAGGATCTCACCAATCCAGCCGTCGACCTTGGCGATCGACTCCGCAATGGGGCCACCGTTGAGGGTCTTCGCTTGCTCGATGTCGCTGCGGGTGAACGTCAGCGGGTGTTGCGGCCAGTATTGCAGGAAGAAGGGCTTGTCTTCCTTGGCCAGGCGTTCGAGCTGTTTGAGGGCGCCTTGCTTGTAGCCCTCTTCCATGCGGTTATAGTGCTCCTGGGTATAGACCTCCCCGGCCTTAAAGTTCACTTCGCGCGTCGGGCCGCCCTTTTCACCGACCACACCATACACCATGGCGTTGGGGTTCGTCCGGAAACTCTTGTCGAGTTCGAAGGTATCCGCACGCAACTTCCTCGACTGACCGGTCGACAGGCCCTCGAGCTCAGCGGTCTCGTTCATGATCGCCATCTGGCCTTGTTGGTGCATCGGATGTTCGGCGTAGTCAAAGCCCTGGTTGGTGGCATAGGATTCCTCGATGTCGCCGAGGTGCCATTTCCCCATATGAACCGTGGCGTAGCCGGCTTTGCTCAGGACTTCGGCGAGAGTCACCTCCCAGGCCGCCAGCCCGTCGCCTGCGACCACTGCCTTCGCCTCACTGGTCCCTGTCCGGGCGGCGTACCGTCCGGTCATCATGGCCACACGGGTCGGCGTGCAACTGGGCTCGGTATACATCCGCATGAGGGAGAGGCCTTCGTCCGCCAGCTTCGAGATCCGGGGGGTACTGTAGCCACGGATGACATCGAGATCCGGCATGCCGATTTCGCCGAAGCCGAGATCGTCAAGGAGGATGTAAACGAAATTTGGGGGTTTGCCGCCGTTCTTCTTACGAATCCCCGCGAGCTTGGCATCAATTTTTGCATCTTCTTTCGCCCAACGCTCGCCATGCTGGGCTTTTAGAATATAGTGCTCGGCGTCGTGGACGATCTTGCCCTTTTCCTGCGCCAGCACCACCCCGGAGACGAAAACCATAGCGGCCACGGCAAGGACAAGAAACAAGAAACAAAACGGCGTTGCTCTCTTCATAATTCCTCTCCTTTCTATGACTTGGATAATTGTTTTCACTGTTCACTTGCTCTGTGAGATATTGATCACCTCAACTGTCTGTCGTCTCAGCTTTAGCCATTAGGAGGGAATATACTAACTTCAATCACGCGCTTGCAAGGAGTTAACGAAAAACTCATTGAAGGCAAAAAGCAGGCTGGGTCATTCACCCCGGGGGCACGAATGACTCGGTCAAAGTCGATGTCATCCGGGTCCGATCTTAGCATAGGTGACTGGTCATTGTACTTAATACAAGAGAGACTGTCGAAAAAGTCCTGTGGATAAAGGCGATTTCGTTTACTCGGTTTGGCATTTACCGATACTGATAAAAGAACCATATGGTGAGATTCTCCTGCGTTTATGTCGGCACTGCTGTTCGCATCACCACTAGTAATCGAATCTATATCGCTAGGATTGTTTTTCGAAGGAAGAAGTCTTTTGCCTACTGGAATCAGAATAGCCGTTTTGACAGTTATTGGCTATTCACCCATCCGTTTGTCCCATCGCGCTCGAAAGGTTTGTCCCCATTTGTTGAATATGTCGATGACATGCCCCCACTTGCTCGTACTTTTCAGTACTTTATACTTTTTTCCCATTTTTTCGTCGATCATTGCCGCCAGGACTTCGCCAGATTGGGAATCGAGGAGTTCTGCTTCAACAGCCACACTCCCCATTCCAATGTGGGAGCCTGTAACACCTTTCGCTACTGTGCTTAGCGCTAGGCCGACTGGGACAACTGTTGTCACCGTGCTAGCTAGAGATTTGGTGGGTTTCAGGTTCGTTACGGCCAATCTTATCCGCAGCACACCGGGGCCGGGTTCATCTGTAAACTCGGTAGCGCCTGCAAGGTTCATGATGAATGCCTTGCAAAAGGCCTCGCCCAAGCTAGCCAGTTCCTTGGCCTCAAAGCCTTTGTACTCTGCATCTTGGGCAATGAAAAACACCACATCATCGAGCATCACTTTGTTGTAGCTCTTCCAATCCGTATCTTCCTTTATATAGATCCACTCAACGATTTTCATCGGATCATTGGCTGTAAGCTTAGAGTAGTCGTGAAGAAATCCGGATCTCGGTTTTGTCTTATCCGCTGCCCATCCCGCTCCTGTTACAAAACAAAAAACAATCGTCATTGCCAAAATGGCCGTCATCATCTTTTTCATGGTTTACCTCCTTAGTTTTTTCTATTCGGCTTTTTACCTGAAAAAGCCAGAATGCCCTGTGCCGAGATCGTCAAGAAGGATGGCAACTATGTTGGGCGGCTTGCCGCCGTTCTTCTTGCGAATCTCCGCGAGCTTTGCATCAATTTTTGCATCTTCTTTCGCCCAGCGCTCGCCATGCTGGGCTTTTAGAATATAGTGCTCAGCGTCGTGGACGATCTTGCCCTTCTCCTGCGCCAGCACGAGCCCAGAGCCAAAAACCATAGCCGTCATCGCAAAGATGACAAACAAGGAAGAAAACACTATTGCTCTTTTCATAATTTCTCTCCTATCTCTAATTTGGATAATTGTTATCCCCATTCACTTGGTCTGTGAGATACTAATCGCCTCAGCTTTCTAGTCTATACAGGTTCAGATGCCGGCGGTTCAACCAGTAGCTTGAAAGGAGGGAGCTATCGCTAGAAAGTGAAATTCACCCCCAGCCCCGGTCCGTGCATTAGGATGTCCCACTTGAACTTGTTGAAACCGCTCCCGGTCTCATAGTCCTGGTAAAGAGCCCGGTATCCACCAAAAAAAGAGACGTGCTTCCAAGGTTGAAAATTGATTAAGCCTGCGAGATTCCAACTGAAATCCGATGCGTCTCCAATGCCAAAACCTCCGAGATCTCCCCTGAGGGAAAGCACCCATTTTCTGGAGATCTTCCACTTGTAACGGGCACCGATGATTGGATCGAGCCACTCCTGGCTCCCGTTGAGGTCGGCGGGGATGCGTGCTATGTCTAGGTCGACTCTCACGTCCGTGTAGCGGACTCCACCAAGGCCTTCAAGTATATGGGGTCCCTGCTCCAAGAATCGATAGAAAACACCCAATTCCGTTATTACATCCTTGACATCAACACCAAGTGGGCCCTTGCTGTCCCCGATATTTACATAGCTGAAGTCGATCAACCCCCCCCACTTCTGCTTGTACCATGGCTCAAAATGGACTGTAAAAACGCCCTCAAGTTTGTCAAAGACGTCACCAAAATCGACCTCTACTGGTGCAGTACTGGTTTTCAATGTCACGTCACCGTCGAGGCTGACGAGCCATCCATAGAAAGGAGCCAGCTGGAACTCCCATGTTTTGGTCTCCGAAGGCTCAAGGTTCGCTTCTGCCCCAGTGTCAGAAGCATCTCCACCATGGGCCAGCAAATGGACGAACATCAGTGTCAGTAGTATCAGACTCGTTGCTAGCATCCTTCTCATTCGCTACCTCATCCTTCCATCGGAGTCGTGTTTCTACTTGATTACTTTAGAATCTGTCCACTCTACATTCTCCTTCTGCCTCCCAGTCGCGGCTGATAGCCCGTCGGCTGCAGCGGCATACCCGGCGCGGTCCAAAAAGGAACAGATTACTCCACGTAATGCCTATACTGAGGAATCGGCTCAACCGTCCGCCCTCTCGCTTTAGCTAATACGGGTAGATATAACAAGTTCGACTATCGGTTTGCAAGGGGATCACGAATTAGTTCGAGGCATGAAGCAGAATGAATCATTCAGGCCGGGGAGACGGATGACTCAGTGGAAGATGATCTCATTCAGTTCCAATCCTAGCGCAGCTGACTAGTCAGGCTGTTTAGTACAAGATGAAAGACGCCGTTTCGTATCCTCACAAATCCCGTTTATTTCTTCCGCAAATCATTCATATCAGGCTGGATTGCTTTCATCGGTGGCCCGGCCTATTTATTCGTGTTTCAAATCTTGTATGAATGGGAATCAGTGAAACCGATGATCTCAGTTAGAAATCGAAACCTGGGAGGTATGGTTATCACGATGTCGAGCTATCTTCCCCC
>WVZH01000188.1:0-230 GCA_011772595.1 Anaerolineales bacterium
TGGCTCTACAGCTTCGAAATCAACACCAAACCCAAAGAAGTGAACTCCTGGAACGAATTCCTAACGTGGCTCTACACAGTAGAACACACACCTAATCCCTACACCAACAAACTGATTCGAAACACCATCCTGCCAACCGACCACACCTGCGCATATTTCATTCTAGAGAAGAGGTAGCCGAAAGTGGCCAACGACACCTGCGGACAATGCCGATTCTTCGAAACCGAAGC
>WVZH01000188.1:326-1241 GCA_011772595.1 Anaerolineales bacterium
GAACGCCCTACACGCCCTACGGCTACTTCAGAGGCAAGGTGCCTAACCGCGAAGCGCTGTTCTGGAAGATACGAGAGGAATTTCACCGCTTCATCGACGTCGAATCCATCTGGAAAGACGTCCTCAGCGCCTGCGTCCTCTTCAGCTACCAACAAGAAAAGCTGCTCACCGTCCCCTACATCTTCGTCTACGGCGACAACGAAAGTGGAAAAAGCACGGTTCTCCAACTGCTCAAGGTCCTCTGCTACCGACCCATGTACGGCGTCACCGTTCCCGCCGCAGACATCTACGGCTACCTCGAAGACGTCGACGCCATCGGCTGCATCCTCGAAGACGAAGTGCAAGGCATCCGCAAAGACATCGACAAGATCAAAATCTACAAGGCAGGCTACAAGCAAGGCGCCGTGGTTCCCCGAACCCTCTTAACGCAATACGACCGCATCATCAAATACTACAACACCTTCTGCTTCAAAGCCTGCGCCAGNNGGCTTCCGCGAACGATTCATCGAAATCCCCATGGTCGAAGGCTACCCACCCAAGGAATGGACCGACATCACCACCGAAGACCGCCAGCGCCTCGACGACCTCCGCAACATGCTCCTCAAATGGCGCCTCCTCAGCCGAGAATGGCAGCTGCCAAACCCAACCCTGTCAATCAAAGGACGACTGAAAGAGCTCTGGAAACCCCTCCTGCAAATCACCAACGGCCTAACCATCCACGAGACCCTCGAAAAATTTGTCGAGGACCAAAAGAACGAAAGGCTACGCGCCAAACAGAACACCCTCGAAGGCCACATCGTCAAGGTCATCACAGAACTGCACAACGCAGCGAACGCAAATCCAGTTCCCTACATTCCTTTTCAGACTATCTGGCTAGGATTAGCCGAGGACCTCGATGGAAAGATCGACGACAAG
>WVZH01000291.1:0-1299 GCA_011772595.1 Anaerolineales bacterium
ATTAGAAAGGTAACCAAGAAATTCAGAAGAGTCGACACGCAGGGAGACCGTGCTGAACTGATTAAGGACCTGAAAGTCATCCTTGAGGTCTACAAGAAACATGCAGCCAAAACGGGTAAGCCTGGGCCTCCTGGAAAGCTGGAGATGAAGAGCGCACAGCTGGCGGCGTACATCGCCAGAAGCATCAACATCATCGCAAGGGGATACGACGCCGTCAAAATCAAAACAATCTTGGCGGAATTGGCGGAGAGGGTTTCTAAACTTGAGCAGCTTCAAAAGCGAGATAAAGAATCTGGAGAAAAGGGTCGGAAACCTCGAAAAAAAGGCTGACCCGCGTAAACTGCCGCGGGACCCGGTGCAATTCTTCAAGAAGATTCTGCACATAACTCCATATCCTTATCAAGCTCAATTTCTGCGGGATAGGCGTCCTCTAAGGGTTTTGAGGTGGTGTCGGCGAGCAGGAAAGACCACGGCGATGTCAGGAGACGACATACATTATGCTGCAACCCATCCCAACAGCGTGATCCTGGTTATAATGCCGAAACACCAGCAGGTCAAAGAGATCTATTTTCAAGGCGAGGGCGGCCTCCACGACCATCTGGCGCGGATGGACCGAGAACTCTTCGAACACCTCATAAAAGAGCAGCTGCAAACCATCATCCGCTTCAGAAACGGCAGCCGGATCCTAGCGGAGGTCCCGGAGCCCTTCACAATCCGAGGGCACGGCCCACGGAAAATCAGCATAGACGAAATGAACTTCATCCGCAAAGACCAGGACCTGTGGCTGAGCGCGCTATTGCCCATGACTCTGACGCGAACCGTCTACATTAACGTGGCTTCCACGCCTTGGAACAAGGACAGCATCTACTGGAAAATGTGCTTCGACAAGGCCTTCAAATTCTTCTCAGGNNTTTGTCGATGATGAGACGGCGTTCTTGCCTTCCAGCTTGATCATCAAATGCCAGAACGAAGAGTTGGAGTTTACCAAGTTTGAAGACAACATCAGCGGCAAATTCTTTGTTGGTTGGGATCTGGGGCGTGAAAGAGACCCTGGCGCAATCGCAGTTGTTGACCTGGTTGCTGACGTTTGCCGTCTTGTCCACTGCAAATCCTTCAAACTTGGAACGCCCTACGTCAGCCAGATGGCCTACATAAAAAGCCTGTGCGACCGGTGGCGACGCGTCCAAGCCGTCTACTACGACCACACGGGCACGAAAGGAATAGACGAGGAAATCGAAAGAGCCGGGTTTCCAGGTTTGGAAGGCGTTGACTTCAGCAAACCCAAGAAACATGGGATGG
>WVZH01000291.1:1361-2065 GCA_011772595.1 Anaerolineales bacterium
GGATGTGCAGGCTGAGCTGAACGTGGAGCAGTGGGAACAGAGCAAGGGCAGCGAAATCTACACCTTCAGTCATCCGGAAGGCTCGCACGACGACAAGTTTTGGGCGATAGCTCTCGCCGTTACGGCTGCTGTGAAACGTGAGTTAGATTCGCGGCTGGTGAGGGCATATTGAGAAGGCGAGAATTTTTCCGAATCACCAGATACGCAAGAAGATACGATCGACGCACAGGCAAATTCTTCATCAACATCGCCTACAAAACCAAGACTGACATCACAGATCGCACGGTGGCTGTGGCTGAAGCCTTCGGCCTGGGAATCAGCGACTTTCAACAGCACATGATCTACGATAATGTGGAGTTGAAGATCGGTCCAGACGACATCGTTTATGTAACTGGCGATTCTGGCTCCGGAAAAAGCGTGTTGTTGGACGCGATTGTGCGGGATTTGAACCCGCAAGAAACCGCTAGAATGTCCGATGTGGACATCGATCCGGAGAAGCCGCTTATCGATACCGTTGGCGGTTCCGTTAAGGAAGGGTTGAAGCTGCTGAGCAAGGTGGGGTTGAATGATGCGTTCTTGTTTGTGCGCCGTTATAGCCAGCTTAGTGATGGGCAGAAATATCGTTATCGTGTTGCCAAGCTCATTGAATCTGGGGCGCAGTGGTGGATTATGGATGAGTTCTGTTCTACGCTGGACAGGGACAC
>WVZH01000186.1:0-387 GCA_011772595.1 Anaerolineales bacterium
GAAGTCGGTGGTCACCTTGCCATCGGTGTCGAAGGAGGAGTCGAGGTCACCATCCGGCATGTAGCGGACTACCCCGAAGTCGGAGGCGGACGACCCCCCTACGACGATCTTGCCGTCGTTCTGGATGGCGAGTCCATAACCGCTGTCGCTGGTGCCGATGTCGGTGGTCACCATGCCGGGGTCGTTAGGGGAACCACCAAAGGCGCCAGTCGGGTTGAAGGTCGCCGTGTCCAGAGTGCCATCAGAGTTATAGCGGGCCGCGGCGAAGGCGGAGGTGCCGATGCTAGTAGTGTACCCCGCGGCGATGATCTTGCCGTCGGGCTGGATGGCGACCCCTCGGGCATACTCCCCCGTGGCGTTGAAGTCGGTGACCACTCTGCCATTGCT
>WVZH01000186.1:509-1920 GCA_011772595.1 Anaerolineales bacterium
AGACACGTCTTCGCTCACGAAGTAGGTGGTCATTTTACCACCGGTACCGAAGTCGGTGTCGAGGCTGCCATCAGTATTATAGCGAACCACGGCGAAGTCGTAATCTATTGTTTCCGTCGGGTCCACATCGGCCCAGCCTGCCACGACGATCTTGCCGTCGGACTGAATGGCGACCGCATGGGCCTCGTCGGTGCCTCCTTCGAAGTCTGTGAGAACCCAGCCGCCACTACCGAAGTCGGTGTCGAGGCTGCCATCAGCGTTATAGCGGACTACGCAGAAGTCGTACGAGGTGCCGTTCCATGAATACCCAGCGGCGACGATCTTGCCGTCGGCCTGGATGGCGACAGCGAAAGCGAAGTCGCCGCTCGTGCTTACATCGGTGGTCACCTTGCCATCGGTGTCAAAGGAGGTGTCGAGGCTCCCGTCGGGGTTGTAGCGGGCCACGCCGTATAAGGTGTTGGCAGTGGCGCTTCCTGCCACGACGATCTTCACGTCGGCCTGGGCTGCGGAGATGGCGCCGAGCAGAGTGAGGGCCGTGATCAGGCATGCCAGAGCGGCCCGGATGAGAAAGGACGTCTGCGCCCTGCCAACGCGGTTCTTTTTAATATGAGAAATAGCTCTCATGGTTCATCTCCTTCGATAATCGAAATGAATGCTCGATCCCACAGGATCCGGTGAGCCCATCTTTTTTTGTCCCCCTCTGATTCCTCATTGACATACCTGGATACAAACGATTCTTTACCTTTTTTTGTCACTGCCGAGGTTCCCATGGGATTAATTAGCAAAAAATATACCACTTTTTATCACTTTTCGAATGCAGGGTAAAATTTCCCGAACGAAAATATAAGTATCTGTAATAACTAAGTTTATCGAGAAAATAAGCCAGGATAGGCGATTCTCTAATTCGATAAAAATCGTATATTACCTTTCCTGAGTTGGTACAGCTCAGGAACGGAAAGTGAAAAAATTTTGTATCTCGCGCGAAAATTGTCAAAACTCGGAAACGGTGGGTGGGCGATTGAAGCGACGTGGTGTTAGCGTTCACACAGGGATAACCGGCAGACCAGGAGTTGTGGTCTTATTGGCGCATTGATCCGTTCTCTCATCCGGTTGATCCGGCAAGGGGACTGGTGATTTGATGGGAAAACGAAGCAGGGGTGCCCCAATTTCTCGAAAAAGGGGGCCTTTCTCCGCAGAAAAGGCCCCCGGGGAAAAATAGCGCTTTGTTGGGTTGTCTCAGTCGATGACCTCTCGCCAGGATTCGAGCACCAACTGGTCTTGGCCCACATCGACCTTGAACACGTGGATGGTGGTGTCGCTCGTCTGGATGATGATGGTGCTGTCGCTGGGGTCGAATATGATATCGGAGGGGATCCCATAGCCGATGTCGATGGTTCTTCCGTCGATCATG
>WVZH01000091.1:0-937 GCA_011772595.1 Anaerolineales bacterium
CCCCCCTTGAGGGGGGCGAACGGGGGGTGAGAGAAAAGGAGGTCATTCTCCCTCAAACAATCATGTCCGCAACGGAGACATTGCATAGGGGACGAATAGGGGATGACAAAGGGGCACTTTCTAAAAGCCCATCGTACCTGTTACAATGTTAATGATTACAAAGATGGAGTGTGCATCATGGGAACCGTGCGAAGGCTGGTCCTCGACACCCTAAAGCCTCACGAACCCAACATCATAGAACTCGCACAGCAGCTCAGCGCGCTACCCGGCGTGGATGCCGTCAATATCAGTATCTATGAAGTCGATCGCAAGGTTGAAAACGCCAAGATCACCATCGAGGGGCCGGACCTCCAATTCAGTGTCGTTGCAGAACTGATACACGAGTTGGGCGGAGCGATCCACTCCATCGATGAAGCCGTCGCTGGTAAATCCATCATCGACGACGCCTCGACACTCCAGGACTGAGTATCCAGACCACGTGTAGGGAAACGACTTGACACCACTCCGTCGTATCGTCGACAACCTTCAACGTTACAACCGGTTCGTGAACATCGGTGAGATCGCGCGCCGCTACTTTGCCATGAACGCCTTCGACGGCGTGCTGACGATCATCGGTGTGTTAATGGGAAACTTCACCGCCGGCGTCAAAGATGCGCACATCGTTGTGACCACTGGTCTGGCCACATGTGTGGCTATGGGAATTTCAGGCCTCTGGGGAGCCTATCTCACCGAGGCAGCTGAACGCCAGAGAGAACTTCTGGAACTCGAACAGGTTACCCTCACGAATCTGCAGGATACAAGGCTAGGAGAAGCGTCTCGAGCGGCCGTCGTCATCGTCGCTGTGGTCGATGGATTGTCACCCTTCCTTGCTGCGTTGATCGTTCTGATCCCGTTCTTCGTCCCTCAACTCTTCCCCACTTTGCAATATACCTACCTC
>WVZH01000091.1:1061-11526 GCA_011772595.1 Anaerolineales bacterium
GCAGGCAACAAGCGTTCTTCACCAAAGAATTTACCCCGTGAATTCTGGGCATCAATGATGCCATCGGTATAAAGCACCAACATGTCTCCCGGGGAAATCTCAACAGTTCCTCTCTCCCAGCTCTCCTCTTCGATCACACCCAGGGCCATGCCCGTCTTGTCAAGTAGTCCAACTGGAAGACCGTTCTGGCTCTTAAGATGGTACGGCGGATTATGACCGGCGTTGCAATACGTCATCATTCCAGTGGTCGGATCAAGGATTCCATAAAAGATGGTAACAAACTGGCCGGTATTGATGTCTGTGAGTAGTCTTTGATTGGTGGCGGTCAGCACTTGATCCGGGTTGTGAGGGTATTGGATAGCGTGGGTTCGGATAAGCGTGCGACTCAAGACCATGTACAAGGCCGCCGCCATTCCTTTGTCAGCCACATCCGCAATCAGAATCCCCACTTGACCATTAGGCAACGGGATTAGATCGAAAAAATCACCCGAGGTGTATCTTGATTTTTTCAACCTCGCTGCAAACTGCCAGCCCGGGATCTCCAATCTGTCGGGCAGTAAGCCGGCCTGCACGCTCCAAGCGAGATCCAATTCCTGTTCCATTTGATTCAGATACCGCCGTTCTCTTTCGCGCAACCACTTCCTTTCCAAACAGGCACCGATGCGTGCTAGTAACAGCACAGGATCAAATGGCTTGGGAAGGTAATCTTCCGCCCCTAACTCAATACCACGCACAACGCTGTCCATGTCATCCAGGGCCGATATGACAATGACTGGTATCTCCCGCAACCTTTTATCCGATTTAAGATGTTTCAGGACCTCAAATCCATCCATTCCCGGCATCATGATGTCCAACAGAATTACGTCCGGGAGTTCCTGGATTACCAGATCCAACGCCTCACGCCCATCTTTAGCGCTGAGGGTTTCGTAATCAAGATCCTCCAGTTCTTGTTCGATATAATCGACGTTGAAGGGTTCATCGTCAACGATCAGGATCCTTGCACGTTTCTCCACTTGTTCTCCTCGAAAGAAGTGGTATGAAGCTATAAAAGGAGCCACTCTCGCGGCAGGTTAGGATCTGTCTCCTAAAAACCTTTCCAATTTCTCGAATAGCAGATCCTCTTCGAGCGGCTTGGTCAAATAATCATCACAACCAGAAGCCAGAGCTCTTTCCGCATCCCCCCTCATTGCATGAGCTGTAAACGCGATGATAGGAATGTGCTTTAGTTGCTCATTTGCCTTGATACGCCGAGTCGCCTCCCAACCATCGATTACCGGTAGCGCGAGATCCATCAGAATGAGGTCAGGCAATTCTTGTTCAGCCAAGGCGATCCCCGCCGCGCCATCCTTTGCTGTCAACACCTCGTAGTTGTCCTCCAAAAGTTGGACCACAAGGTCGAGTGTCAGCTCCACGTCCTCGACGATCAGAATCCGCTTCATCTTTCCCTGATCACTCCGTCCCCCTGTAAACCTGCAAAGCGCTATGGATCTCCTGAACCAGCGCCTCGTTATCCAACTGCTGCTTTTGAAAGACGCTTGAAATTCCCTGTTCGAGTAAATCTTGTTCGCCTGCGCTGAGTGTCTTGGCAGTGAGGACGATAATGGGTATCTTCCTAAGCTTATCCTGCTTTCTCAATTGCTCAATAAAAGCAAAGCCATCCAAGCGCGGCATCAGGAGATCCAACAGGATGATATCAGGCTGTTGTCGAGAGATCGCCTCTAATGCCAGTTGTCCGTTCTCGGCTGCTTCGATCTCATATGCCCCACCGTCTAATAGTTGATGCAGTAGATCGACTACATCCGGATCGTCATCTACGATCAACACGCGTTTCGGGCTGCGATCAGGGGGACTGATGCGTCCTAAAACATGTAGGAGATTCTCTTGATCGAACGGCTTCACGAGGTAATCAAACGCCCCCATTCGATAACCCCTATCTTTATCGTCTACAATCGACACCACGATAACGGGAATGTCACGCGTGGTTGCGTCTGACTTTAACTCGCCCAGCACTTGCCAACCCATTTCTTTAGGCAGAAGAATATCCAAGGTAATCGCAAAGGGATTAAGTTTGCGCGCTTTCTCCAAGCCCTCCTCGCCACTCATCGCCCGGGCGACGCGATACCCGGCCTCACTCAAGTGCTCCTCCAGGAGATAGATTGCATTGGGATCATCGTCGATAACCAATACGAGTGGACCGCCCCCTGGCTGATCGACAGACACTTCTTGGAGCCCTGGGAGAGGGACCATCGGTTTGGTTTCATTGTAGCGAAGAGGTAGCCTGACTGTGAAGGTGGACCCCACTCCGACAGTGCTTTCTACACCAATGTCCCCGCCAAGGAGACGGGCCAGATGTCTGCTGATAGATAAGCCCAGACCTGTACCACCATACTTGCGGGTCGTACTGGTGTCCACTTGCTGGAAGGCTTCAAAGATTCGTGCTAACGCTCCCTCTGGAATTCCGATTCCCGTATCTTTAACCGCTAGCACGAGATCGTCCACCTCTCGCTGAGCGGTCACCGAAATGGCACCGTGCTCTGTGAATTTAACCGCGTTGCTCAAGAGATTGATCAAAATCTGCCGTACCTTCTCCTGATCCGTGTAAAGTAGGGGCAAATCCGGATCTATCTCTTTCTCCAAATACAACCGATCGTCGCTGATTAGCGGACGGACGGTTTGCAAGCAGACATCGATGAGGCCATCCAAATCGAATGTATTCAATTGAACGTCGATGCGACCCGCTTCAATCTTGGATAGGTCGAGTATGTCGTTGATCAACCCCAGCAGATGGTTGGCGCTGCCTAAGACCTTATCCAGGTTGTCGAGCTGTTTCTTGGGCAGGACGTCCTTAACACGTCGTTTCACCAGGCGTGTAAAACCTATGATGGCATTGAGAGGTGTACGCAACTCATGGCTCATGTTGGCCAGGAAGGTACTCTTGGCTTGACTGGCAGCTTCCGCGGCCTCTTTAGACTGGCGCAAAATCTCCTCCACCCGCACGCGCTCGGTAATGTCATGATAGATGACGATGTAACCAACCAATTCTTCGCCAACGATGACTTGTAAGGCAAGGAGTTCTACATCCACCAATGAGCCGTCCTTGCGATTACGCTTGGTGGTGGCTTGCACTCGGCCGGTCGAGATGACTTGATCCGAATACTTGTTCGCTTCTTGGCGTAACGCACCTTCTTTTGTCACAATATCATCAAGACTTTTACCGATGACCTCCCCCTCGGTATACCCAAACAACTTCTCCGCCCTTGGATTCCAGGAGACGACATTTCCCTCCAGGTCCGCCGTCACGACCGCGACTGGACTGTTGACTAAGAGCGCTTCGAAATACTCTTTCTGGCGGCGGATTTCTTCCTCGTATCGCTTTCGCTCGGTGAGTTCCGTCTGTGCCTGATCAAACAATCTGGCGTTCTCGATGGCAATAGCTGCTTGCCGCGCAAAAATACTCAGCAAATGTAGATCGGCGGAATCAAACATCCTGTCTGGGTCGGTCGACACTGTGGTGAACACCCCGACCAAGCGGCCACCAACCTTCAATGGTGCAGCCAACGCGGCGTGGACATGCGCATACTCGGGCAAGCCTCCATTCCACCGATGGTAATCCTCGATGACCAAAGGCTCTCCCGTTTTCACCACCTTACCCATAGCACCTTCGCCAACTTTGTGGCATGTGCCAACGTAGTCATCACCCAAGTTGTAGCTCACGACGATACGAATCTCTTGGCTAGCCTCATCAAAAAGTCCTAATTCTCCACCCGTGGCATTTAACAACCCTGCGGCGCGTTCTACGATTGCCTCTAGCAGGGAAGGCAATTCGAGTTCCGCAGTGATGTCCGTCAGGGTGGTATATAAAGCATCCAGCTCATCTGCACGTTTGTGTTCCGCTCTCAACAATCGAGCCTTCTCGATTGCCAAACCAGCTTGTTGCGCAGCCGCGGTGAGCACCTCAAAATCTTGCGGATCAAATGCATCGCGCTCCTTTCGTTCTGCTACCAGCACACCTAGCACCTCCCCGCCAATTTGTATGGGCACATCCACCTCGGAACCGCCGACGCCATAGACGTAGCTCGGGTCCCTGCTCACATCCGGTGTGTATTGGAGCTTCGCGGTCGAAAGAGGCTTTTCACTCAATCCCCGTCCCGGTAAAAGACGGTCCGTAGAGTGGTCGTAGCCCACGCTAGCGACTCGCACCCGATCTCGCGTCGCTTCCTCTACCAAAAGCAAGGCGACAACATCATATCCCAAGGTGTCGTGAAGCCCATCAACAACACGACGGCAGACCTCGTCCTCTTCCAGCGTGGCTGCCAGCTCGGCACTCATGCGGAACAATGCTTCCTGTCTTCGGGCTTGGGCGCGTGCGTCGTCCAGCAGCCGTTCGCGCTCCGCTTGTGCACGCTCTCGGTCCGCTACTTCCTGTTGAAGTCGTAGATTGGCAGCCGTCAAGGCCTCCGTGCGTTCATTTACGAGTTCTTCGAGATGGTCACGGTGTTGGCGTAGCTCCCTCTCGACTCGCACCCGCTCGCTGATATCTATAAGAACTCCTAATGTTCCAATAAATTGTCCCGTAGCTAAGTCGAACCGCGGACTACCGGTGACTTGGACTGGAACTCGTGTGCCGTCTTTGCGAAGGAGTTGTATCTCATAACGATCGCTTATNNNAACCCAAGAGTGTTGCCGAGGCAGGATTGACAAAAGTGAAGTAGCCATCGGCATTCAACACGAAGATCCCCTCAGCCATGTTTTGAATGATTTCGCTAAGATCCACAAGTCGTGGCAGTGCCTCGACCTCCTTCGCGCGTGGCGCGGTCAGTCTATACCACAGCCTTTTGATGACATTCATGTTCCCTGCTGCTCCCCATTTCAGTCCAGGTTATCATTACCCATCCTATTTTATGTTCAAATCAAGCACTTGGAATATACAAATCAAATCCCAACCAGCGAGATCTATTCTCACGTACTCCACGATTGGATACCAAAACCTCAAATAAAACGCACTGTTGGCCAACTTTCTGAACCCTGCAGCCGCATCTGGAACCTCTCTCAAAATTGTGCGACAATAGCATTGACTAAGAGTATGGTACTCAAATAAATCAAATCATAAACGATCGAGAGAGCCTTACACAATTTCCAGTGTGGGAACACAACTGAATGAGCATTGGCGACGATAAGCTTTTGAATTCACGGTTGTTCTGATCGCGAACAACAAGAAAAGGTCACTTGCATTCCGTCCATCGTTTTTCCGCGATCAGGTAAGAAAGCAGGAGAAGCGATAAAGACCTTTTTCAAACACGGAGAATGAAGCATGCAAGCCTTAGAAGGCATCCGAGTGCTTGATCTCTCACGTGCCATGGCAGGTCCTTATTGCACCATGATGTTAGGTGATCTGGGTGCCGACGTGATCAAGGTGGAGCGGCCTGGATCAGGCGATGAGAGCCGAGGCTACGGACCGCCGTTCGTCGGGCAGCCTTATGGCCCCTACGAAGGTCAGTCGACCTACTTCTTCGCTGCAAATCGAAGCAAACGAAGCCTTACGCTCAACCTCAAGAGCGAGCCTGGCCTAGAGATCATGCATCGTCTCGTGGCCGCATCCGACGTGTTGGTAGAAAATTTCCGCACCGGTGCCCTGGATAGGATGGGACTGGGTTATCGGGCCGTGCACGGGATCAATCCAGGCTTGGTTTACTGTTCCGTCAGCGGATATGGCCGCACAGGGCCATACGCCGAGCTTCCCGGCTACGACGTCATCATCCAAGCGGAGGGCGGGATGATGGGCATCACCGGTCCCGTGGAAGGACCCCCTTCTCGGGTCGGCGTGCCTATTGTAGACATCTGCACCGGGATGTTCGCGGCAACCGCGATTCTGGCGGCACTTCGTGCTCGCCAGTCTACAGGTGAGGGTCAACTCGTGGATATTTCCTTGCTCGACACTCAGGCAGCACTACTCACGAATGTAGCCAGCAGCTATCTCGTCGAGGGGAAGGATCCCGAACGCCTAGGCAACGCGCACCCCAATATCAGCCCTTACGAGGTTTTCAAGGCGCGCGATCGTTGGTTTGTCGTGGGCGCAGCCAATGAACGGCAATGGGGGATTTTATGCGATATGATCGGTCGTCCAGAAATGAAGGATGAACCTCGCTTCTCCACGAACAGCGATCGAGTGGCAAACCGGACCGAGTTGGCGGATATCCTCAATCAAGCCTTTGCATCCCGCGATGCCAGTGACTGGATAGAGGAAATGCGCAAAGCCGGACTTCCATGCGGACCGATTAACACTGTACCCGCGGTCTTCGACCACCCTCAAGCACAAGCGAGGGAAATGATACTTGAGACGCAGCACCCCTCAGTGGGCGCGCTTCGACTCGCAGGATTTCCATACAAGCTTTCTCAAACCCCTGCGGACGTGCACCGACCACCCCCCCTACTCGGTGAACATAACGAGGAAGTGCTGGTAGATTTGTTGGGTTACTCCAAGGATCAGGTGGCCTCCTTTCAGGAGAGAGGCGCTATCTAACTTTTTGATCATCAGGAATCGACCATGACTGTATCGAAAGCAGAAATCCGATCCGGAGCCTATTACGACTCTGTCGTGCTCATGCAACTCCAACGTGCTCTCTCGGCGCTTCCCGGCGTCGACGACGCTGGGGTGGTGATGGGGACCGAGGCGAATAAGGAACTCCTCGTGCAGGTAGGTTTGTCCACTCCAGAACTCCAGGCCGCTGGTGCGGAGGATCTCGTTATCGTCGTTGCGGCTCAAGATGCGGACGCTGCTAGAGAGGCTCTGGACCAAGTGGATGATTTACTCGCGAGGCGCCGCCAAGATGCCGAGCAAGACTATCGTCCCAAGAGCCTGGAATCAGCCGCTCAGATGATGCCCAACGCTCGGTGGGTTCTCGTTTCCGTTCCCGGTCGCTATGCCGCCGGCGTCACCCGCCAAGCCCTGAACTTGGGTAAAAGCGTTTTCCTTTACAGCGATAATGTCTCTGTGGACGACGAGAACACTGTCAAACAAACTGCGGCCGAGAAGGGGCTTATGGTCATGGGCCCCGACTGTGGCACCGCGATCATTAATGGGGTGGGGCTGGGTTTCGCCAATCACACTCGTCGGGGTTCGATCGGCATCGTGGCTGCCTCGGGGACCGGGTTGCAGCAGGTGAGTGCACGCATCCACCAGATGGGCGGTGGAATAACACACGCCATCGGCACTGGTGGGCGCGATCTTTCCACATCGATAGGCGCGGTGACCGCCCGACAAGGGCTAGACCTCCTCCGGCGCGACGCAGCCACTCAGGTTATCGTTGTGATCTCCAAGCCACCATCACCCAAAGTGGCAGATGAGTTGGTGAAAGAGGCTCGACAGGCAAGAAAGCCCGTGATCGTGAACTTTATCGGCCATTCGACGGCATCCCGTCGAGTTGACAATGTGTATTTCGCAACCTCCTTCGATGAAACCGCCGAACTGGCCGTGCAACTTGCAAGCTCAGTACCAAGCATGGATAGCGTCTCCGACGCGGAGATTGAGGCCTTTGCGCCAACACAACGCTATTTGCGTGGCCTATTCTCAGGTGGCACGTTGGCTTATGAAGCTTTGCTCATCTTGCAGGATTATCTTCCGGCAGTATATGCCAACATTCCATTGAAGGACGAATTTCGACTAGAAGACTCGCTAGTGAGCCAGGAACACACCATCGTCGACTTGGGTGAGGACGAGTTTACAGTAGGACGTCTTCACCCCATGATGGACAATGATCTACGCATTCGACGACTCGAGCAGGAAGCTAGCGATCCCGAGGTGGCCGTGATTCTCCTGGATGTGGTGTTGGGCTACGGCGCACATCCTGACCCCGCCAGCGAATTGGCACCCGTCATAGCGAAGGCGCGTGCGCAAGCCGAAAAAGCCGGTCGATACCTGGGTGTGGTCACTGTTGTCGTCGGCACCGACGAGGATCCACAGGACTTAAAAGCGCAGGTGGAACAACTCCAAGCTGCGGGTGCCCACGTTGAGATGAGCAATGAGGTAGCTGTACGAGTTGCAGGCCGGTTGGTCCAAGCCCTTCTCCCCAAGTCTGAAATCCCACCACTAAAACCTGTCGACCTGGACGTTTTACACCAGCCGTTGGCAGCCCTCAACGTTGGGTTGGAGACATTCAACGATAGTTTGATCGCCCAAGAGGCTCAAGTGATCCATGTGGATTGGCGTCCCCCAGCGGGCGGTGATGAAAAGTTGATGTCGATCCTGGAACGAATGAAGCGTAGTTAGATGGAGGTTGGTAATGAAGGAATTCACCGCGGCCTGCGTGCAGATTGCCATCACGCCTAATGATGTTCAAGCAAATATTGCCAAGGGAGTCCACTGGCTAAAGGAAGCCGTCAGCTTGCACAAAGCTGATTTGGTCGTCTTCCCAGAGACCGTGACGACTGGGTATGAGACTGGGCTTGATCCAGAGGAACTCTGGGATCTGGTCGACGAGACACCAGGTCGTATCACGCACGACGTACAGGAAGCGGCCAAGAATCTGGGCGTCCACGTAGTCTGGCCATCCTACCGACGAGGTCCGACGCGAGGGGCTGTCTACAATTCTGCAATCCTGATTGGTCCCGATGGGGAGATCCTTGGCATCTACGACAAGACGCACCCTGCCCCCTGGGAGCGCCGCGATCGTGGTGGCTGGGCGACGGTGGGTGACCACGCCGATGTTTATGAAACCTCCTTGGGAACCCTCGGAATGATCATCTGCTACGACGGTGACTTTCCAGAGCTTTCACGCATTCTGGCGGTGAAGGGCGCCGAGGTCATCGTGAGAGCCTCCGCCCTCCAGCGAAGCTTTGACATTTGGTATATCACCAACGCTGCTCGCGCCTACGACAATCACGTTTACCTGGTGGCAAGTAATTTGGTTGGACCAGACGCCCGCGGCAACTATGGCTTTGGTCACAGCATGATCCTGAATCCCATTGCCTGGCGCTTAGCGCAAGCACGTGGCACGGAAGAAATCATCGCTGCGAGGCTCGATCCAGATCCCCTACGGTTCATTACTTGGGGCAGCAAACACCCACAAACCTTCGACCACCTGGAAGATCGCAATCTACAACTCTACCAGCAGAGCCTAGAAGAGGCTCGCTCTCGATTCGAGATCGGGCGACGTGTACCTGCCCCGAAAAACGAGTGACGAATGACGAGTAGTTTCCATCAATCATAAGTTGAGCCGATCCGTCATTCTAGACTTAATTAAGGAGGAGTCCCCATGGATATCGAAAAGGCCAACGCCGAAGCAACCGAACGGATGATGGAAGCTCATCCAGTATTGGTCGGGCTTGGCAAGGCTCGAGACGTGATCCCCGGTATGCAGGACAATTTGTTGTTGCACGCCGGCCCACCCATCACATGGGAACGTGCCTCCGGACCGATGCGGGGTGCCATCACGGGCGCTTTGATATTTGAAGGCAAAGCAAGGAATGAAAAGGAAGCTCAATCCTTGATCGAATCGGGCGAGATCGGACTTGAACCGTGTCACCACCACCAGGCAGTAGGGCCGATGGCCGGCGTCATATGCTCTTCAATGTCTGTCTATATTCTTGAGAACAAGACACACGGCAACAAATCCTTCTCAAACTTGAACGAAGGTTACGGCAAGGTGCTTCGTTACGGCGCCTACAGCGAGGATGTGCTCAACCGTCTACGGTGGATGGAGGAGGTAATGGCTCCTGTCCTGAAGGACGCGATCGAAGCCAGCGGAGGGATCGACATCCGCGCCTCATTGGCCGAAGCGTTGCATATGGGCGATGAAGGGCACAACCGCAACAAGGCCGGATCGGTGCTGTTCACGAAAAGCCTTGCACCCCATATTGTCAGGGCAACGAAAGATGCCGATATCGCTGCAGATATCATCACCGCCTTAGGAGATAATGCCCTGAGCGTGCTGAATCCGGTGATGGCTGCCTGCAAAGCGATGGTCGACGCCGGCCACGACGTTGAGGGCAGCACAGTCGTCAGCGTTATGGCGCGTAATGGAACGGACTTTGGGATCCGCGTCAGCGGATTGGGCGATCGCTGGTTCACCGCTCCTGTCGCAACACCAAAGGGTCTGTACTTTCCAGGTTTTGAAGAGCAAGACGCCAGTGGCGACATCGGCGACAGCACGATCACCGAGACGGCAGGCATCGGTGGTTTCGCCATGGCCAGCGCACCAGCGATTGTCACCTTCGTCAGCGGTACACCGAAAGACGCGATGAATGCGACGCTCGAAATGTACGAGATCTGTTATACCGAGCACAAGTATTTCACGATGCCGCCCATGGACTTCCGAGGTACCCCGACCGGTATCGATATTCGGAAAGTTGTGGAGACGGGCATCACACCCCGAGTCAACACGGGTATCGCTCATAAAGATGCCGGCGTGGGGCAAATTGGAGCTGGACTTGTGCGTCCCCCGATGGCTATATTCGAAGAGGCGCTCGT
>WVZH01000091.1:11569-14085 GCA_011772595.1 Anaerolineales bacterium
ACGAATGCCAAGCTTATAGACCTGACTCAGGGGTGCAGCATTTTCACACCTCCGTGGCCAGGTGAGAAGTCATTAGAGATTCACTTCTTCAAACGTCTTACAGGCGCATACGGCGGTGGGCAAGGTGCCAATGGTCAGATCCTAAATTGGAGCAACACCGTGGGTACGCATCTCGTCGGTGAAAGAGCCTTTCATTCAGCCGGCAAAGCCATTGCCGACATACCCTTGAAGGATCTGTGTGGACCGGGGGTGGTGGTCGATATCTCAGATGCGGTTTCCGATTACAGCTTGTACACGCCGGCTATGATCACAGATCGGGCCAAGGTGAACGAAGGGGATATTTTGATCATCAACACTGGGTATCACCGTTACTCCTGGGATCAACCGGATGTGTACAACGAAGATGCGCAAGGCGGTGTGGAATCCAAGGAGTTCGGCTTCCTGGTTAGACATCCCGGCCCTTCCCCCGATTTCTTCCAGTGGGCGTTGGACATGAAGCTCAAAGTACTCGGTGTGGACTGTGGATGCGTAGAGCACCCGATGAACACCCCTATCCGACGCATGCACGCGCGTGAATTTGAGAAGGCTGAGCAGAAACTGGTCGAACAGTACGGTAAGACGTGGGACGAGATGTTCCCGCAGGATGATTATTACACGTTGACACACATCACCATGCCTGAAGCCCATCTCCTGATGGCTGAATCCATCGTGGGTGAGATTAACAAGCTGAAGAACCAGCGAGCCTGGATCATGATCATGCCGATACCTTTCATGGAGGTGGAAACGGCATGGGCGCGCATTTGCGCCTTGCAACCACCGGATGGAACGGATGAAGAGACATTTTTCCAGGCCATGGAATCGGCCGAGATGATGGATCTCACCATACCCTTCAGTGTTCAAACCCCCCAATGGCTCAACTACGTCCCACTGAGCGTGACCTACACCAAGCGGGTCGGGGGTCAATTCTTTGGCATGGGTAGAAACGGCTCCATCTGCAATGCAAGCATCCATTTAGCGACTCACATGGATGGTGAGAAACATTTCTATCCGAACGGCAGAGCCATTGGGGAGGTGCCACTGGAGGGTTGGCTCGGGCCCGGTGTCATTGCCGACATCTCCCACCTGGTCAGTGATTCGAGCGTTTACACGCCCAAGATGATTCACGACGTAGTGGATATCCGTAAAGGGGACATCCTGATCATCAAGACAGGATGGCATAAATACGGTTGGAACAGCCCCGAATCCGATGAGTTCCGCTACATGGTCAGGCACCCAGGCCCCTCCCCAGATTTCTCTCAATGGTGCGTCGACATGCAAATCAAATGGATTGGGGTAGACGCGGTGAGCGCCGACCATCCCATGAACACCATCATGCGCATCTGGCACCCCAAGACATTTGAAGAGGCCAATGCCAAACTGATCAACGATTTTGGGAAGGATTGGGATGAGATGTATCCGTTGGACAAATACTATCAAGACATGCATCTGAATCTCTTCCCTAAGCGCATCGTCCACGCTGAAAATCTGGCGGGCGATATCGCCAGTGCTGAAAGCGGCCGTTACTACATCGGCTGTTTCGTGCAGAAAGCAATGGAAGCCGAATCGATGTGGGGGCGCTTCGTCGCTTTCAAGGAGGGCAGTTAAGGTAGCGGAACCATCATGATCCTTGTCACTGGGGCTGCGGGCAAGACGGGCCGATCCATCATCCGTTCGCTGGTGGCAAAAGGCGTAACCGTTCGGGCGTTCGTTCATCGAAGAGAACAGGTTCAGACCGTCGAATCGCTCGGCGCGTCGCAGACGATCGTCGGCGACATGTGCGATCGATCCACGATGGAGCGGGCGGTCCAAGGGATACGGGCGATCTACCACATCTGCCCTAACGTCAGCCCGGATGAAGTTGCCATCGGCCAGATGGCCATCTCGGCCGCACAATCCGCCAACGTTGAGCATTTCGTGTATCACTCTGTGTTGCACCCTCAGATCGAAGCCATGCCTCACCACTGGCATAAAATGCGCGTCGAGGAGCAATTGATTCAATCCGGACTCCCCTTCACGATTTTGCAGCCTTCGGTCTACCACCAAAATCTCTTGACGCAGTGGGACCAAATTCTCAATCAAGGGATATATGCGGTTCCCTATAGCGTAGAGACCCAACTGAGCATGGTCGATCTGCTCGATGTGGCACAAGCCGCCACGATTGTACTCACTGAACCCGGACACGTGGGCGCCATGTATGAATTGAGCGGCACCCACCCGTTGCCTCAAATCGAGGTCGCTGCGATTCTCAGCCAGAGTTTGAGCCGCACAGTTACGGCCAAGAGTATCCCACTTGACACATGGGAGCGAGAGGCTCGTGCCGCGGGATTGGGCAGTTATCAAATCGAGACGTTGCTCGCCATGTTCCGCCACTACGACCAGTATGGCTTGAGAGGCAACGCACGCGTCTTGGAATGGCTAATTGGTCGTCCACCAACGACAATCTCAGAATTCGTGGATCGGGAACGCTTAAAACGAAA
>WVZH01000091.1:14114-22145 GCA_011772595.1 Anaerolineales bacterium
ACAACCATCGAGCAGGCGTTGGATCATCTTACCGAATTTGGGTACGATGCCAAAGTGCTTGCCGGCGGGCAAAGCCTAATACCCATGATGAACTTCCGCTTAGCGCAACCCTCCGTTTTAGTCGATCTAAACAGAGTGCCAGAGCTTTCTTACATCGAAGCTGTAGAAAATGGGGGTTTGCGTATCGGCGCGATGACGCGTCACCATCAGGTCGAGTATGACCCGCTCGTCGCAGAAAGAGCGCCGCTGATTCATGCCACCATGCCTGGTATTGCCACCCCGCAAATTCGCAGCCGAGGAACATTCGGAGGCAGCATCGCACATGCGGATCCTGCCGCCGAATTGACAGCGGTGAGTGTGGTTTTGGATGGACAGTTCCGAGTACAAAGTCGCAATGGGGAAAGGTGGGTTCCCGCAAGCGATTTTTTCGTGGGTATGTTCACCACTGTCCTCGAACCTGACGAACTGTTAACTGAAATTTCCTTCCCGCCCCTGGCACCACGGACAGGCTGGGCCATGCAGGAGGTCGCACGCCGTGCCGGAGATTTTGCGTTAGTTGGCGTCGCAGCTGTCGTCACTCTGGATAATAAAAACTTGTGCGATCACGCCCGCATGCTGTTCTTCAGCGTTGGCGATGGTCCCGTGGAAGCCCACCAAGCGGTAGATGTGCTCAAAGGTCAAGAACCCAGTTTGGAGGTAATCCGCGCAGCGAGCGAGAAGGTTGACGGCGATATCGACCCTGGAAGCGATATTCACGCCTCCGCGGATTACCGTCGTCACTTGGCGAAGGTATTGGCTTACCGAACATTGGAACAAGCATTTGATCGAGCCAAAGAGGATGCATGATATGAAGATTGAAGATCCCTTTACAGTCTTAAGCCCGGCTTCATCCATCCCGCGAGGAGACAATCATGAGTAGTCCACAGAACGTGGCTGTTACCGTTAATGGCACATTATACGAGCGCACTGTCGAGGCGCGCCTATTGCTGAGCGATTTCATCCGTCACGAGTTAGAGCTAACCGGCACCCACGTCGGTTGCGAACACGGTGTGTGTGGGGCTTGTACAGTCCTGTTTGATGGCTTGCCGGCGCGTTCCTGCCTCATGTTCGCCGTGCAAGCCGACGGCCACGAGATTCTCACCGTCGAAAGTCTGGGCACGGTGGAGCAACTTCATCCCTTGCAGGAGGCATTCAGAGAAGCCCACGGTCTTCAATGTGGCTTCTGCACGCCAGGTTTCCTGATGACGCTCCTACCATTCTTAGAAGCGAATCCCAATCCAAGCGAAGAAGACATTCGACTGGGGATCGAAGGCAACATCTGCCGCTGCACAGGCTATCAGAACATCGTAGATGCAGTCCAACTCGCGGCAAGCAAGAAGTCTGCTGGAGGTGGATCATGACAACAGGTCTTGTTGGTAAACGGATAAGAAGAAACGAGGATCCGCGACTCCTAACTGGGCAGGCCTTGTTCGTGGATGACGTCGAGCTGCCTGGGTTGCTACACGCTGCATTCTTTCGCAGCGATTACGCGCATGCCCGACTTAAAAGCATTGACGTCTCTGCGGCCCTTGAACGACCGGGGGTCGTGGCCGTCTTCACCGCGGAAGACATGGGAGATGATTGGCAGCCGGGCCCGCCTTTGGTGTCCCCCCCTCCCACAGTTGAGGACGTGACCTTCCACTCTCGCACGCAGGTCCCTCTGGTCAAGGACAAGGTCCGCCATGCAGGCGAGCCCCTCGCCATCGTCGTCGCCGAAAATCGCTACATCGCCGAAGATGCCCTGGAAGACATAAGCGTGGATTTGGAACCTCTCGAAGCCGTCGTCGATTTGGAACGCGCGCTGGAAGCGGATGCTCCTCTGATCCACGAAGATCTGGACTCCAATTTGGCCGCTCATATGTACCAGGAGAAGGGAGACTTCGACGCAGCGCGAGAGAAAGCAGACCTGGTAATCAAGCGCCGTTTCGTCTTCGATCGAGGCGCCGCGGCGGCGATGGAAAACCGAGGCATCGTCGCCCATTGGGATGCGAAGAGCCAGCATTTGACCATCTGGGATACCACTCAGGCTCCAATTCCCATCCGCAATGGTCTGGCAAGCATGTTCGGTTTATCAGAACACCAGGTTCGTGTGATCGCACCCTTCATCGGTGGTGGTTTTGGTCCCAAGATCATGATGTTCTACCCTGAAGAAGTCATGCTCACTTGGGCGACGCTCAAAATGGGCCGCCCGATCAAATGGATTGAAGATCGACGCGAGAACTTCTACGCCACCACCCAGGAACGCGGTCAGATCCACGACGCCGAAATGGCGCTTGCTAGCGACGGGCACATCCTGGGTGTACGCACTGATTTTATACACGATACTGGTGCGTACGACCCATACGGACTGACCATCCCTCTCAACACCCAGTGTCATGTTCTCGGGCCGTACGACATTCCCAATTTTTCCTCGGATCTGAAAGTCGTGTTCACAAATAAGACGCTCGTCACCCCCGTACGAGGGGCCGGGCGGCCCCAAGGTGTGTTTGTCGTAGAGCGGCTTCTGGATATCGCCGCGAAACAACTTGGCATTGATCGAGTTGAAATCAGGAAGCGGAACTTCCTACCACCCGACGCCTTTCCCTACGACAACAAGATCATCGACCAGGCTTTCGCGCCTTTCATCATCGACAGCGGAAACTATCAGCCAGCGATCGAAAAAGCAGCCAAGATGATTGGCTACGAGAAATTCTTGAAGGAGGAACAACCACAATACCGCCAAGAAGGACGACGTGTGGGTCTGGGAATTGTTTCCTTCATTGAAACCACGGGGGTCGGCCCTTACGAGGGTGCGCGCATCACCGTTGAAGCCAACGGNNATCGTAGCCGATCACCTAGGCGTAGACATCCAAGACATCCACGTGGTGACCGGGGATACCTCACAATTTCACTGGGGGACGGGCACTTTTGCCAGTCGGGGTGCGGTCGTGGCAGCCAACGCAATGAACGCAGCGGCCTCGATCGTGCGCACCAAGATCTTGCAACTTGCCAGTGAGGTTTTAGAGACGCCCGAAGAGGAGTTGGAGATGGAAGGCGGTGTCGTTCGAGTGGCCGATATCCCCCGGCGATCCATTAGTCTGGGTGAACTGGCCGCCCTGGCCAATCCGCTACGTGGAGCCGTCGAACCCGGCACAGAGCCTGGGCTGGAGGCCACTGCTTACTTCGGCCCTCAATATGGCGCTACGGCATCCGGTACACATGCCATGATTCTCGAAGTAGACCCCGAAACGATGATGGTAGACATCAAGCGCTACGTCGTCGTCCACGATTGTGGTACCGTGATCAACCCGATGATCGTCGACGGTCAAATCCATGGTGGCGTGGCCATGGGTATCGGCAATGCCTTCTACGAGAAACTTTTCTACGACGAAACCGGACAACTCCTCAACGCCTCACTGGCAGACTATCTGATCCCCACGGCCGCCGAGGTGCCTCGGATTGAAATCGATCACGAGGAAACGCGCTCGCCGCTGAATCCCATGGGCAGTAAAGGCGCTGGAGAAGCAGGAGCGATCCCTGTTCCAGCGGTCTTTGCCCAAGCAATGGAGGACGCATTCGCAGACGATGATTTAGAGATTCTTGAATCCCCACTCAGTCCCGACCGTTTATTCGAATTGCTCAAAGCCAAGGAGTGAGAATTGTGAAAATTGAAGGAGAACATATCTTCAATGGCTCGTCCGAGGATGTTTGGGAATTGGTTAGGGATCCGGCAATTCTCGCCACGGCCCTGCCTGGCACCCAAGAATTGAATAAAATCTCTGATAGCGAATACGAAGGATCAATTAATGTTCGTGTCGGACCGATTGCGGGTTCTTTCTCAGGGCGGGTCCTGGTTTCTGATGAGAAACCCCCCGAGAGTTGCACTTTGAACGCAGAGGCTGAAGGCAAAGCTGGCTTTTTCAAGGGAAGCGGCCACGTGCGCTTGCACGATCAAGGTGACGGCACCACCGTCATGCAATATGAAGGGGAAGTGCAAGTCGGCGGAAAATTGGCCAGTTTGGGCCAGAGATTGATGGACACGACGAGCAAGAGTATGATTCGCCAGGGGTTTGAAGTCCTCGATAAAGCCTTACAAGCGCGTGTGGCAGCCAAAGCTCAAGGCGCGGAGGTCGAGTACAAGCCTCCTTCAGAGGCCGAGTTCGCGGCGGCTGTTGCTAAGGACATGGCCAAGGATACGTTATCGTCTCCCCGTGTGATCGGAGTCGTCCTCGCTGTCGTCGTTGTCATCGCCATCTTGGCACTAATATGGGTGCGCGTCGCCGGAGGCGTTTGATCTTCGTTCATATGGGCCTACCACACGATGGAAATCCCTGAGCATTTCACGCGGCATCTTATTCCCGTCAGCGCGTTTGGCCGAGAATACCGTGGGGCGCTTGCGGCGCCATCTCTTACGTACAACGCTTCACGACCGGTTGTGGGTCAACGCTACTTCTCAAACGTGTGGTAATAACTCACGAAAGATGCGTAATTCGTGCCGGTCCCACAACCTGCCGGATCAGCATACGGCGGGATGTGCCTGATCAAAGAGAAAAGAAAGCCCCAACCTGGACCTTTTTCCAGCTTGGGGCATTTGTCGTATTCGATTGTAAATTTCTCACGCTCAAGAGCCAATGACTGCCAGAACCTCGGAGGAGATCTGGGTCGGTGCTTCGCCATAAGCAATAGCCATCGCGGTAAGACGGGCCGCTTCCACTTTCTGGGCCGGTGAAAGTCCGCTTCGCACCCAGGCCGTGCTGCCGTGCAGGTTCACGAACTCACTGGCGCCGGCGCTCATGCGACCTGCTTCCACCTTCTGGGCCGGTGAAAGTCCGCTTCGCACCCAGGCCGTGCTGCCGTGCATATTAATGAAGTCACCCGCCACGCCGCTCATGCGCGCCGTTTCAGCAATCCGAGCGGTCGAAAACCCGCCCCGTACCCAGGCCGTGCTGCCGTACATATTGAAGTACTCGCTCGACAAGCCGTTCAAGCGCGCTCCCTCGACCGCAAGTGCGCCCTCAGGGAGGAGAACATCTGCGCTCGCCGATCCGGATGAAGGCTTGAAGATGCTTTGTTCGGTAATCTCGATGCCCGCCTGAAAGCCGNNTGTCGTTCTTGCTGATGGATCGTTTCTGAAACATGGCTTTCTCCTTTTCGCTTCTCGCAGTTCGTGACTGCGTCTGTTATTTGCCGAAAGGATACACAATCACAGTTTCTCAACGTGATGCTCAGCGTTATTCAGCGTATGTTGGGGGATTTCATGAGGTGATCTTCGTTTTGCACGGTGGAGGAACCGATGACCCCTAGAAGAGAAACAAGGCCCCAACTCGGATGTCCTCAAGCTTGGGGCTTTCAATGCGTTCAATTATGAACCCGAGGGCGACGGCGCAATGATTGTGTGGGCTTTAGTAGAAATGTGGCTGGGTTCTGACGTTGTCCGGCAGCTATATGGTCAAGACCTGACGCTTCGAAATGCATGAGCGTGGTAGAATGCGCTTTCTCAACACGAGCATGCCGTAGGATCTCGGTTCCATGACCTGCCAATCGAATGTATTGGAACAAGTCTGAAAAAAGACTTCATCAACAGCAACATAATCGGTTTGGGGTACATCATTCTCTACCTGAGTGAATGAATTTCTCCACTCATCCAGCTTGACAATGGAATCAAATCGTATAAATTGTAAATAGAAATTCCACTTAGAAATATGAAATTTTCAGGGAGGCGGATATGGCGAGGGGATGGGGTTTCTCAATTGTCGGCTTATTGATTTCGGCAGCGATGGTTGCATGTACCTCTCCCCCGAGCCCTCCATCTGCAGAAATCATCTTTATTGAGGGGGTCCATGCGCTCGGTCTGTCACACAACGGTGAATGGGTTGTCGGGGTTCATCGAGCTGAGTCTGGAAGGCTTGAGCCCTTCCGGTGGAGTGCAGAGACTGGCGTGTTGGACCTTGGGACGATCGAGCCTAATGAAGCTGATCCTTATGAGGACCCGATGTTCTCCTCCTCTCGAGCGGTAGCTGTTTCCGATGATGGTAAGGTAGTCGTGGGTTATCTAGAGACTCGCCGCATGAGAGAGGTCGAATTTGATCCAACCAGCGGCTGGATTCGAGAAAGTCAATATGTCAGCGAAGGTTTTGTGTGGTATGAAGGATCGGGCATATGGCCTATTTTCAATCCCGAAGGATACGCAGGAAACTTTTGTCATCCGGATATTCGACCCTACGACGTAACCCCGGACGGTTTTTACATTGTTGGCCGATCTACAACCTGTGTGCTCTATTCTTACGACAGATATGTAACAATAGATAACGAGACGTTCCTTCGATTTCGGAATCCCAGCGATCCGGTACCAGAGAGTGGGCCAACCTTCGGGGTTTACTCCACAGCGAATTCTTCAGGGGAGTTCGACGGTATTGCCTCAGGGGGCCGAGCGATCCTACGCAATCCAATCACGATCGTCGGATGGGTAACGCCCAAATTTGATGAGTTCGTTCGCGAGCCGTTCCGACAAGTCGATAATTCTGATCCTGGTTCTGATATGGCCTTTGGACCTCGTGAGCCCCTTGGCTCCCTCCCGGGAGATGTCCGCTACTCGACTGCAAACGATATTTCCATTGATCGGTCGACGATTGTCGGTTGGTCCTCACTATCTACAGATAATCTCAATTTAGGTCCTTCAGTACCGTTTAAATGGACCTCTGACAGAGGGCTGGAGGCACTCGATGTACCTTGCGAGGGACCAGATTATAGACGGGGTAAGGCATATTCCGTCTCGGCGGATGGCAAAGTAATCGTCGGAGAAGCATTAAATACACCGTGCAATCGCACTACTGCAGTCGTCTGGACGCCACTCTTTGGCGTCGAGGCGCTTGCCGATATGCTCCACGATCGATTCAACAACTACGGTAGATGGACTTTTGACACTGCGGTTGGCGTATCAGACGACGGTCGCGTGATCGTGGCGTATGGTGAAAATAATGACAAACAATCGGGTACATTTGTCATTCGACTCTCACGGCCTGCGAACCACGGCTATCGCCCTCAGAATCAATAACTATTGCTGAAATCCTATGCTATCACCGACTCGCCTTGAGGGCTGCTATCTGCCCAACTACGCCATTTCGCTTTTCCTCACTCGTCTGTGCAATCACTCTATTTGAAAAAAGCAAGCCTCACCCGCTGCACGCCCGCAAGTCATGGGCATCGCAGGTGAGGCTCCCCAGTTCAGAGAAGGACGCCGCGCCGACTAAGCGCCTTCTAGTGGGAACAGTATCTGTGTCTGTAACTTATCCGGCGGGGATTGCGCAGGATCGTTCAGGTACAGCTCGTAGGCCACGCCCGTCGCTTCGTGGCCCTGCTTCTCGATCCAGTTCGTCAGAGCCTTGTACGCCGGTTCGATATCGCCGTATGGACCGATGTAGAGACACGCCGCATACTTACCGGCCTGGATCTCGCCGACCTGAATATCCCCTTTTTCGGGCAGCGACTTAGCGACTGGGAAGCCGATCTCGACNNGGCTGTTCGCCGATCTCGCCAAGATACATGGCGATGGCGCCGAAAGCCTCTCCCAGGACTTTGGGCAAATCCGCGATAGCTGCTCTCGTGCGGATGGCCATCGTGATTTGTGCCGGCTTTTCGAGAAGTTCGCATGGGTAGCTCATGTCCGTTTCTCCTGAATGCATATCACCGCATTACGCGGCAAATCGGTTCATAATTTTGGATCGCTATAGGTAGGTTTTCCTTTCTGCTGTTGATTGGGGATACCGAGATAGAACATATGTTCTATTTTACATTGAAATGCACACCTTGTCAATCGTAGATCCTGACTTCTGGACAAGAGTTCGACCAATATTAGCCGCCCGGGCTCCCACGCCCGGGCGAGCGGCGGCACGGGAGCCGCCGCTGCTAGGAAACCTTGGATTATTCTTCATTTTCATGTGGCAATGAATGCTGTATACGAACTCATGTCCAAAGCTCAGTAGATCGTGAGGGGATGCAGGGCGGTCCATTCCC
>WVZH01000091.1:22152-68831 GCA_011772595.1 Anaerolineales bacterium
AACCGTTGTATGAATTAACCACACGATACATGGAGCCGCAGATGTCGAAACGCATGAGTTGCCCGGCATGCGGCGCGCCGCTCAGCATCCAGAATCGTTTTGTCAAACTGGTGACCTGCGACTTCTGCAATCAGGTCTCCTTATTCCACGACAAGGGCCTAGATCCAACCGGCCAGACGGCCAAACTTGTGCAACTCCCATCCCCGCTCTACATCGATGCCACGGGAACGTTGAGTGGTCAGCGCTTCACCGTGATAGGCCACCTGCGGTATCGCTAAGAGGCGGGACAATGGGACGAGTGGTTAACATCCGTGAGGTCGTGGGTTCCCTGGAAGAACACCAGGACAGGCAAGTCCAATCGCGCCCACTAGAGACCTCAAGGTTAGCCGATTTAGGTAGCCATGAGGTCCGCGGCATGGTGGTTTCCCGAGACTCGGCCAAACAGCTATCCATATGTTCTCGTCTTGTACTCGACATGAACCTCGCAAGTTATAATTCCCGGACGACAACACAATATTTGAACAATTACGGATAAGGACCAAACAATGCTCAAGAAATCCTACATGGCTGCGATCCTCGACAGTCTTAAGGACCCAATCTTATTCGCCGATACAGAGCACGTCACGAGGTATATGAATCAAGCCGCAATAGCTCATTACGAGGGTGGTAAAGATCTTATCGGGAGATCATTGCTCGAATGCCACAATGAAAAATCCCAAGAGACCATGAAGGAGATCCTTCATTTGATGATCAACGAAAATCTTGAGGAGCGGGAAATTAGTGAAGAAGAAGGTCATAGGATTTTTATGCGTACCGTAAGAGATTCGAATGGGCTAGTTCTTGGATACTATGAAAGATATGAACCGATATTGGAAAAGTGAATATCTATGGCTGGTGATTAGGCAATTGTTACTCGGTCATACTCGAGAATCATTGTCCCTACGGCAAGCTGATTTGAGTCGCCGTGAGGATTGAAGCAAGCTATCTTCCAATACCTCGCTTGAACAACAGTCCATACGGTTCAACATATTTGGTCCATGAAGGTCGAGCTTGATTATGAGTCTCCTGAGAGGTTAACAAGGAACGAATGCTAACCTTGACTTAGAGGATACTGGATCGATAACATCATGAAAATGCTACGAATCAACCTTGAGACCAACGACATCCGCTACGAGCAAGTGCCCGAAACATGGCAAAGGCTGGGTGGGCGAGGGTTGGTGGCTCGTTTTCTACTCGATGAAGTGCCACCCAGATGCGACCCACTTGGTCCACATAACAAGTTGATTTGGGCTCCAGGCCTTCTAACAGGACACATGCTTTCCAGTTGCGACCGTATTTCGGTGGGCGGAAAAAGCCCTTTGACGGGCGGCGTCAAGGAGTCTAACGCGGGCGGAACCACCGGTCTGCGGATGGCTTGGCTCGGGCTTCGGGGGGTGATCTTGGAGGGCGGTCCACCGCCGGATAACAGCTGGCGGATTCTCTACATCAATGCCGAGGGCGCGAGTCTGGAGGTGGCGGATGATTTGGTAGGACTCGGTCTCAAAGATACGGCCGAGCAGCTGATTGAGCGCTTTGATAGCAGGATCGGTATCTCTGCCATCGGTCTTGGAGGTGAGCGACTTTATCTAACGGCAGGCATTACGCATATCGATAAGGACCGCAACCTTACGCGTATCTCGGCACGCGGTGGACTAGGCGCCGTGATGGGGTCCAAGCATCTGAAAGCGATCGTATTCGATCAACCGAGGAGCAATAAGCCATCCTTGGCGGACGAATCTCTCTTCAGAGAATCTTCCCGCCGCTACCTTCAGGGGTTACATGAACATCCGCAGACCGAGGTTTATACAGAATTCGGGACTGCGGCCATGGTCAATATGTGCAACACTTTCGGTGGTATGCCTACCAACAATTTCTCGGCGGGCAGCTTCGAGGCTGCGGAAAAGATCAGCGGGGAAACAATTCGTGACCTCAATCGATCTCGCGGTGGAGAGATCTCGCACGCCTGCATGCCGGGGTGCACCATCCGTTGCTCGAATATATATACTGGGCCGGAGGGTGAAACACTTGTCACGCCATTGGAATTTGAGACGTTGGGATTGATGGGGTCCAACCTGGGCATCGATGATCCGGATATCATTGCGCGCCTTAATGACATTGCCAACGATATTGGCGTGGATACAATCGACGTGGGTGCGGCGTTGGGAATCGCGGCGGAAGCAGGTCTGATGGACTTCGGCGATTCCGAGCGTGCATTGCAGCTCATGGATGAGATCAAGGAAGGGACTCCGCTGGGTCGCACCCTCGGCAATGGCGCGTCGCTTACATCGAAAATTTTCGGGATTCGCCGAGCGCCCGTCGTGAAAGGACAGGCGATCTCTGCGTACGATCCGCGTGCGATCAAGGGAACAGGGGTCACCTACGCCACCTCCCCACAGGGCGCGGACCACACTTGTGGGCTGACAATCCGTGCAAAAATTGACCATCTCGATGCTAGTGGACAGGTCGAGGTCTCTCGCAACGGTCAATACAACATGGCCGCGTATGACACGCTCGGTGTGTGCTCCATGGGGACCTTTGGTTTCTCCACTGATAAAACGATAATCCCGGATCTGATCAAAGGACAGTACGGCTGGGATGTTAGTGAAGATTACCTTCGCAAGCTTGGGCGTGAGGTGATCTTGATGGAGCGAGAATTTAACGCCCGGGCGGGCTTCACCAAGGAAGATGACCGCGTCCCGGAATGGATGAGGCACGAGAAGCTGCCCCCACATGATAGTGTATTCGATGTACCAGATAGTGAACTAGACACCATTTTCGATACACCCTAGATGTCGCCATGATGCGAGGCATTCACAAATAATGAGTATTACATCAAGATAGCGGCGGCATGCTTGGAAAATTCGATATCGATGGTTTTGATCAGACAACTTTTTTCATGCTGGAAACCAATCCCCAAGAGAACCCGAGAGACCGATCTTGGCCACTTAAACAAACACATCCTCTCCTTCAGCTGCCTCCAAGATTTTTCTCAACTCATCTTGGCGGTCCTTCGGAAGTGGCTCCGGTTGGTGTTTTGACAAAATCCCCTCGAAAGTTCTCCTTGCTCGCTTTCGGATATCAGGTGGGGGCTGATCATCCATCCTAGGATCCGGGTGCGTGAGTTGCGGCAGCCAGATATTTTCGATCATTTGGCGGGTGTGTTTCTCGAAAAGAAAATGCCCTCGCGGCCCAACTGCCCCGATCACACCCAATGCCATTTTGTCAGGGGTGGTCTCAATCCCTTGCGTCAGATTTCGGTGAGTGTGATAGATCTCGTCGTCGAAGATAATCTGCTCTGGTAGAAGTAAAGTAGAGGCTCGGAGTAATCCGAGACCCTCCACCATATCCGCCCCAGCTAAAGGGGTTAACAGCGAGGTATACACGCTATCCCGACCCAGCTGCCATGAGCCTGGCTCAGGACAATCCACACTAAAAGCTCCTCCTAAGGATGGGACATCAAAATCATGAGCTAACTGAACTGCCGCCGCGTTGCACAGATACTTCTGCGACATGCTGGCGATATACTTCCCCGACCTCGGATCCATAACCGAGGCTAACAACGAATGAAAGACCGGTGCCCCGGGAGCTACTAATTGCATGAGCACCATTGCACTGACAACTTCAACATTACCGACAACCAGAGCTCCACTCATTGTAATTGGGGCGGTAGAGCCGATATTAGGCATTGCCATAAAACCCACAGGGACCCCAGCCTCCGCAAATACCATTGCCCCTTCGATTCCATCCTTATCCTGTCCGAGGGGGGCGATGGTGCAGACCAGGCTTGAGAGGGGCGGCCGTTGACGGAGATTCTCCGAGCTCCCCGCAATTACCTCCGCCATGCTCAAGGAATAGTGAGCCAGTTTCTCTCCGATGATCGATGCGCTCTGGATATGTTTCACCGTGTTATTGAAGCTGGCATCTAGCTCGTGTAAAGGGGCGAATCGCCCGTAATCCTGGGCACCTATCATCGGCCAGTAAAACGAAATCGATGAGAGGTAGTCAGCTACACGGGCCATCATAGCCACATCACTCTTACGGGAAGCGCGGATCTCTCCGGTTTCCAGGTCTATGGTCTCGATTCCACAACCGTCTGTTGAGAAGTAGCTCGATGTCCCGTCAAGTGTTAGCTCAGTCCCATCCTTCCGTCCAGATAAAGTGTAGGTTCGAGGAGCGCAACCCATCGCTTCTAGCACCAGGTCGGCTGATAGGCGCACGATCTGCCTCTCATCATCCACGTGTGCGCCATGTTCAGCAAAGATACGTAAGGCGCGCTCGGAAGGGAAATGAACACCGATCGTTTCGAGGACTTGCAGGGTAGCCGTCCTGATCTCGGCTACCTGCTCGGTAGTGAGCACATTCAATCGCAGCTTGGGCCGTATCGGTTGAATTTTCACCATTTTTGTTCCCCCAATTCCGGGGCGCGCGCACATGAATTGGTGAGAATGAGCGAGCGTACTAGTTCTCAGCCAGGGTCCTTATGGCATTCTCAATTTCAAGCCTGTGTTCAACTTCATGCTCAATCATGTAATCAACTAGTCGTGCGATACTGCCGCGCTCATCTCCCCATGGATAGAGAACATCACCAGGGAACAGTTCGGATGGAATTATGCGAACCGCTTCTCTGAAGTCGTCGTGAGCCTGCTCCCATTCCTCATAGATCTGTTGGGTAGACAAGTTGCGTTGTTCAAGGACCGCCTGTTCATTGTATTCAGATTCGTCCTCTTCAATGTCAGGAATGAAGTATTCGTTTCCTGCACTGAAAGCACGAAGTGATTTTGCCACCTCTCGATCCCAGGTCGCGAGATGACCAAGAATATCTCTGATCCGCCAGTCCGTATCTGTGTACACACGTATCTCGAGATCGACGCCCTTCAGTATCACGTGGGTAGCCAATCGTGTTTCGGTTAACTTTTGCACCAGATACTTCTTATCGCCCATGCTCATGTTAAACGCTCCTCTCACATCTTGCTTAGCTGTCCGAGCAGACGCCATGATCGTCCGAAGCCACGATGCGAGCGCATCCAAGTTAACATGAAGAAATTCGACGATCACACCTGATGTCATGATCCAGGCAAATTATAGCATGAAGATTTCGTTTTTTGCCCTTTTTTTCAATAGTTACGTCTATTTCCGCAATGATTTGGATACAACATTGACTTTTCGGAACCAATGAGCTATTCTGTTATTATACGGACGCCGACCGTTTATTCATGCAAAGAAGTACATTTGGGATGTATATACCAGATCGTATCGATTGGCAGATCATTGCATTACTTAATAAGGATGGACGCATGTCGAGTGCCGAGATTGCACGTCAGTTGGGTGACGTCTCGGCGCGCACAGTCTCCAATCGTATCAACGAATTAATTGAGCAAGGAATCGTCCATATTCGTTCCATTGTCAACCCAGAAGTGGTGGGGTTTGGTGTGCTCGCTGACGTGTTCATCGAAGTCGAGCCGGGCCATGTGCGAAGTGTGGCGGAACACCTAGCCGATTTGCCACAGGTCAGCTACGTGGCCTGCGCCACTGGAGACATCGATGTCATTGTCTCTATACGCGCTCGGGATATTCACGAGTTGTACGACTTTGTTATTGAGACAATGGGTAGGATACCCGGAGTGCGTCACACGCATACGATTCCACTCGCTCTTAAGTTGAAGAGCATCGCCACCTGGATGCCCCCGGGCGTACTTGAAGACAGCGATGACAACGAAACGCAGGACCTGCATCTTGCACAAAATGATTGAGAGTGTCCAGATATCGGAGGAGACAATCTATGACAGAACCAGCCGTTGAACTCGTTCATGTGAGCAAACATTTTGGCGACGTGATTGCTGTGAACGACGTCAGCCTTAAAATCGAAGATGGCGAGTTCTTCTCTCTGCTGGGGCCATCAGGATGTGGCAAGACCACAACATTGCGTATGATTGCCGGCTTCGAGACTCCTACCGAAGGTGAGGTCCATATCCAAGGAGAGCGAATGGGCCTCACCCCAGCCTTTGAGCGTAACACCAACATGGTCTTCCAAAGTTACGCCCTCTTTCCTCATATGAGCGTTGCCAAGAATATCGGTTTCGGCCTGGAGATGAAGAAGGTGCCCAAGGAGGAGATCGCTCGACGGGTGGAAGATGCACTGGAATTGGTCCGCCTCCCCGAGTTCGGAAAGCGTCGACCGGACCAACTTTCTGGCGGGCAACAACAACGAGTGGCTTTGGCGCGAGCCCTCATCAACCGACCTGGTGTTCTGCTTCTGGACGAGCCTCTGGGTTCACTCGACCTTAAACTACGCAAAGAGATGCAGTTAGAACTGAAGGATCTCCAGCACAGGGTGGGGATCACCTTCATCTATGTGACCCACGACCAGGAGGAGGCGCTGACAATATCAGACCGAATAGCGGTGATAAACCATGGGAGGGTGCTTCAGGTTGGAACGCCGGAAGAGATCTACGAGCGNNNTCGAAACAAGAAGGGAAGAACGTAGAGGTGGAAGTGGCAGGAATGCCGGCAGTACTGGCTCAGAGCGAAGAGGAATTCACACCTGGTACGAAGGTGACGATCGCCGTGCGACCAGAGAAGATCAGCATTCAGGATGAGATGAAGACGCGAGAGCCCAACAATTGCCAAGGTACGGTAGAAAGCGTGGTCTATATTGGAACCGACACCAATTTCGTAGTGCGTTTGGATTCGGGTGCATTGATGCGCGTCCGCGAACAAAATATCAAACCCTCAATTATGAAGAGTCTTAAGGAAGGAGCAACGGCGTTCCTCTTCTGGCAGCCTGAAAGTACGTTGCTCCTCCTCGATTGATCTCAGGAAGCCGGTGTTGTGACAATGGTGGGAAGCGCGATTCATTCAATAGCCGACCGAATAAGAGGGAGTAAAAGCTTCCGCGTTCTGGCCCTGCTTTCACCCTCGGCGGTATGGCTTCTGATCTTTTTCATCCTGCCTCTGGCAATGGTGCTCCTGGTTAGTTTAGGTAAGCGGGGGCCGATGGGTGGGGTGGTTTACCAGTGGAACTTGGATAATTATCTCCGCTTCTTGGACCCGATCTATGTGAAAATCTTCTTCAGATCGGTCAGGATTGCGACCGCCAACACCATTCTTTGTCTCCTCTTTGGCTACCCTTTAGCCTATTTCATCGCCAAGCGGCCCAAGCGTTGGCGCAATGTGCTCATTCTATTGGTCATGGTTCCCTTCTGGACAAACTTCTTGGTTCGTACCTACGCCTGGATGGTCATCTTACGTGATACGGGGTTAATCAACTCTCTGTTATATCAGATCGGCTTCATTACCAAGCCCCTTTCCCTCCTCTATAATGAGAACGCCGTAATCCTCGGTCTCTTTTACGGCTACCTGCCATTCATGGTCTTACCCCTTTACGCCTCAATTGAGAAACTGGATTTCTCGTTAGTGGAAGCGGCCCAAGATTTGGGAGCGAATTCCTTGAATGCTTTCCGGAGAATAGTCCTTCCTCTTACGATGCCGGGTATCATCGCCGGGTCTATCATCACCTTTATCCCATCTATTGGCGCATACGTAACGCCGGATCTCCTGGGAGGAGCCAAAGCAATGATGATCGGGAACCTGTTGCAGCAACAGTTCCTCGAAGTGCGCGACTGGCCCTTTGGTTCAGCCGTCGGTTTCATCCTTATGGTTACCGTCCTCCTGGCCACCATGCTGTATTTCAGGACAGGGAGTAGGACGTTATGAGCGTGTTGGCTCGGGATCGCGCCAAAACACGGGCCATTGCTCGAGGAGACCTTCTATCCTCCTTGGGAGCGCGATTGCTCTCCGGCAACGCAATTCTGATGTTCGTGTTCCTCTACTTACCTATCCTGATTCTCATCATCTTCTCCTTTAACGTCGCCACCACACTTTCAGGAGGAAGGGTGCTGGCAGCATCCGTGTGGAAGGGTTTCACTTTTAATTGGTATAAGGTGTTAGTTCAAGATGCTCGCATCATCGACGCGGCGAAGAACACGCTTGTCGTGGCCATCATCTCCACATTGCTCTCAACTGTCATCGGGACGATGGCCGCATTGGTGATGGAACGGCATACCTTCATAGGTAAAATTGCCTTCGATGCCATCCTCTATCTGCCCATTATCATTCCTGATGTCGTGATGGCACTGTCCCTCATTCTCTTCTTCGTTCTCATAAAGATGCCCGGCGCGGTCATGGCTCTCTCTACCACGGTTTCCACAATCACCTTTCTACCCTCGTGGATCGTGAGTTGGTTGGCCAGGGTTATCACTGTTACCCCCATTATCATCGCTCATGTAGCTTTCAACATCTCATTCGTAGCGGTCGTTGTAAGGGCTCGTCTGGCCGACTTCGATACCACCCTAGAAGAAGCTGCCAAAGACCTTGGGGCCAACGAATGGCAGACTTTCCGGCGGATCACTTTGCCTTTGATTATGCCCGGCATCCTGGGAGGAGCCCTGCTCGCATTCACGCTCTCTGTTGATGATTTTGTAATTACTTTCTTCGTCTCTGGACCAGGTGCCACGACATTACCGGTCCGGGTCTTTTCGATGATCCGAATCGGCGTCACCCCCGAAGTTAACGCTATATCCAGCGTCATGTTATTGGTCTCAATAGTGTTAGTGATCCTGTCTTTGGCTACGGGAAGGAGGTGATAAAGGGGCACATGACTCTGCTTGAATTGGTCGCANNGTCGTCCTGATAGGGCTGATTTTAGCCGGTTGCGCCAAACCGACTGCTACCCCCGAGGCTCCACCACCACCTACTGAGGAGGGTTTAGGTCTGGCTGACACGCTTTACGTCTTCAACTGGGCGGATTACATCGATGAGGAACTCGTAACCGCCTATGAGGAGGAGTTTGGGGTCACGGTCGTATACGATACCTTTGACAGCAACGAGGACATGCTGGCCAAACTGCAGGCGGGGGGAACTGGATACGACATTATTTTCCCCTCAGATTACATGGTAGCCCAGATGATCGAGTTGGACATGTTGGCACCCCTGAATATGGATAATATCCCCAACTTCGCCAATCTCCATGATGTCAATATAGATCCAGCCTACGACCCTGGAAACGTCTATAGCGTACCTTACTACTGGGGCACCACCGGCATCGGCTATCACGCGGATGTGGTCGATCCTCCGCCCGATAGTTGGGCTTGGATCTTCGACCCCGAGATTGCTTGTCAGTACGCCGATGGGGGGATCAACGTGCTCGACGATCAGCGGGAAGTGATTGGGGCAGCCCTTAAGTACTTGGGCTATTCCATCAACGAAACGGACGAAGCCCACTTGATGGAAGCTCGTGACCTCCTGATTGCCGCAAAGCCGTGCTGGAAGACCTTCGATTCCTCTGGTTACATCGACAACCTTTTAATCCCGGGGGAGGTCGTCCTCGCACACGCTTGGAATGGAGATGTCTTCGTGGCGGCGGAGGAGAACGAAGGCTGGACCTACATCATGCCGAAGGAGGGTGGTGTTATCTGGCAGGACAATATGTGCATTCCAGCCACAAGCACCCGCAAGTCGACTGCGGAGCACTTCATCAACTATCTACTGGATGCCGAAGTCGCCGGCCAAAACACCAACTACATATGGTACGCGAGCCCCAATCAAGCGGCTGAACCGTACATCGATGCAGAGATCTTGGAAGATCCCGCTATCTACCCCGACGAAGAAACCATGGCTAAAGTAGAATGGCTCGCGGCATTCACCACTGAGGAGTTGGCCATCTGGGATCGGGTATGGACCGAGCTAAAAGCCGAATAAGCAATCAGAGCATCGCAACGCCTCTATGAGAGATGCTGCGATGCTCATACTCCCCCCTCTACTGACTGACAGATTTCATTATGCGAGTGGGGAGATCACTACAAGAAAAGTTATCATCCCACCAGCGCAAGGATGCAATAGGCGCTTGAGGATGGGCGTAGAACTCTGAAAACGCGGGAAACCGCTGATCGTGCCGTGGAGCGAACCTTTCAGCGATCTCCGCTGTATTTAGGGTTAATTCGTAGTTGGATGCAGCGGCCAAAACGGAGGCACGCAATGAAAATGTGGGTCAATGGTGCGTGGGTGGATTCAAGCTCAAACAAGTTCATCGAGGTATTGAATCCTGCCACCGAAGAGATGCTGGATGAGGTGCCGCGCGGAACAGAGGAAGACACACATCAGGCGATCACGGCCGCAAAGGCGGCTTTCCTTGAGTGGCGGCGTACCCCTGGATCGGAGCGCGCGGCTGCCCTACATCAAACAGCCGCAAAAATCAGAGAGCATCATGATGAGCTGGTAGAGCTCCTGACGAAAGAAGAAGGAAAGCCTGTCCCTGAGAACGATGAAGAGCTTTGGTGGACGGAAGAGACCTTTGATTATTACGCCGAGTTGGCTCGCCATGAACGTGGTACATTGATCCCGCCCGGTGAGCCGGGACAATTTAATTTCGTGCTCAAAGAACCGTGGGGTGTGGTTGCCTGCATCGTCCCGTGGAACTACCCCTTGCTCCTGCTGGTATGGAAATTAGCGCCAGCGTTAGCTGCCGGGAACACAGTGATCATTAAACCCTCCAAACTGACGCCTCTTACCACGTTGCGTTTGGTAGAAGCGGCCTGCGATCATCTCCCTCCCGGAGTCGTAAACGTCGTCACCGGATATGGACCAGATGTTGGTGAAACCCTGGTTACGCACCCAGACGTGCGGATGGTTGCCTTCACAGGCTCCTCGAAGGTAGGGCAACATATCGCTGCTCTGGCAGCACCCATGATGAAGAAGATACATCTGGAACTAGGCGGCAAGGATCCGATGGTCATTGCCCCCGACGTGGAGATCGATGTGGCAGTAAGCGGCTTGGCTTATGCGGCCCTTATCAACACCGGCCAGGTATGCACCAGCACGGAGCGGGTCTATGTTCATGAGAGCCTGTTTCCTCAGTTCAGTGAGCAACTGACAGATTTTGTCAGCAAATTACGTTTGGGGAATGGCCTGGACGAAGGCACCGACATAGGCCCTATGATTCGCAATTCTTTCCGGGAGGCAGTCGAGAGTCAAATCGCAGATGCGGTGAGTGCCGGTGCGAAGGTTTTGACAGGAGGGGATCGCCCGGTCGAGTTTGAGCATGGTTTCTTTCTCCGGCCGGCTGTTCTTGTGGACGTCGATCATTCCATGCGAATTATGCGTGAGGAGACTTTTGGCCCGGTCATACCCCTCATGCCATATCGGGATTTCGACGAGGCCATTCAACTTGCAAACGACAGTGAATATGGCCTGGGCGCCTCATTGATGACGTATGACGCCAAGTTGGTGAAGCGATTCTTCGAAGAAGTTCTAGCGGGAACCATATGGATCAACGACCCACTGACCGATAACTTCGCCGGTCCATTCGGGGGTATGAAGATGAGCGGAATTGGGCGCGAACTCGGCCAGGAAGGTTACGACGAATTCTGCCAGGTGAAGCATGTCCATTGGGATATTGAAGGTGGGATGAAGGAGTACTGGTACCCTTATTGAACAAGTACAAGAAAGAGTTCAGCGGGCGTCAATTTTTAGAGGGTAGGAGTGTTGTGCATGAGACCACGCACGACCTGGCCTTTCTTGTATTACTTCTGTGGGACAAACGGCATCAGCCCCCAGTTTCCATGACGAACTGCCCGTTCCCACTCGACTCTGGCTAGAGAACCGATGGCGTGACAATCTTGGCTACAAGTTTAGCCCCAATAACCCAATTTCCCACAAACAAGGATTTTTCCATGACCAAGGACCAACCGTCAAAAGCCACCAACAATTCATTGCCATCGCACGCGCGGGTTGTGATTATTGGCGGTGGCGTGATTGGATGCAGCGTCGCCTATCATCTGACAAAATTGGGCTGGCCAGATGTCGTGCTACTAGAACGCACGCAGTTGAGTGCAGGATCAACTTGGCACGCGGCGGGGTTGATCGTCAGCGGGTTTTCCACCAAAACGACCATCCACATGGCCAAATACACACGCGACCTCTATGAAAGATTGGGAGAGGAGACCGGCCAGGATACGGGCTTCAAACCCATTGGCTATCTTCAGCCTGCCACCAATCCAAACCGACTGGATAGTCTCCGTCGCCGGGCTGCTTTTGCCCGCGGCTATGGCGTCTTCACAGAGGAGATCTCCGCTGCAGAAGTCAAGAAAATGTGGCCTCTGTTTGAGACGGATGACATTCTCGCCGGATTCTACACAGCAGACGATGGCCGGGTCAATCCAATTGACACAACAATAGCGCTCGCCAAAGGCGCAAAGATGGGTGGCGCACGCGTTTTTGAAGAGACCCATGTCACCGGGATCAATAAGAAGAATGGACGTGTGACCGGTGTGGTTACCAATCGGGGAGAAATTGAGGCGGAATACGTAGTCAACTGCGGCGGCATGTGGGGGCGTGAATTGGGATTGATGGCCGGCGTCAATGTGCCGCTGCATGCCGCTGAACATTACTATCTCATTACTGAACCCATCGAGGGCATGCATGCGGATCTGCCCATCGTCGAGGACCCGGACCTATTTGCCTACTACCGTGAAGAAATGGGTGGACTGATGTTGGGATTGTTTGAACCGGTAGCTGGCCCATGGGGGATGGATGGCATTCCAGAAGATTTCAGTTTCGGTGAGATACCACCTGATTGGGACCGTTTAATGCCGTATGTCGAAAAAGCCATGGAACGCATTCCGATCGCGAAAGACGCTGGGGTGCACAAATTCTTCTGCGGTCCGGAGAGCTTCACACCCGACATGGGAACCTTGATGGGAGAAGCACCAGAGTTAAAGAATTTCTACGTCTGTGCAGGCTTCAACTCGCTGGGCATTCTATTTGGCGGCGGTGCCGGGCAAGTAATGGCTCAGTGGATTGTCGACGGTTATCCATCTGTCGATGTCAGTGAAATCAACATCGACCGTTTGATGCCCTTCCAAAACAACCCCAAATACCTGCACGACCGCACCGTGGAACTTTTAGGCTGGCAATATATCAGCTGGCCTAATCTGCAGCCTGAAACGGCGCGCGGTTCCCGCAAATCGGCGCTGTACGACCGTCTCGCTGAGGCCGGTGCCTACTACGGGGATTCCGTTGGATGGGAGTATCCGGATTGGTTCGCACCGCCAGGCATTGAGCCCAAAGTTGAGTATTCATGGGGGCGCCAGAATTGGTTCGAGTACGTGGCAGCGGAACACAGGGCTGCCCGCGAGGATGTGATATTGATGGATTTAACCCATATGTCCAAATTCCTCGTCCAGGGCCGCGATGCCGAAAAAGTACTCAACCACATATGCGCCAACAATGTGGCGGTGCCGGTTGGCCGCATCGTCTACACTCAGTGGCTGAACGAGTGCGGCACCATCGAAGCAGACATGACAGTGACCCGCCTGGCGGAAGACGTTTACCTGCTGGTATTGGTGGACAAAGCCCATACCCACGTTGAAACGTGGCTGAAGAACCACACACCACCAGATGCCCATGTCTTCGTCACCGACGTGACCTCCGGCTATAACATCATCAACGTGCAGGGGCCTAAATCCCGCCACCTGATAAGCAATCTAACCAGCACGGATATGTCGAACCAAGCCTTCCCTTACCTTACGGCACAAGAGATCGATATGGGCTATGCACTCGTCAAGGCGTTGCGGATAACATACGTGGGCGAATTGGGTTGGGAACTCTACGTGCCAACCGAGTTCACGCTGCACGTTTTCGATATGCTCGTAGCTGCAGGTAAAGAGATCGGCCTTAAACATGCCGGGTTCCAGGCATTGAACACGCTACGGATTGAGAAAGCTTACCGGGATTACGGCTGGGATGTTGACAATACGGACACACCTCTGGAAGTAGGTCTGGGCTTTGCGGTTGATTTCGACAAGCCCGGCGGTTTTATAGGGAAAGATGCTCTCCTGCAACAAAAGGAAGAAGGCGTTTTAAAACACCGCCTCGTCCAATTCCTGCTCGAAGATCCAGAGCCACTGCTTTATGGTGGTGAACCCATTTTCCGGAATGAGAAACGAGTTGGTCACCTCGCCAGCGGAGGGTACGGACACACCCTTGGAGGAGCGCTTGGCCTGGGTTCGATAAAGAACGAAACAGGTGTAACAGCTGATTTCGTCAGGAGCGGGAGATACGAGATCGAGGTAGCGGGAGTACGTTATCCCGCCCGGGCTTCTTTGCGTCCGCTATACGACCCCGAGGGCGTAAAGATTCGGTCTTAGTGCGATGCAGAGGAAGAAACTGGACCTGGATTTCCATACCGGGAGGACCTCATGAGATTGACCCCCTTCCACCCTCGCACCTCAGAGCTGTGTGATGTCTATAACTGGAGTTTGTGGAACAGCTGGCTCCTACCAGATATGTTTGCTCCGGACCACATTCAAGAATATTTCGCCATCCGAACCGCGTGCGCTGTTTTCGATATGTCGATAATCCCCAAGTATCACATCCACGGGCGAGATGCAGTCCGCTTCCTGAACCGCATCCTAACTCAGGAAGTGTCACGTTGCGACATCGGCCAAGCTCTGTATACAACCTGGTGTGACGATGACGGAAAAATCCTCGATGATGGAATTCTAGCCCGACTAGATGAACAATTCTTCCGGCTGACTGCCGGAGACCCCTGGCTCTACTGGCTTGAGGATAATTCATTGGGGCTGGAGGTGTCGATAGAAGATGTGACTGAATTGGGCATTTTAGCACTGCAGGGTCCATTCTCAAGAGATCTTCTGAAAACCCTCACGAATGCTGATCTAGATCACTTGCGCTATTTTCGCCTACTAAAAGCTGACTTGGCTGGGCTACCGGTTGAGGTTTCCCGGACAGGCTACACCGGTGATCTGGGATATGAAATCTGGGTTGAACCCCATCTCGCGTTGCAGCTATGGGATTCGCTATTCGAAGCTGGTGAAACTTATAAGCTCATGCCATTTGGTGATTTCGCCCTCGAAATGGCTCGAATCGAAGCAGGGTTGTTGCTCGCGGATGTTGACTTTCATTCCTCTAATAAGGTTCTCTATGAATTCGAGAAATCCTCCCCTCTTGAACTGGGATTAGGCTGGACGGTCAAATTGGATAAAGACTACTTCATCGGCCAGAAAGCGTTGCAGCGCGAGCAGGCCCAAGGATCCGCGTGGGGAACGATGGGGTTGGAGGTAGATCTGACCTCTCTAGAGGATCTATACACCGAATTTGGGATGCCGCTGCATCTACCGTATGAAGCCTGGAATGAAGCTGTGCCAGTCTATTCTAACAGGTTCCAAATCGGCAAAGCCACCAGCGGCATGTGGTCCCCCATCCTTAAGAAATACATCGCCATAGCTCGGCTCAAACCCCGATTTACACGTCCAGGTACTCATGTGGACTTGGAAGTTACTTTTGATGCCCAACGGAAACAAGTTCAGTCGACAGTCGTGAAAATGCCGTTTTTCGATCCTCCGAGGAAGAAGTCCTTGGTGTGAGCAAGATTGGGTAAATCCTATGAAGAAGAACTACGACGCAATCGTCATCGGCGCCGGCCACAATGGCTTAACAGCAGCAGCTTACCTGGCCCGGGCTGGGCGACGCGTGTTGGTGCTAGAACGGAGACATCTCGTCGGCGGAGCAGCTGTTACGGAAGAAATCTACCCCGGGTTTAAATACACTGTTTACTCCTATGTGGTCAGCCTATTACCACCCAGGATCATTCGTGAATTGCAGCTTCCCAAATATGGCTTGCATGTGCTGCCCTTAGAGGGTGCATTCACCCCCATGGAAGATGGAAACTACATCGCCTCATATGCTGATGAGGATGACACGCTTGAAGAAATTCGGCGTCATTCAATACGGGATGCGGATATCTACCCGGTCTTCAGCAATATGATGTATGACTTGGCCAGAGCAGTACGACCAATTTTAACCTTGTCCCCACCTGATTTAGCTAACCCAGGTATCGAAGGGCTACGCACGATGCGTGATTTGGCTAGCCATTTGAAAACCCTGGGGAAAGAGAAATTTCACTGGCTCACTAAGATTATGACTATGAGCGCATACGATTTTCTTAGCGAGTGGTTCGAGACCGATGTTCTCGTCGCAACACATGCTCAAATCGGTATCATTGGGACCTTCCTCGGTCCAAAATCCCCAGGGACGGCCTATGTGTTGCTGCATTATTACTTGGGCGAACTCGATGGCGCTTTATCAGCATGGGGTTCACAAAGAGGAGGCACGGGCGGTGTGAGCGAAGCCATTGCTAGCGCGGCTCGCAGCTTTGGCGCAGAGATCCGCTGCAACGCTCCTGTCAAGCAAGTGATCATCAGGCATGGCCAGGCCATCGGTGTCGCGCTCGAAAACGGCGATGAGATAACAGCTAAAACCATCATCTCTGGCTGTGATCCGAGAGCCACGTTCCGCACGCTGGTGGATGAAAAAGAACTACCTTCTGAGCTCGTGGAGGCTATCGACAATTTCAAATTCAGGGGTTCCTCCGGTAAGGTCAACTTGGCGTTGGATGGCCTGCCCGATTTCCCGGCGATGAAGGACAAGGCGTTGATGCGAGCTATGCAGGAAATCTGCCCTAGCATGGAATACCTGGAACGAGCGTATGATGATGCCAAATACGGCGGATTTTCTAAAAGACCATTCATGGGTTGCATCATTCCATCAACAGTCGATCCATCGATGGCACCACCAGGAAAGCATGTTATGTCGATCTTCGTCCAGTACGCCTCTTACGACATGCCTGCATACGGAGAACGCGACGAGCAGCGCGAAGCGTTTGGTAACGCCGTTGTCGATACCTTGGCTGAGTTTGCACCCAACATCAAAGACTTGATATTACATAAGCAAGTCATCACCCCCTGGGATATCGAGCAGACGACTGGAATCACAGAAGGGAATATCTCCCATGGTGAACTTATGCTAGACCAACTCTTCTTCATGAGACCGATTCCGGGCTGGGCAAGATACCGCACCCCTATCCGCAACTATTATCAGTGCGGCTCAGGCACGCATCCGGGTGGGGGTATTACAGGAACTCCCGGACGAATGGCAGCAGAGGCGATTTTGAAAGATGGAAATTAGGACAACGGAGAAAATTGATGTCAGCCCAGAACCGACAAGCCATCAGATATGATGCAATCGTAGTCGGCGCAGGGCATAATGGACTGGTTGCCGCTTCTTATCTGGCGAAAGCCGGTCTCAGGGTGCTTGTCTTGGAACGACGAGGCATCGTAGGTGGTGCGGCAGTAACGGAGGAGTTGATTCCCGGGTTCAGGTTTTCGACCCTGGCTGACGGATCCGGTTATTTCTCGCCAGAATTGATATCCGATCTCAATTTGAATCAACATGGCTATCAATTCCTCCCTGCAGATCCTCTCCTCATTTCTCTGCAACCCGATGGAAACCATCTAACAATCTGGCATGATGTCGATCGCACGATCCAGGAAATCGCCAAATTCTCCTCGGATGATGCGGAATCCTATCCCGCATTCACCCAATGGATGGTGAAGATCAGTCGCTTTATTGCCGAGATGAACCATCTTACTCCTCCCGATTTGCCGGATATTAGTCTAAGTTACCTAAGGCAGTTAAGCGGTTTCATCGGACCTGTCCGTGACCTGGGTTGGAAGCACATCTCGCAGGTCGTGCGCCTCTTAACCATGTCGGTTGCAGATTTGCTTAATGAATGGTTTCAGTCTGAAGTATTAAAGGGGGCCATCGCCGGCTCAGCTGTCCTTAGAGGATCTTCTGGACCATGGGAGATTAATGGCACGGCCTATTCATTCCTGAATAACTGGGCCATGAGCAACAATGGATTGTTCCGTTCCAGTGGTCAGATAAAGGGAGGTATGGGCGTACTTACTCAAGCACTGGCATCGTCTGCTCAGAGCCAAGGAGCAGAGATCCTTACAAATACTGAAGTTACCGGGATCAACATGCAGGATGAACGAGTTACCGGGGTAACCATCAAAAATGGTGACCAGATCCCGGCCGAGATCGTCATCTCAGGGGCAGACGCACGGACCACATTCTTGGAACTGGTCGACCCCTACTTTCTGGACCCAAAGATCGTCAACCACATCAAGAATATCAAGTATCGCGGATCGATGGCGCGAGTTCACTTCGCCCTTTCCAAGCTACCCAAATTCTCCGGAATAAATGGCCATTCTGAAGTGCTCCTGAGGGGTCATATCCAAGTGTCTCCTAGCATGGAATACATCCAGCGGGCATACGATCCAACAAAATATGGTGCATATTCGCAAAAACCATACCTTGATATACAAATCCCCACCCTCACCGATCCATCTCTGTCGCCCGAGGGCAAACACATCTTCTCCGTTTCGGTGAAGTATATGCCCTTCGAATTGAAGGAGGGGAGTTGGGATAAGCAAGCTGAATCAATCGGCAAGATTGTTATTAACACATTGAAAGACTATACATCTGACTTCGAGCAATCAATAGAGGGCTATAAAGTCATTACCCCTCTCGACATGGAGAAGGCATACAACCTTCCGGAAGGCAATCCTGACCACGGAGAAATGACCTTGAGCCAGTTTTTGTGGATGCGGCCGATCCCAGGATACGCACAATACCGCACACCGATCGAGGGTCTATATTTATGCAGCGCTGCAACCCATCCCGGAGGAGGGGTGACCGGTATCAATGGAAGGAATGCTTCCCGTCAGATTCTGAGAGACATAAAGTAATCGAGGTTTGTTTGGAAATCCACTTGCAGCTCTATTCGATCCTGAGAGAGAAGCTACCCAGCGATGCAAAAGGGCGAGCTGTTCTGCAGTTGGACGAGGGCACAACGCTTGCCGATCTCCTGGAGGACCTTGACATTGTTCGCAGGGTGGTTATTAGTGTGAACGGAGTTCACATTACCGATAAGTCACATCAATTAAGAGACGGTGATGTGGTGAAAATATTTTCATCGATTAGCGGTGGCTAGCAAGCCCAACAAACTCAGCACCGCGCATGTAGAAGGAGAAATGAGTATGCCGTATGGATATAATGGAAAAATCCTACATGTTGACCTCACCGAGGGGAAGCTCCAGGTCGAAGAGCCAGGCGATCAGTTTTATCGCAAATACATGGGCGGTGGCGCGTTGGCGATGTACTACCTGCTCAAGGAAATCCCTCCTGGGGCAGACCCGCTGGGCCCTGAAAATGTACTTGTGCTGGCGCTCAGCGTCCTGACGGGTGCAGCCATCTCAGGGCAGAGCCGTATGACTGCGGCTGCCAAATCACCGCTAACCGGAGCGATTGGCGACTCGCAAGGCGGGGGCTTCTTCCCTGCAGAACTCAAGTTTGCCGGGTTCGATGCCATCGTCTTCAAGGGAAAATCCGAAAAACCGGTATATCTCTGGATTCAAAATGGGAAATGCGAACTCCGAGAGGCCTCTCATCTGTGGGGATTGATAACGGGTGAAGCCGAAGCGACGATCAAAGAAGAGCTTGGTGACGAAAAGGTCGAAGTTCTGCAGATCGGTCCTGCTGGGGAAAACGGAGTTCGCTTTGCCGGAATCTTCAGCATGTCCAATCGCGCCAATGGTCGCACGGGTATGGGCGCCGTGATGGGTTCCAAGAATTTGAAGGCGGTTGTCGTGCGCGGAAAAAAGCGTCCCAGTGCGGCCGACAAGGCTAAACTCAGCAAACTCGCCAAATGGGGTGCAGCCAACCTGGAGGAATCCGATATCGCTGGATTGGCAAAATATGGCACGGCTGAGACGACCGGAGCCAATCAAACATCTGGCACGCTTCCCACATACAACTACAACAGTGGTGTGTTTGATGGTTGGGAGGCAATCGACGGCACAACCATGTACGATACCGTCTTGAGAGGTGCAGCTGAAGGCAAGCAGGACCGTCTTGGCCGAGATACTTGCTACGCATGCACTGTGCGCTGCAAGCGCGTGGTCGAGATTACCGAAGGTCCATACAAGGTCGATCCACATTATGGTGGTCCAGAATACGAAACAACATCAACATTTGGAAATTACTGCAACATCGATGACCTGGCCGCTATCTGCAAAGCCAATGAGCTATGCAACATGTATGGCATGGATACCATCTCATGCGGGGCCACCATTTCTTGGGCGTTCGAGGCGTTCAATGAAGGTAAATTGACCCTCGATGATACCGATGGTCTTGACCTTTCCTGGGGCAACGCCGAGTCGATGGTCAAGCTGACGGAGAAAATCGCCAAGCGCGAGGGATTTGGAGATATTTTGGCTGAAGGCTCCGAGCGTGCAGCAAAGAAAATTGGACGCGGCACCGAATCGTTCCTGATCACCTGCAAAGGGCAAGAGGCCCCGGCTCACATGCCGCGGGTCAAACGCTCTCTGGCGATCATCTATGCCACGAATCCCTTCGGAGCAGACCACCAATCCCACGAGCACGATCCGGCTATCGAAGATGATTTCGAGGATTACACCGATCGAATGGCTGTGTTAGGCTTCAGCGAAGGACAAGAACCCCGTTCGTTAAGTGATGAGAAAATCCGCTTCACCGTCGCTTCGCAGCGCATGTACAGCGCCATGGACAGCCTGAACCTTTGCCAGTTCGTCTATGGCCCGGCGTGGCAATTGTATGGTCCTACCGATATGGTCGAACTCGTACGGGCTGTAACAGGTTGGGAGGATGTGAGTATTGAAGAGCTTCAAAGGGTGGGGGAGCGGCGAGTGAATTTGATGCGGGCATTCAACGCCCGCGAGGGCTTGGACCGAAAGGATGATGTGTTACCCCAAAAACTCTTCAAGCCACTTAAAGGTGGTGTGAGTGATGGCTGGATGCTTGACCGTGATGAGGTGGAGGCCGCGCTTGATAAGTACTTCGAGTTTTCTGGTTGGGATGTCAAAACTGGCAATCCCACACGGACCAAGTTGGAGGAACTGGATTTGGGTTGGGTGNNGAGGGCTATTAATATCTAATCATGGAGCGATCTATCCATGAAGCGAAGGATAGATCGCTTTGAATTAATTGAGACATATCATAAAGGTCAGCAGCGCACTCTTTCTAACTTGGGATCGTACATCGGCCGCAAAGAGGCTCTCGCAGGATACCGTACCCCCGCAATGTCAATCTCATATGAGCCGCTCTTGATGAATTCAACTGTTACGGTTTCACCTTTGTTCTCTACAGGACCGACTCCAACCGACGCCCCCAAAGTATGCCCATAACTACCCGCCATGATATGACCAACGGGTTCCCCATTACGGTAAATGATTTCACCGAAGTACAGAAGAGGTTCAGGATCTTCGAGTAGAAATTGCGGCATTCGATAGCGATAACCATTTTCTTTCAAACGCAGCAATGCGTCTCGCCCAATAAACCCACAGGGTTTATCAAAATCCACAAAGTAACCCAAGCCAACTTCCAGGGGTGTATCGGTATTGTCGATATCACCGCCGTAGTCTCTGTAAGCTTTTTCAAGCCGCAATGAATCTAATGCCTGCAGCCCCATATGTTTCAACCCGAAATCTGCTCCCGCTTCTACAAGCATGTCGAAGACATGCAGGGAAAACTCCGTGGGAATATAAAGCTCCCACCCCAATTCACCCACGTATGTAATTCGGATGGCCTTGACGAGAGCGTAACCAATATCGATTTGTTGCATAGTAAGGAATGGGAAAGCCTCATTAGACATACCGGCATTTGTTACGCTACTTAAGAATTCTCGTGATTTCGGTCCCTGGATGTTGAGGACGCTGTACGCCGAAGTGATATTGGTCACAAAAGTATGTGATTCCACAGGGATATGACGTCTCAGCCAAGCTAGAACCGCGGGGACTGTGCCGTCAGCCGTGAGGATCAGAAATTGATCTTCGGCCAGGCGAGTGACGGTTAAATCAGCCTCAATGGTGCCAGTCTCGTTCAGCCACTGAGTGTAAACGCAGCGACCGATCGGCACAGCCACATTATTGGCACAAATACGATTGAGATGTTTTTCGGCATCGCGCCCCTGGACTAAAATCTTTCCCATCACAGAGTAATCCAGCATGGTCACATTTTCACGAGTCGCCTGGTGTTCGGCGGCGCTATACTCGAACCAGTTCTGTCGTCCCCAGGAATACTCGACCTTTGGCTCCACGCCCTCCGGTGCGAACCAATCTGGGTACTCCCAACCAGCATACACACCGAAGTAGGCCCCCGCTTCAGCCAATCGGTCGTGAAACGCGGATTTGCGCGCATTACGGGCCGTCTTAAACTGCTTGTTCGGATATCCATCCTCAAACATGAACCCAAGCATTTCGACTGTGCGGTCTTTGAGATATCTTGGCGTGCTCTCAAATGGCAACATGCGTGCGATATCGATTTCGGTGATATCGACATCCGGCACACCATCCACAATCCACTGGGCCATAATTTTCCCCGCTCCACCACCCATCAGAATGCCTAATGAGTTGAAACCCGCAGCAACATAAAAATTGTCTTGCGCTGGGGCTAATCCCATCATGGGGCCTAAATCGGGTGTGAAGCTCTCCGGACCGCAGAAGAATTTGTGGATCCCCGCCTTCCCGAGGACGGGTATACGTTTCGTAGCCTCTTCTACATACGGCATCATCCGATCCCAATCGGGATTGATTTCGCCAAATGTGAAGTCTTTGGGGATGCCATCCAGCGCCCAGGGGGCGGACACGGGTTCGAATAATCCAAATAAGATGCCCCCAACTTCTTCCCGATAATAGGCGTATTTATCGAGATCCACTAAAACCGGCAAATCTGGGTGGACGCCCTCTATGGGTTCCGTGATCAGGTAGTAATGTTCGGCTGGCTGTAAAGGAACATCCACGCCAGCCATTTTGCCAATCTCACGCGACCACATGCCTGCACAGTTGACCACATACTCGACCTGGATTTCGCCTTTGTCCGTGATGACTCCGGTTACTCGCTGCTCTTCTGTCGTGAAGCCAGTGACGGGTGTTTCTTCGAAGATTTGGACACCGCCCATGCGAGCACCTTTGGCCAATGCCATGGTCACATCAACGGGGTTCACACGGCCATCGCCAGGGGAATAAAAACCAGCCAGGAGATCCTCGGTGTGTGCTAACGGCCAGAGTTCCTTGACTTTGTTCGGAGGGATCTCATTGAACTCGACGCCAAATTCTCGTTCGAAAGCAGACATTCGGCGCATTTCTTCCAAACGGTCAGGGGTTGTGACTAAGGTAATCATCCCCACGTTCTTATTTCCCGTTGCAAGGCCGGTTTCGGCTTCCAAAGATGCATACAGTTCGAGAGTGTATTTGGTCATCTCGACCGAAGTCGCGCTGAAAAACCCACCAGCTTCAATTAGCCCTGCGGCGTGCCAGGTTGCGCCTGCCGTGAGTTGGGCGCGCTCGAGCAGGACAATATCCTTCCAGCCCAATTTCACCAGGTGATAGGCGGTGCTGCAGCCGATCACCCCACCCCCGATGATCACAACCTTGGCGAACTCCGGAAGCTTATCTGCAGTATTCTCCGTCGGCTGACGCTTTCTCATGTCAACTCCCTAATTCTGCTGCTGTTCGGTCCGCCGCGGCCATGATTTGATCCAGCTCCTCTAGAACACTTTTCGGTAAAGGCTCGGGTTGGTGAGATTCAAATATCTTCATAAATTCTTGGATAGCCAATTCGCGGGGCTGTCGCAGATTGCCCTCCAAATCCAGTTGGTGAAAGAGCGGTGAATAGTGAAAATCACGAATATGTGTGCGGGTGTGTTTCTCTCGTAAAAAGTGGCCCCTGGGACCAACCGCTTTGATCACATCCAAAGCAACCTCCAGGTCCCTGACCTCGAAGGCTTTATACATTTCATAGATATTTGTTGCGACCTCCGAGTCGAATATGATTTGTTCTGGATACAGGATCATCGAAGAATTCATCAGCCCCATATAGCCGCAAATCTCCCCTCCCGCCAGCGGTACCTGTGCACCGCCGAATCCCGCCTCAAACGCTGATTGCCAGCCGATATCGGGTGCATCACTACTAAAGGAACCTCCACCTAAGCTGGGCACACCCCAGGCATGTGCTAGTTGTACGGCGATGATAGATGTGGGTAAGGGTACTTCTCCGATGTACCCGCCGGTGCGTGGATTCATGAGCGAAGTGATGACCGAATGGAATACCGGCGTACCTGGATAGGCCAACTGCATCAAAACCATCGCGCTCACCACTTCGGCATCTCCTATCATCAGGGCACCGAGTGCTGAGGCTGGGGCTGTAGATCCCATCGTTGGCATTGCCATGAAGCTGATCGGAATGCCCGCTTGAGCGTAAACTAAAGCGGTCTCTATACCGTGTGTATCTTGGGCCAAAGGTGCGATCGTACAAATGTTGGCACACACAGGCGGCCGGTTGCGGCGCTCTGTTTCACTACCCGCTACCACGGTGGCCATTTCAACGATAGAAGGAGCGAGTTTCGGATGAACGGTAGTACCACCGCGCACATGCTTCAAGGTGTTCGTCAAGCCGGCGTGGCATTCGTGCAAGGGGGCCGCTTTACCAAAATCCTGAGCACTCACCAATGGCCAGAAGAAACTGACCATGGGTAAGGCATCGCTAATTCGAGCCATCATGGCCACATCTTCTTTACAGGAGGCGCGTTTCTCTCGTGTATGCGGATCGATGACGTGCACACCACACCCATCCGTAGCCAGGTAGGATGTTGTCCCATCCAGGGTTAAGTCAAAACGATCCTCGCGACCTGCCAGCACGAAACTGCGCGGTGCGGTTGCCATCGCTTTTTCTACAAGATCCTGCGGAATCCTGACAATATTGGTTTCCTGATCAACTTCAGCGCCGTGATCCGCAAAAATACTGAGCGCTTTTAGGCTCGGGAAATACACGCCAACTTCGGATAGAAGTTGCATCGTTCCGTTTCTAACCATGTCTAATTCGGAATCACGAATCGCTTTGATTTTGTGATGGGAGGAAATCGAAACGATGTCTGGGGTCTTAGAAAACATTGTGACTCCTAAAACTCTCGGGACCACTCCTTTAGCCAGCGTTCCACAACCACTTTCGTCTGAGTAAAGAACTCGACAGCATGCCCGCTTTGTCCATGAAGGGTGCCGAAGAAACTGTCCTTCCAACCGCTGAAGGGGAAGAAGGCCATGGGAGCAGCCACACCAATATTGATGCCAATGTTCCCAGCCTGCGCTTCATTACGAAAACGGCGCGCTGATCCCCCACTGCTGGTGAAGATGCAAGCCATATTTCCATATGCGCGCCCATTGACCAGCTTGAGCGCCTCATCCAGGCTTTGAACCTCATGGGTTGCCATCACCGGTCCAAAAATCTCTGTGGTGGCTACTTTTCCTTCTGGGACAACATTGCCAAGGATCGTTGGGAGAAGGAAGTTTCCTTTTTCATACCCGGTGATGGATGCTTCACGTCCATCCAGGATCATCTCTGCCCCTTCTTGAAGGCCCTCCTCAATAAGGCTCACAATGCGCTTTTTGGATTGAGGTGTAATGACCGGTCCCATTTGCACCCCCTCATCGAGACCACAACCCACAACCCTTTCGGCAGCTGCATCACGAAAGGCGGGGATGAAGATATCATTCGCCTCATCCACCATGATGAGGGTTGCAGCCGCCAAGCAGCGTTGCCCTGCATTTCCGAAAACAGAATCGATCACAATCTGAGTAGTCATTTCGATATCGGCGTCAGGCATGATGACCAGTGGGTTTTTCGCCCCACCCTGAGCTTGCACACGCTTTCCATTTGCTGCAGCACGAGCATACACATGGCGCGCTACCGCCGTCGACCCAACAAAGCTGACGGCCTTAACCTCGGGATGATCGAGTATGGCGTTCACTGTCTCTGGACCCCCGTTGACCAGGTTGATCACGCCCGGTGGAAATCCAGCTTCTTCGAACAACGGGGCGATCTTTTGCATGGTCATCGGGCAGCGTTCTGAGGGTTTGATCACCACGGTATTGCCCGTTGCAACCGCATAAGGCAGGAACCAGAAAGGGATCATTCCGGGGAAATTAAAGGGAGCGATGATAGTCACAACTCCTACTGGCTGGCGGATCATGAACTCGTCGATGCCCTCTGCGATGTCTTCAGAGAATTGGCTCTGCATCATGATGGGGATTCCACAGGCCACTTCAACATTCTCAATCGCCCGGCGCATCTCACCCCCTGATTCACCCAAGGTCTTCCCATTTTCCAACGAGATCATGCGTGCGAGGTCATCAAAGTGCTCTTCCAGCAAATCTTTCAACCGGAAGAGTGGTTGAATGCGCGCGGTCGCCGGGGTTTTCTCCCAGCTGATAAAAGCATCCTGCGCCTCTTGGACTGCCTTGTCTACTTCATCAGGAGGCGATAGTGGAACCTTTCCGATGATCTCATTTGTGGCTGGGTTATGAACGGGTAGAATCTCGCTTGAAGTTGAAGCAACCCATTGGCCTCCATAATAGTTTTTCATCGTCTTGATTGTCATGTTTGTCTCCACATCGGGGATATAAATTGGGTATGCATCAAACTGGTGGCTGGGTATTAATCAGTCAACAGCCCGTTATCCGAACCTCTCTGCTTCATGCCAAGGTCTCTGCATCCGTGATGTTCAAGGCCTGATCGACGATCTCTAAGCCCTCATCGATTTGTGATGTTGTAATACACAAAGGAGGCACGACGAATATCATGTTCGCTTTAATGAAAGTAAACAGGCCATGATCCTGGAGGTACTTACCTACTTGATTCATGACAGCCAGCTCAGCGCCTTTGGCATTTCGAGTGGCCATCGGCATTTTTGTCTCTTTATCCTTGACAACTTCTATCACCGAGAACAAGCCAATATAGCGCACGTCACCCACTGAAGGATGTTCCACCTTCAAATCTTCTAGGCATTCACCCAAGTAATTCCCTACTTCGGCTGCATTATCAATCAGGCCATCTTCCTTATAGACGTTTACTGCTGCGACACCTGCCGCACAGGACAAAGGATGTGCGCTGTATGTCAACCCACACCACAGCTTATGATCTTCAAAGTGATGTGCGATGCTCTCCGAAACCACGACTGCACCCAGTGGAACATACCCGGAGGTTATGCCTTTAGCCATTGTGATGATATCTGGCGTGACGTCCCAGTTGTCCACGGCGAACCACTTTCCGGTACGACCAAAACCGCTCATGACCTCATCAGAGATCAAGAGTATGCCGTGTTCATCGCAAATTTCCCGCATACGAGGCCAATACTCGTCGGGTGGCACGATGATGCCATTCGAGCCCACGACACCCTCGAGGAAGATTGCAGCAATGGTCTCAGGCCCTTCATACTGGATCACCTCTTCGATATGGTCGATGCACTCCCGGTGACAAGTCTCCCGTGTCCAACCAAAGGGGCAGCGATAACAATATGGATTGAGCACATGGACCACCCCGGGCATGGTCGGTTCTACTGGCCAACGACGGTTATCGCCGGTTAGAGCCATCGCTCCATGGGTTGCGCCATGATAAGAAATATAATGGGCGAGGATCTTATGGCGGCCGGTATACAAACGTGCCATCTTGATTGCATTCTCATTGGCTTCCGCACCGCCCAAGCAAAAAAACGCCTTTTTCAATTCTCCCGGTGTAATCTCGGTCAGGAGTTCCCCAAGACGACCCCTGGGCTCGGTTGCCAAACCAGGGTGGGCATAACACAACCTTTCTGCTTGCTCTTTGATCGCTTCGATCACTCTGGGGTGTTGGTGCCCGATATTCAGGTTCATCAATTGGGCTGAGAAATCAATGTAGCGTTTCCCCGTTGCATCCCAGAAGTAAATCCCTTCAGCATGGTCGATGGGTATGGGGTTAACTTCCGATTGTACTGACCAGGAAAAGAAGGTGAAATGCTTGCTCAATCGAGTTATTTCGTCCGCAGACAGTCTATCTTGATCATGGCTCATCGGTACCTCCGGTCAGTGAAGATCTGGCTTTGCTAGCCCGCTATACATTTCGTGCTAGCGAAGTTGATTTCATTCAACCTGATGTCGTATTGTGATTCCCCGCTTCTCCAATTCCGTGAAGAAGATTTCGGGATCGATCGCGCTTTCAGGTGGTAGTACACCTCTCGCGTCTATGTCGCCACGGGCAATCATTTGCGCGCCAATACTCAAAGGGATGGCAATGTTTTTGTAATATGCTGCTTTGCCTCCCCATTCCTCCATGGGCGGGTGCTGGTTCCAATGCCTGATCTTGACGTCCTGCCCATCCTTCTTTCCAGAGACATCTACGACAAGACCATATGCCCAGAGTGGAGTTTCTTTCGTCTCAGGTAGCTGAAGCAAGATTTCGTGCATCATCTCGAATGCAGAGGTTTCAACACCTTTAACCAAAATCGGCTCCTCGCTGTAAAGTCCAGATTCCAACATTGCTCTAGCCAACCTCATCGCCTGCGGGGGGAAACATCCACGCACCGAGACAGCTCTCGCCCCCAGTCTCCCTGGCATGGTCCACGTCTCGTCGTGAGGGATGTAGCAGACTTCTTGCTCGCCAATGGGACCAGGGAAGTTCACGGTTTTAAAACCCTCAAACGGTCCCACCCAAATGAACTCACCATCTTCGAAGTAGACCCGTTCTTCTGTTCTGGGATGGAACTCATATAGGAAAGTGATCAACAATCCTGGCGCAGGGGCCGGGCAACGGAAAGCCGCAAAGTTGATCTGAATCTCATCGACCTCTTCCATCTGGTCAGCGGCGTGTCGTGCCATGACATTGGTGATCCCGGGAGTCGCACCAACACCGGGGATAAAGATCATGTCTTTTTCTTTTGCGCTGGGATGCAAATCCCATTGTTCCTCCACACTCGATACGTCCAAGCCGTTTACCCCAACTTCGACGCATGCCTTCGTTACGACCAAGTCATACTTCCATGGTAGACCGTTTACAACCACATCGAAGCCAGGTAACAACTCGAGCATGGTTTCGTAATCATCAGCCTCGAAAAAGACGGACCTCAACCTCTTATCATTAATTTCCTCAATAAGCGCTTTCGCAGCTTCAAGGTTGTAATCGGCAAGTACGATTTCATGAAAATCGGAGGTTTGGGCGAGGTCTCGGGTGGTCTCTCTACATACCGCCCCCGCTCCACCAAGAACTAGGACACGCAATGTGATTACTCCTTAATCCCTTAATCGAATGTTTCGTGAAGTAGTACCTGTGAATCCTCAAGCTACGACTTCACAGTTTTTATCGAATCATTAAAGATATTCAGTGTCTCGTTCACATCTTCTTCGCTCAAGGCATAACATAAGAACCAGGGCTCGCGTGCGTCGCCATCTGGTTGCACACCCCTGCGAATCAATTCCATGGCAAGTTCTTCGTAGAGTTCACCATCTCCCTTAAAATAGTCTCTGAAATCATGTGGTTCTTCATCCGTACCGAGGATCAATCCAAACATCGCCGGGACACCCGCGACACAATGCGGGATACCAGCTTCGGTTAATATCTCACCTATCCCGGTTATGAGGACTTCTCCGCGCTTGCTGATCGTTTTGATGACAGGTTCTGATTCGAGGATTTCCAGTGTAGCAACAGCTGCCGCTGTTGCTGCCGCGTTTCCAGAGTATGTGCCGCCATGCACCATTGCTCCCGGTTGGATGGTCATCATGACATCGTCTTTTCCAGCGATAGCTGCGATCGGAAACCCATTGCCCAATGCTTTAGCGTAAGTGACCAAATCAGCCTGTATGTTGAAGAATTCCTGCGCCCCGCCATTCGCGATCCTGAATCCGGTCTTCACCTCGTCAAAAACCAGCACAATTCCATACTGATCACATAATTCACGCACTTTCTCGAGATAACCTGGCAAAGGCATTATTCCAGCAGCATTCCCAAGCATAGGTTCGATAAAAACCGCAGCGATGTCACCCCACTTTGCTTTGATCGTCTCCTCGAGGATTTCAAAGTCGTTAAAAGGCAGATTGATTACGTATTGGCTTATTCCCTTTGGAATCCCGGATGTAGTCGCCGAATTGATCGGATTTCGTTTTGAACCCAGAGATCCGGGGGTGGAAGATGCTGTGCTGTACAAGAAGTAATCAGCCATACCATGATATTGGCCTTCAAACTTGATGAATTTCTCTCGTCCGCTATACGCTCGTGCAATCCGTAGAGCATGCATCGTGGCTTCTGTACCGGTGTTGGTTAATCGCACCTTATCAACATTACACATACGAGTGATGCGCTCGCAAAGGTCGATTTCCCATGGCGTGGTCCAAGCAAACAATGTTCCATCTTTTATCGCTTCTTGAACTCGTTTCACAACTGCCGGATAGGAATGCCCAAGAATTATGGGTCCAAACCCTAAACGATAATCAATATAGCGCTTTCCATCAGCATCCCATACGTAGGTGCCCTCACCTCGGGTGATGACCAGCGTATCATCCTCCCCCCAATAACGGAAGTTAGAGTTCACTCCATGGGGAATAACGTTCATTGCCTTCTGGAATAGCGAGCTAGTTTTCGGCCCTTGTAGATTCATGTCCTTCTCCTTGTAATCTGCAAATCGTAATCGTAGGGTCACCTACCTTGCGATTCTTGCCTTCAAGTAGGATTAATGTGAACAAATCAATGCTTGTCCTAAGCCCAAGGATTTCGCTTGGCGGTAAACCTCGGGCAAAATGGCCGCGTACTCTCCCCAAATGCCTAGAGCAATATAGACGATGATCTCATCCGGAGTCTCACGACCAGGCACTTTCCCGGCAACTACATCCGGCCATTCCGCGTGGATATTCTTATGATCGAACCGCTCTTCTTGCTTCAATTGGATGATCTCAGGAATTCGCGGGCTGACGTATTTCCATCGATCAACAATCACTTTATCCGCCTCGGTGATGACGTCGTGATCAACTTCCTGATAGGAGCCTAAACGAGCAACAAAGGTCCCCGGTTTCAACCAGGCATGTCCGAAGAGCGCCTGACTTCCGGTAGTGACGGTGAAAATGATGTCTGATTTCCTCACAGCATTTTCCCTGTTCTCTAACGAGACAGCTGCCACGGGGAAGCCCAAAATCGGTTCAAGTTCTGCTGCACATTTCGCAGCGACTTCAGGCAGAATATCCACAAAGTAAGCCTGCTTTAGGTCAAAACGTTCGACCACAGCGATCAGATGGAGGCGCCCTAGTGTACCGGCGCCAAATATTGTTATCGTCTCAGACTCGGGTCGTGCCAGATATGCCGTGGTTACAGTAGTAGATGCGGCCGTCTTCAATCCTGTCACCCAGCTGGCCTCCATGAAACACGCAGGAAGCCCGGTCTCAGCGTCGAGCAGGATCACCAGGGAAGAAGTGGTGGAGCGGCTGTATTTTTCTGGGTTGTTAGGGAAGTAACTGAAGGTCTTGACAAAGGCATACTCTTCCCCGTCAATATAGCCTGAGAAGGGTTTAACAAAGGCGTTCTCACCGACGTTCATGTAAAACTTATCACCATTGACCTGACCGGCTGCATCTGCTTTGATTCCTTCTTCAGCCAGATTTACTGCATCGGCGACGGTTATGCATTTTTGGACGTCACTTTCTGTCAAATAAAGGATCTCTGCTGGTATGGGCATGTTTGCATTCCTCAGTCACGTCAATGTGAAGGTCAAGATTCAGCAATTACTTTCGCTCTGGTTGCTATCAGTTGATCGGGCCTACCCGTCATCGCGATGGGTACTAGCTCCTCAATGCGCATTTTTCTTACACTTTTGGGCTCCACTCTCGCGTTTCTCCCGACAGAATAGAAAAGAGGTGATCCTCTCTCATAGGCATACTTCTCAATTGATCTCTCCGGCGCGGAAACACGCATCCCAATGATCGGGCTCCTTTTCGAGAAATCCAGGTTCTTCCATAGAACATTGTTCGACAGCAACGGGACAACGAGGATGCATCCGACATCCTGGAGGTAGGTTCAGGGGGCTCGGGACTTCACCTTGCAAGATGATGCGATCTCGTTGTAGATTTTATTTTGGTATCGGGATCGCAGATCGGTGTGATTTTCATTGACTGGATCGTTCGTCTCAAATGGCAATCCGCCACAAGCATACGCTACGGAGGCGCGTCCATCAGTCGGAAGGCAAGATCGACGGCCGAGATAGCGTCTTCGGCATAGCCATCCGCACCGATTTCATTGGCAAAGCTTTCGGTGACAGGAGCTCCTCCAACCATTACCTTCACCTTATCCCTGAGCCCCGCTTCCTCCAGCGATTCGATGAGTTTTTTCTGTTGCGGCATCGTTGTTGTAAGCAGAGCCGATGCACCAACGATATCAGCCTCGTGTTGTTTGATGGCAATGATGAACTCCTCCGATTTCTTATCAATGCCGATATCGATCACCTGGAAGCCATTGGCTGTGAGCAAGGCACCAACAAGTGTCTTGCCGATCTCATGCAGGTCACCTTCAACAGTACCCATCACCACCCGACCAACAACCTCCCGTTTCTCGCCGACCAGCATCGGTTCGAGTATATCCAGAGCAGCCTTCATAGTATCGGCACCGATGATTAAGTCTGGCAAATAGTATTCACCGCTGGCGAAGAGCTTTCCGACTTTTTGGATTCCTACCGTTAAGCCCTCCGTGATGCACGCGAGAGGATCAAGACCAGCTTCAAGGGCTTCATTGGCTAGCGCGACGGCATCCTCTGCTTCACCATCAATCACCGCTTGGGCTAACTTCTGATGCATTTCTTCTGCCATGTTAGTTCCTCATCTGCTCTGAGGTAGAGAAACACATCTTCACTTAATCGTCGTCTCCACCAACTTCCTCGGAATCGAGAACATCGGGAGGCAACCAGGTATCTAGATCTTTGATTTTTAGAGGAAGTAGATACGATTGTGTGCGTCGGACACCAGGTATCTTCCCGAGTTTCTCTGTGACGAAGTCGAAGAGTTCCTCGATACTACGCACTCGCAATGAGATGCTAACATCCGTCTCGCCAGTTGCACATGCAACGTAGCTGATCTGTGGGAATTCGGCGGCTTGTCGAGCCACCGCGCGCACACGCCCTGGCTCAACCTCGATGAATACGTCAGCCAACACCCCATAGCCAACTTTTTCTGGGTTGACGACGGCGCGAATATTGATGATGCCATGTTCTGTTAGAGCGTTTATGCGGTTTGTAACAGTCCGTGCGGAAACATTGCCCAGCTTGCGCGCAATTTCAGCACTGGGCATTCTGCCATCCTCGTTTAGTAGCGCAATGATTTGCCAATCAAACCTATCAGGTTTATACATAAGAACCCGAGATATCCAGACGAGTTTTTCCGGTGATCTTTCTGGTTATCAGAATAGCCGATTCTTTCCGAAATGTCAATGACAGGGAGGGTTGTTTTCAGTTTCGGACAAAATATCGTATATTTATTGAATATACCGAATCAAATAAGATTCAGCTCAAGAAGGACGAATGACGAATTTACCTCTAACCGTACTCTGGGCTCAAGACGCCTTCGAGCCCACATTCGCCAACGTACCTGTATGTCATTGCAGCAGATGACAAATTCAACTTTAAAGATCGGGACAGAGCCACCTTTGGGAGCAGCTTATAAGCTTCCTGAAGTGAACACAGTCGGTAGGCAGGGTTTAAGAATTTGGATGTAGCATGCCCGTGTACGAAGAATATGAAGGATACCTGCGCGGTTGAACCTAGTGAACATGAGAAGGACATTGAATTGATGGATAAGCAATCGGATCTCGTTCTTAAAAATGGTTCGATCTATACAGTCGATCAAGATCGTACCTGGGCAGAGGCCATCGCAATTTCGGGGGAGAAGATCATCTTTGTAGGTTCAGACGAAGCCGCTGAATCATTTATCGGAATGGAAACAGAAGTAATAGACCTGGAAAGGAAGATGGTGCTTCCTGGTTTCATCGACTCCCACGCCCACCCATCACACGCAGTGGATCTTGTTAGCAATATCAATCTTCATATGCTGGATACGCTGGAAGAATACAAAAGAGCAATCGCCGGATTCGTCGATAACCACCCCAACGCTGATACATTCCGGGGCCGCGGGTGGTCTGATACCCTTTTTCCAAAACTCGGTCCCACAAGTGAAATCCTTGATGCCATTGTGCCCGACCGACCCATCGCCATTGTGTCGTATGATGGCCATTCCTTATGGGTGAACTCTGTCACACTGGAGAGGGCAGGGATCAATAAGGATACTCCTGATCCAGACGGCGGGAGGATCGAACGACACCCCGCAACTGGTCAACCAAGTGGCACCCTCAGGGAAACAGCCTCCAAATTAGTGGAAAGCGTTATCCCAGATTACTCCATTGAAGAACGGAAAAAAGCGTTACTCGCCTACCAGGATATGGCTCTCTCGGTTGGAATCACGATGTCCCATGATGCCATGCTTGACATCGGATCTATTGCAGCATTCAACGCACTTGCGGAGGAAGGCAGGCTCAAGATGCGCTTCCGCGGTGCGATCACTATGGAGCCCTACATAGGGATCAAGCAGCAGATAGAAATGGTCGTCAATGAACGCTCAAAGAATACCCATCCTTTTTTTCAGACACATACCGCCAAGATTTTTGTTGACGGGGTTGTCGAGGGCGGGAGTGCCTATCTACTCGAACCCTATGAGCATGAACCCGAATATCGCGGAAAGCCGATTTGGGGTCCTGATAGCTTGAACAATGCCTGCGTAGCCCTCGATCATGAGAACATTCAGATCCACTTTCATGTAATCGGGGATGCAGCTGCACGAATGACTCTGGACGCACTTGAAGGCGTGAAGAAGACAAAAGGCCGGCTCGGTTCACGCCACCTAGCTACACACCTCCAGCTCGTAAAGCCTGAGGATATCCCCAGGTTCAAAGAACTCTGTGTGATCGGTGTTCCGCAACCGTTCTGGTTCAAGATCGACAATTATTATCGAGAGCTGGCACTGCCATATCTGGGAAGAGAAAGGGCCGACAGCCAATATCCAATGCAGAGTTTTATCGTTGCTGGTGTGATTATGGCCTCTGGGAGCGATTTTCCTGTGACGATCCCTTTTGATCCCCTGATCGCGATTCAAATCGGAATCACTCGTTCAGACATCGCTGGAAAATCTAGGGAGATGCTTTCTCCAGAGGAAAGGGCTTCCCTAGAAGACATGATCACCAGCTTTACATACAACGGGGCATACGCAAATTTCGTCGAAAATGAAATCGGCTCCATCGAGGTCGGCAAACAGGCGGATGTGATTGTGTTGGATCAAAACCTCTTCAATATTCCCGTCCATATGATCGCCAAAACGAAAGTGATCTTGACGCTCGTTGATGGAATTGAAGTATTCAGAGATGCGGTCTTTCCTTGAGATAATGTATGAGACATTTTTCGCGCACACACAACCGGAGCCAGAATTACAGACGACCCGATCTCTATGAGTAATGTCGATAACTTCAGTTTCCATGCTGCCGAACTCGACACTCAAAAGATAAGCGGAACACTCAGAGGCAGCCATATAGCTGGTGTCGACATTGTCGGGGGAGGGTATACAGGTCTATCCGCGGCGTGCTATATCCGGAAGCATTTTCCTCGCAAGCACATTGTGCTTCTAGAGGGTGCTCGCTGCGGATATTGCACCAGCGGGCGTAATGGCGGTTTCTGCATCAATACCAGACTTTTGGATTGGCATCAAACAACCCCTGAGCGTCGGAAGAAAGATTTTGAGGTTTCTGCCTATGGCTTGAATCACATTAAGAGGATGATTTCAAAATTCGGCGCCGATTGTAAATTTGAGGAAAACGGGGCGCTCGAAGCCGCATTGAATGATAAGCACGTGAATATCTTGTAAGAGTATTCCCGCGAACTCCTAATCTCCGCAATTCTTTCGGTGATTGCCTTCGTAATCATTAAGTTCTTCGTTGTAGAACCTATACCTATCAAATCGATAACAGTGTCATTGACACGGCTTTTCTCCAAAGTCCTGGGGAATTTAACGCTTGAAAGTTGGGTTGCATACCCATAAATCACAAGAAAGGCCGGGTATACCTTATTCCCCGTATATTCTCTGTGCCTCACTCTCCGCGCTGGAGAGTATCGACTCTAGTTCGCCAAGAACCTCATCCGGAAGTGGCTGCGGATGATGTGTGGTCGCAAGCTTATTGAATTCTTCCAGAGCAACCTCGCGTGGGTCGCGTTGCTTCCCATCAGAACCTCTTTGTCTGAATAATGAGGGTAATCGGAAGTGCCTGATGTGTTCGCGCGTGTGTTTTTGTGTGAGGAAGTGATTGCGAGGACCTACGTCCCGGATCACATCGAGAGCCAAATCAATCTCATCAAATTGTTTGTTGTTCACCGTCTCATACACATGATAGACAGCATCATGATCGAGAATCACCTCTTCAGGATAAAGTGTCGTCGCACTGCTCACCAGTCCCATCAATCCACAGATTTCAGCACCAGCTATGGCGATCATCCCTGCCCCAAGGCCAACTTCAAAACCTGATTGCCATCCAAGTTCTGGCGCATCCCCACTTACTCGTGCCCCACCAAGGCAGGGCACATTCCAGGCATGGGCGAGTTGCTTCGCCATGATGTAGGAAGGGGTAGGAACGTCGCTGATATATCCTCCAGTTCGTGGATCCATGATCGACGTAAAAACAGCGTGAAATACGGGCGTGCCCGGAAAAGCCAGCTGAATAAGCACCATAGCACTGATGACTTCAGCATCACCCATGATAAGCGCTGCCAAGGGTGTCGCCGGTGCGGTGGATCCCATCGTTGGCATCGCCATGAAGCTGGTTGGGATCCCTGATTCAGCATAAATGAGCGCGGTTTCGATCCCATGCTTGTCGTGACTTAACGGAGATATTGTGCATATGTTTGCACATATTGGTGGCCGCTTAATACGCTCTTCCGTGCTCCCGGCTACTACGCTTGCCATTTCCACAACATAAGGAGCTAATCGCGGATGCACAGTCGTACCCCCACGTACATGTTTCAAAGTGTTAATCAGGCCGGCATGACAATTGTGTAACGGTGCTGTGTGCCCGTATTCCTTCGAGCTGACCATCGGCCAAAAGAAGCTGACCAGTGGAAGTGCGTCACACACCCGCGCCATCAAGGCGATGTCTTCCTTGCACGATGGCCGTTTCTCACGAGTATCCACGTCGACTACATGCACCCCTGTGCCATCTGTGCAGAGGTAGGAGCTATGACCATCCAACAAGAGGTCGAACCGTTCTTCACGTCCACCCAGGATGAAGGAACGTGGAGCTTTGGACATCGCTTGTTCTACTAAATCCTGTGGAAGGCGGACAATTTCATTGGCTCTATCTACCCGAGCGCCGTTTTCGGCGAAAATCTCAAGGGCTTTCGAAGACGGGAAATGTACACCAACCTCGCTTAACAGTTGCAGCGTTTTCCCTTTCACCGTCTCAAGTTCAGTCTGCGTAAGCACATTGACCTTGATAGGCGAAACGAACGGGATAATATCTGGCGTCACGGAAACCATGAGTCCTCCTTTCTCGTCGTTACCATGGTTCATCAGCATCACCCGCCGATGCATTGAAACGTAAGCGGCACTTCTGGCAAACACAAGTTTGTCGGACCTCACCCTCGGAAATTAGAGCGAGCAGCTCCTTGGGGATGGTCAACGTGTCGTACCTGCATTCGGCGGCAGTTGGATCCGCTGTGAGAGCGCATTGGTTGGGAGCACCAAAAAGTGGGCATCTAGCAGGATCCAGGCGTTGAGCTCTCCCTACAGCCATAGTGTTATTTGAATGTGTTCCGGTGAATCTTCAACAATCCGCCATGCAACTCGTTTCGTAAAATCCCGTGCGCATGACGGTTGTTGGATCGGTCTTAAATCCTGCTTGTAACACTCAACTGCGTGAAGATATCACGCTGTTCGAGTTCTTTGAAGAAGGGGACTGGGTCAAGTGCCGCTTCCGGAGGGTGGACTCCGGGATCCACTCGTCCCTCCGCAAGCAAGACAGCCGCGATTGCCGGGGCTACGCCCGTCGGCAAGGCCCCCTTACAGGTCAGCGTTCCCATCCTGTAGATCATCTCTTTTCCATCTTTTGTCCCGTGTACTTCGGTGACGATTTCCTTAACCCAATCTGGTGGTTGAGTCTTAGGGGGCGCTAAGAATTCGGTGATGGGTGGGACATATCCAGATAGCATCGAAACCATAAATTCCCGCGGCACAATCGACACTCCACCAAATTCTACGGGCTCACGTCCATCAAAACCGAATTCCGCCAGGACGCGCACCTTCTCGACCATTTCCTTGGCCATTCCCCAGAAGTTGATCTTGAAGAAACACTCCTTCACGCCTTTATCTTTGAAGGTCAGCGGCAATGTAGCGACCTCGGAATGCAGAGAGAGATGCACGGGGAGCAGCCCAAGGGGTTGTGCAAAGCAGTAATCCTCGAAGTCACTCAGAGGTGGTTTGGCGACGAACTCCCCATCTTCAAATACCATGGGTTCCACGGTTAACTCGTCCACGATAGTGGGAACTGCGTAGGCAAACCGGAAGTCATCTGGCGGTGGCGGCTTGATCCCATCGAAGATCTTGATGCTCTCAATGGTATCCAGGCGGTCGGCTGCGTATCGAGCCTGGATGTTCGGCACCCCAGGGGCGGATCCCATACACAAGACAGCGCTGATGCCTGCAGAGTCAAAGCGGTCGTGCAGTTCTATCTGCTTTCGGGTAGTGTGGAAGAGACCTCCCATATCGGTATAGTGCACACCTGCCTTTAGACACGCTTCCATCACCAGCAAGTTTGTGTAATAGACGGTGGCGTTCAAACAAACATCTGCCCCCTCAAGCGATCGGATTAACCCCTCCTCATCGTTGACATCCACTTCATGCATGCTGATTTTTGGACTGCTTATGTAATCAGCGACAATCTTCGCCTGTTCCATGTCAAGATCTGCGATAACAACTTCGTCTACTCTCTCATCCTTTGCCAGGTCCTGAACCGCGATACAGCCCATTTTCCCGGCGCCACCGAGTGCGATAATCCGCATAGCTAGCCTCCTGGGTGTAAAAACCAGAGATGAGCTGGTTAATTCCCGGCAAACAGCCCTGGTCTTAGAAATCTATTCAAGCCACTTTACTTCTTCTCCGATCTCGATACCACGCAGCTTCAGTTCATCGAAGAAGATTGATGGATTGATGGCTGTCTCCGGAGGTACAACGCCTCGTACATCCACATCCCCACGTACAATCATCTGTGAACCGACGCTCAATGGGATGGCAATGTTCTTATAATAGGCTGCTCTTCCACCCCACTCATCCATCGGCGGGTGTTCACTCCAAAGTTTGATCTTGATGTCTTTCCCATCTTTCTTGCCATATACATCTACCACCAATCCATAGGCCCACAGCGGGGTCTCTTTTGTTTCATCGAGGGTGAGCAGGATCTCATGCATCATCTCCAGGGCATTCGTCTCCACGCCCATCACAGTAATAGGTTTTTCGCTGTATAAACCAGACTCGAGCATAGCTTTCGCTAGGCGCATAGCATGGGGTGGAAAGCACCCGCGCACCGATACCTTCTTTGCATCCAGGCTCTTAGGCATCGTTCGTGTCTCTGGATGAGGGATGTAACAAACTTCCTGTTCTCCAATTTCACCCGGGAAGGTGACCGTCTTCAATCCCTCGAACGGCCCTACCCAATGAAACTCGCCATCCTCATAGTAGACACGACCCTCGGTTTTAGGATGGAACTCCCAGAGAAAAGTGATCAATAATCCAGGGGCTGGTGCCGGGCAACGGAAGGCTGCAAAGTTGATCTGGATATCATCGACTTCATCCATCTGATCTGCAGCACGACGAGCCATCGCATTGGTGATACCAGGAGTGGCACCCACACCAGGAATAAAGACGATGTCCTTCTCTTTTGCTGCAGTATCGTAGCTCCACTGGTCTTCCTCGGTGGATACATCCAGACCATTGACGCCGACCTCAACGCAAGCTTTCGTTACCGCGAGGTCATACTTCCAGGGTAGGCCGTTGATCACAATGTCGTAGCCGGGAAATAGCTCCAGCATTGAATCGTAATCCTCCGCATTGAAGAAAAATGCCTTTAAACGAGGATCACCGATATTCTCAATTAACTTCTCTGCAGCCTCAAGGTTGTAGTCCGCGACCACAATCGACTCGAATTTACTGTATTGTGCCAAGTCGCGAGTGGTCTCATTACAGACGGCTCCCGCACCTCCCAGAACTAATGCTTTCATGTGGGTCTCCTAGTTAGATTGGAGTCTCTAAGACTCGATTAACGGCATCTGATCAAGCGCGACAAGACCGCAAGATGATCGGCGGCAGGAACAATCCGCTGCAACGCTGCGATTGTGTTAAATACCGACAAGAACGCCCTCGCCATGAACCGTATCCGGTTGGTTGCAATTGAGGTCGTATCTTGAAGACTCAACTGCATTCGAAAGCGCATAACATACCCCGAATGACGGGTCTCTTGATGGATATTCCGATCTAACCAATCCTTCAGGCTGCCTGGGCTTTCCACTCAGGATTCAGCAGTTCGCGTTCCGCCCCAGTCGACAACAGCAGAGATTCATGCTCAGCCAACAAGGTCTCTACCCTCTCAAGGGCTTCCCCCAGGATGCCTTTTTCCAGCATTTTCACTGGTACGCTGTATTTCATGTACTCCCAGACGGGGGATCAACCGCTCCCCAGAGCGCATATCAGCAATCGTGGTTTTTTCACACAGCAAGTTTCCGCCCGGAGTTCTCCGTTCGACGGTAAGTCGAAAACTCCTGGACACCCCCGTCTCGATTGTGTTTTCCCTCGCTGTCTTCCGTAGGGCGTTTCTTGATGATTGCACTTGGCATCATATTGATGCGATGAGCGCATCCTTAAAGATATGCAAAGCCTCATCAATCTGCGACTTCGTCACGATCAATGGCGGTATCCAACGGATGACGTTATCGTACGTACCGCAGGTTAGTAAGAGCAAATTACCGTCCAAACAAGCTTTCTGGACAGCCATGGTGATGGTTTCATCAGGTTGGCCATCCTTTGTAAATTCGACGGCGACCATCAAGCCTCGACCTCGCACCTCACCGATGAGGGGAAACTGAGCTTGAAGTTCACGCAAGCCATCCATCAAATGGGAACCCATCTTCTCGGCGTTCTGTGGAAGCTTCTCAACCTGCATCACTTCAAGGGTGGCCAGTGCAGCGGCCGAGGCGATGGCGCTTCCGCCGCCGTAGGTGCCGCCGTGTGTACCTGTGATCCACTGCTCCATGAGTGTCCCGCGCGAGCCGATCCCGGAAATTGGCAAACCGCTTCCGAGACCTTTGGCCATCACAAGGATGTCAGGTTCGATCCCGGCATGCTCAAATGCGAAGAGCTTACCTGTGCGCCCCATTCCCGATTGGACCTCATCCACAATCAGCAGGATTTCGTTTTTGGTGCAGATGTCACGAAGTTCTTGAAGAAAACCATCTGGGGCCGGGACATAACCACCCTCACCGAGTACCGGCTCTATTACGAAGGCCGCTGTCTCATCAGGCTTAGATTGTCCGTGCAGCAGGGTATCAATCTGTTGTAAACAGAAGTCGATGGTGGTTTCCTCATCCCACCCGTAGTAATAGGAATAGGGATAGGGCGCCACCAATACGCCTGCTGGCAAGGGTTGGTATCGGTGACGATAAATGTATTTGGAGGTCGTCATCGCCATGGTCTGGGCAGTTCGCCCGTGAAAGCTGCCCTGAAAGACGACGATATTCTGCTTGCCGGTAGCGTGCCGGGCCAATTTAACACTAGCTTCCACAGCTTCCGCGCCGCTGTTGGAGAAGAAAAACGTGTCGATGGCGGATGGTGTGAGTTCCGCGAGCGCATCTGCTAAGGCGACTGTTACAGGCGGGATGAGAATATTCATCTGCGCAAACAACAGATTTCTGGCCTGCTCCTGGATGGCCTGCACCACCCTCGGATGGCAGTGACCCGTGTTTGTCACTCCGATGCCGGAGGTGAAGTCCAAATACTGCTGTCCAGCTTCATCGTAGATGTAGATTCCCTCGGCACGTGCGGGTTGAATTTCGGTGAGATGTTTCCAAACTGGGGAAAGATGTTGGAGTGGATTAACAGAAGAAGACATGTAAGGTTTCCCTTTCGTAGAAGTCTTAGGGCATCGATTTCAAATGATCCTGAAAGGCCCGCAACCATGACTCTCTGAAGATCCCGAGATAAAGATAGCACCAATAAGGGAGTGGTTAATTATGGTCACTATGCCACCCCTATAGATTTCTCTACGAAACGAGGCTTGATCCCTTCCCGTGTATCACCTGGAGTTTGATTCCATTCTATGTGCTCTAAACCTTCATGCCAAGTGCGATAATTCAATGCCACTGTCACTAACACAATTCTACAATCTTCTACAATGAAGAAATCCTCCATGAAGTGCAATATTGTGTCAGCCGGAGATTGATGCACAAAGGGGGGGAGAGCTTGGAAGAATGAAAACATAAATCCATCTCCGGAACTCGTCATCTTCTCAGACCAGATCGACGATCGATGAAAAGGGATCTCTAGTGGATTCGGTGTCGCTGGATATCACCATCCGCGCAGTGGAGTTTGCTTCAACCAAACGCCTCCACGTCTTGTTTGATTTTTGGCTAGCTGTGTCCGAGCCTCTCGAAAGGATCGAACCATGGAAGGACTAAATCCTGAAGATCCGTCCTCGCGAAACGTGGTACAGATTTGCTTTCCACAAAGCATCGTAGGGCATAATGCTTTCTACCCTACCATGATCCCCAATTTTGGGGATGACAGCTCACCAACCGGGCGGATATAGTAACAGCGAATTGGAACGTGTATCCTGGAAATCCATCTGTCTATTGAAAAATCCCACCGGTTAACAAGACACCATCTGAAAATGAACGAAAACGCAGGCCAGGAGAATAAAGAATGAAAAAAGCCTACTTACTGTTATTGGTCCTGATCATGCTAGTGACGGGTTGCGTAGGACAGGTTGGTCAGGCGACACCCACTTCGACCACCCCAACCACGCAACCGAAAGCGACAAGTACCCTCGAACCGACGGCGACGCAAAGTCCCATCGCCAGATTCGAGGAAGGTCCTTGCGCCTTCAACGTCCCCGAAGGTGCCGACATGGCCTGCGGCCACGTGATCGTACCGGAGGACCATGCGCAGCCCTCAGGGCCAACCATCCGGCTCGCTGTGGTTGTGATCCGTGATCATAGTGAAAATCACCAACCAGACCCGGTGATCTTGCTTGCCGGTGGCCCCGGTGAAAAAATCGTGGAGAACGCGCAAAACGCGCTGGGGCTCTTCGCCCACATCCATCCAAATCGAGATCTGATCATCTTCGACCAGCGCGGTGTGGGCCTCTCTGAACCGGCGCTGGAATGCCCGGACTGGGCGCAAGTCCAGTACGATCTCCTAGACGAAGAAGACCCTCTCGCAGCGATGGAAACATCCTTCGACAGCCTTATGACCTGCCGAGATCAGTTGGTGAGCGAGGGGCACAATCTTTCCGCCTACAACACAACCCAGAGTGCAGCCGACGTGAACGCCATCCGCCTGGCACTGGGATACGATCAACTCAACGTTTTCGGCGGTTCGTACGGTTCGTTTCTTGCCCAGGCCGTCGCCCGCGAGTACCCGGATATTGTGCGCAGTATGGTGATCAACTCCGTCTGGCCTCTCGAAGAGAGCTTCTTCGTCGCAGCGCCCATCGTGACATCGGACGCCGCGCTCCGCCTCTTGGCCGCCTGCGAAATGGACGAAGACTGCGATCAAGCCTATCCCGATCTCGAGCAGGTCTTCTTTGATGTCATCGAGCGTCTGAACGGCGAACCGGTCACGATCACCGTCACCCACGCCGTAACCGGGAAGCAATACGGTGTGCTCCTCACTGGGGACCGCGTGTACAGCAATCTGGTGGGCTTCCTTTACCTGACACAATTCATCCCACTCCTACCAGAGGCGATCTACGACGTTTACAACGGAGATTATGAGTTGATGGCGCAACTGCAAGGTACGTATCTGGCGTTGTACGAGGCGACGAGCCGCGGCATGCTGTTCTCCGTCGTCTGTGCCGAGGACTTGATCGGCCAGGAGCCGGAAGAGTTGTTACAGAATTACGACACCTTACCTGATGCATTAAAAGGAGCCGTAGACCCGGAGCAGGCGCTAGACTATGGCATCTTCGCCATCTGCGAGCAGTGGCCTGTTGAGGAACACGATCCCACCTTCAAGGAACCCCTCATCAGCGACATCCCAACGCTTATATTAGAAGGCGAATTCGACCCTGTCACACCGATGGTGTTCGCCGAGAAAGTGGCGGCAAATTTGAGTAACAGTTATCTCTATGAATTCCCCGGCGTCGGCCACAATATCACCGTGGCGACCGATTGCTCTCGGCGGATGATTGGAGATTTCATCGCCGACCCCAGCCGTGCACCCGAAACCAGTTGCATCTCCGATTTAGGTGCTGGCTTCCTCATCCCATACGAAGATCCGGCCGGGCTGTACACCATCCCAATCCCGTCCAATTGGATTGTACGAGAGGATGAGGAGAGCACAGTAATCACCAGCTCGGATGAGAAGATCACGGTCATCGTGGTTGTAGTCGAGAGCGAAAACTTCACGGAGAGCGCTGAAACCGCGTGGGCGATTGTCGATCCCGACTTCGAGGGAGAACCAAACGTTATCGAACGACCGTGTATCGGTTGCGCCGCCGCCGAAGCGGACAAATTCGCCTTGATCCCTTATGACACGGATGACGAGAATGCGTTTGTACTCGGTGCTTCATGGATCTACGACGGCATGACCTACGTGACCTTGTGGAGAACCGATCAGGCGACCATCGAAGAAAAAGGATCCCAGGTCGACACGATACTCATGGGATTTACCATCCATGCACTAGAGGAAGTCAAAACCACAACGCCGCCCCCTGAGACCAGTGAGACTTTAGAGATCACGCTGGTTCCATTCACCAGCGAGACCTTTGGCATCGCTGGAGTCATCCCAGAGGGTTGGTCGGAAGCCAGCCCCGGCTTATACGCTCGCGGGGATTCGGCTTCCGACGTGGCCGTCCTGCTCCTTCAAGCGGCACCAACCAGCGCAGAGGAACTGCTGACCACGCTTGCCGGTCAGCTTGGGCTCCAGGCGTCGCCCGATAGCACGGGCGAACGACGAGCGAACGACATCAGCTGGAAGCTATACTTCGTGGACGTTCAGGGGATCACCCGCGACATCGCACTGGCAGAGATCGAAGGGACGGCGCTGGTCGTGATTCTACGTTGTGAAGCGGATGAGCGAGACGCGCTCTATGAATCCGTCTTCCTACCCGCCGTAGATGCGCTTCTTCCGGAAGGATAGTAAAATCAGAGGGCTGTGACTGCCCAAACCTATCTGTGTTTATTAAATCGTAAAGGTCAGCCAAACCAAACCAATCAAACCCACAAAGCTTAGGACAGCCACGCCTGCAATTTGAAACCACCTCGCTTGTCTTACACCTTCCTTGTGCTCAGCAGTTTCGGCCACATACAAGTGTTTCCACCCCCACAAAGTCAGCTCACGTTGCAACATCCAAACTTGGAAGGGATAAGCGGTCAGTCCACCAGCGATGGCTCCCAACATGAGCACACCCCATAGTGCTGGCGTCGCCAGATTCCACACGAAACCGTGCCAGGGCTCCAACCATCGCTCGATCAGAAGTAACACGACCGGATAAGAACCCGCTAAAGTTGCATTCGTGGCGATGAACTCTGCAACCCACGTTCGACGAACCACGAAGTCTGGTTCTTCTTCATCCCCCGAACCAAGTTGCATGAGACGAAAGATCACCGCACCTATGATCAGCGGTGGGAGGATCAACGTACTCAAGACGAGTGCAATGTTCTCTCCGATTGCAGGATTCGCTTTCATGAGAGCGATCACGATGAGACCGCCTGTGAGGATCGCTGAGACACTCCAGACCGTCGATCCAAGGGCACGCCTCCAAAGCCTCGTACTGCTGGGACGCACAGCTCGATACGCTGCTCGGTACGCCAAAGCGTATGCCAGCAGGCCTACGGGACCGAAGAAAACGATCGTCAAGGACCACATCAAGACAGCCGCCCTAGGTCCCTTCCTTTTGATTCCTAGATCCAATAGTAGAATCGCAAGGCTCGCCGCGCTCATCAAGAACCAAACGAGTAGCAGTCGGTCGATTAAAAGCGCTGATGTGCGTATCTCCGGGACGATCAAAACCCCCAGTTCGACTGGTTCCATCACAAGTAAGTTCACACTCGCTTCTTCCAGGTTCACGAGACCAATCCTGGATTCCAACCATGCAACCTGATCTCGCATGGCCTTCAGCGGTAAACGATGCCCCGCCTCATACCACAAGATGGTCTTCGGATCGCTGCCGGCCGATTGATAACGAAGCGCATCCGCAGGCGGCACCAACGCATCCTGCGTGCCGTTCAGGAACAACAACTCGGCCGGCGCAGCTTGGCTTACGTAATGAATCGGCTCGATCGGCCACATCGCCTCTACCCAGCGCACCTGCTCTTCCACAGAAAGGTCTTGGAAAGATGAACCCACATCGTCCAACCCGGTGGAGTGGGTGACCAGCCCTCCATCGCCCACCTGCAAGACATAAGCAACCAATCGATGCTCAATGCCTGCGAGTAAGCCGCCCATCGCACCCCCATAGCTCACACCGAGGTAGGCCAAGCGTTGCGGATCAACCTCAGGCCGGGTGATCAGCAAGTCGATAGCTCGGCGTAGATCGGTAATTAATTGGATCTGATC
>WVZH01000173.1 GCA_011772595.1 Anaerolineales bacterium
TGAAACACAAATAAACAGGCCGGTCCATCAGTGAGAGCGATCCAGCCTGATATGAATGATTTCCGACAGAAATAAACGGGATTTGTGAGGATACGAAACGCCATGATTCATCTTGAAATATGCCAAAAGGCAGGTTTATGCCCTAAGGAGATTCGCTAACGGCTGCGAGCTGAGCGGCGCAGCATATCTACATCGTACATGGGGCCGCGCGATGGCTGCGGCCGCTCCAGGGAGTTGTTAGGGCGCCAAGATTTGGCAATTAGGCCGTCCCATGTGTGATACGTGCTTGCAACGATCGAGGAAGGGAAATCCGGGTGTCGCCGCCTTTCTTGAAACGGAAATCGCACTTATGCGCTCCTTCAGCCAGGGTCATAGTCCGAGTGAGTCCCCATCCCAATAGCTCGCTTGCTGTCTTATCAACCGCACATACATACGGTGCTAGCTCCAAGGCACCTTCCGCTTCCAGGAACTTGCAGCTGGCGCACTCGATGTAATCGACACCATAATCGAAATCTCGACCATCACCTTCCACATAGTCCAATACGTAATTCCCGGGATACCTCCGCAGGCGCGAGCCTGCAGCTCGCCTCGCCAGTCGGTTCTTGAACCACTGGGAAAACCAGACAAAAGCGCAGATGCGGCGCGCAATGGATGGAATCGCCTTAAGTTGCTCTGAACCGATCTTAAATGCTAGATATCCAGCATCCTCGATCGCAAGTCCGTGCCTCTGAAGAGCCCTATACACTGCCAGGTATCGAGGTGTCGGAAGGAGAAAAACCAGTAGAGGATTATTGCGTCCAATAAACGGTATGCGCGGCAATAAAACCTCGTATTCTTCGCGTGACTCCTGGAGAAGGCATCTGGCTATCTCCTCGCCAAGCCATGCGAGGAGCAACGGTTCTACTCGCCTGAGGGACTTATCAAAATCACAGAGCAGCCGTTCTTTCCGGAACATGTAGTTTTCATTGCTCATAGGAATCTTTCCAGAGAAAAGATGTGATTTGGCGGCTTAATGACTGCCATCACGGGTTTGCGTGAAGCGCAGCGGAACACAAATCCAGTGCATGGCATTGTTAGATGTCTTCATACATACTCAAAAACACCCTTAAGTAGCCAAGTTGGCTTCGTCTACCATTAATAAGGCAGAAATCGTTTAACCTTTTACCCCTTTAAATAGGCAATATCCTAACTTTCCATCAAGAATCGCTTGGGTAACAATCCTTTCATTCTTAAACGCTTTCAACACCCCTTGGGATCCATAGCGACGGAAGATCTTCCATGCTGTCCTGACCCGTTCTCTCCACGTGAACACCTGCGAAGGATGTGTGATCTTTCGATTTTGCCTCACCTGCAAAAACATCTCAGGTTTTGACCATTCATCGAATTCTGTCACAATTTCACGAAAACCTGCCCGTTGTAACATTATCATCCATTCATCAAATTCCAACGGCGTGGTACCATA
>WVZH01000345.1:0-1545 GCA_011772595.1 Anaerolineales bacterium
TCGCTTTTCAGGTACAATCCTGGCTTGGACCGGGAGTTGATGAAGGATTGGCCGCCATGCCCGAAATTGAGAGCAGCAAAGAAAAATTGAGGCTCCGATTCTCGAAGCGCAGAGTAACACGAACGCTGATTTTGGTTGTGGTTCTACTTCACGTCATCAACGCTGTGGTGGTTTGGGTCCGATTCACGCCGGTTGCGTTCCCTCTGGACGACACCTTTATTTCTCTGTTTGGGGTCAGCAGTGAGGGAAAGATCCCCACCTGGTATTCGGCTTCGACCTTGCTTTTCAGTTCGTTTCTGCTGGCGCTCATCGCTTACTGGAAGAGAAAATCGGCAGCGCCCTATGCCTTGGGATGGGGAGGACTGGCGATCCTCTTTGCTTTGATGTCGTTGGACGAAGCCACGTCGATTCACGAAATGACAACCGGACCGATCCGGGCGGCATTCGACACAGAGGGTGTGTTTTATTATGCTTGGGTGATCCCAGGCATCGCCTTTGTGCTGCTCTTCGGGATCCTTTATTTGAGATTCCTCATGCATCTTCCGTCTAGGGCGAGAGCGTTGTTTGCGATTGCAGGGCTTGTATACTTGGGCGGCGTGCTGGGGATGGAACTGGTGGGCAGTGCGTATACCAGCCGGTATGGGTGGTCGCTGACGTACGGTGTGCTGGCGAGTGTTGAAGAAGTCCTGGAGATGTCAGGCGTTGTCATCTTCATTTATGCATTGTTGGATTACATGGAAAGGAATCTCCAAGAGGTTTATTTTGAGCTCCATGCTTGACTTGTGTGCTCGCCTGAAAGGAAACCTTCCTTCCCGATAGCTTTATCCATAGGCTGGAAATTCCAATTGCTGTTCACGCTTCTTTCGATGAAAGCGTTAGCTTAAGAAATATCCCCTATCTCAATCCTCTTCCCCCTTCGATTGTGCTCACGCTGATAGGGAGGCTTCCGTAATATAACCCTCGCTTGACCGGTCCTGAAGGGGGGACTACAATCCCTCAAAGATCGACGTCGCGCCGGTTGGGGTTCCCCCAGCGTGGTTTGTATTTCCGGTGCGCGCTGGATGTGCTATACTGCGCGTAGGTGAACGAAAGCGAGAGCGTATCGGAAAATGTCGCCCGTTGGCTTCGCCGCGCCGGTGTGAACGATCTGGTAGCCTCGATATTAGAGGCCGTGGGTCCTCTAACATACCTCGGTGCACAGGTGGCATTTCTTGTGGAGCCTTTATTCGGTGGACCTGACGGTCGCATCCGGGATTTTGCGCGTCTTCTCGAGGATCCCGACCAGGTAGCAGATCTCGTGACGCGGCTACGGGTTGAGGGTGAACAATGAGTGGTGTGGACGTTCTAGGTCTGTTTGTACTGGCACTTTTCCTGGGCATGATTGTCGTCTATGCCACGGTGGGTCGCCGATGGCCGGCGGTTTTTCGGCCTGTGCCTGGTTACACTGCGCTGGGAGATGCAATCGAGCGGGCTGTTGAAGCAGGTGAGCGGGTTCATCTCTCACTTGGCACTGGTTCGGTTATAGGCTCGGACAGCGCGCCTGCC
>WVZH01000345.1:1560-17325 GCA_011772595.1 Anaerolineales bacterium
GTGGTAACTGCTGGAGACGGGGCGATGGCTCTGTTGGCGCAAGATACGCTCCGCACAGTCTACGATCGCGTAAACGCGAGTGAACGTTACAGTTCTACTGCAGGCCGCATGCTTGGACCTACGCCTTTTTCGTATGTGGCGAGTCTCCCGGTACTGTTGGCTACTGAAGACGTCTCCGTCCACGTACTGGCAGGATCCTACGGATCGGAAGCTGCGTTAGCGGTCGAGTTTGGTCGCCGGCAAAAGGCATTCATTTTAGCGGGTACCGATGATGCTCAGTCTCAAGCTATCTTGTACGCGACAGCTGAGCATCCGCTGATCGGGGAGGAGCTTTTCGCCGGAGGGGCCTATCTAAACGTGGGTCCAGTACACCGTGCGAGCTTACGGGTACAAGACATGATGCGCTTTTTGATCATTGCGTTGATCCTCTTGGGAACCGTCGTTCAGACCCTACGCACGTTGGGAGTGTTTTAGTGAAAGTCGGCGCGTACTTGCTGTGGACCGCAGCCGCCGTGGGGGCAGGCCTGTTCGTGCTCTTAGGGTATTTCATTGATCAGGAGGTGATTCTGGGGTTAAGACTCATCCTCCTGCGCTGGGCGGTTTTCCTTGCGGCGGCAGCACTGTTTCTGGGCCTGCTGAATATCTTGTCGGTGCACATCAGCAAAGTCCGCGACATGGAGACGGGATGGCCATACAGTGGAGTGTTGGTCCTGGCTTTCGTCGTGACCCTCTTCTTTGGTTTGGGGTTCGGTCCTGACAGTGCGGTCATGATCATGGTTTTTAATTATGTTCACCTCCCGGTCGAGACCAGTTTGATGGCTTTGATCGCTATCTCCCTATCTATTGCGGGAATTCGCATTATCACCCTACGACGTGATTTTTTCAGCCTCGTGTTTGTCGGGACGGCGATTCTGATCTTACTTGGGACCGGGCCATGGCTTAGGGCAAGTGGAGGCGACTTCTCACTAAACGTGATTAGAGCCCGGAATTGGATTGCCCAAGTCGCGGCAGCCGGCGGCGCACGAGGGATTCTTTTGGGTGTGGCGTTGGGAGCCATCGTCACCGGGCTACGAGTTTTGATCGCGGTTGATCGACCGTACGGAGACTGATCCAATGGCTGAGAAACGCTGCCCGATGTGCAGCAAATCAAATCCTGAAGAGGCGGAGGTTTGTGCCTTCTGTCAGGCGCGCTTAAAGCCCCTCATTGTGGATCAACCTGCTGAAGGCCTGCCAGATGTTCCTCGGGACGAACCGGAACCTGAGGCCGCCCCGGATGCGGACTCGGGGGAGGACTGGTTAGCGCGCATGCGCGCTGGCGCGGATGCCCGAGCGGAGGAAACAGAGAGGGAAGACGTCGACGCAGCAGGGGATTCTCCCGATTGGTTGGGCCGCTTGCGTCATGCTGAAGTCGACCGTGATGAAGGTCCACCGGAGGGTGAGATACCGGACTGGGTGTCCGAAGCCGGTACCGGCGAGTTGATGGCTCAAGAACCTCTTGAAGAGGCTAAAGAGGTGCCGCAGTGGCTCTCTCGCATTAGGGAACGTGAAGCCGAAGATACGGTACCGCGCGAAGAGCTTCCTGAGCCGGAAGGGGATCAATGGTTATCCCGTCTCAGAGACAGGGGCGATCAAGAGCTCGAAGACGAGCCGGTTGAAGCGCCTGCTTTCGACTACCCGGAAGAGCAAGTCCTCGAAATCGAAACACCAGAGGCGCCCGTAGAAGAAGGCGAAATCCCCGATGTCGATCTTCCGTGGCTGAGTGCTTTTGAAGCTGAGGAGGAAGTGGCACCGGCGGAAGACATGGCAGGGCAAGCCGAAGCGGAAGCGGAGGCGGTGTCTCTTCCATCCGTAGATGAGTTCGAGTGGCCGGAGCCGGAAGAGAAACCGGAGATCCCGCCTTTGGATCAAGTTGTTCCCGAACCGGCGATTCCCGAGTCCGATCAACTCGAGCAGGCTCTGGAGCCCTTGGAAATACCTCATGAAGCGGAACCGGAGGAGCCGGCGGTTACACCCGAAGCGCCCGTCACTCCGGAGGAGGTAGGTGCGCCCTATACCCCGGCACTCATCTTCGAGCGAGATGAGGAACCCCTTAGGCCACAAGCAATGGAAAGCTTCGATGACATCGATTTGCCGGACTGGTTGGTAGAGATGCGGGAAGCCCCGGCACCGCTATCAACGGCGGAGGAGATCGGGGATGAAGGCCTTGCTCCTGCGACGCTACCTTCCTGGCTCGAAGCGATGCGCCCCATCGAAACATTTCGCTCCGTCGTGGAAATCGAATCTGCTGAGGATCAAGTGGTGGAGTCGGCGGGTCCGTTAGCCGGTCTACGTGGTGTTTTGATGGCGGAGCCGGTCGTGGCGATGCCGCGCGCCGCTGCAGGGGGTGTGGCAAGCCTTGAGGTGACGGAGCGTCAATATGCGCAAACCCAGTTGTTACAACGCATCATAGAGGATGAGGAGCGCGAGCGACCTGTGTTTCCGACGCGGCGCACGCCCATGCCTCTCTTGCGTTGGATCGTAAGCCTGGTTCTCGTTTTATCCGTTTCGTTACCTTCCATTTTTACTTCAGCATTTTCAGGCACCTTCGCGTTGCCAAGCTTGGTGCCGAGCGACTTGGGCCCATTGTATGCGGTCGTTGAAAGCCTCCCTGTCGAAGTACCGGCACTTGTCGTTTTCGATTACACACCAGGATACAGCGGAGAATTATCCGCCATCGCGGGGGCATTCTTGGAGCATCTCATCGGCCGAGGTGTCGCCGTGGCGATGGTTTCTACCACGCCCACAGGCCCTCCACTGGCCGAGGCTCTTCTCAACCAGTATGGCGAAAATGGCACGGATTATATTAATCTAGGCTATTTGTCCGGTGGACCGGCAGCGGTCCAAGTGTTTGCGGTTGCTCCGCGTGAGGCAATACCGAAAGGATTTTTGCTACCGCAGGAATGGGAGATTCAGTCTGGGTGGCAGTCTGATTTATTGAGGGGCGTTAATCGATTATCAGACTTTGGTATGGTCGCAGTAATCACGGCAGGAACGGACAGCGCTCGTACTTGGGCAGAGCAAACACGCGCTTGGATGGGGGACACACCGCTGGTCATGATATTGAGCGCGGGAGCAGAGCCTCTAGTGCGTCCCTACTATGAGACGACGCGCCCGCTGGTGCATGGCATCCTTACAGGCATGCCTGCTGCGGTTGCATACGAGCAACAGGTTAACGGAATTGCGCAAGCTGCTAGAACGAAGTGGGATGCATTTGGCATGGGAATGCTGGCCGCGATGCTGCTTCTTCTTGGGGGTGGAGTTTATGGTGTGGGAGTTGCCTTGTATCGGTATGCTGTGAAGAAGGCGAGGGGTGAGGAGGAATGACGGAGCTATCCGTTTTCGATCTAGCAGGAACCATCATCTCAGCTTTACTAACCGTGATGATCTTTACCTACCTGCTGGGAGATAACTTCTTCTTTCGTCTCGCGACGTATTTGTTCATCGGTGTCGCCGCAGGATATGCAGGTTCTATTGCCTGGCATAACGTGCTATGGCCAGGACTGTTCCAGCCTCTTCTGACGAGAAAGTTAGGCGAAATCTTTGAACCCACGAGTGTTGTGACCCTCATTATTCCCTGGTTGTTGGTCTTGCTCTTGTTATTAAGGATTTCACCTATAGGCTCTCGTTATGCGGGACTACCGATGGCACTTCTTGTTGGCGTGGGAGCCGCAGTGATCGTTGGTGGGGGCATTACTGGGACGCTGATCCCGCAATCGATAAACGCCATGGAAACTCTCGATCCTACAGCTCAGGCACCACTTACAGGGGAGGGTGGATTGGAACGCTTCACCGATGTGCTTGTTATGCTACTAGGAACGATCAGCACACTGGTGTACTTTCGCTTCAGCGCCAAACGCGAGCTCACGGGTGAGGCCCGGCGCACCCTTCCAACTGCGCTACTCGCAGCTTTTGGGCGGTTTTTCATTGCGGTGACCTTTGGTGTGATGTATGCTGGTGCCATTGCGGCGAGCATTGTTATCCTGACGGACCGCATTCAGTTCCTCCGGGATGTGATATCCCTTCTTGTGGGCGTCGTGGCGGGGGCATGAGTTCGATCCTTGATGCTGAAAGTCTGTTGGCGATTGACGTCGGCAGCGTGAACACGCGTGCGGCGTTATTTGACGTCGTCGACGGACATTATCGTCTCGTAGCGACGGGGCGTGTTCCTTCTACTGCGGGCGCACCTCTCTTCGACATTAGTGAGGGCGTGCGCATGGCGTTGGATCAAATTCAAAAGATCACCGGTAAACGCCTCATCGATGAAAATGAATCGCTGATCATGCCGGTGAAGAGTGACGCGGTGGGCGTGGACACATTCGTAGCTACAACGACAACGGGACCCAATGTGCGCACTGTCCTTGTTGGCCTCATGCCGGGCGTCTCGATGGAAAGTGTACGCCGTTTGGCGGCTATGAGTTACCTGGACGTCGTCGAGGAGATCAGCCTCATGGATCGCAGGAGGGACGAGGAACAGATCGACGTCATCCTCTCAGCGCGACCAGATGTGATCATGGTGGCTGGCGGGACGGACGGTGGTGCGCAAGACTCGATCCTGAGGATGATGGAAACCGTGGGATTAGCCGCAAGCTTGCTTCCCCCGCAACAGCAACCTCGAATCATCTACGCTGGAAACCGCAGGCTGGTCGAAGAGATCATTGCCCGATTTGGGAGGCGGCTCACCATAATCCCAACTGCCAACATTCGACCGAACCTGGAACAGGAAGAGCTCGGTCCTGCTCGAAAGCGTCTGACGGAAGCTATCGCCGAGGTTCGTTCAGCGAGAATCGTGGGTTTTGATTACCTGGAGCAGTGGTCCGGTGGCCATTTTTTGCTCACGGCCGATGCCTTCGGTCGGGTAATTCGTTACCTCAGCTTGATTTATAGTCCGGAGAAAGGAGTTCTCGGAGTCGATCTGGGGGCCAGTCAAGTGACGATTGCCGCGGCGTTCGATGGCAAGCTCAACGTTTCCATTCAAGCCGACATAGGTATGGGGACATCCTTAACCGGTCTTCTGGAACGCAGTTCACTTGAGGAGATCAAGCGCTGGTTGCCGATCGAGGTGCTCGACTCTCAAATTCGTGATTACATTTTCAATAAGGCCTTATATCCTGCCACGATCCCAGCAGAGATTGAAGAATTGCATCTAGAATTCGCTTTGGCCAGGCAGGTTCTTCGTTCGGCGTTGTCGAAGGCGCGCCGGGGTTGGGAAAGTGATGGGCGGGTGTACTCCTCGGTATTGATGCCGCAGCTTGAACCTATCATCGCAAGTGGGGCCGTATTTGCGAATGCTCCAAAACCCGAATTCACCGCGTTGATGCTCTTGGATGCCGTCCAACCAACTGGAATTTCCACCTTTGTGCTCGATCCGCACAGTGTGACCTCAGCTCTGGGTGTCACTGCTGGGCCAGTACCGATCCTTACGGTTCAAGTGCTTGAATCTGGTGGTTATATAAGTCTTGGCACGGTGGTTGCACCTATTGGTCGCTCGCGGATGGGACGTAGGGTTTTACGTGTTCAGCTAGAACGTGAAGGGCGGGCAGAAGATGTCGTGGGGGAAGTTCGCATGGGGCAATTGGTTGTGATCCCTCTTGCTCAGGGTGAACAAGGCCGCCTAACCCTTCGTCCGGAGAGGGGTATCGATGTTGGCTTTGGAAGTCCTGGTCGGGCTGGGACGTTACGCGTGACCGGAGGTACGGTGGGGTTAATCATTGATGCTCGTGGCCGTCCTTTGGAGCTTCCAAAAGACGCAGGTCACCGACGCGAACTCAACCAGAAGTGGTTATGGGATATCGGAGCGATGGAATGAGGTTCTGGCATCGTCCTTGCAACCATAGGGGCGTGACGAGATGAGTACAATGTTCCTCTCCCCGGTTACGCATGTCGCCCCTATGGTCACCATCCGCCGTGAGCGGGAGTTACCGGTGCCCGGTGCGGTTTTGGTCGGCATTAATGAAAAGGTGCAAGCCTCTCACGTTGTTGCTGAGGCGGCTCCGACGCCACAACATTACTTCCTTGATGTCGCCCGCGGTCTTGGCATTCCGGTGCGTCGTGTACCTCAGTATGTGGTGCGCCAACCCGGCGATAGAGTTGAAAGAGGGGATGTGATCGCCGGGCCGGTAGGGCTAACACGGAGGACGATCCGTGCGCCGGCCAATGGGCGTATCATGGCTATCACACGAGGACGAGTGTTATTTGAAGTACGTGCGCAGCCGTTTGAGTTACGCGCTGGATTTCCGGGCAGGGTGATTGCCACGGATGGTGTCCAGATGATAACCCTGGAGACCACTGGCGCATTGGTCCAGGCAGCATGGGGAAATGGAAGGCAGGATTTCGGAGTCATGCGTTTGGTAGGGGAAGATGTGGACAGCCGACTCCAGACCGGTCAGCTTGATCTCAATCTGCGCGGTGCGGTGTTGGTCGCCGGGATCTGTGATCATCCGGCGCCACTGCAACAGGCAACGGAGCTTGCTGTTCGAGGAGTGATTTTGGGGAGCATTCTCTCCGAGTTGATCCCTGTGGCACAAAATCTACCCTATCCTTTGGTGATCACCGAGGGATTTGGTGAGCGGGCGATGAACTTAGCGGCGTTCAGCCTACTGAGCAGTCACGCAGGGCGTGAGGTGGCCATTGATGCCCGGCCTGCGCGCCCCTATCATCGCGAGCGACCGGAAGTGATTATCCCGCTGCCTTCAAATCGCCCACAAGAACTCCCAGATGAGATCATTCCACTTGCCCGCGGTGTGAGGGTGCGTATACTTCGCCCCCCTCACCGAGGGAGAGTAGGAAAGGTGCGCGAATTGTTGCCACGCGCGAAAGTTTATCCTAGTGGCGTTCGTGCAGCCAGTGTTGTGGTTGAACTTGACCGAGGTGGCACAATTTCCGTGCCCATAGAGAATTTGGATGTGCTTCAATAAAACCCATCACCGGCTTTCTGTGCGCAACCCCGAGGGAGGCCGCTTGCCGGTCTTCAGAGTGAGGAGTATGGACAATGGCAGAAGACTTTGAGGTGGCTGGCTTATTGCCCGGAGAGACTTCCAACCGCACGTTCGTTATCGCTGCGGTGGGGTTGGGAGCGTTGCTGATCTTGAGCATGGTGTGTCTTGCATTGTACGCATTGGTTCTGGCGCCGAGACAACAAGCGGCTCGGGAGACACAGGCCGCCGAGATCGTGCTCCAAAACACACAGGTGGCAGCAACTCAAACCGCAGAAGCCGCGGGCATAACCCCGACGGTCGAGGCTTCTCCCACGGCGAGCGAGACCCTAGCCCCCACGGCAACCGTCACACCAACGCAAGTGGTAGTTCTTCCTACGAATACGCCGACGCCTTTCCTTACCCTGCCGACTCTCGAGCCGATGACAGCCACGGCTGCCGCGCAGGCGACACTGGACGCAGAGTTAGGTGGTGCCACTCCAACCGCCACCGCCTTGCCCACCGCTGGCTTCGCAGATGAAGCAGGGATGCCGTTGTTGTTCCTCCTTGGAGGTGTGTTGTTGGCTGTCATTTTCATTGCGCGTGGCTTGCGCGTCCGCACATCCGTCGGTTGAGACGTCGTATCTTCTTCTAGCCATTAGGTTGACAATCATGCAGGGTCAATATACGATTGACCCTGTATTCTTATTGGGCTTCATAATGCCAAAATTGTCGATCTTATTCTCTTCTTTGGCACACCAATTGTTAGATGATTTAGCGGCGAGAAATTGTGTAGCCATCACCGGTTTGAGCAACAGCGGGAAATCTACGCTGATGCGAAGCCTGGCGACACCTGAAGCCGAAAAGGTTTTTTGGCAGTCTGGGGATCGCCACGGGTTCTTGATCTATGTAGACTGCAATCGCGCCGTGTCGATCTCTGCACAAGCTTTTTACGAGGTAGTGTTACGTACAGTCTTGGAGCGGTTGGCGGATAAGGTCTCTCAAGATCTAGTCACCGATTTACGCAAATACTACGAATCTGTCACTGAGGCCGAATCAGCCTTCGCAGCTTCGCTGTCTTTCAATCTCGCGTTGAGCGATTTGTGTGAACAACTGGAAGGCAACTTGTGCCTGCTCCTAGATGAGTTTGACGAGATCTACGCCTCTCTGGATGAACGGGCGTTGCTCAACTTGCGTGCCCTTAGAGATCGCTTCAGTGATCGGCTGGCATATGCGACTGCCACTTTACGTAGCTTACCGGAGTTACGTGGCCGCCCTTTCGAAGGTGAATTCGCTGAATTGTTCTCACGTTTCACCTACAATATGCCGTTGCTTACGGATGACGAGTCCAGACAATTGCTCAAGCAATTACAGTTGGAATCGCTGACAGGGAAGCGGCAGTCAATGTGCGTTCGATTGGCAGGTGGCCATCCTGGCATTTTAATTGCCACAGCGCAGGTTCTGACAGCATTTTCTCCTGAAACGGAAGAAGATACCGCCTGGCTTGTCAGCCGTGAACCGCAGCCTCGTGCTGAATGTCTCAAGATCTGGGACCAACTCACCGAAGATGAACAAGCAAGTCTGACCGCGTTAGCCGTCGATCCCCAAGCCGGACTTCCAGTTCAACAAATTCGTCACTTGGAGGGGCTGTCACTGATTCTAGAAGGTCAGATCTTTTCGCCAGTCTTTGCAGACTTTCTGGCGCGCAAGGCGCGTGGTCCAGAGATCGAGTCTCAAGGGGTTTATTTGGATCCCGATTCGGGCGATGTGTGGGTTGATGGCATTCGCATCCCTGTATTGACGGATTTGGAGTTTCGCTTGCTTGCACTTTTGTACGAGCGTCGTGATAAATTGACAGACAAGTACCGCATTGTCACAGCAGTTTGGGGGGAAGATTACCTGGGGGAAGTCGATGACGCACGAGTAGAGAAATTAGTCAGTCGTTTGCGAAGTAAGATTGAGACCGATCCAGCAGAGCCTCGTTATCTGGTCACGCAACGTGGACGCGGATATAAATTGCTCTCAGTTCCGCGGTTACAATAACTCATTCTACACACGACAGACATATGGCGTTGAGTTGAAGTGCTCGCATTAGTCGGATAAAGCCCTCGCTCAATTCCCGTCTCTACTATGAATGCCTCTCCGCACACATCTAATCATCGCAATTGGAACTCTCAAGGCAGGTCGTTTTTCCCGTGCAAGGAGCGGTCCTGGACGGTGTCCCACATAGCTGCATCAAGCTTGCGCTCGAACTGCGATTAATGCAAACTACTGTCGTCTTGATGGATCGTTTGATGCCCTTTCTGATTTGGCGTTTCCGAGTTTGTGCGTAATCGCAGTGGCGGTTTCTGTCTTCGGATAGTTGGTCGTAGGTTGCACGATCGTTTGCAAGTATGCTACATGGAGCGAGGTTGTCGTTGAAATGCAGAAACCCATGATACTCGTCGTGGAGGACAATCTGACCCTTTTGGAGGGATTGAAGGACTTATTAGAGATTGCAGGCTATCGTGTGACCACGGCAGAAAATGGGCGCGAAGCGCTGAAGCTGCTGAACGAAATGACCCCCGACTTGATCATCTCAGACATAATGATGCCCCGGATTGATGGCTATGAATTCCAGGCGAAGGTTCGGCAACGGTCCGAGTTGCTTGGTGTGCCGTTCATCTTTCTCACTGCGCGTGGTGGCAAGGCCGATATTCGCTTGGGAAAGGAACTTGGCGCAGACGATTACATCACGAAACCGTTTGATGAAGAAGATTTGTTGGTAGCAGTGCGATCGAAGCTCTCTCGCTGGGCGGATTTACGGAAGGTTCGGGATGAGCAAATTGAAGAGCTCAAACAGAAGATCCTGCTCACGATGAGTCACGAATTCCGAACGCCCTTGTCTTACATCCTTAATTACGCGGAGATGCTGGAATTAGAGGAGCAAGATATTTCTGCGGAGGAGTATAAGCAGTTCATGAATGGCATCTACAAGGGCGCCACACGCTTGAATCGATTGGTAGAGGATTTCATCCTGCTTGTTGAGCTCGAGACGGGTGAAATGGAAAAGGCTTATCACACTAGGCGGGCCGAGATCTCCGATACAAGCTCTTGGTTGCGGGTGGTGGGTCGTCGCTCACAAGAAGAAGTAGAAGCCAAGGGACTTACGCTAATTCTTGATATCCCGGATGATCTGCCGCCAATCGTAGTGGATGAAAAGTACATTGCTGATGCTATCGCACGACTTCTCGAAAACGCAATTAAATTCTCAAAACCAACGAGCGAGTGGGTGCGACTTGGTGCCGAAGTGCGTGACGATACACTAAGGGTGAGTGTCGAGGACCAGGGTGTTGGCATCCCTGAGAAAGAAATCGATACCCTTTTCAGCGTGTTCCATCAGATCGATCGTGCCAAGCAAGAGCAGCAGGGCACTGGCTCGGGGTTGGCAATTTGCATGGGAATCGTAACCATTCATGGAGGCCGAATTAGCGTCGATAGTGAAGCTGATGTTGGAAGCAAATTTACAATCGAACTTCCATTGAATTAATCGGTAGATTGACAGACCAGCAAATCTACTATCCTTTCCTGATGAAACAAAGCGCAATCCATTATCATCGAATAGGATAATCCCAATACGCAGGCTTGATTATAGCGGTGCAGGTGACGTCTGAGCAATTCTTGTCTATCAATACACACGTTTTATTGACGATCTCTCTCAACAGACGAGGCATCACTATCCTCCCGATGAAAAATTCTGACCCTACTATGACTTCCAACTCCCACCATGGCGAAACTTCGCATGTCGACAGCCTAGCTTTGATTTGTGTGTACTTCGTTTGCACAGATCTTGGAATGGATTGAATCCGTTGTCCATTAAAACAAACCCTGTCCTTCGTCTTTGCTTGGTCGTTGTGTTCGTTACGTTGCTTCTTGGTGTTGCCTGCAGCCGTGCGACGCCTGAAACGCTGGCGCCAGAAGAGATCATCTCTCGTTCTATTGATCGGATGAAGGCATTGTCTGGATTTCATTTTGTCATCGACCGCAGTGGTTCCCCTGCCTTCTTGGATGCTGAGAGTCTGTTAGCGTTTCGAAGGGCTGAAGGTGATTATGTATCACCCGATCGGGCGCAAGCGACGATCCGTGTGATCGCTCCTGGCATCGTTGCAGAAGTGAGCATCGTGAGTATTGGTGAAACCCATTGGGAGACAAACCTTTTCACTGGAGAGTGGGAAAAATTACCGCCGAATTGGGGGTTTAACCCTGCTTCCTTGTTCGATCAGGACTACGGCATTCAGCCGATTCTGGAATCTGATTTGCATGCTCTTGAATACACTGGTCTGGAAAAGCTTGAAGAAATACCTGGCCTGAAATTTTACGCTTTGAGTGGGAAAGTCGCGGGTGAGAAGCTTTATCAGTTGAGCTTTGAGATGATAGGTCCCGAAGTGATGGACGTTCGTTTGTGGATTGAGCCGGAGACCTTCGATCTGCACCGCATGGTCGTGATCGATCCTCAGCCAGGAGAATCGGAACCAACCATCTGGCAGTTGGATTTTTGGAACTTCGATGAGGCGGTTGAAATTGTCCCTCCAGTCCTGGTGGAGGGCGAATCCTGATGGTCGATGGTCCTCGCGAGCCAAATCCGGCGCTTATCCTAGCCTGGATCAGTTTGCCGATATTCATCGGTGCACTGGATCTCACGGTTGTCTCCGCTGTGCTTCCACAGGTAATCTTTGACCTCGAGATCCCAATACAAACAGGCTTAGATGAGGCAGCATGGCTCGTCAGTGGTTATCTTCTTGCATACAGCGTGGCCATGACGTTCATGGGGCACCTATCGGATGTGTTCGGTCGGCGTCGGGTTTATCTGCTCGCATTGATAATCTTCGCGATCGGATCATATCTGGTGGCGGTTACGGAAACGTGGCCGACCGATTTGGCTCTCAGGATCATCTATCGCGTTTCTAGAGGTCGTCCCGATCCCGGGCAGGTTACGCTTGTGATGCTTATCGTCGCGCGCGTGGTTCAAGCTTTCGGGGGCGGGGCGATGGTTCCTGTAGGGATGGCTCTTGTGGGGGATTTATATCCACCAGGGAATAGAGCGAAAGCACTAGGCTTCATCGCCGCAGTCGATACAGCTGGATGGGTAGTGGGGCATCTGTATGGCGGTATCATCGTGCGGTTTTTTGATTGGCGTATGATATTTTGGTTGAATCTGCCCGTATGCCTTTTGGCCTTTATTTTAATCCGGCGCGCTCTGCGTGGGCTAAGGGAGGGCGAGGAAGGAGCGCGGATGGATTGGCTAGGTGCGCTGTTGATCTCCCTCAGCCTTACCGCGCTCAACCTGGCTTTTGGTACTCGTACGGAAACCGGAGGCGTCCGGGATCTCGGGAGTCGCGTCGCACTTCCCGAGTATACATTCCCGATATTGCTTGGTGCCGTGCTTTTCTTGGTGCTCTTCATTCTACGCCAAGCTCGTTTTAAACACCCGCTCGTGCCATTGACTCTTTTCAGACGTCAGAATTTCACTGCAGCGACGATTGCTAATTTCTTGGTCGGTTTCAGTCTATTTATCGCCATCGCTAACGTGCCCTTGTTCATCAACACTTTGATTGCCAGGACACTGGAACAGGGCGCTTGGGACAGTGGTTGGCTTCTCTCCGCATTGACGGTTCCAATGGCGATCACGGCGCTTCCAGGGGGTTGGTTGACCGCTCGCTCTGGCTACCGCTTGCCAGCGGTCTTGGGCTTGCTGACTGCTATCGCAGGATTCGTACTAATGACCCACTGGCAGCTAAGAACAACTTATGCGATGATGGCACCGCAATTGGTCTTAGCCGGTGTCGGATTTGGGCTGACAATCGCGCCCATCGCAGCTGCGGTAGTCGATGCCGCGCCGGAAGGGTATCGAGGAACGGCGTCCGCTCTGGTGATCATCTTCCGGCTTGTCGGGATGACCTTAGGGGTATCGAGCATGACCACGTATGGTCTCCACCGGGCGGATGTGCTTACCGCTCGTTTGCTCCCTCAAGGTGCAGACCTTGTTGAGAGCGTCAGAGTGGGGATGGAGGTCATGGTAAAAGTCATTAATGAGACCTTCCTGATCGCCGGTTTGATCTGTGCACTGGCGATACTCCCGGTCATTCGTTTGGGGAGTAGGATAAAAGGAGTATTTGATGAGTGAGCAAGGATCTGAAATCAAGGATATATTTCAGCGTGATCGCCGTAACCTTTACGTCGCCCTTGGCGTAATAGGGATTGCTTCCGTCGTTCTCATCGTTGTACTGGCGATCGTGTTGTTTGTCGATCCATTTGGCTGGTACCTTCTGGGAATTGGTCGAGTGGATTCGGCTTTGCAAGCCATGCCGGCGGATACCGCGTTTTATTTGCACCTCGATCTTTCNNTCGGATTGACGTTCAGCGAAGACGTGCAACCTTGGATCGCTGATGACGTTGGGATTGGGTTGTATGGTCTCGAGGTCGGCCCGTTTGGCGACCTGGATAGTGCAAATTTCATTCTTGCTGCAAAAACACGCGATTCGGATGCCGCGGATGAATTCCTTGTGAAGCTCAAAGATTCTATCAGCGAAGAAATGGATGAGGTGGTACTGGAGGAACAAGTTCAGAATGTGTTGGTTTATGTGGTTGACGCAATGAGGGAGACTGAAGGCTTCGCTTTTTGCCGCTCGGAGGAACTTGTGCTTTTCAGCAATAACATCGCGGGCATCGAGGTGGCCATCGACGCTCAATCCGGGACATCGCTCGCGGATCATGAAGCGTATCGTGATGCATTCACCGCGCTTCCCGGCGACCACATCATGAATTTTTACCTCGACATGGATTTGTATTTGGAACTCATATCCAGCGTAGCCGGGAGTGTGTATGGCCAGGGGCTCACGGATATCTACGGAGAATCCTTGGTTGGTGTTATGGATTTGAGTGGCGGCGTGTCGGTTGAAGATGTTGGTCTGAGATTGGACTTTGCGGGAATCGGAGACGCGGAAGCTATGTCACAGGGTACCCAGTACTTCAACAAGAAGCCGCGCACCGCGTCCATGGCCTCCGAGGACACACTGGTTTATTTCGTCGGCGGCGGATTGAGTCAGAATGTGGAACGCATGAAAGAGAGTTTAGCGGGAATGCCCGGCATGACGGATTTTGAGGAGTCGATGACACTCTTCGAGATGACCTACGGCTTCGATCCGTTCGATGATTTATTAGGCAGACTCGACGGAGAGTTTGCATTAATCATCACTCCGGGCTCTGAAGGCACATTAGTGGAAGAAATGGATGTTCCCTTGTCTTTCGTGTTTGCTGCCGAAACCAGTGATCCTGATGCACTCCTCGATGTGTCTGAAGCCCTTAGCTCGGCGATGGAATTACAAGGTGCAGGCGAGGCGGAGATGCAGGTTTACGAGCATACCAAGTTGTATGAGCTCGTGGACATGTTCTCAGGAGATCCTGTCATCACGTTCGGAGTCAGTGAAGAGCACTTCTTGATCGGATCCTCTTCCGATGTAATCAATGGATTGTTCGAAGAAAAAACACCCCTTTCCAGGAGCGATAGGTATCGAGAGGTCTGGAGGGAGTTTCCGGGAGGAATGGCACCTCTGGTCTATATCGATCTCGAGAACCTAATCGCCAACATCCGTGAGAATATGTCGTCCGCTGCTCGCGATCGTTTCGACCAGGATGCAGGGAAGATCTTGAATCCAATGCTGTTCTTCGCTGCGGCGAAAAGCTCCGTCCAAGATGGTGTGGCGAAGTCGACGATGATTTTATTCGTCGAGATGGAATGACCTGCGCTCCAAATATCGCCTGCAGGGACAGAAGTTCCTTATTAATGAATCGAATACCATTTTCAAGAAAGGCGGGATTATCGCTTTTGGGGCGATGCATTGCACGTTGGGGTTATGCTTCGTAGATCAGATCTATGTGAAACAGAAGGGGTAGGGGATTGATGTTTTCATCTCATGTGGACTTAGAGCAAGCTCGCACAGCGGTGCGACGCCTCTGGCCGATTATGTTCATTTCCTTGAGCACGGCCGGGTGCTCGTATTCTCTCGTAGCCCGGGATGCGTTGTTGGAAGAGTTCGTTCAGCGTTTCGGCCCTGCACAATTGCCCTTGCGCGCTTTGGCTATCGTTGGTGGTGTGGCCTTGCTGTTCGTGGGGTGGAAAATCTATCGCTTCGTTGTGGCATTGCCAGGTTTCTTTGTCGGAGCTGTCCTTGGCGCTCAAATTGGGTATCAACTGAGTCACAGTGGGTGGATCGCGCTCATCGCTTGTGTGCTCGTTGGAATTCTCGGAGTTTGGCTCGCATTAGGGCTTCACGATTTGGCGGTCTTCGCCATCGGAGCGCTTGGGGGAACCTTTCTGGCTGGGAGCCTTTGGGCAATGTCCGCAGCGACACCGGTACCATTGTGGCTCGAAGTTGTTGCTGGCATCGTGGGGGGAGTGTTACTTCTAGCGATGGCCAGGACCTGGATGATGCTTCTTTCCGCGGCAGTTGGCGCCACTATGCTGGTATGGGGGATTCAAGAGAATGTGCTTTGGATTCTTGTGTTCTTTGTCCTGGGAATTGGCGTGCAATTTGGCCTCTCACGCGCGTTGGGTGAAAAGGCTTTCGAAGAGCAACAGGAGTCGCCATAATCAAGACATTGAATGTTTGTGAGGAGGGAAATGGTTAGCACGAAGCGGAAGCCATGGGACATCTTCGGGAATGAAGGGATCATCCAGCCAGATTGCCTTAACGTCGTGAAGGTAGTCGCTTGCTGAAGTCCAATTACGAATATGCAATGGAAAGCGAGTCATGTAGACGCAAACCCCCGTAAGACC
>WVZH01000345.1:17356-18479 GCA_011772595.1 Anaerolineales bacterium
GCGTCCTTCACTCCGCAACAGAGCGGCCGTAATCCAATAGCGTTTCGGTCATCGTGGATGTGCTTGCCTCTGCATAAACTCGCAGCACAGGTTCCGTCCCGGAAGGACGGATCAAGAGCCAGGAATCATCTGCGAGTATGTACTTCACACCATCGAGTGTGTTGACCTCATCCACGGACACGCCGCCAATCGCATCGGGCGCTGATTCTGCAAGCTGCTGAACCAGACGGTGCTTCTCAATTGGGCGCGACAGGCGAAGATCAAGTCGGGTGTAATTCACAGGTCCGACTTCTGCAAGGAGTTCGGCGACCAGTTCGTCGAGGGGCTTTCCCGTCGAGGCCACCATCTCTACAAGAAGCAAACCGATGAGAATGCCATCCCCTTCAGGGATGTGACCTTTAAACGATATGCCTCCCGACTCCTCCCCCCCAATCAGTACATCGTCGCGTAGCATGTAATCGGCTATGTGATTAAAACCCACCGGAGTTTCAATCACCTCGAGATCGTACTTTCTCGCCAGGCGGTTTATCATCTGCGTCGTCGAGACGGTCTTCACGACTTTGCCACGCCACTGATGATGTTCGACGAGATGAGTGAGCGCGAGCGCCATGATGCGATGAGGGTCAATGAACTGCCCGCGCCCATCCATGGCCCCGATGCGATCCGCATCACCATCGGTTGCCAGGCCCATCTGCCCATGTCCAGCAGCGATGGCGCCGGCAAGTGCGCCGAGATAACGTCCGATCGGTTCGGGATGGATGCCGCCGAATCCCGGATTCATTTCTCCACGCACCTCAAACACTTCGCAGCCACTGCCTTGCAGAATGCCCTTGATCTGACCACGTCCTGAGCCGAACATGGAGTCGACAACGATGTGTTGGGGATTTTCAGCGATCACGTCAAAGTCGATGAGTGTGCGGAGATGGTCGTAGTATGCAGGGGTGGGGTTGAAACGTTCGATCAGGTCTGCCTGGCGAGCGCTCTCATATTCCATCAGGTTGGGTCCGCGTCCACGAGCCTCGTTGTCGTTTAAATACACTTCCACGCGACGGCATTGTTCGTGCATGGCTGAGCCGCCGTATGCCGCCTTGAGTTTGACCCCATTATAGCGAGGAGCGTTGTG
>WVZH01000345.1:18491-25658 GCA_011772595.1 Anaerolineales bacterium
GGGCTAGGAACGTCTGCGGCAGTCAGATGCACTTTGTACCCGTTGGCTGCCAGGACGCGAGCCGCCTCGACCGCATAGCGATCGGAGAGAAAGCGGGTATCGAAGCCGACGACCATGCGACGGGGATCGGGTCGAACCCCGCCGTGGTTGCAGTTGAGCCATTCTTCGGATGCGACGGCGTCAGCGATCGCTTGTGCGACTAAGCGTAGATTGTGGAACGTGAACGTATCGGAAATTACGGCTCGCCAGCCGTCGGTTCCGAAATGGATGGGCATATTATCTCCTCATGGTGTTTGTGGGCGGCGGGATTGTAACAGCAGGACATANNCCGACGACGAGATCGTTGAGATTGGTACCACTTGGTCCGAGCCGTAGCAAAGCGTTGAGGGCATCGAGAATCGGATACGTATCGTTTTCTGCGAGCGCATATTCCGGTTTCAAGTTGCGTGAACGAGCGAGGGGGATCGTATCGCCGGTGACGATCGCTCCGGCAGCATCCGTGGGCCCGTCCACACCGTCTGTCGCCAGGGACATCAAGACCGACATCGGTGCGCCCTCAAGCTCGAGGGCAGCAGACAGGGCGAGTTCCTGGTTTCGGCCTCCGACGCCTTTGCCGCGCACATTGACCGTCGTCTCACCTCCCATGAGTAGACAGGAGGGACCGTCGGTACGCACCAACTTTCTTGCTATGCGCTGACCAACCTCGTGCGCTTCGCCGCGCATAAAGTGTGTGAGGATCGCCGTTGGAAATCCGAGAGCGGTGGCAGCGCGCGCGGCCGCGTGGACGACGTCGCGATTGCTGCCGATGAGAATATTCTTCGGTCTTCGAGACCGTGCGCTATAGGCGCCTGCATGTGTCAGGGCACGCCGGATGCTTTGTGGTGTTTGTTCCCATAATCCAAACTGGTCCAACACTGCGCGCGCTGCCGTGGGCGGTACTCGACGTAATACCGTCGGACCGGAGGCGATGGCGGTGAGCCGATCTCCCACGACATCGGAGAGGATCAGGGAGACCACAGGCGCCGGCGCAGCCATGCGCGCTACTCCACCCGACTTGGTTTGTGACAGGGCGCGTCGAACGGTGTTCACGTCTTCAATCGGTGCACCAGAGCGTAATAACAAGGTATTCAGCTGGCGTAGATCTTTGAGAGTGACGCCTTCAAGAGGCAGTTCCAACATGGCAGATCCGCCCCCCGAGATTAGGACCAAGACGAGATCGCTTGCCTGCGTCGAAGCCAGCAGTTCAGCGACCGCCTTGCCTGCCGCAAGGCTGCCTTCATCAGGGAGAGGATGTCCTGCTGGGAAGATGTGGATGAAGTTGGGGAGAGAGTTTTCATAGCCGATTGGGATCGCCGCAACACCTGCGGCCACACGGTCGCCCAAAGCGTCGGTGGTCGCCAGGCACATCGCCGGGGAGGCTTTCCCCAGCGCCACGAGAAATATATTGGATATCGCATTCAAACTCAGGGTTTTGTCGCCGACACGTAGTTCATCGCCACGTATGCTCAGGTTTCTACAAACGGCGGCATAGGGGTCTGCAGCGTCCATGGCTGCACGTCGGATGATGGCAAGGTGGTTTAGATGATTGTCATAGCGTAGCATGGCAATCCATGACCGGTTTCGAAAGCGCCAATCTCTGGGAAGGAAATGTAAGCCGAGGACAGGGCACAAGAGTTCTCTTTCGTGGCATGCAGATGAATGGTTCGGGCGGTGCATTTGTACATTCGTCATTCAGCCGAGAGATATGGAGAGCGACTCGGTTTTCTTAGAGGTTTAAAAGAAAAGGCTTAATCCTCCTCCTCAACTTGCAGAGCCTGGCTTGCTGTGAGTGCGGCGGACGATGGTGTGGCACCACCACCGATGATGGCTTCGACGGCTCCCAGGAGTGGAGGACCAAAGGTCACGCGCACTTCGGCGGATGGGGCTGGCTGGACGATGGTTACCAGACTGCTCGCCAACGCAACCTCCGGTCCTTCCGGCCACTGTGCGAGTGCCGGCGCCGTGGCTGGGAGCATGCCGAGTGCGTAGGTCCATGAGCCCAGAAACTCAGGCTCACTGAGCCATTCGATCAGTCGGCTGGCCAATTCTTGCCTAGAAGGATCCCGAGCCACGATCGCCCAAGACCAGGTCTCTGCAAAACCAACACCCGGATCGCTGCGTGTCGGTAAGGGTACTGCGGAGAGTGATCTCGAATCGCTTTCGGCTAGGTAGACGCTCAGAGGGGAAACCGCGCTCGTGGCTCCTTCCGCCAACAGGACCGGCCAGGTTTCGTCTGCCGTTTCATGTCGTAACGCCGAAGGGGGCAAGACGCCGGAGGAAAATGCGGATCCGTAAAAAGTCAGAACGTCCGCCAGAATCGTAGGATCCAGCGTTGGTCGGCCAGTATCGTCGAATAACGAGCCATCTAGTGCTAAATATTGTGCAAGTGTGAAGATAGCATCGGGGTCACCCGCGGGGAACAAAAAGGGCGCAGGTCCGTTGAGGACATCCGACCATGTCAGCGGTGGGGTTGAAAAGAGGAAAGGTCGATAAGCAAGGACTTCCGTGTCGCTTGCGAAAGGTACTGCGAAGAAACTTCCATTAACCAGTGAGGCCGAGATCGCGTGATCGTACCAGGCAGGAGCTTCGGGTGCTTGCACCAGGCCCTCGAGAGGGACAAGAAGTTCCTTGAGCGTGGCCGTGTTAAGTGAATCAGGATCTAGGCTGATGATGTCCGGTAGAACCGCAGGGGCCGCGATACTTGTAGCACTAAGGCTGTTTAGCAGGCTTCCAGGTCCACTCTTTTCCTTCAAGCGTACATCCACGTTGATTCCAGGATTGGCCTCCTCAAAGGCCGTCAATCTTTGTTGTAGAAGTGTGCCGGCAAGGTCGTCCGAATCTGGTGCAAAAGCAGGAGCGACCCAGAGGGTTAAGTTGTTGGGTTCGGAAGGGACTTCCGTGCTGATCGCGGACGTTGGCGTCTTTTGGGAAGGTGGGAGTGTTGCATCATCGGGTGTCACGGCCGGCCCGGGTGCGATGCACGCGGAGAATAATATAAGACAACAAAAGAGTGCGGGGCTGTAAAGTTTTCGCATGCTTAGGGCATTATACTCTGCTCTCGGATGAACATAATAACACAGCGAGGTTCAGGCCTCGATCTGCTGACCGGCTCACGTGCTTCGCAATCAGGTACAAATGCTTCATCATACTTATAGATCGTATATGCTAGAATTTGTGTTGATGGCTACACCTGATCACATTCAACCCCTCTTGGAAGGAATCCCTCCGAAACCCGGTTGTTACCTGATGAAAGATGAGCACGGGATTGTGCTCTATGTCGGTAAGGCAGTGAATCTACGCAGCCGGGTGCGATCGTATTTCCATACTTCCGCTAAACACACACACAAAGTAGACGAAATGCTCAGCCATCTCGAAGATATTGAGTGGATCGTAGTTGGCTCCGAACTAGAAGCGATGATCCTCGAGATGAATTTAATCAAACGTCACCGTCCGAAATACAACGTCCGGTTGAAAGACGACAAGCGCTACCCGTACATCAAGGTTCATTGGGCAGAATCTTTCCCGAAGGTGACCGTAACGCGCCGATTAAAAGACGATGGAAGCCGCTACTTTGGACCTTATACGAGTGTATGGGCGGTCCACCAGACACTGGACGTTTTACGCAAGATTTTTCCGTATCTCACCTGCGATCGTGTCATCACAGGTCAGGACATACGTGCGTGTTTGTATTACGACATAAAGTTGTGTGTGGCACCTTGTATCGGCGTGGTTGACGAGCGCAGGTATCGAATGATGATCGATGACTTGTGTCGATTCCTGCGTGGTCGCACAGAACCTGTCGTTGCGCGATTACAGAGCGAGATGAGACATGCATCTGAATCGATGGAGTTCGAACGTGCGGCAGCGATCCGTGACCAACTGATCGCCATCGAAACGGTGGTAGAGGGCCAGAAGGTGATATCCCAGGAGAAGATTGATTCGGACGTGATCGCCTTCGCTCGTGACGAGCGTGACGCTTGTGTACAAGTCTTTTTCATCCGCGCCGGGAGGCTCATTGGGCGGGAGTATTTCGTTCTGGAAGGTACGCGTCAGGCGGAGGATGAAGAGTTGGTGCAAGCCTTCGTGAAGCAATTTTATGCCGAGGCTACCTTCGTCCCTCAACGGGTGCTCTTGCCTGTGGAGATTGAAGAGAATCAGATCATTGAGCAGTGGCTCCATGGACGAAGGGGCGGGCGGAAAGTGAAACTTGTCGTTCCTCATCGAGGGGTCAAGAAGGACTTGGTACGTATGGCAGCGGAGAACGCTTCCGAAACCTTGGCTGCATTACGCGCACGTTGGGAAGCTGACCGTAGTAAACATGTCCAAGCTGTGGCTGAACTACAAACTGCATTAGGGCTTCCAAATCCCCCGAACCGCATCGAGTGCTATGACATCTCAAACTTACAAGGCACTGCTGCTGCCGGCTCGATGGTGGTGTTCGAGCAAGGTACACCCAATAAACGGTTGTATCGGAAGTTTACGATTAAGACAGTTCGCGGACAGGACGATTTCGCAAGCATGGAGGAGGTTCTCGATCGACGCTTCCGTCGATGGCAGACGGCTAATCAAGAGGCCGATAAACCGGGCGGGAAATTAGATCTCGCATTCGGATTTTTGCCAGACCTATTGATCGTGGACGGGGGAGTGGGTCAATTGGGTCGGGCCGTGAAAGTGCTGGAGGCGTATGACTTGTCCGCGAAAGTTCCGATTGTCGGTTTGGCAAAGGGGCATGAGGAGCTTTACCAGGCTGACGGTCTGGATCCGGTCATCCTACCACAGCGTTCTGAGGGGCTTTTTCTCGTACAACGAATCAGGGACGAAGCTCACCGTTTCGCTTTAAGACACCATACCTCACAACGACGTCGTGCTGGCTTGGTTTCGCAATTGGACCATATCCCGGGCATTGGTCCTGCACGCCGCAAGGCGCTCATACGCGTCTTCGGCGACGTGGAAGGGATCCGTAAGGCAGATGTGGAAGACCTTGTGGCGATACCGGGAATCAGCCGGGGGCTTGCGGAACGGGTGAAGGCAGAGTTGTAGAGCGAACGGAGGCGTAGATGCGCGTTGCATGGATCGTGGATGATGATGACGAGATGAGCCATGCTGTGAGTTTAATGTTGAACCTGTTGGACTATTCATCCGAGATCTTCCGGGACGCTCGTAGTGTGGCCCATCAACTGTTGCAAGGCAGGCGCCCGGATGTTTTCGTGCTCGACATCAACATGCCGGAAGTGTCTGGCATCGATTTCCTCGAGTTCCTCCGCATGCGTACTGAGTTCAAGGGGATTCCGGTGGTGATGCTCTCCTCGGAGACAACGGATGTTCAGGTCGATGAAGCCATGGGCCTCGGTGCGGATGCCTTTGTGTTCAAGCCTGTGACGCTTGAGGAGTTGGAAACAGCGCTTGAGAAGGCGATCGCAGCGCATTGAATTGGTTCGCGACAGGATAGCACGCGCTACATTTCTTAGGGATAAACTATTGGCAATGAAGTGACGCACCAACGTGCGCCATTTTTTTTAAATATGGAGATGATCACAAAGGGAGGGACGGCTGGAACTCCCCAACCGTCGTTGAAGTGGACAAAATCCCTGAGGAGTTTGCCGTAGTTTAAAGCCTGAGAGAAGCGCGCCGGACATTGATGGAGTGTGTTTCGAACGCGGGAACAAGTTCCCGTGGGATATTCATGGGAANNCCGAGAGCTTCTTTGAGAAAGCGGGCGGTCGATCGGTTTTCTCGTAACAATTCCAGAGTCGATGGGTCTTGTACACGGAGGACCGTCCTGCGTTCTATCCGAGCTTCAGAACCTAATTCCGACCAGCGGTCTAATGCTTTTATCAGGGAAGCCGGCAAGGGCTTACCTACGGCACTCTCGAGAATTGACTGAACGTGGGTAGATTCCAAACCTTGCTCAGCGGCAAGTTGCAGAGATGATGGAATGATGCGATAGCGATAACTTTCTTCCCCGATAGATTCCCAGCGAGTAAAGCGTGCAATTTGGTAACGATGTGTGCGTAATGCACGGCGTGGGACGCGGATCCGTCCGTCGGCATGCAATGTCGCGAAGGCCTCGCTTTCTTTGATCGTCAGGCTGGCATCGGGATCGAATAGGATCGACACTGCAGGTGTTAGCCGGAAAGCTTTCACAGGCCCTCGATCTTCGAGTTTGCCCAAATCGGTGGCTCCGAGCCAATGAAGGGGTCCGGTAATGAGATAGCGCAGAAGGGCACCATCGACATGCTCCCAATGTTCGAAGCCGTGCAGGATCGTATCCGTCTCGGTGTGACGAAAATACCAGGAGGAAAAATCGCCTGCTGGGCGCTGGAAAGCTGGGTGTTGTTCGCGAATGTCAAGGATGAATTGCTCTAGATCCCACCAAGCTCCAAGAGGAATGTGGTGCAGGAAGCGGAGGATCGCTTGCCGGGCAACTCGTGGATCATTCGGCCAAACTTCGTCGGCATAGCTCAGATCCGGAACGTGCTGTAGATCGTTCCACTCCTGGGTGTGCAGCCAGGTAAGCAGAAGCGTTTCCAGCGCTTCTGCTCGAGAAGCTTCAAGGAAGTTGCGCGTTGATTCCTGATCCGGGCTTAATGGTGAATCAGCTAGGATGGAAGCATGGACCATTGTGTACAACATCAGGTCGAGAGCTTCAGGCTGCAAGAGAAATGGTTTTAAGCGTTGGCGACGATCGGCGGACAATCTGTCCCCATCAATAGGTCTCCGTCGTAGAGCTGCTAGAAGGGTCGTGGCGTCATCCACTGCGGCCGAGGATGCGGGAAGCCGGACTGGAGGGGGATCGGCTGGTTGTCCTGGAGGCTGTGATTTAACAGGGGCGGGTCGGGGTAGTATGGTGGACAGATCGGAGGGGATAAAAACAAACTCCTGTGGTCCCGTCTCGGTATCTGCGAATGCACGTGCGATAAGCCCACGATACCATAATATCTCGAGTGGCGAAGCGGGGGAACGCCATGGCTTCTCTCGATCACGACGACCTGGGCCCATCTCGCGAAGCGGACCGAACATGCGTGTCAAATCTGCCAGTGGTGCCTGATCTCCCTGTCGTTGGACATACTCGAGGGTCCGGCGAGCGCGCGGAGCAAGCCCATCGATAATCTCTTTGGTCGTGGAGCG
>WVZH01000345.1:25680-26956 GCA_011772595.1 Anaerolineales bacterium
GCGTTCGGAAGAACTTTGACCTCAAGCTCGTGCACCTTAGAGGTGAAGCCTGCGAAGATCTCACCGTCGATATGAACGGTAAAGGGATCCTCGGAGGTGAGTTTTAGCTCGCGGAACTTCCCCATTCGAACCTGCTTGAAGCGGCCATGGGTGCCGTTCATCACTTCCGGGATCAGTCGGAACATCATCAGCCGAGAAACGCGTCGCACCATGGCGTAATGGAAAACACCATCGTCCGGGCGCGCATCGGGCGCCACAAAGAATCCTCCCCCTTCACGCGGTCCATTGCACAAGACAAGCATGAGTACGTCTTGCTCGAATGTCTCCTCGTCGGTCGAGATGGTCATCCGGGGAGCATCATGGTTGCGTATGATGGTTTGAATTACTGCCCAGAGGTACATGCTGAATCCCTGGAGGCGTGTGATGTTGTAGGAATAAATCGTGACCGAGGCATCGAATCCAATCCCTAACGTGTTGTCGATGTATTCCGTTCGACCCGCATCGTCGGTAACCTGCCCCAGATCGATGATCTTCGGTTCTCCGCTAAAGACGCGCTCCATCGCCACCTCGACGTCTTCAGCGATTCCATTGTTGGAGCAGAAATCATTACCCGATCCCAGTGGCACCGCAGCGAGCATCGGTCGTTGATTGTGCGGGATACGCATTAGACCGTTGACGATCTCGTGAACCGTTCCGTCCCCTCCCAGGGCGACGACGATCTCATAGCCGTCAAGCGCGGCACGCTCCGCGAGTTCCGTGGCGTGTGTTGGGAATTCCGTCGCCGCCCAGGAACCCCCACCTCGACGTTCGATGATGGATTGAAGCATCGTTGCGATGTCCCAAGCTCTTCCGCGGTCCGCGTGGGGGTTGAAGATGAGCTTAACTTTGCGTTTCATGATGGCGACTCCCCTCAGGATATGATACAGGGAGTGGAAAAGGTTCCACGGCTCCTGTGGATGAGCGGTTTGTCTCGTGTGTGTGTGATGGTAGAGGCAGTGGAGACGATTGTGGTCTCACTGTGCGTCCTTTACGGAAGTCGTTAGAAATCACAGGGCTCCTCCCTGCGTAAACGACAGAAGTAAGATGATTATAGATCAAATGCTGCCTAAGCTGATGATGTCGGATAGCCAATAGTACTTTTTTTAAGCCTAACGTTCCTTGACTTACAGCTAAGCCGTCATTAAATTGAAGGTGTCACGAGCTCCAGGGCACCAAGGGACTGCGAGTCGCCGTCGGCCTTGGCTGCCTCCGGCCAACCTCCCTGAGCCACCAGTTT
>WVZH01000345.1:27028-27149 GCA_011772595.1 Anaerolineales bacterium
TGCGGATGGCAGGGGGCTCGTCGCTATTATTTCGCCTCCAGACCACGCGTTGCACTCTATTCTCTACGGATGACAAGATCTGGAATCTGGCTTGCCCTCCGCGGCAGGTAGTCATTCCCTC
>WVZH01000486.1:0-4088 GCA_011772595.1 Anaerolineales bacterium
CCCCCTATTCTGTGCGCTTGCTTTGAAGGCTCTAGTGCGATGCTTTTCAGTTGATGATAGACCAGCTGTGATGCATGAAGTCGTTCAGTTTGCGCGCGCGATTGACGATAATGGCCTGCGCGCTGAGGTGTTGGCTTCGTTGCTGGATGAACTCCCGGAAGCCGATCGCCCGGTTTTGGCATTGGAGATACTAGAGGCTCTTGAGCTAACAACGGGATCCAAGTCGTATGACTAACATCTATGCTGATGAGAGCGTACCCGGATAATCCTTGGGAATGCCTAACGATTCGCTGGAGCAGACTGGGGATGTGAGGCGAATTGCATGCTATGATGATCGATAGGGAAAAGGTAGAAGCAAGAGCAGGAACAAACCCCGGCTGCTCAACTCGAAAATGTTGGGCGGCTTGAGGAAGGAGAGCATAGCGTCAGGAGTAACGGCAATGCAAGAAAAATGGCACAATATCCCACTTATCTCTATTGCCTGTCTTATGCTTCTCTCCGCCTGCGCGTTAGGCGGAGCACAACAATCCTCTACCCCAAGGCAGCCTACGGCAATACCTGCCGACGTTCCAAACACATGGATCAAAACATTCGAGGGTCCCGATTATGGTGCGTTCTTCGACGTTGCACTCACACCGGACGGGAAAATCCTCGTCATCGGCGCGACGAATCACCTGCATATCCCCCCATATTCGGGAGATGCCCTCATCATGAAATTGACCCTCGATGGTTCTGTGCTTTGGGAGCGAACCTGGGGCGGGGAAGGATATGAACAGGCGAATTCGGTCGTGCTGGCTGAGGATGGGGGGTACTACATCTTTGGCGAAACAGATTCGTATGGTGTTGGCGACCGGGATTTCTTCCTCCTCAAAATCACGGAAGATGGCGCCGAGGAATGGTTTGAGACATACGGCAGAGCGCGCAGGGAGTGGCCGTACGGCATGCTCAAGCTGTCGAATGGAGAACTGCTGATCTACGGATTCACCGAATCACCCGGGGGAGGAAGGGATGAGTATGCCACTCGTGTGGCGCAGGATGGCGAGATGATCTGGGAGTACACCGTCGAAAACCCCTGGGATGAATTGATCCTGGATGCTCTCGAAACTCCGGAAGGCGATCTTGTTCTCGTTGTGAGTGTTGAGGAGGATAGCAAGCTGGTGAAACTCGGATCCGATGGCAGCATTCAATGGGCGCATCGCTACGAACTCGCTGGCTGGCAGTACGCATCCCAGGTCGAACAAACCGACAATGGCGGTTTTTTCCTATCTGGCTTCTCGATAAGCAGTGGCTCAAGGCAGGCGGATACGTGGCTCGCCGGTTGCGCCTCGACCGGTGAAATGGAGTGGGAGACCTCCTTCGGAGAACCGGCTTTTGACGACTACACCCACTCAATGATTCGCCTGCAGGATGGAACGTATCTTCTCGGTGCGATCGGGAACGGGATGCTGCTTAGCCGCGTCGACGAAGATGGCAATGTTCTGTGGAGGCGATCCCTGCTTGATCAGCAGATTGTTTACGGCGGCATGGCTCTGACAGAACTCGAGGATGGAGGTTTCCTCGTTGCTGGACTGATCCAAGTCGTTAGCGGCCGCTCCTACGACGCAATTCTCTTGCGGACTGACGCTGAGGGGCGAGTCCTTGAATAAACGCTGAACCTCTCACACTGTCCAGAGTGTCGAATTGTAATGCTCATAGGAAGAGATCCTCATGCCGCCCGACAATTCGCTGGATCGGACCGGGTTCGCAACTGGCTACGTACTTGATTGGAGTTTTACCCGGCCGATCAGCTCAAGGCAGTTGGGCAGCATAACCGATTCATCGTTGTAAGGAGATCAACATGTGTGAGTTTTGCACAAAACATGGGGAGGGAAAGAAGTGGTACCTCCAAATTAAGAACTATGCAGATGAATTGTTATACGAGGAACTTTCCTCCACGCAAAAAGAGATCGTTGAGTTTTCATCGCGTGTTGAGTATTTGAATGATTTATTCGAAAACTTTGTGATGCCAGCGATCAGCAGTGTGTCCGAGGAACAAGACGAGTCGCAGAGTGCACCGCTATCAATTGAACCTCCCCAGGTTCTACCAAGCGAAGATACGACTGTAGCACATCGGAAGATCGAACATTTCGGCCAGATACTACCGATCGAGGATGTAGAAGAAGTGATAGATATAGCGTCTTCTATCACGAGAATGGCTTGTGGGTGCCGGTTTATTAACACGGGGAAGAAAGATGAACGATACCATTTTGGTTTAATGGTTGACAGAAGGGGTACATTAGACAAATTTCCCGATGCTGCTTCGTCCTTGGAGGTACTGGACAAGGAAGAGGCTAAAGAGATATTTCGCAAATACGACGAGGAAGGATTGATGCACATTATTTGGACAGGTGTAACCCCTTATGTCATGTGCTTATGTAATTGTGACCGTGATTGTAATAACTACAAGAATTACGTTGTGAAGAGGGGGGCTCCTCGGTTCTTCCGGGCGGAGTACATATGTAAAGTGGATTGGAACCTCTGCAAGGGATGTAGATCTTGCATGAGTCGATGTCAATTCGGAGCTAAGTTCTACTCGTCTTCACTTGCTAAGGTCTACATCGATCCCACCAGGTGTTTTGGATGTGGCGTGTGTCGGGCAGCATGCTCAAGCGATGCCATAACGCAAATTCCCAGGCAGGAGAGCGTTGAAGCAGCGAACGTTTGGCTGCGAGATACGATACCATAAGGTTCTAGGATCTGAAGCAATATCGTTGTACAGGTGTATGTCTGATTGGCAACGATACTGGTGCTGCGGGAACACTTCGCTGCTCAACCAGCGCATGAAGCTGGCCTGCTATCGGGTTTTTATGTGAGGGTGGTTTCGGTTTTGTGTCGTTTCAAAACCCGTTTGGTTTCATAGCCTAAGCCGCACGGTGGTTTATACGCCAGTCGTAAGGTGGACAGAGAGATACCTCTGTTCTATTCTCGACATCGAACTGAAAGGATACTCCTGTTGGATGAACATGTAGCTAATAGAAGCCGGGATCTTTTCAACTCAGGTTTCTGGTGCGCAGAAAGTGTCCTCCTGGCTGTGTCTGAACATATGGGCATCGACTCAGATTTGATACCCAAGATTGCTACCGGGTTTTGTAGTGGTATGGCAAGGACAGGAGGTCAATGTGGTGCCCTGAGTGGAGCGATAATGAGCGTTAGTCTTTTTACTGGTAGAAGCTCGCCAGAAGCCTCGGTTGATCCTACATATTCAAAGGTTCGAAGGATCCGTCACGATTTCAAGGAGAAGTTTGGTGCTACCGATTGCGTCGATCTCCTAGGATTGGATCTAGCTACAGAAGATGGTCAGAGAGGCTTTATTGAGAATAACCTCATTGAGAAATGTCTAGATTATACAGAGGAAGCTACTCGAATGTCCTTTTCTCTTCTTGATGAAGAAGATTCAGGAAAAGGAGAGAATAGGATGGATCAACCTTCTTCAAATCGTTTCGCCTAATATCTCGCTAGAGCAGAATCTTCGACTACGCGCCTCCCCTTCGTCAAGCTCAGGTTCAGCGTGGAGTTTATCCTGAGTGAAATCGAAGAAATCAAAGCTGCTTTGCCCAAGACCGTTAGAAAAGGTTCGGTCTGATGAAAAAACGCGTTTGTATAGCGATATTGGCTATGGGATTCAGCGGATTGGTTGCTGAGATACTCCTTTTAAGGGAGTTTCTGATCATTTTTTCTGGCAACGAATTTTCCATCGGCATTATTCTGGCCAACTGGCTCATTCTCGAGGCTTTCGGATCTTACTATCTTGGCAGGAAGGCTGAGAAATATGAAAATAAGCTTGAAACATTTACATTAATTACGCTTCTATTCTCCATATCGCTATTCATAGCCATTTTTCTGATACGCATCCTGAAAAGAATAATTGGCATTTCCGTTGGTGAAAGTATCGGTTTCTTACCAATGTTTTACTCCTCCTTTCTAATACTTTTGCCAGTAAGCATATTTCACGGCGCATTATTTACTTTCAGTTGCCATATTTATTCCATGTTTTCGGACCAGGATGCATCTTCTGCGGGCAGGGTATATGCTTATGAGACGGTTGGCAC
>WVZH01000486.1:4183-17231 GCA_011772595.1 Anaerolineales bacterium
AGGCGCACAAACTGCATTACTTTTCAATCAAAGCGCAATGGAAAAACCACAATCTCGTTCATTACCAAAACTCCCAGTATGGAAATATCTGTGTCATTGAGAATGAAGGCCAATACATTTTCTTTCAGGACGGTATTCCAAATATCATAACGCCTATTCCGGATATACCATTTGTTGAAGAATTTGTTCATCTTCCACTTCTCGCACATCCTGAACCTAAGAAACTCCTTATCTTGAGTGGTGGCGCAGGTGGTGTAATTAATGAAGCACTAAGACATCCATCAATAGAATCGATTGAATATGCAGAACTTGACCCGCTGCTCATTGATCTATTTAGGAAATTTCCCACACCGCTGACTGAATCCGAATTGAACGATAGAAGAGTAAAAATAAAACATGTTGATGGCCGTCTGTTGCTTAAGACAACACGGAGTAAATACGATGTGATTTTAATAGGGATCACGGAGCCATCTAATTTACAAACAAATAGATTCTTTACAAAAGAGTTCTTTTCCCTAGCAAGGGAGAGGCTTAATGAACAGGGCATCCTTGTACTTGGGTTGCCCGGTTCTTTAACTTACTTGAATGAAGAATTGAAAAACCTGAACAGCTGTATCTTTCATACTCTGAAAAGTGTCTTTCCTTATGTTAGAGCAATTCCTGGCGATGGTACCAATCTCTTCTTCCTATCGGATTCTCGGGAAATTTCAATGCTTGACAGGACGCTGATTATAGAAAGATTGAACCAACGGAACATCAAAGCAGATGTGATTATTCCCTGGTATATTGAGCAAAAGTTGCATAACGGGTGGCAGGGCTGGTTCTCTAATTTCATTGAAGGGAGAAGCCAGAAAATCAATTCTGATTTCAACCCCATAGGTGTCTTCTACAGCGTCTCTCATTGGAATGCACTGTTTGCCCCTTCACTTCGTTGGCTTTTTAGACAATTAGAGAGGGTAANNATTCGATTAAAAAAATTGCGATTCTTCCGGGCAGGCGTACCCTTGTCCATTTTTACAACAGGTTTTGCCGGGATGATATTTAGCCTTATGCTAATTTTCGCATTTCAATCAATTCATGGATATGTGTTTTTATGGATTGGGTTTCTTGTGGCATCTTTCATGGCAGGAGCTGCTTGTGGAGCAATGCTGATGGCGAGAATTCTGGACCGGATAAAAAATTGTTTAAGATGTTTTACAAGAATCGAGTTGGCAATAATGTATTTTTCTTTTGGGTGCCCTATTATATTTTTTGCTGCGAATTCATATCTGGGCAGTCCAGAGACATTCTTCTTATTTAGATTGCTATTTTTAGTTATTTCATTTATCAGCGGACTTTTAATTGGTTCTCAATTTCCTCTGGCAAACAAGATATATCTAAGGGATAGCACAAGTTTAACCAAGACAGCCGGGTTACTTTATGCTTCTGACCTTCTGGGAGGGTGGTTCGGAGGAATTGTAGGCGCTGTTGTGCTTTTACCTATTCTTGGCCTTGTCGGTACCTGCATCACAGTGGGGCTGATTAAATTGACGAGTTTCTGTGTCATAAACTCCCAGCCCAATCAGCCTCTACGAGGAGGTTAAGAATGAATAATCATTATGGTAAGAATATTACACGAAGAGATTTTCTGAAAATCACAGCCGGACTATGTTTCAAAATAGGGCTACCTTCATTCTTCCTTTATTCCTGTCGACCAGATACTCCTCGCTTTGAAACAACGACAGCAGTTGAAAAATCTAATCATATAGACTCTGGTTTTGAACCGGCATATCTAAAACTTCACAAAACAGGTGAACTAAGAGAGCGAGCAGAAAAACTCTGGGCTATTATGGAAAGTTGCCAGCTCTGTCCGAGAAGATGTGGTGTCAATCGTCTTGAAGGAATGAGCGGATTCTGTCGTGCTCCCGGTGTAACACTTGTCGTTTCATCGTTTCATCCGCATTTTGGTGAAGAAAGGCCACTTGTTGGGAGTGGCGGTTCAGGGACGATCTTCATTACCCACTGTAATTTGCGGTGTGTATTTTGTCAAAACTGGAAAATAAGCCAGCTTGGCTTAGGGTCTGAAAGAGGTATTGATGAATTAGCCGGGATGATGCTTCGGCTGCAAGAAATCGGTTGTCACAATATAAATCTTGTAACCCCAACGCATTATTCCGCGGTCATCCTAAAAGCTCTTGATATAGCTGCAGAGACGGGGCTTCGGCTGCCAATTGTATACAATACCAGTGGCTGGGAGCGTCTTGAGATACTCAAGCTTCTTGATGGAATAGTTGATATTTACCTGCCTGATTTCAAATACTGGGATAGTGACATGTCAGCAAAATATTCATCTGGAGCAGAGAGTTATCCTGAAATTACAAGAGAAGCAATCCTTGAGATGCACCGTCAAGTTGGTGTGGCAAAACCTGCAAAAGACGGCATTATGCAAAGAGGACTGATGATTCGGCATTTAGTCATGCCAAATAACGTAGCTGGTTCAGAAAAAATCATGGAGTGGATAGCAGAAAAATTGCCAAAAGATACCTATGTCAATATTATGGGACAGTATACCCCCCTATTTAAAGCATATGATTATCCGGAGATATCAAGGAGAATAACGAGCGAAGAATATGACAAGGTTGTAAAAAGAGCGCAAGAAGTGGGGCTCACGAATCTTGACATTCAGGGATACTGGTGGACACCAGAATAGATGCCGTTTTACCAGGGTTTCGTGCAATTTGTGAGTATCCAATAGCCTAAGCATCGCTTTTAGGTGATGTTGGGAAGGCGGGCGGAAGAATTGGTTGATGTTCCTCACGGTTCATTGCGCCCGCCTTCCCGCCCTTGGGCTGAAATGAATGAGAAGTATTTCACCAAGAGGATCCGACATATCCAACGTGAACCGAGTTTTTCCAAGGCACTTCTTTCGGGTCAGTATCTTCGTGGTTTTCTTTGCGGTAAGTTTATTTGTTTTCAAGATGGTGTTTCGGTCGATGGCTAGATGAACCATGTGCCGTAGGGTAGGATTTCAACCTTTTTCACGAAGTTGACTACATTATAGAGTTCGAACTCAAACCGGATAACCTTTTGCTGGAGCCCTATGACGGCGTTTATCCTGAGCTAGGTCGAAGGGCTCAGGATAAACGCGCCCGAGATTCATGCGAATTTGTCCAGAGTTGATGTATGTTCGAGGGTGAAAGCGGGCTACTCCCTGGCCAGGCCTAGCGGCCAGCCAGGACAGGCAGCCTGTCCTGCCTGCACCTGTAGCGCAGGCACAGGTGGACGGACAGTCCAGGGCTCAAAGCCGATATCCAGCCGATACTCAAATTTCGGATTCAAGTAGCTTGATGAGTAATGTCTGAAAATAGGTTCGTCATCGTAGGAGGAATTCTTGGAGCATTCGGCGCATGGTTTGGATTCATGCTTGGTTCTGGCATTGCCGATGCATGGCATGGAGTATTATTGGGCACCTTTATTAGTATCTTTAGTACATTGGGGTTNNGGTCTGGTTGATGAGATCTCTGTTGTGCGCTCAAGCTATGTAGCAATCGCCGCTGGTGCGGCAGCAGGTTTATTCACAACATCCATAACTCAGAAGTTGAGACCATACTCAGCCGAGATTAGAGCAAGATACTATCCGATAATTCGACTGACACTTGGGCTTCTTGTCACAGTATTTATCATTGCTTCCTTGATTTAAGCTTACCCCAGGGGAATTTTGAAGGATGCTGCAATAGTATCTTTGGTTCTCCTTCTTCCCATACTGATTTTGACTCTCAGTAGTCATGACAGAATAAGACGATAAGCGGCTGGAAAACAATTCGCTGGATCGGACACAGCCTCAGCGTGGTTTTCAGCCGAGAAGGGCCTTGCTGCGCCGCTCAGCTCAAAACCGTTAGGCTATTGTTTGAAGGGGACAGAAACGATTAGATGAAGGTGAACTTTGAGATAGGTCCACGAGCCGAATACACAAGTTCGGTAGTCGCGGCTGTGGCGAGGCATTTCGGGTTAGGAAATGTCGTTGCATGCGAAGACCTGGGCGGAACGTATAACCATAATCTGTTTGTCCTTACTTCGAAGGGAGAGTAAGTCATCCGCATTTATCGCCCTTGGGTCGGTCCTGAGAGGTTGGCTTGCTTACATCATATCAAACAAAGCCTCCTAGCCACTGACCTTCCCCTTCCTACCCCCTTGGGATGGGTTTCTGAAAATCAACTTGGTCTGACATCGAACCGTCTTATTGAAGTGGAAGCGTTCATTCTTTCTGAAGGTGTGACGGATACGTGGGCACGATATATTGGAGTATTCTCAATGCTAGGTCGGCTACATCAAGCTTTGCGTGAACAGACAAAGACTGTCCGCTTTGTCTCGCCAGTTGTGCATAACTACGGTCAGCCGATGAATCTACTGAACTGGCTTGTGCAAACGATACAAGAAGTCAAACAAAAGGGGTTAACCGATGGCGTTCGGTAAGCTCTTAATATTTGTGAGGAAACCGGAAATTTGCTCCGAGGCATGCAGTTGTGGTGGGAGAAGAGAGGCCACCATCTCACCCGGCATCTGGTTCACGGGGACTACGGCGGTGAAAACATCCTCTGGTCAAAAGATCGCATTGTAGCCTTGCTGGACTTTGGTATGGTCGATCTCCACGAGCGTGTTATTGAGTTAGCGTATAGTCTGTACTGGATGTTGATGCGTTTGGAGGGGAAGAAACCACTGCGCAGCAGCACGACAGGGACTTTACGAAGATGGCCAAAATCGCGTTGGAGATCTTGCCGTAATCCGAGAGTGTTTTATCCTGATTGCAGCGGCCTATCGTCCCGCTGAAGCCCTGGAAGAACGCCAGGACAGGCGAACCCTGCGCAAGGCGCGAAAATGTGGCAGAATTGCATTGCGAAGCCGCTTTACTCGAGGCCGTTTGGCCGAATCTCTAAAATTAAAGTAGAGGAATATATGCTCTCAATTCGAGACGGTGTTAAGGTGTCAGGAGGAGCAATCGCTATCAATATCATCCTTGCGATTGTAAAGATAAGTACCGGGATTTTGGGGGGCTCGTATGCGCTTATAGCTGATGGAATTGAGTCAACTACTGATATTTTTTCATCGCTCATCGTATGGAGTGGACTTCGTCTAGCAGCCAAGCCTCCTGATCAGGATCATCCATTTGGTCATGGCAAGGCAGAATCGATTTCGGGTTTAATCGTCGCTTCATTCCTTGTCATATCTGCATTGGTTATCTCATTTCAGAGTATTCGAGAAATCCAAACACCTCATGGGACGCCTGCATGGTATACGTTGGCAATCCTTGGGGCAATTATTATCACCAAAGAATTACTCTTTAGAAGGATGTTCTACGTAGGCGCAACTCTACAGAGTGGAGCTCTAAAGAGCGATGCGTGGCATCATCGGTCTGATGCGCTCACATCATTTGCTGCATTCGTCGGAATCAGCATTGCGCTTATAGGGGGTTCTGGCTATGAAGCGGCGGATGATTGGGCTGCTCTCATAGCATGCCTAGTAATCCTGTATAACGCCTATCGGCTGTTTCGACCGGCGCTAGATGAGGTAATGGATGCGGCCGTGCCATCCGATATTGAACACCAAATCCGGCATATTGCATCCGGTATTGAGGGAGTATGCGAGATCGAGAAGACCAGGATTCGAAAGAGTGGTTTGGGCTACCTTATGGATATTCATGTTGTAGTCAGGGGAGATTTGTCAGTACGTCGTGGACATCTAATTGGTCATGCAGTGAAGAGTGCCCTGATTGAATCTGAGTATCCAATCAATGATATCGTGGTACACATAGAGCCCGATACTCACATATGAAATTTCATTCTTTCTTTCAAATCGGCATAATAATTTGCTGGAGCAGACTATTCGACTCCGCGCCGACCCTGAGCTTGACGAAGGGTCGGCGCGGAGTTTATCTTGAGTGAATATGTGATGCGCATTCGTGTTTCATGCTGAGCCACAACCCAAGAGGATATGGAGGAGTGTCTGAGTGCAATATTGCGCATGCAGCTGAGGAATTAAGAAAGTAAGGGTGCTAGCCATTAATACTGAAGCGTGAAGTGTAGAAGTGCAGCTAACACCTCGCTGGAACCTCTCGGCGGAGTTCATCCTGAGCTTAATCGAAGGGCTCAGGATAAACGCCCCCGAGATTCGTGCTAGTTTGTCTAGAGTTGGTGTATGATCGAGGTTGAGGGCGGGCCACTCCCTGGCCTGGCGGCCAGCCAGGACAGGCAGCTCAAGGTCATTGTGCTGCAGGCTACATAATCTCCTTATTTTTAATGGCGGTAAATTCATTGGACTTGCATAAAGCGATTACCTTCGTCGAGTTGAATGGCAATTTGATCGAGAGAGCTCGTCTCTCAGCTATTCTATGGGACGAAACTCCCTCTAATGAAGTTCTCGAAGAGCTGGGTAAACTTCAGAAGCACGATGGTGGCTTTGCCTACTGGTGTCCACAGGTAAGCAACCTCTGCGACACTGCGTACATCCTTCAATGGCTTGATGATCTTCGCATCTACAACAAAGAGATCTCTGATAGAGCATGCAAATTCCTTCTAGAGCGGCAACTTGAAGATGGCGGATGGGATGAGGTAGAGGAAGTCGGTTGCTACCTATGCCCGGAGTGGATGATGCCGGGGAGGATTGCAACCCGCACATGGCTCACAGGATTCTGCTCGCATGTGCTCATACGCTTTGGTTACGCCGAAATGCCGGGTACGCGTTGTCCGACGGACTTTCTTCTATCCCACTGCGATGAACGAGGCCGTATAACGGGATACCTGCGTGCTACATGGATATCTTTGCCCATGATCGCTTTCCATCCGGGTCCACATTCTGAGCCGTATCAGAAGGCGCTTACAGTGGTCGAAGAGAATTACTCAAAAGAATGGGTTGGTGCTCAGATTGCGTGGCTGCTACGATGTTTGAAGGATGCACGTGTGCCAATGGATCATTCATTGGTTCACCGTGCCATCATTGATCTTGAGAGCAAGCAAAGGAGAGACGGTAGCTGGGAGCCTGAACCAGGAGAAGGCGAAAAGCATGCAGTAAATGCAACCATATCAGTCCTGGGATCACTACATGCATACGGGCGTATCAGTCCTGAGGAACTATCCCAGTAGGAAGGTTCCACCAAATACAGGCACCTGCTGCAAAAACACCCCGAGGAGCGGACCGGGGAAGCTAGGAGAGAAGCAGATTAAGTTGTGCAATGGGGATGAGCTGAGGGCAAGAGATAGACAGTGCCCCGACCGCTCATCTTATAGCCGTTGGGCGGCGACCACAGCCGCTCCTGGGAGAATGTTGAGGGTGAAGTGGAAAACCAAGTTCTGGTGGCTTACGCCACCAAACACGGTGCGACCGCAGAGATTGCAGAGAAAATTGGTCAAGTGCTTCGTCAAGCAGTCCTGAGTGCCGATGTAATCCCTGCGGTTCGCGTAAACGACCTTACCCCTTACACAGCAATTATACTGGGCAGCTCGGTCTACTTCGGCCAATGGCATGAGGAAGCGGTCAAGTTCTTACAGGTCAACGAGTCGGCGCTGGCTGAGCGGCTGGTATGGCTGTTTTCAAGTGGACCCTTGGGCGAGGGTGATCCCGTGGAACTGACAGAAGGTTGGCGCCTACCCAAGAAGCTGCAACCTATTGCCGACCGCATCGCGCCCCGCGACATCGCTATCTTTCACGGTGTAGTGGACATGGGCAAGCTGAACTTTATTGAGAAATGGATGCTCAAGAACACCAATTCTCCTGTCGGCGACTTTCGTGATTGGGAGGCCATCACATCCTGGGCCACGGCTATCGCCGCTGTGTTGAAGGAACTGTCTCCTGAGCATTAGGAGAACAATCAAGACGAAAGTCTCCAAGAGAAAATGAGGGGCAGGAACGAGAAAGGCGACAAGAATCATCGCCGCGTCGTTCGGCATCTTTGCCGGCATTGGCGACCTGGAGCATGGGTACTTTGAACTACTTCAGGGAAATGTGCCACCGGAGACCATCATGATCGCCTCCATGGGATCGCCATGCGTGCCTGAAGAGATCTGGCATGCTTGCGAACCAGCCATGACTGTCATTCCCAACTTTCTTGTCACTGGTATCCTGGCGGTGTCTCTTGGACTTGTGACTGTGGTTTGGGCGGCAGCCTTTGTGCAACGGCAGTGGGGTGGGGCGATCCTCGCGTTACTGTCCTTCAGACTTCTGTTGTTTGGAGGTGGTCTTGGCAGGTGGACGAACATTAAAATCAAGCTCTACATGGTCAAAAGAAGAAGCTGAGGCTATTCTCCAAGAGGTATCTTTGTTAATCGGTTCATAAATCTCGACATCAGGAGCTACGGCAGCCAAACAATTCGCTGGAGGCGACCGGAGATGTGTCGTGATTTGCTCTGTTTGTTGTATGATGGGAATGCTGGGATAGCCGGTAAGGTAGCGAGCTCCGACGCCTCAGCTCAAAGCCGTTAGGCGGCCGAACACGGCACGCGGTTTGGCGGGCAGGACTCGCAGAAGTGGCATTAACTTGGAGGATCCTATGAACTACGGTAATCGCTTTGTTCCGCCTCCCGCCGACGCTCCGACACCACAGCGGCCACAGATAATCCTCCTAGTGATTGTATTTCTTCTTGCGCTCCTCCTAATCGTGAATACAGTGGAGCTTGCCCTCATCATCTGGCAGAACTTTCTGCAGGGGGAGCCCGTCGCGGTTGCACAGCCTTCCACGAATACAGTTGAACCTACCGCGTCCGCCCAGCGCGCCACAGATGAGCAGGAAGCCACTGAGCCTGCACCATCTTTAGCCCAAACACAGCAGTTCATCCCTCCTGTCCGGGATTGTGTCTCTGTTGACCTTTCTCTGACTCCATATTCTTCCACTGTGCCTTCTATCGTAGATTCCTCCACCGCGACCTATGTGGCCATCAATGTTGAAGAATATGCCTCATTCACTGCATACTGGAAACGAGAGCTTTGGGAAGCGGCATTGATTGGTAGAGTCATTCGTATTGAGGATTTCGAGAAGGACAAGGCTGACTACGGGAAGTTGAGCTATCCCTATCTTACGGGGAATGGGTTCCTACTTGATGGAGATAGCAGCGCGCAGATCCTCGCTGACTCCAGTTTATTGAGTAACGGCACTTTCATCCATTTCCGTGACTGGGGCGAAGGTCTTGCGTTCGGCTTCCCGAGCGGCGTCCCGGTGGCTGCATTTGGATTCGACTATAAGCCAAGTGAGACGTGGCACCTAACCGTCAACGGATGTGCTATTGCCATACCAGAGGGAAGAAGGGGTTTCATCGGCGTAGTGATGCACGACTCCAATCTCTTGCAGTTCACCTTGTTCTCTCGCGAGGACGTTCAAGGTGGTCTCTCAGTTGATAACGTCTCATATGTGGAAGCCGAATCTCCATGATCGGCGTGCTGTCTGGGTCTTTGTACCCACCGATGAGCCACAATGGAGACAAATCAGCCACCTAGCAATTCGCCGAAGCTCATCCTGAGTTTAGTCGATGGGTTCAGAGTAAATGACCCCGAGATTCGTGCAATTTTTCCCAGAGTTGGTATATGATCGAAGGCGAAAGCGGGCTGCTCCCTGGCCAGGCCTGGCGGCCAGCCAGGACAGGCAGGATGTCCTGCCTGCTTGTATATGGCACAGGTAGACGGACACGTGTGCCTGTGTCACAATGCGGGCACTCCAGGGCTCAAAGCCGTTATGCGGAATCATCAAAATAGAAAAGATGATTTTCTTGAGCCGATGTGGTGCTCTTACCAGATAAAGAGAAGGTGATGACCGATAATCTAATTTATGGGGAGAGGTTATCCTCCAATAGGACGGAGGCACTTTTCATAAGCTTGACGATCCTCTTCTTGATGCTGCTGATCTGGCAGGTACGTACGGGTAGCTCAAACATTCTCAGTGCTGCTTTCTTCTTGTTCTTCATTTTCTTCTTGTTCTACTCATTGAATTACAGAACCCTCATTATCCTCCTGACTTCGAAATCTTTGAAGCTGAAGTTCGGCGTCTTCACATGGACAATACCTTTGGACAATATTGGAGATTGCCGACATGATGATCTACCGATGTTGATGAGGTTTGGAGGGGCGGGGATACACTTCATGTTGATACGAGGGAGATATCGTGCTTCCTTCAATTTCCTGGAGCATCCCAGAGTTGTGATTGCCCTTAAGAAAAAAGCAGGACTTGTGCGGGATATTTCATTTTCGACGCGCCATCCAGATGAAGTAATCCAGCTTCTACAAAGCGCAGATTTGGCGCGAAGGACCGCCTAACAATTTGTTGGGGTCCATCGGGGATGCGTAGTGAAATGAATGCTAAGAACTCGATAGGGAATCGAGGAAATCTAGAGCGGGAGCGATCCCCGGTTGCTCGGCCTGTCCTACCTGCCCGTATCTGGCACAGGTGGACGGACAAGTGCGCCTACAGCCCAGTGCAGGCAGTCGAGAGCTCAAATCCGTGAGCTGGCTGTCGTTTAGTTCATTCATGCAGCAAAAAGTCTCACAAAGGTGGTAAGTATGAGCGATCTAAGAAATCTCCTCGGTCCGATGCGCCTTCCTTTCATCATCCTGACGCCGGTCTGCGTCTTGTTGGGAGTAGCAACCGCCGTGTGGACGTCTGGCAGTGTAGACATATTTCACACCGTTCTAGCTCTAATTGGGGCAATCTCCGCGCATACGAGTGTAAATGCCCTAAATGAGTATTTCGACTTCAAGAGCGGGTTGGATTCCATGACGAGAAGGACTCCCTTTAGCGGGGGAAGTGGAATCTTGCCCGAAAACCCAAAACTTTCACGCCAGGCTTTGTCTACAGGATTGATCACGTTCGCTCTCACAATTTTAATTGGGTTATATTTTCTCTTTTCCAGAGGCTTGTCTCTATTACCGATTGGCGTATTGGGGCTTCTCATCATACTTTTGTATACCACATGGATCTCCCACAATCCGATCTTGTGCTTGATTGCGCCCGGAATAGGATTTGGGCTGCTCATGGTCATGGGCACAAACCTTGTCCTAACTGGGGGATACAATTGGACAGCGTTTATTGCGTCGCTCGTACCGTTCTTTCTAGTTAGCGACTTACTGCTTTTGAATCAGTTTCCAGACGTTGAGGCAGATCAGGCCGTTGGCAGGAGGCACTTGCCGATCATCCTTGGCAGGAGAGCTAGTAGTATCATCTACGGGGTTTTCCTATTGGCATCATATCTGACCATTATTATAGGTGTTTGGTTTGAATACTTGCCTAAGACCAGCCTTCTCGGATTAGGCACTATTTTAATCTCGGTACCAGCCTTTGCAGGTGCGTTCATTTATTCTGAGAGAATTCCCAAACTTATTCCCTTTATGGGACTGAATGTCATTATCAACATCGCGACGCCAGTACTTGTTTCGATTGGTCTGCTCATCGGATAATCTTTGAAAGGAATAATTCCGAACAAGATGCCACTGCCAGCTTACCATTCGCTGTAGCCGACCCCGCGGGTATCGCGATTTATAACCGAAGGAATTTCCTGGTGATTCTTGAAAAACAAGTCAAAGAACGAACGAGGCTCAAAGTCGTTAGGCTGCTTACCTAATTTCCTCCCCGAACTTGTTGGCGATATCATATTATGATATCATATGTGCGTGAAGCGTAAGCGATAGCGCACGCTTGAGGCCATCTATGCTGAGCCTACTCATGCCAATTTGGCTTGGCACGATATCGAAGCTTTGCTTATCGTCCTTGGTGCCGAATTATCGGAAGGAAGAGGGTCGAGGATGAGGGTGGCATTACATGGGGTTCGAGCAATCTTTCATCGTCCACATCCAGCAAAAGAGGCTAGCAAATCGATGGTACGCTCGATGCGGCGGTTCCTATCGGAAGCAGGAGTTGAGTCGTGATGGAATATAAAGGATATGTTGCTAAAGTGGATTTTGATGGGGATTCGGATGTCTTCCACGGAGAAATCATCAATCTACGTGATGTGATCACCTTTAAGGGGAAATCTGTATCCCAATTGCGCAAGGCCATGCGGGAATCTGTGGAGGATTATCTTGCCTTCTGTGAGGAACGAAATGAGGAGCCAGAGAAGCCGTTCTCAGGCAGGATCCTGGTTCGGATTGATCCATCGCTCCATAGAGAGATATACATTCGCTCTAGGGGAGAGGATAAAAGTCTCAATAGTTGGATTGCTGAGAAGCTCGATGCAGCTGTTGGTGCATATGGTGAAACTACCGAGGCCAAGAAAGCAGGGTAGCAATACGCTAGAGCAGACTCTTCGACTAGGCGCCTTCTCTTGGTCAAGCTCAAGGTCGGCGCGGAGTTTATCCTGGGTGAAATCGTAGGGCTCAGAGCTACTTAGTCTGTTCTACCTGCCTGTACCTGATACGGGTGGACGGACACGTGTGCCTCAGGCCCAGTGCAGGCAATCTAGATCTCAAAGCCGTTAGGCGCCCATGCCTTTCTAAGATTCAATGCTTTGGTAAGCTCTGATTTTCAAATTGTCGAAACAACCGGTAATATGCGGGGCGTGATCTCGTGTTTATCAAAATCTCTCCAAGGGTTAAAGACATAAAATGCTATTGGATAACGGAGAGAAGAGAGGGGTGATCAACTCTTGACTACCTTATTCGGTTATTCATTTGACTATCCTGAATTCTTCTTTGGAATCTGCATTGGAATTGTCGTCTCCTCGGCTATTTTTGGTGTCATGATGAAAGTGATCCTAACCAAAAGAAGGGGCCCCGGCTCGCCATAATGGGCGCCTCATAATTCCTTGCAGCCGACCCCGCGTGCTGGGGGATTTATAGGTGATGGTTCTGGTTGGAGAAACGGGATGCACTCACTGCAAAGGCACAAATGCTTATACGCAAACTCTTGGAGGAGGTGTTTGAGGCGTTTGTGGATCCCGCCGTCACGACAAAGTTCTGGTTCACCAAGAGCTGGGGAAGGTTGGAGCCGGAGAAAAAAGTTCGGTGGGACTGGGATTGGAGTAATTGATATCTAGTTAGAGTATTGGGAATCTCAAATTCAAATAATCATTCTTGAATCGGAATGAAGTGGGATCTCTGG
>WVZH01000486.1:17266-17470 GCA_011772595.1 Anaerolineales bacterium
ATACTCCTGGATCTAGTGAGCCTAGAGTTCTTTAGAGACTAAATTCTCAAGAAATTGGGGAGATTCGATCATTCGAGTGACGCATAGGATTGTTGTTTAAACGCAGCGCCTGTCCCCGAAAATTCGCGAGTAGTGAGACCCCAAGATCGGGTCTTCGAGGAAGAGCTATAATCGGTGCCTGATCAGGGAAGCCGCAAATCAGGG
>WVZH01000486.1:17496-24265 GCA_011772595.1 Anaerolineales bacterium
GTGACTGTGGCGGTCCGATGATAATCGATGGCGTCACGCCGGCTCGAGTTGCACCGGGAGAGACGTTCACGATCCTCGGTCGCAACTTCGGCAGGGAGCCGGGAACGCGGATTCCGTCGGTCAATCGATGCCAGGCCAATCTGCTGGAAGTCGTGCATTGGAGCGACGAGGCAATCACGGTGCGGGTTCCAGAAGAGGTCCCTTACTGGGGGCAGCATAAAGTGCTGATCTACTACGACGCCTCTTTTCGCACCAGCAGCAACTCGATCGACTTCTGGGTGACGGCGGCGCCGGTGCCGGAGACCGTGGTCGATCGGTGGGAAGTGCAGGTGCGTTCGTTCGCAGCCAAGTACGGCAAGAACGACGAGTGGGTGACCTGGATGATCGACAACCGCCATCTTTGGGAACCGACCTTCCTCAAGGCATACGAGGCGCCATGCACGCTGACATTGGCCTATAGCTACCAAGAGGCGCCGCCCGCCTACGATCCTCCGTGGGCGAACGAAGATGAGCACATGGCCGCCTTCGCACGGATGGCCGAGGCTTTCTTCCCAAGCTTCAGGTTTCGGATGGTGTTCGACGGCGATCCGGCGGATACCTATGGCCAGATCATCATCATTCCCGAAAACGCCAGCTATGGGGGTTCCAGCGTGGTCGGGATTTATTACGAAGGTATCTTCGGGCACGAGTGGGCGCACGCCATGGGACTGAACCACCACTACGCCACCGAGGACGATCATGGTGGGATGATGAACATGCCGCCAGGAGACACACGGTGCACCATGGACCGCACGCCGCCCGGCTTCTGCTCCGGCGGTCGAACCGCGCTCAACATTCCTTTGGACCTCGATACATCGGCTGCCGAGGCTGCGGCTATCAGGGAAATCCACCGGCGTTACCCGCCGGGGTACTGAACGAAGGTGGGACAGGTATGAAGCGTGTGATTCCTGCCTGGGGTCCGAGCCCCGAACGGACGGAGCTTTTCTCTAAGGGCACTTGGCGGGCGGTCCGCTGGAAGTGATAGGTATCACTGGGGGTAACGTGGGCTTTCGCGAGCGGTGAGACATGAGCGGGGCTTGTTCTTCATTCCCTCCAGGCAGAACTTAGTACGCTCGGGCTCGAGCTCAAGTGTGATGGGGCCAGGTTGCGGCTAACTACTTGTTGGAGACGATCAGGGATGCGGTGTAGTTTGTAAACGAACTTGTATGATAGGGATGCCGGAAGAACATGCATACCGCGAGCACCGGCGCCTCAACTCGCTGCCGATAGGTGGAAGTTTCGGTTGCAAAGAGCAAGCATGATTGGGGACTTGTAGTAAACATACGAATGAACAGGATACTTATTCTAGGGTCAAGTGGTTCTGGTAAGTCAACCCTAGCGCAGAAGTTAGGGGATTTATTGGATATCGAAGTGATTCATCTTGATTCCTTTTACTGGCAACCCAATTGGGTGGCGACACCTGCCAATGAATGGGCGGAGAGGCTAAAGGAATTGCTAAAGAAGGCTCGATGGGTAATGGATGGCAACTACCCGGACTCGTTGGATCTGAGATTGGGATATGCGGATACAGTCATCTTCATGTATCAAGGACGATGGGTATGCTTATGGAGATGTATCAAGCGATTTATGATGTACAAAGGAGAGAACCGGCCGGAGTTGGCAGAGGGGTGCAATGAGAAGATTGACTTGGACTTCTTTAAGTGGATATGGAACTATCCACGGGATGTAAATCCCAAGATTGAGAGGCTGTTGGAAAAGCATGTGGGTAAGCAACGTTATTACTTTAGAAGCCACAAAGAAGCGGAGATGTTCTTGGATAAAATTTCTTCCACCTAGCAACTTGATGGAGCTATGGAAGAGCGCCGGGATAGGCGGATCCTGTGCGAGGCGCGGAAATTGTGGAAGTTAGTTTTGCGGGGCCGTTCCTCGGCCTACCCTCACGGCCGCCAGTAAGTCCATTGGATCGGCAGCTCGAGGCTGTTAGGCACCGTTTGTGATAAATCTAATGAAGAGAAAGATCCTTGTCATTAACGACGACGTTGCCCTTCTCGAAGCATACAAGCAAATACTTTCACTTGGGGAATATGAGTGCCTTCTTGCGTCAAATAATGAAGAAGCAAGAAGAGCCCTCTCTGAGGAAACCTTGGATTTAATAATCCAGGACCTTCATCGTCCAATTGAAGATGGGATCGAGTTCTATGCCTATTTACAGGAGAAACATGAATATCGTGATATCCCGATTATCATCATTTCTGCATGGGTGCCTGATTCAATTTCTTCGATTGGTGATGACCCTGCTAAGAGGAAATACCGAGTTGTCCTTTCCGAAATTTCGAAGTTATCCGACAAGCATTCTTTTCCTGTGATCATTGAAGTGGAAGGGTACCTCACTACACCTATAAGGAGCGAAGAAGTTCTAAATTTGATTGGGTCGTGTCTAGAATCATGAGCCATTACAGTTACTTGTACCTGGCACAGGTAGGCGGACACGTGTGCCTGCGGCCTAATACAGGCAGTCCGGGGTTCAAAGCCGTTAGGCGCTGCCAAATTCTGCCGTGGCTGGGGAGGAATTAAGTGGTAATTAGAAGTGATCCTGAAAACAATGAAATCAATGCCTTGTTTGGTNNTTGTGGCACACGTGACAGCGATTGATCCATTCGAGGAGGGGATCCGACAGGCCAAAGAAGACCTGCCGGACACGTTGCAGGATCGAGTCGAGTTCCACCACATCGCCTTCGAAGAATTCACTAGCGCAACCGAATCGGCAGCGTTCGACATGGTTATCCTGTCCTGGGCACTCTGATGAATGGCTCGTGAGGGCATGGTTCATGCCCTAGAGGAAATCCGCCGTCTACTGAAGCCAGGAGGCATGCTAATCGACATCCACCCCGTTCCAGAAGGGTATTTCATCAAGGCTCTTCAGGGTGACAGGATTCTATTCGCCGAGCGTAAGCGCGAGACTTGTTGTGAGGACGTGCTTTATGCGGAGGACGCACTCGCGGAAGTTGTTGAGCGCGATCTCTTTGCCGTCGAACGGCGCGCCGAGTTTGACTTCCTGACATATGCTTCATCTGTATGCGAACTTCGAGATTATTGGGAAGAGCTTAACGCGTTCGAGGCTGACACCAAGGATGAGGCTGTTATTGCTCGCGAGGAAGAACTGTACGCTCAAGTTGAGGAGATCATGCAGGCGGCCGGAGCCGGAGTAGAAGTCGCGATTCATGAGAGGGTTCGTATTGCGAGGCTAAGACCGGTGAGTTGAAAATTATTATGATATTGCCATGAGCGCCGCATATCCCCTTCCATGAGAAGGCGTAAGTTGTCAAGGGTCGGCAAGGCGACCTGACCGCTAGAATTTCTCCAAAACCAACCTTTCGCCTTACTTCCATCCGCACTCTCTATGGGTTCTTTTGATAAACCCGNNTCGCTTGGCCCAGTGGTTAGCCGCAGTCGCCCAAACGAGGTGTTGGCTGGAGGGAAATTTCAAGCAATCAGCCTTCCACACCTTCCCTTCCGAAAATCCCTGTGGTGCACCTCCAGTCGCTGAGGAATCTACGGATCAAGATCAGGCTGCAGCGGGGATAGCTTCGGTTGCTTGGTCATGTTTCTTGACAAGATAAAAGGGGTCATAGATTTCTCCGGTCTTCCAAAGGCGGTGGAGCAGCACGGACAATTTCCTGGCGACCGCAACCACAGCTCTCTTCTTAGCGTTTTTGCCTCCGCGTTCGGCAGGCTTCAATCCCTTACGTCGCACGTCGCAATCTGGTCCAAAAGGCCCCAGGATATATTGGGCTGAGGAGATGAGCAGACGACGCAAATAAGAATCGCCAGTCTTGGTGATGCGTAGCTGGTGATCGTGATCGCCGGACTGATCACGGTGGGGGACAAGTCCCAGAGCAGGACCGACTCCGCGGCTCCTGCGGAAGTGATGGGGGTTTTCAAGCGTGAGGATGAAGGCCAGGGAAGTGAGTGGCCCCACACCGCTGATCCGACGGAGCAGCATGGTTTTCGGGTAGCGTAGGCTGCAAAGCACTTCGGCCTTTTGGTCATAGGATTTGATCTGCTGGGTGAGGGAAGCGATGGTGTCGAGGATGGGGCCAGAGCAGGTCGGAGGGGCTCAGGGATGTCAGGAGCGACTTTGAGAGCGAAGCTGTCTGCTGAGCAAGAGGGCAAGCGCAAGCCGGAGGCCTTGACAATGTCGCGAGCGTGGTTGATGAGCGAGGTGCGGCAACGGACGATGGCGTCCCGCGATCGAAGAACGGCCAGCTCAGCTTGAGCCTGTGGGGAGCGGTGCTGAATGGGAGCGAGCAGTGCGGGATCCAGACGCGCCAAGCGGGCGAGTGTTTCAGCGTCGGCCCGATCGCCCTTGCGGGGGTTGTGATAGATCGCTTGTGGCTTGCGAGCATTGGCCACGAGAACATCGTGACCGAGGTCTTTGAGTAGGTGGCTAGCCCAGCGAGAGTGAGCTCCGACCTCCATGGCGATCCTACAGGGCTGAAGGGTGGAGAACTTGCGCTGGAAGGAAGCCCTGCTGGTAGGCAGACGTGATTCTTCGATCAATTTGCCATCCTGATCGACGATCGTGGTATTGGAGAACTTGTCTCCAAGATCCAATCCTAGGAAAACCATGTTATGCTAATTCATGGCTCGGTATCTCCTTGACTGGCAGCTACGAAAGTAGACTGCGTTTATTTGGTGAGCCTATAATAAGGCATCACGTGAGGGAGGTACCGGCCTTCTCATCCCAATCTCGCTGGAGCCCATCAGCGGGGTTCATCTTAGGCTGAGTCAAAGGGCTAAGGATAAACGCCCCCGAGGTTCGTGCGAGTTTGTTTGGAGTTGGTGGATGACCGAAGGTGAAAGCGGGCTGCTTACCACAAAGAACATGGCACCTACAGCTCGAAGCCGTTAGCCGGTACCTCACACGCTTAGGTTGAACAGAGAAAATCCATGGACGAGACGATTATAGGCATATTGGGATGCACACTGCTCATCGGCTTCCCTCTCGGTTTGGCATTTTGGATCTACCGAAGATCGAAGGATAAGGGGCACTTTCTCATTTTGCCCAAAAATGTCAGAAGAATTGTCGCCATCGTCCTCGGTCTGGTAAACCTGGCAATATATATAATTGATGAAACACCGTCCTTTTTATACCTACTGTTAGGTGTCGCATTCATAGCCTATGGGTTAGGCGAAGATCGATTGCTTCGATTCCTGGAGGGAATTAGCAGGCCAGAAGCAAATGCGGGATTGCCATTCGATAAACAAGCAGATTCAAGATTGCGGACCATCTTCTTTATATTGTTAACGCTAATAGTAGGCGTCGGATTATTATTCATCTTGGTATTTATTGTCAGCTTGCTTAGGGGTTCTTGAAATCTCTCGTTTTATTGAAGGGTCTTTGTAAATACCTCCACATTCCTTTATGGCTCTTTCTTGCACCGGTCGTGCAGTTTAAGGCTTCTCGGTGGCTTCAGTGCCAAAAGCAGCACGCCGCCGAATAACTCGCCGGGGCATGCTCTTCGATTATGCGCCTCCCATTCGCCAAGCCACCGTCGGTGCTTCGCTCCAAGATGCTCGGCTCAAGCGCGCTGGCCGTGCAAAAAAGATTGGGCAGTAGGGCTGATGGTTAATGAATTCAATTCATCTGCAATTGCTTCCGAGTCGGCAAATACAAATATAAACTAGATAAAAGGAGCACATCTACAAATAAGGAGGGATGCCCAAATGAAAGCAGTTGTATATGAAAAATACGGACCACCGGAGGTTCTTCAGCTCAAAGAGGTAGAAAAACCTTCTCCCAAGGAGGATGAAGTACTCGTAAAAATCCATGCGACAACAGTACACGTGGGGGATGTGAGAATGCGAAAGCCTGACCCCATTCTTGCAAGATTAGTCAATGGTCTCCTTAGACCCAAAAAAATAAAGATACTGGGGCTTGAGCTATCCGGGGAAGTTGAGGCGGTAGGCAAAGACGTAGATCGATTTAAAAAAGGTGACCAAGTTTTTGGATTTGCCGGCTTTGGTTATGGCGCCTATGCGGAGTACAAATGTCTGCCTGAAGAGCCTGAAGAAGGGGAGGCGGCAAAAGAAGGATTTCTAGCAATAAAACCGGCCAATATGACCTTTGAGGAAGCCGCTCCTGTTGCAGGTGGGGGAATTACCGCATTGATCGTTCTTAGAAAAGCAAACATCCAGCCTGGGCAGAAAGTCCTTATCTACGGCGCTTCTGGAAGCGTGGGCACTTTTGCAGTACAGCTTGCCAAGTACTACGGGGCGGAAGTTACCGGAGTATGTAGTACCACGAATTTAGAAATGGTGAAATCTCTGGGAGCCGATATGGTGATTGATTACACTCAAGAGGACTTTACCCAAAGCGGTGAGACCTATGATGTTATTTTTGATGCAGTAGACAAGCTTTCATCTTCACGAGGTAAAAGGGCTCTCAAGAGGACAGGAATCTATCTTAACGTTGGCAGGGATTCCGGATCCGGAGGCGACTTAAAGACTGAAGATCTTACCTTCCTCAAAGAGCTCGTTGAGGTAGGAAAGCTAAAATCGGTCATAGATAGACGCTATCCGCTGGAGCAAATTGTAGAGGCTCATCGTTATGTTGACAAAGGGCACAAAAAGGGTAATGTAAGCATAACTGTGGGGCATAATGACAAAACCTGACAAAGCGATGCAGTTGACAGTAGGGAGCTGTGGTTTTCATCAATTTATCTGGGTTGCGATGGGTTTTGGTTGCTCAGGCGCCTTTTGGTTAGCC
>WVZH01000486.1:24273-25626 GCA_011772595.1 Anaerolineales bacterium
GTTCCACTCGCATCCCTGGTCTTCTGCTCCTAGAACCTCTTTTTCGTGCGATTTATCGGATCGCTGGGGCGTACCCTTCGCTAAACTCTGGGTCTGCGCTCCGCTCAGGGCCACTCCTTTGCCTAGTCTGCCAGGACAAGGTTCAAGACCATTATGCCGCTAAAATTCGATAAACACCTTTGCCTTAGTTGAGTGACCCTATCTGATGAACAAAATTTTCTATCGGAGTTGAGCAATGAATATTCGACAGCGCATAACTTTATGCCTGCTCGCAATCATGGCTTTCTTTGTTTTAGGATGTTCTCCGTTGTCGCCATCATCCGCTACGAGTGAGTTCTGGGCGGGTAATGAAATTTACGAGAGGAATAGTTTCGGTACAAACTCCGATTTCATCATCTATCTGCATGGAAAAATCATTGAAGACGAAGGTGTCGATGCGGAACATCCAGAACACGGTCGGTATGAATATTTCGAGACCCTCTCCTATTTAGAAACGTCAGGGGGTCAGATCATTAGCGAAGTGCGTCCTATGGGAACCAACAGCGTCGAGTATGCTGAAATCGTTGCGGGTTGGATTATCTATCTGCTTGACACCGGTGTTTCTCCACAAAGAATTTTCGTGGTCGGTTTCTCGAAAGGAGCGGGGATCGCCTTATATGTATCAGATATGCTGGACAATCCGGACATTAATTTTGTGCTTATTGGAATCTGCGGCGAATGGACCAATTCAATTAGCGGATTGAGTTTGAGTGGAAGAGTCCTGTCCTTGTACGAAACGAGCGATGAATTCGGTGGCTCATGCCAAGCTCTTGCCGATCGGTCACCAGGGGTATCCAGCTTTGTGGAAATTGCGTATTCGACGGGAGAAGGGCACGGAGCCTTTTACCAAGCAGAATCTTTCTGGCTCGATGATGTCATAGATTGGATTAAGGCTGCAAAGTAGATTTAATATCTTGCCGTATCTGCTCGCATTGAGGCGTAGATACCCAGAACTTCGCTAAGAGCTTGAGAAGGTGATTAACAATCAAATTACAATTCACTTGAGCGGATGTCAAATGCCGCCTTTTTTTCAGATGGAATGGACGCTTCGGATACGCGACATTGGAAGGATGGGATAGTTCGCGCTGTTCAATTCGCGAACGGTAACCGCCAGGAAGTAAATTCGACATGAAGACGATGCAAGAGGACGACAAGAGGCAAGTTCCACGCCCGATCAAGATTATCGTTATTTCAATAGTTTTAGCGTTTACAACGATTGTATTTCCACGATACGGACCGGAGCAGAGTTCTATCGGGAACCATTGCGGTCGGCTGGGATCGGATAGCTGTTACGTTCTAGTGCTCAATGCTGGC
>WVZH01000486.1:25656-25860 GCA_011772595.1 Anaerolineales bacterium
GGCTTTTTAGATGATGAATTCCGCCCTTTGCCATTTCTCCTGGATGCACTCTTCTTTGGCATTGTGTTTACTTTCGCCCTGGAAATGGGCAAGCCCATAAGACAAACAATCAATAATCTCCAGAATCGGCTTCGACAAAGGAGAGCACGGGGTGTACTGGTTTCGTTGATAGTTTCCGCTTGCTTCATTTTTTACTTGTGGTTG
>WVZH01000486.1:25938-30442 GCA_011772595.1 Anaerolineales bacterium
GTGCGCGTATGGCGAATGTCAGAGACCTGGAATTCTGACTTGTACAGAAACGAGTGGACGACTGAGCCTATCAATAGTATTGCAGTGTCGCCCGATGGAATGACTATTGCGACGGGCTCTAACAAGGCTCTCGTGCAGCTATGGCGATTACCTTACAGAAGACACCCGAACTTGATCATGCAACACGCAGATCCGATTATGGACGTGGAGTTTTCACCCGACGGGGAGAAGGTGGCTTCGATTTCACAGAGCGAAGTTCGGATTTGGAGTGTGCAAGATGGAGGACTACTATACCTCCTGGAGAGGTATCCGAACGAGGAGGTGCCGAGTGAGATAGCCTTCACACCGGATGGGAATTTACTCAGTGATGGAGCACAGGTGTGGAACTTGATCGATGGTACACACATCCGGACCTTAGGAGAAGGTTCAAAGCGCCTAACAGTGGCCTTTTCTCCCGATGGTACGCTTGTGGCGGTGAATGGAGAGGACACTGAGGTGGAGTTGTGGAAGGTGAGTGACGGTTTGTTGGTTCGCACTTTCGGTGAAAAGAAACAGTGGACGAGAGATGTTGCTTTTTCATTGGATGGACGGATTCTGGCATCAATTCCGTTATCGCGCACATCGATTCAGGTGTGGAGAGTTTCAGACGGAACGCTACTCCGTACGATTGAGATTCCGATGCGAGTATCTAGTATGGTGTTCCTGCCCAACGGAGCATTGGTTTTGGGAGTACCCGACGGCAGAGTAATTCTTTGGGATGTAAACATAGGCGGCAACTAAGTCAGGAAAAAACATGGCAGAATACTCACAGATTATAGACAATATCCTCCAATCTCGCGTTCGCAACCGGTATCAAAGTGAGATTGCTTCCCTTCAGGATCTCGGTTTTCGTCATTTGGCGTATTGCCTGGAAGTTCTCAGCCCATACTCCGCGATCCTCCAGTTCCCGTTGATCCCCCTNNATGTTCTTCTTTCCAATGAAAATCCTCCCTCCATCGCCCTATGCATGGGAATGGGGATCAAGTTTTATAGCGCATTCTCCGATGGCACGCTGCTCATTTCGTACAACTTTAAAAGAAGAGCTATGCCAAGGAAAGATTCCAAAATTATTCGACTACCCTCTTCTTCAACACTTGAGAAAACCTGGACCGAGCATAAGGGTAGAGCACTCCGGATGGCATTAGAAGTAAGCCCCATCTCTGAGAGTATGTCATTTGACGACTATGTCAGGATGTCGACTCGGGAAGAAGAAGAACTCTTGCAATATGTCTGATCTTGCAGCCGATGCACCGTTTATCTATTGTGCCTCCACACCTTCGCTTGCTTCGATCTGTCGTCGCGACTGACCCTGATCGATTAGTGGATGCAACCTTGATTCTGAATTGGAGGAAGAAGAATGCCTGGAGAACATCAACACGAGAATCGCACCCCTCGCAAGAGGTATGTCCAACTGTCGCTGCTTGTGTGGGTCGCTATGATTGGGATCGACTTCTTTCTTCACGGCGGCATATTTGCCACGACATATACTCAGGATAGTCCCTTTCTTCTTTCCGCTATGGAATCCTTTCGCAGGATACCATTTGGCTATTTGGCGCTCCTGATTACCACAGGTCTTCTCGTGTGGATCATTGACCAAGCTTCGGTGAGGGGTTGGCGGAAAGGCCTCACCCTTGGCTTTTGCCTGGGCGCAGTGATAGGTGCCTCTTTCACCTTTGGACTCTATTCAATCAGCACGGCTCATCCACAACTCCTGGCTACTTGGTTCGTCGCTCAATTGCTTGAGATTGCCGTCGCAGGCGCGATTATCGGTGAAGGCTTGCTGGTCAAATCATTACGAAAACTCACTATCGGGGTAGTAATCGGATTCATTCTACTATTTGCAGTAACGATCGTATTGCAGAGTGTCGGATTGGCGCCCTCAATCAAGATTGGTTAGGCGGTAGTTCGCCAAATAACTCGTTGGAGGCCCTTCAACACAGTTCATCCTGAGCTAGACCGATGGGAGTGGGATAAACATCCACGGGATGTCTGGTATCATGCATATTACGATCATGATGGGGGTTAATGGAATGGCAAATGACGGGCTGAGCCTCGCCCGCGCGGCATCGGGCCAATAGCCGCCTCACAGCATCCAATATTAGATTGCGCAACTTTCCTATACGCTAGACTGTATTCTATGCGGACAAACAATTCATCCCGTAAATGCTGAGCAATGACGGAAATCCTCAACCGGATGCTCTTCGTCTTGCTGTCTACCACCGCGATGGTCTTTTTCTCTGAAAAGACATATTGGTATGAACAGGGCTACGTGATTGTTGAGATGATCGAAACATTATGAACATGCTAATCAACTTTAAAACCGACCTAAAACGCCCCACATTTCTTTTCTTGATGTTATTTGCCTTTGGGCTGGCGACTCTCGCTTGCAGTGAAGAGTCAGTCACACGGTCGGTCACCATTATCGACAGTGAATTGACGAAGAACTTACCGGAAAGCCGTTCCGTGTTGCTAGGAGTGCAGCCCTTCCCTCATGATATCAGTGAAGAAGCATCGGATCAGGCTTACGACTTTATGTACGAGCACAGCGACCTTCTCTTCTACCATCTGGACAACGGAATCCCCTGGCCCGAAGCGCTCGCCGACGAACCTTATCACCCCAACTTCATGGAAGATATCGAGCGTATGGTGGCGCGACGCAAGCCGGGACAACCCCTCTATCTGGCTATCACCCCCAATCAACCAAAACGCAATCACATCGCCCTCTACCGCGGGGTAGATGAGAGCATGGATTTACCCCCCGCCTGGCAGGGTAAGAGTTTCGATGATCACGATGTGATCACAGCCTATCTCAACCACTCTCGCTACATGATCGAGACATTCGATCCCGATTATTTCGCCTACGGCATCGAAGTAACCTGTAACTTTGCCAGCGCGGATGACCCCAATTTGATCCAGTTCCTGCATTTAGCCGAAGCCGTGTATCCGATGCTCAAGCAGGAGTACCCTGATCTGCCCATCTTCCTCACAATCTGCACGGGCAGTTTCGAGGTTGATGACATCAACATCCTTTTCGAACTTGGGAGGCGGGTGCTTGAGTATTCTGATTATGTCGCCGTCAGCACCTACCCGTACTGGATCGTGCCGGGATTGAAGATCAAACAGGCCAACCCGGACGATCTGCCTCGCGATTGGTTCGCGCAGTGGGCAGAGCTAGCGCCCGAAAAGCCTTTTGTCGTCGCCGAGACGGCTTACCCCGCCGAAGACTTGAAAATGACACCCGTCCTAGGTTGGAGGGTGGATATCGAAGCGAACGAAGCTTTACAAGCGCGTTACGTCGCATTCATGCTGGAAGCGTTGAACGATCTGGGGGCGGAGTTCGTCGCTTGGTTTGTGCCCAGGGACTACGACGCGCTGTATGAATGGATCACGGAGCAAATTGGTGAAGTGGAATTCTACAAGACTTGGCGTGACACCGGCTTTTTAGATGGCGATGGAAACCCACGGCCCGCCCTACTGGTATGGGACGCCTGGCTAGCCGTACCGCACGAATAATGAACTTATCTCGAGAGTTGCCATCGATACGAATGGTGCACTCATCATGCTCAAACGTTGGCCGTGTGTGCTCTCTTCGGGTTGTACACTCGCCTCCTCTTTCGGATTGTCGTACTAGGGTGTGTCACCGCCCTTGGAATTCCTAGGGATACTGAGTGAGAAGGTGATGGTACCGGCCTTGGCGCATTAGCCTGTCCTGCTACATGTGGTGCCCGCGCAGATGGTTGGAAAGTCTAGGACTTGAGGCCGTTAGATAAAGGGGAGAGAAACCTTGAAGCGCCGTAATCTTTCATTAAGGCGTATTGCTATTTCATCATCCCAAATCATCAGATGGCTAGCCATTTATACAGGGATCTTGGTGCCATTCGTCACGTTCCTGAACCTATTTTCTGATGATGCTGAAGTACGGGCAAAAGTCTTGATGGGATTCTTCTTGGTGGTAATCTGGTGCTTAGGTTTTGGATTATTCTCTTACATCATACGCGATAAATTCAAGCGACTCTTTCGTGCTATCAAATTCCCTTGGCAAATCAAGTTTTTGATCTCTGTAATTGCATTGGCCATGCTAGAAGAGGTTGTTACTGTATCCCTGACCAATGCTGCTCCACTCCTGGGATCGGAAACTGGCAGAGCCATGGTCACCGCCTCGACCAATTACTTAGAAGTGGTCTTCCTGAATAGTGTCTGGCCAGTATTTGTCCCTTGGTTCCTGGCATGGACCGTTCTCTTGACGAGATATGATTTTCCACCCAATCATGTCTTTCTATTGTTTGGTCTCCTTGGATCCATAGGAGAGACCTATTTCGGAATCGGTGCTTTAGTTGCGGGCTTCTGGTTCTTTGTGTATGGATTGATGGTGTATCTTCCTGCATATTCGTTGCCTCAGAGAAAAACTGTACCACTTCGATGGTGGCACTACATCTACGGACTGCTGTTGCCCTTTCTACTTATG
>WVZH01000486.1:30614-31162 GCA_011772595.1 Anaerolineales bacterium
GTAAGTCTCCATAGCGTGGATGACATCATTGAGAGTTTTAGAAGGGAGGGACAGAGCTTTGACGCAGTTAGAGTGTCTCTCTTTTGCTTCGGGTGCTACGTGGGGGAGGTGTTTGTTAGAAATGCTGGTGCTGTGTGGAAGAAAGCGGATATCTATCCAGAAGGATTCACGAATGCGCCCATTGTTGTAAAGTTACCCAATGGCATGGTCTGTAACCCAATTGACAAGGTGGTCAAACGTTTGCAGAATGGGGAGGTCGACAGTCAAGTCTACTTTTACAATGTATTTACGGAGGTCAAGTAGTAGCGCAGAGTCTCTGCTAATTCGGCGGGCTAACCATTTGAGCCCATCGGCGGAGATTATCCTGAGTAAGTACGAAGGGCTCAGGATGAGCACCCACGAGAATCGTGCGAATCTTCCTGGAGTTGGTTTTCGATCGAAGGTGAGAGCGTGCTGCTCCCTGCATAGAATGCGGCATGGGCCCAGACCTAGTCCACCAGCCTATCCTGCTTGAACTACAGGACCAAGCACAGGTTGAACGACAGTCT
>WVZH01000207.1:0-255 GCA_011772595.1 Anaerolineales bacterium
AGGTGACGTCATCACAGCCGCCGTTGATAGTCCAGCGGATGAAAGCGGCGGTACGCGCTACCTATGCATAGGCTGGGCTGGAACCGGCTCTGTTTCGGCAGAAGGTAATGATGCTGCCCTCATCTTCACCATAACCGCTCCATCGTCCATCGAATGGAAATGGAAGACACAGTATTATCTAACGGTGAAAACAGATCCTGCCGGGCTTGACGGCCCAACAGGAGCGGGCTGGTACGACGAAGGAGCGTATGCGAC
>WVZH01000207.1:409-584 GCA_011772595.1 Anaerolineales bacterium
GATTCGTTTGGCATGGATGGACCGGGTCAGGTGACGGCAGCTACGGTGGCATGGACAATCCGTCAACGGTGACAATGAACAGCGCGATTATGGAAAGCGCGTACTGGAAGGTCGCCCCTCTTCTGACCGTAGTGATCTCAAGCGAGACCGTCGCAAGCGGCGACAGAGTAGTTGT
>WVZH01000207.1:738-1016 GCA_011772595.1 Anaerolineales bacterium
TGGCGCCTCACCTTGCTGCTAAGCTGCGCCGGTTTGATTCTCGGAGCCATCTCGCTGACCCTCAACTGGATGGCAGTCGCTGGAACCGCCGTCACCAACAACACAGATTACCAAGTGGACATCGCTGTCCGCCCATTCCAGGAAGGCATTGTCTCAATAAATGAAGGCTTGCAATATGTAGGGGTCATCGTACCTTCCATGGTTCATCTGAGCTGGCAGAACCTCATAGGCAGCATAGGGCCTGTCTTGACCTTATACTTAGCGGTAGCAGGATATGC
>WVZH01000207.1:1115-1367 GCA_011772595.1 Anaerolineales bacterium
GTGGTTCACGCATTCATCTTTGCATACGGGCAGGCGAATGCGATAACGGGCGCAAGTATAGGATTCGGCATGGGCATCTACCTCGCGGTCATCAGCAGCGCATTGCTAATCTTCTCGGGAGTCTCCGCCACGCGGGAGATCCCACGTGAAACGGTGGAACACAAGATGCTTCAACAACGCGGCAGAGATACGATCGCTCCAAACGCGAGCGCTTCGTGAGTCTCTTCACCCTCTTCTTTTTTTTCTTCGCAA
>WVZH01000567.1 GCA_011772595.1 Anaerolineales bacterium
ACTTCCCGTTTCCAAGCCCCAGGGTTTACGTGAACCTGTGGGCACCTCCATGAGCCGTGCCAGCGGAGGAGCCGGATGGTGGAAATCTCCATGTCCGGATCTGGCGAGGGCCCCGTCTGGGTAACCGGGCGGGGCTACTCTACCAAGTCCAAGAATCGCGGTTTCAGGGTTTTTCGACAGTCTCGTCAGCACCAACCATAGCTGAGGCTATCTTGGCGTCCGTTCCAGAAAGTCAAGGTCACCAGATGCCCGGCAGCAGGCGATAGCGCACCCGCCGGGCATAGTCTTTGTAGCCCTCGAGTTCGTCCTGCAGAGTCCTATCCTCAAGCTTCGTGCGGACGACGGTAAGGCACATCGAAAGCCCCGCCGGGATGAGTGCCCACAGTGAGCCGAGTACGAGTGGGGTTCCGAGCGCGAACATCGTCATCCCCACATAACCTGGATGGCGCAGGACCTGATAAGGTCCCGCAGTGGCGACGGTATGGCCCCGGTCTTTTTGGATGCGAACAAAGGCCGAGAAAAACTTATTAGACACCATTGCCCAAAAAGTCAGAAGGTATCCCAGCACAGCAACGGTCAATCCTCCTATCTGGAACACCAGCGTAATTTGTGACGACCACCCGAAGCGCATATCCAGCCCCGCCACGAGCAACGTGACCCCCGTGCCAAAGATGGCAGTGAGTCGAGCGAGCACTTTGTCCCAGTCTTTGACATCCTGTTTGATCTGGGCGCGTTCTGCTACCAATTCCGGGTTGTTTGAGATCAGGATCAGGGCGGTGACTCCTAAATAGACCACGTAAACGACGATATATACCCACGCCATCATCCAGTCAAGGCGACCCGAAGAGGTGAACAAGACCGCCGCCAGGACCAGTATAGAGAAGCAGACCTTTAGCAGCCATTTCAAAACCCCGCCGGATATGTCAGATTTCTTATTTGGTTGTTCTATAGATACATCGGTATTCACTTTTGCCTCCGGATATCTGAACTATCGAAATGAAATCCAGGGGTGCTGCCCAGGTGTGGACTAAGCGGAAACATTTTTCAATAACCCAATAAACACAGAAAGTCATGGTTCCTCGTCAGACTCACGGGTTTAGCGGAAGACATTATGGCGATACGGCAGAGAGCAATGAGCGTGCCAATTCTCGGTACTTTGGAACTAATAGCAAGGGTGCTCAGTTCAAGAGAGACTCTCGAAAAAGTCCAATTTTGGCATTTTCGCAAAATTGGGCTGTAATAATTTCAGGT
>WVZH01000212.1:0-19798 GCA_011772595.1 Anaerolineales bacterium
TTACTACACTCCATATTCTGGTCGATCATCAAGCTGACTGACAAAGGAAGGTGTATGGACTCGACATGACAGAGGGATTGGCTAAGTTATCGGATCTGTTTCCTAATGTCGAGCGACCTCAGCGGTTGTCCGAACACGTGTATAATGCACTAAGCGAAGCCATCGTGGAGGGCAAGCTGCCTCCAGGGGAGAGATTGCGCGTAACGCAGATTGCGGAGGCTCTGGGCGTCAGCCGCACCCCTGTTCGCGAGGCCTTTGTGAGGCTAAAACAACAGCGCCTGCTGAGTAGTGATGCGAGCGGTGCGTATTATGTCGCCGAGTGGGACAGGCAGACTCTGTGGGAGATTGCCACCCTCAGGGCGGCTCTGGAGAGCCTGGCTTTTAGCCTCGCTCCGCAAAACCTCTCACAAGAGGACTTTGATCACCTGGAAGGGATCACTCGGCAGATGGGGGAAATGGATGCAGATCCAGATAGTGGTGACTACAAGCGGATGGCCCTGTTTGATTTTCAGTTTCACACCTACGTTTGGTCACGCACTCGCCACGATTTGCTGGAGCAAGCCCTTGAGAATATTAAACCCCAGGCACAGTATTACATGTATCTCACGCGGCAATCCGGTCAAACAGATTACGCTGAACGGCACCACATATTGATTGAGCTCCTCAAGCAGGGCGACCGCAGCAAAGTAAATGAGATCATGCTGGACCATATATTGTCCAGTTCAGAGAGAGCGATTGCGTGGTGGGAACGCAGGCAGGAGAAGATGGCTGAAGAGCAAGAAGTAACAGAATGAAAACCTGTCCAGTTCTGGGCAGCGCGATGGGAAGAGCATTTCGTGAATCGCTGACTCTGCGATTTTCAAGGAGAACCCATGTTCGTAAAGGAGGTCGTGCATATTCAATTGAGAAGCTGAGATCAGACAATTCTTTCACTAGCTAAGGAGAAAAGAAGATGAGAACCAAGTTATGGACTCTCTTATCGTTCGCTCTGGTCCTGCTGCTGCTCGTGCTCGGTGTGGCAAGCTGTGCTCCTCGGACGGAAGAGCCTGCGCCCCCTGAGCCAACCAAAGAGCCTGCGCCCCCTGAGCCAACCGAAGAGGCCGCCCCTCCACCGGAACCGACCGCAGTTCCAGAAGGCTTCCCCGTACGCGGCGGCACCCTGCGCACTGAATATGCCTGGATGCCTTACGTGGAGGACCCAGCCGCGGATGGCGTCGGTACCGGCTATGTCGGGTTGTCGATCGCAGAACCTTTAGTTTGGGTTGCTGGAGACGGGGCTCCGCGACCGCAGCTGGCCAAGTCATGGGAGGCCAACGAAGACGCGACGGTGTGGACTATTCACCTCCAGGAGGGGGTGACGTTCAACAATGGCAAGCCCTTTGGCGCCGATGACGTGATCTGGAATCTCAAGCACTGGCTGGACCCAGCTACTGGCGCGTCGACGGCAGCCAAGCTTGACATGCTATCGCCCGAAGGCATCAAGAAGATCGATGACTTGACGATTGAGCTCACGCTTGACCGCCCCAACGCCGATCTGATGCTCGTCTTCTATGACTACCCGACGATGATCGCCCCTGAAGGTGGCTGGACTGACTTCTACGGCGGCGACCCGGCCAACGCCGTCGGGACGGGGCCGTTCATGATGGAATCGTTCACTCCCGACGAGCGGTTTGTACTTGTGCGCAACCCGAACTACTGGCAACTGGGCGAAGACGGTCTCCCGCTACCCTATGTTGACAAGGTCGTTATCACCGCCGGATGGGATGACGCCGCGCGACTGGCAGCCCTCATTGGCAACGAGGCAGACGTACTGTCTCCAGGGGAAGCGATTATTGAGGAGCTACAGAAGTATCCCGATGAGATCGATATCCGGACCTTTGCGACGGGATGGATTACGCCCATCGTGGCGCGCGTCGACTTGGAACCCTTTGATGATCCCAATCTAATGAAAGCCCTCAAGTTGACCCAGGATCGTCAACAGGTCAAGGACCTCGTCCAACCGTTGGGAGAGGTGGGCTACGACCACTGGATACTGCCCAGCGCTGCCGCCTATTGCCCCGACACCGACGTGGACGGGCGGCCGCAAGACATCGAGGGGGCCAAAGCACTGCTGGCAGAGTCGGGCTATGGACCTGATAATCCCCTTCAGCTCACACTCGCCACCGCTGACGATGGCTTCCGTCCGGCCTATGCCCAGGTGTTTAAAGAGCAGGCCGCCTTGGCCGGCGTAGAAGTCACGATCGATATCTATCCCAGTGATGCCTTTTGGGACCAATGGGCGGAATGGCCGTTTTCCATCAGCGGCTGGAGTGGACGGATCCCGGCGACTGCCAATATCAACCTGGCCCTTCGCTGCGGTGCCGCCTGGTCCGAAGCGTACTATTGTAACCCGGAGCTTGACGCCGTTTTGGATGCGGTCGATAGCACAGTCGATGTCGAGGAAAAACGCGCCCTGTATTGCCAAATCCAGAAGATCATGCAGGATGACGCACCGTACTTGATACCCTTCTTTGCTGTTGAATTCAGCGCCTCTCGAAGTCATGTGCACGTACCTGACGCCTGGTCCAGAGGCGGCTTTCTGTGGCATCTGATGTGGTTAGAATCTGACTAGGCACCACAACTCAGCTAATATGAACGGTGTGTTCTGTGGCTTCCGGCGACACGCTGGAAGCCACAGAGTCATTGCTGCCTGATGTGATTCCGCATCCCAAAGAGAGGCGAAGATGCTTAGGTTTCTCTTAAACCGCTTCGGCACGATGCTGGTGACCATGCTGGTCATCTCCATTCTGGTTTTCTTTATCGCCGAGGTGGTTCCTATCGACCCCGCTCGAAATGCCCTGGGACGATATGCTTCCCAGGAAAAGGTCGATGAGCTGCGGGAAAAGATGGGTCTCAACCGCCCCGTGGTGGTACGTTATGTCGACTGGATTACAAGTGCTTTGCGCGGGGATTTCGGTGAGTCGATCCACTTTCGCCGTCCCGTGAGCGAGCTCGTTGCCGTTCGCCTCGGTCGTTCACTGGCGCTGGCGGCCCTGGGATTTGTCTTTATGATCCCGCTGGGGTTGACCTTGGGCTGTATCGCCGGGATAACCGAAGGAAAGCTCCTGGATCGCATCATCTCGGTGACCAGTAGCGTGTCTGTGTCCGTCCCTCCGTTCGCTGGTGGGATCTTTATGATTGTGATTTTCGCGCTGTGGCTGGATTGGCTTCCCGGCGTGAGCATACCTGACCCCGATGCAAGTTTTTTAGAATTTTCCAAAAGGCTGATCCTGCCCATTTTGACGTTGTCCCTTGACGAGATAGGTTATCTGGCCCGCTTTACGCGGGTCAACATGGCTGAGGTGTTGGAAAGCGACTACATTCGGACGGCGGTGCTGAAAGGCATCCCAAAAAGGAAAGTTATCTGGCGGCACGCGTTGCGCAACGCCTTGATCGCGCCGTTCACGGCCATCATGTTGCACGTCAATTGGCTGATCGGCGGCGTCGTCGTGGTCGAGGTGCTGTTCAACTATCCCGGATTAGGGAATCTGCTTCTGGAGAGCGCCATGCGTAACGATATCATCCTGCTTGAGGGAGGAACGCTGGTGCTCACCTTTGTGGCGGTGTCATCCCAGGTTATCGGGGACATTGGCATCTACTTTATGAATCCACGTATTCGATTTGAGTGATCGGTAATTGCACAGGAGCCCAAACCATGAGCGACAGCTCGAATTCGTTCTCTTCGCAGAAATCACCAACATCGGTGACTCGCGATCGGGGGGAAATGGGTCGCCGGCCGCGGCGGGTATCGCCTCCAGGCGCGCGGCTGCGCACTACGATCTCAGAACTCGTCCGTTCCAAAAGCGCGACCATCGGCGTAGCCGTAATCCTTTTGTGGTTCTTTATAGCCATAGCCGCCCCCATCATATCTCCATACTCGCCGACCGAGATGGCAGGCACCAAGCTCGAGTCACCCTCGCGGGAACACTGGCTTGGCACCGACAATATTGGGCGAGACGTACTAACGCGTTTGTTCTGGGGTACGCGAGTGGTTGTCTTGTTGGCGCCGATTTCCGTCCTTTTGGGCATACTGATGGGCGCCCCCCTGGGGCTCATTTCGGGCTACGTCGGTGGCAATGTTGACACCCTCATCATGCGTGGCACTGACATCCTCATGTCATTCCCAACGCTGCTAATCTACATCCTGATCATCACCAGCATCGGTCCTTCGGCGCTTATCGTCGTCATCTCTGTGGCGATCGGGAACGTCCCCACCGTCACCCGCATCGTGCGCAGCCTCGCGCTGGACGAACGCACGAAGGATTATGTGAGCGCAGCCCGGCTGCGAGGAGAGCGACGGCGCTATATTCTGCTGCGGGAAATCCTGCCCAATGTGTCCGGGCCGATCATCGTCGATGCCACCATCCGGGTCGGGTACGCGATCATGGCCATCGGCTCGCTAGGCTTCCTCGGTTTGGGTATACCGCCACCGACGCCGGACTGGGGAGGGATGATCAACGAGGGACGACCGTGGATCTTTATGATGCCCTGGGTCGTTTTGGCGCCAGCGGTGGCCTTGAGTTCTGTCGTAATTGCGCTAAATCTGTTGGCTGATGGAATCAGGGAAATTGCGCAGCAGCGCTAGGCACCTGTGCGCTTGGTATCACACGTCTCGGGCCGTACAATGCCCAAACGCGCTGCGCGATCACTCTGTATTGATATTTCTTACAGTAAAAATGAGGACAATATTCCTATGACAGAAGAGAAAAAGTGGGGACTGAGCACAACAGCCTTACACGCAGGCTACAGCCCGGTTCCGATGGACATGACACCCTTCAGGTCTTTTGTCCCGCCGGTAATTCAGAGCGCGGTCTATCCCCTCAGCGATGTCGACCATTACACCAGAATCGTCTCTGACGAAGAGCCGGGCTACGACTACGGTCGCAACAGCAATCCCACAGTCGACGTTCTACAGAAGCGGTTGGCCGCCCTGGAGGGCGGCGAGGCTGGCCTGGCGACTCCCTCAGGTGTCCATGCCTGCTTTGTAGTGTTGCAGCACCTGACGCAGGCTGGGGACGAGATTCTCACCAGCCATCGGATCTTCGGCGAGGCCTATGGGATGTTCTACGACATGGCTCCAAAGAAGATGGGCATCACCACACATCTGGTAGAAGACCCCGGTGACCTGGATGAGTGGCAGGACAAGATCACGCCCCAAACGCGTTTCCTGTGGGCGGAAACTCCCAGCAATCCCACCTTCTTTGTGATGGACATCGCTGGCCTGGCCGAGATCGCCCATGCTCATAACATCCCTCTGATCGTCGACAACACACTCGCCACCCCATGCCTGCAAAAACCACTCACCTTGGGAGCCGACATTGTGGTGCACTCACTAACCAAGTTCATGGGAGGGCAAGGGGCTATTGTGGGCGGATCGATCGTGGCCAATAAGGAGCTGATCCGGAACATGGTCTCCACCGTCGCCCGGGTTGGGTCGATCATGTCGCCAATTGATGCCTGGCTGGTGCTCATGAGCCTCGAGACGTTACCACTCCGCATGGCCCGGCATTCCGCCAACGCAGAAAGGCTCGTCGAGTACCTTGCCCAACATCCGAAAGTGAAGGGCATCAACTATCCCAGCTTGCCGGAGCATCCCCAACGGGAACTGGCTACACAGCAGATGCCTGATGGCTTTGGTGGGCTTCTTTCATTTGAAGTGGAGGGAGGCAGGGAGGCTGCCCTACAAGTGATCAACTCGTTCCGGCTCATTCCCATCGTCCCGAGCTTCGGGACAACCCGCACCATCGTGACACATCCCGCCACACACACTCACTGCAACATGAAACTTGAGGAGCGGGAGGCAGTCGGCATATTTGACGGCTTGATTCGACTGTCGGTTGGGCTCGAGGACCCAGAGGATCTGATCGCTGATCTGGAACAGGCACTTAATAAGCTAAAAGGGTAAAGGCATTAAGCCCATCCCAACAAGCAAACGGCCACCCAGAACCCGGGGCCAGATAAAGGATGGAGACTTTCAACATGAAGCACCCTCAAACAAACCTCACTTCGCTCATCGGACCTTACTACCGTGGAATGACAGATGACCAGTGCCGCATCATGCATCGTGCCAGTCTGGATGTACTCGAACGTACAGGTGTCCTCGTAAATTATCAACCGGTTCTTGATTTATTGAAAAAAGCTGGCTGCCTGGTGCAAGACAATCATGTCCGCTTCCCTTCCCATCTCGTAGAGTGGGCGTTGCGCACTGCTCCAAGCCGCATCACGCTCTATGATCGTAAAGGGGAGCCGGTAATGCCTCTTGGGGATCGCATCTCTACTTTCGGCACGGGATCCGACTGCCTGCATATTCTGGATCACCGCACGGGTGAGAGGCGCAAAGCGGTGCTCCAGGACGTCGTCGATGGCATCCGCGTATCCGATGCTATGCCACATGTTGATTTCATCATGTCGATGTTTCTTCCCAGTGATGTACCTGTTGCCGGGGACGTGCGGCAGATGGAGGTGATGCTGACCTACAGCGACAAGCCCATTTGCTTCGTTACATACGAATGGGAAGGGACATCCGAAATCATCGAGATGGCTGAGGTTGCGATGGGCGGCGCGGAAATTTTACGCATCAACCCATCCGTTATCTGTTATCTCAATCCGACCTCCTCGTTTGTGCACAACGAAGCAGCGTTGCATAAACTCGTTTACTGTGCTGAAAAACGACTGCCCGTCATATACTTGCCCGATCTGCTACGCGGGATGACTGGCCCGATGACCCGTGAAGGCGCAATGGTCTGTCACAATGCAGGCGTATTGGTTGGTCTGGTCACTTCTCAGTTGGTCAACGAGGGAGCCCCCATAATAATCAGTAGCGCAAGACCATCCCACCTGGATATGAAAACGATGGTAGCTCCATATGCGACCGGCCCGGGTGGTTTCGGCGGCATCGGCATCAATCATTACTACAACCTGCCGCTCTTTTCCACCGGCGGTGCGAGCGATTCGAAGCTGCTGGACGAGCAGGCCATATTTGAAGGCACGCTGACCTTGTATGGGTCAATGTTGGCCGGAGGCAATATGATCCATGATATGGGCTACATGGAATCGGGATTGATGGGCTCGCTGGAACTGGTGGTGATTCAAGACGAGATTGTGTCCATCATCAAAGCCGGCAGTATGAAAGGGTTGGAGTTTAACGAAGAGAATCTGGCCCTGGACCTAGTCCACAAGCATGCGTTGAGTGGGGATTTCATTGGGACCGATCATACCTTGCGCCACGTTCGTGAGGGATGGGAACCGCGCCTGATCGACCGGCAAAACTATGAGGACTGGATAGCGAGTGGCGGGACGTCAATGCGTGAGCGGGCCAGGGCGAAGATCGAAGAAATCCTGGCCGAGGAGCCGAAGCACGTATTGCCGGCCGATGTTGAGAAGAAGATCAAGGCGATCGCGGACAAGGCAGTGGCTGGCCAGACAAAGTGAGGGTAGGAGGTAGCCGTATGCAACAACCAGTTCAAGAACCCGTTCTAAAAGTGGAGGACCTGGAAGTCACTTACACAACACGAGCAGGACCCGTCAAAGCTGTGAGGGACGTCTCTTTTGAGATCTGGCCCGGCGACGCGCTGGGGTTGGTTGGAGAATCTGGTTGCGGCAAGAGCACGCTCGCACTTGCGATTATGAACTATGTGGCTAAAAACGCCGCGGTAACGTGTGGACGTATCCTGTTTTTCGGTGAAAACATCTGTGAAAAAAGCGGACGGGAATTGGATCATATCCGTGGCAATAAGATAGCAATGGTGTACCAAGATCCCATGGCTGCGTTAAACCCCTCGCTTCGGATCGGCCGACAGCTCACCGAGGTTCTGGAAGAACACAAGATGTCGAGGGGCATTGAAGCTATGGCTGAATGTATCCGCATGCTGGAACGTGTGCGTATGCCGGACCCACCCGCGATCATGGAGCGCTATCCCCACCAGTTGTCGGGCGGGCAACAGCAGCGAGTTCTGATCGCTATGGCGCTACTGGCAAATCCTGCCCTGCTGATCTTGGACGAGCCGACCACCGGTCTGGACGTCACGGTTGAGGCGGGGATACTGGATCTCATCGCCGAACTGAAGCACGAGTTTGACTCTACGATTCTCTACATAAGTCACAACCTCGGCGTCGTCAGCAGAGTTGCGGACCGGGTGGCCGTGATGTACGCAGGCGAGCTGGTCGAACAAGGTTCCGTTCAGGACATCTTTCTGGGTCACCAGCACCCGTATACTGTCGCACTCTTTGGATGTATTCCGAAGATGAGTGCCAGCAGGCAGATAAAAATCCTGCAGCCGATCAGGGGGAAGGTACCTTCGCTCCACGAAACACCAAGCGGATGCGTCTTTGAGCCACGTTGTGATCGCGCCCGTGAGCGTTGCCGCATTGAACACCCTGACATCGTGAGAACCGCTGATGGGCATTTGGCGCGCTGTTTCTATGCTGATAGTCCAGATCCTGCCGAGGTGAAAACCCTCCGAGCCGAGCTTGCCGAGGCCGATCCCTCACCAAGGGGGGAAGATCTAATCTTAGAGATCGAAGGACTAAAGACCTACTACAAGGCGCAAGAACGGGGATTGGTTGGATTGACCGGCAGGCGTAAGAAAGGCTTTGTGAAGGCGGTAGACGATGTAAATCTAATGGCGTGGAAAAAATCCACACTTGGTATCGTGGGTGAATCCGGATGCGGTAAGACCACACTGGCCAAATGCGTCGCGGGTCTGGTGCCACCCAATGCTGGGAAAATGGACTTCATAGGTATTGATGTAGCACGGGTCGTCGAACAACGCCCCTTCGAACTGCTTAAAGAGTTACAGATGATTTTCCAGAATCCCGACTCTACGCTTAACCCAAGACGCTCAGTCGGAGAAGCGATCGCACGTCCCCTGCGCCTGTTCGGAACCGTACCTTCCTCTGAGATCATGGACGAGGTCTTGCGTCTTTTGGAGGCGGTGAGGTTAGGGGAAGACTATTGTGATCGCCTGCCAAGACAATTGAGCGGCGGCGAAAGGCAACGCGTGGCTCTCGCCAGGGCCTTCGCCGGCCGGCCAACGCTCGTCCTATGTGACGAGCCGCTATCCTCGCTCGATGTGTCTGTCCAGGCGGCTGTCTTGAACCTGCTGCTGGAGTTTCAGCAAGAATACGGGACCACGATGCTGTTCATCTCTCACGACTTGAGCGTTGTGTTTCAGTTGTGTGACAACGTAGCTGTGATGTATCTAGGACAATTCTGCGAGATCGGTCCTACTGAGGCGCTGTTCGCGCCACCCTATCACCCCTATACGGAGGCTTTGCTATCCGCCGTGCCCATTCCAGACCCAACAGTGGAGAGGACCAGCATCCGTCTGTCGGGCACAGTCCCGAGCGCGCTCGATCCGCCCTCAGGCTGCAGGTTCCATACACGCTGCCCACGCAAGATAGGCCCCATATGCGAGCGCGAGTCTCCCCCGTGGCGCGGGATAGCGGAAGGACACCAAATCTACTGTCACATCGAAATAGAAGAATTGCAAGATGTGGAACCGGTCTTCAGCACTGCGCAGTGAGTTGTTATGTCAACTGGGGATCGTTGGCTAGAGACAGGCACAGAGCGCTAAATCTGCGAGGCTACCGGTACACACTTTGGCGCTTGTCCTAATGAGGAATGGAAAACTTATGGACGGGAACGAGCTGGCGGCTCAATTCATCCGGGACACATGCTGGAACGACCTACCCGATGCGGTACAGCAAAAGGTCAAGATGTGTTTGGTCGACATCGTCGCTGCCATTGTGGGCGGGGTTTTGACGCCCATCAGCGACATCGCTGCTGCCTACGCCCCGGTTGTGTGGTCGGGAGACGAGGCGACAATCCTGCTGCACGACACGCACGCGAGCGCTGCTGGAGCAGCCTTTGCGAACGCCTGCGCAGCCAATGCTCTGGACTGCGATGACGGGGGCGCCTATACACGAGGACATCAAGGTGCGCAGGTNNGCTGTGGTTGTCGGCTATGAGATCTCTCATCGCTTTGGACGCTGCTGGCATCGGTATCAGCACCCGGTCTATCAGGCTGACGGCTCCTGGGGATCGGTGGCCTGTGCTGCGACAGCTGCCAATTTGATGGGACTTGACACACATACTATCAAACAGGCTCTAGGCATCGCGGAATACCATGCACCCAACCTCCCGATGGAGCGCGACCTGCTCGACCCTGCGATGGTAAAACACGGTCATGGATGGGCTGCCATGACCGGCATCGTGGCTGCCGAGTTAGCCGAGCGAGGCTTCACAGGCATCCCCGGGCTTTTGGGCTTTGAAGAATATCAGGGCTGGGTCGCTACACTCGGTGATGAGTTCATCATGGTAGATGGAGTCGATTTCAAGCAGCATTGCTCTTGTGGTTGGGGTCATATGGCTATCGCGGCAATCCAGAAGTTGCAGCGAGAACACGATTGGAACCTTGAGGACATCGCGGCTATCAGGGTCGAGGGACACCACTGGACAGCGGTGCTCCACACCGCTCATCCGACCACAACGGAGGAGGCCCAGTTCAGTGTCAGGTGGCCATTGGCCGCCTATCTCATTGACGGAGAGGTAGGGCCGGATCAAATTCTTGAGCCACGATTTGGTGATGCGAGCATTAAGGCATTAGTGGACAAGATCGAGCTGGTGGAGTCAGAGGAGCTTGATCGTCTCTACCGCCCGAGCTTTGAGGGCGGCGATGAAGGTATGAGTGCCAGTCGAGTCACGATTCACCTTGGCAACGGTAGGACTCTTGACTCAGGACTGGTCTCGGACGCATGCCGCATTGAGGCACGCGGGGATGAGGAGCGGCTAGAGGGGAAATTCCGGTGGTTAACAGGGTATGTCCTCGAGGAGGATCAGATTGACCCGCTTCTGAAGATGCTGTGGCATTTTGAGGCCGTAAAGGATGTCCGTGAGCTTACCTCGCTGCTTCGACGACGCTGACGAATTGTGAACGAATTTTCGCGCTTCAAGGCAACACTAAGCTGTCGTGCAACAATGTGGTCAAGCTTCGCAGATTGATAGTTACAGGGAGGGAAACACATGGTGGCAGAAAAGAAAGACTGGGGAGAGAGTACGATCGCCCTGCATACGGGATACAGCCCGGTCCCATTGGATATGACGCTATTCAGGTCATTCGTGCCTCCTATTATTGAGAGCTCGGTCTACCCTTTCGAAAGCGTCGCTCATGGAGCTAGAGTCATCCAGCACAAGGAGCCTGGATATGGCTACGGCCGCGACGCAAACCCCACCGCCGATATCTTGCAGAAGCGATTGGCCGCCCTGGAAGGTGGCGAGCGCGGCCTGGTGACACCATCGGGCCAGCACGCGGTCTTTGCGCTCACCTACCATCTGGCTAAGGTCGGAGACGAATTCGTCACGAGCCACATGATCTTCGGTGGGGGCCATACCCTGTTCGCTCGCCTGGCTCCTGAGCGCATGGGTATTACCTCGCGCTTTGTCGAGAACCCGGCTGACCTGGATGAGTGGGACAGCCTGATCACCCCCAAGACGCGCTTTGTGTGGGCTGAAACCCCCAGCAACCCAACCACATTCGTGACCGACATAGCCGGTCTTGCCGAGGTCGCTCATTCCCACGACGTGCCATTGATCGTCGACAACACGCTGGCTACTGCATGTCTTCAACAGCCCCTTGCATTAGGGGCCGATATCGTGATTCTCTCCCTCACAAAAAACGCAGTTGGAAACGCAACCGTTATGGGCGGGGCAGTGATCGGCAGCGATGACCTGATTGAGAGTATGCTCAGAAATATTATTATGTATATCGGGGCGATCATGGCGCCTTTTGATGCCTGGCTCACCCTTATGAGTCTCGAAACTTTGCCACTCCGTATGGCCAAACATTGCTCCAATTCGGAGGATGTAGTCGCCTTTCTCGCTCAGCATCCCAAAGTTAAAGGGATCAACTATCCCAGCCTGCCGGACCATCCCCAACATGAGCTTGCCAAGCGACAGATGCCCAACGGATATGGCGTATTGCTGTCGTTCGTGGTCGATGGCGGTTTGGATGGTGCGACCAAGGTGATGGAGGCCTGCAAGATGATAACAATCATCCCCAGCTTTGGGACAAGCCGCACGGTAGCAATGCACCCTGCTTCCCATTCACACTTTGGGATGACACCTGAGGAGCGAGAGGCTGCCGGTATTTATGACGGGTTGATACGGTTGTCGATCGGATTGGAAGACTCGAAAGACATCATAGCCGACCTGGAACAGGCGCTGGACAAGCTGTAGAGGACCGCACCGCAAGGAGTTTTCGCATGCATCATCCTCAGACCAACGTGCGCGCCCTTACGGCACCGTTCTATCGCGGGCTGACTGATGAGCAGTGCCGCCTGATTCACTGTGCCAGTCTGGAAATTCTGGAACGCACAGGGGTGCTGCTGTATTACCAACCCGCCATCGACCTGCTGAATAAGGCGGGATGCTACGTGGAGGAGAATCGGGTTCGCATCCCGGCGTACCTGGTTGAATGGGCGCTGCGCGCAGCTCCCAGCCATATCCGGCTGTATGACCGCTTTGGGAAGCCTGCGCTGCTTCTGGGGGATCGCATCTCTACCTTCGGCACAGGCTCCGATTGCCTGAACATCCTGGATCACCGCACGGGTGAGAGGCGGAAGGCACTTCTCCAAGACGTTATCGAAGGCATCCGCGTAGCCGACGCTATGCCGCATATCGACTTTATCATGTCGATGTTCCTCCCCAGCGATGCTCCCGTTGCGGCGGACGTGCGGCAGATGGAGGTCATGCTGACCTACAGCGCCAAGCCCATCTGCTTCGTCACCTACGAATGGGAAGGTACGGCGGAAATCATCGAGATGCTTGAGGTGGCGGTGGGGGGCGCCGATCAGTTGCGAGCAAGTCCCACGGCGATCTTGTATATCAACCCCACCAGTGGCTTCAGGCATAACGAAGCGGCGCTGCGCAAGTTGATGTACGTGGCGGAAAAACACCTACCATGCGTGTATTGGCCTGAGGTTGGTCGCGGCCTGACTTGTCCCATCACTTATGCAGGTGGCATGGCGTGCTCCAATGCCGGTCATCTGGCCGGGTTGGTCATTGCCCAATTGGTCAACGAGGGCACCCCGATCGCACTCTGCACAGCACTGCCATTCTCGTTAGATATGAATACGATGGTCGTCCCCTACGTTGACCCAGATTGCAAGGCATACGGCCTTGAGATGAGCCATTACTACAATTTGCCAGCCTTCAATTGGGGAGGGATGAGCGACTCAAAGCTGCTGGACGAGCAAGCGATCATGGAAGCCACGCTGAGCCTTTTCGCGGCCACCCTGAACGGCGGCAACTTGATTCACGACGTGGGCTATATGGAGTCGGGGCTGACTGGTTCGCTGGAATTGGTCGTGATCTGTGACGAGATCATTTCGTGGCTCAAAGCCTTTATGCAGGGACTGGAGATCAACGAGGAGACCCTGGCCCTTGACGTGATCCATGAGCATGCGCTGAGTGGGGATTTTCTGGGAGCTGAGCACACGTTGCGTCACGTGCGTGAGGGTTGGCATCCGCGCCTGGTGGACCGGCAAAACTATGAAGGGTGGATGGCGAGCGGCGGGACGTCGATGCGTGAGCGAGCCAGGACGAAAATCGGCGAGATCCTGGGTCCAGAGCCGGAGCACAACTTACCACTAGAGGTTGAACAGAAGATCAGAGACATCACCCAGAGAACAATAGCTGCCCAGGCGGAGAAAGGATAGGAATAATTCCAGGTGTCGATCGTATTGGAAGACGCAGAAGACATCATTATCGACCCGGAAAAGGCGCTGGACAAGCCGTAGAGGAACGCACCGCCAGGAGTTTTCGCATGCATCATCCTCGGACCAACGTGCGCGCCCTTACAGCACCGTTCTATCGCGGGCTGACTGATGAGCAGTGCCGCCTGATTCACTCTGCCAGCCTCGAAATCCTGGAACGCACGGGCGTACTGATATATTACCAGCCGGCCATCGACCTGCTGAAAAAGGCGGGATGCTACGTGGAGGAGAATCGGGTTCGCATCCCGGCGCACCTGGTTGAATGGGCGCTGCGCACGGCTCCCAGCCGCATTATGATGTACGACCGCTCTGGGAAACCGGTGATGCCCCTAGGGGATCGCATCTCTACCTTCGGCACAGGCTCCGATTGCCTGAACATCCTGGATCACCGCACGGGTGAGAGGCGGAAGGCACTTCTCCAAGACGTCGTCGATGGCATCCGCGTGGCTGACGCTATGCCCCATATCGACTTTATCATGTCGATGTTCCTCCCCAGCGATGTGCCGGTCGCGGCGGACGTGCGGCAGATGGAGGTGATGCTGACCTACAGCGCCAAGCCCATCTGCTTCGTCACCTACGAATGGGAAGGCACGGCGGAAATCATCGAGATGCTTGAAGTGGTTGTCGGTGGTGCAGAGCAGCTGCGGATCAATCCTACCGCAATTCTTTATCTCAATCCTACTACCGCATTCAGACATAACGAAGAAGCTCTGCGCAAACTCATATACACAGCCGAGAAATGTCTCCCCGTAGTATACCTGCCTGATGTACAACGCGGATTTTCCTGTCCGATAACGTATGCCGGTGCAATGGCTTGCGCCAATGCCGGTCAGTTGGTTGGGTTGCTGCTTGCCCAATTAGTCAACGAGGGAGCCCCAATCATACTCAATGCAGCTGCGCCAACTACGATAGATATGAAAACCATGGTCTTGCCATATGCCGAACCGGCAGGCAAGGGTTTTGTGCTCGAAATGAATTTTTACTACCACCTGCCGGTCTTCAGTACTGGCGGCTGCAGCAACTCGAAGCTTCTGGACGAGCAAGCGATCATGGAAGCTGCGCTTAGCCAGTTCTACGCTACGATGTGTGGGGGCAACATGATCCACGATTTAGGCTACATGGAGTCGGGGCTGACTGGTTCACTAGAATTGGTCGTGATCTGTGACGAGATCGTCTCATGGATCAAGGCCTCCATGAAAGGGCTTGAGATCAACGAGGAGACCCTGGCCCTTGACGTAATCCATGAGCATGCGCTGAGTGGGGATTTTCTGGGGGCCGAGCACACGTTACGCCACGTGCGTGAAGGATGGCAGCCGCGTCTGGTCGACCGGCAAAACTATGAAGGGTGGATGGCGAGTGGCGGGACGTCAATGCGTGAGCGGGCCANNAGAGGATTAGGATAATTACAGAAAGGGTGGTGGCAGCTCAGACGAAGTAGCAAACCGGGGCGGTGGCTTAGGCCAACACCTCAGGGAAAAACGCCAGGGGGCTTCCGTCCGGGACAGGATTTTGTTGCTCCTCGTCTCACTCGCTACTTGCACCGTACGGAGGAAAGGGAAAAGTGATGCGCAGTAATCGTGTTAACTTTCAGTCACCCCAGTTCGCAGTCCTCTCTGATAGTCAACTCCAGGGTCTTCATTTCGCTGCCTTGGAAGTGCTGCGGCGCACCGGTATTCGATTTCATCATCAAGGTGCATTAGAACTGTTGAAGAAGGCTGGCGCGTTCATCTCAAATGGCAACTTGGTGAAGTTCCCCGCACGCCTAGTTGAAGATGCCATCGCCTCCACACCTGGTCGCATCGTTATGTGTGATCGGGATGGCCAACCAGCGATGTTCCTGGAAGGGAGTAAGGTCTACTTTGGCACTGGATCAGATTGTCCAAATCTGCTTGATCATGAAACGGGCGAGCACCGCAAGTGCACCCAGGCTGATCTGATCAATGCCTATCGCCTGTGTGATGCTTTGCCCAACATCCATTTCGTCATGTCTGTCGGCATCCCCTCCGACGTGGATCCGACTTCGATCTACGATATCCAAATGGCCTTGATGCTGGAACATACCATGAAACCAATCGTCTTTGTGACCAACGACAGAGCCAGTTGCCAGCGGGCTATTGACATGGCCGCCGCCGTGGCGGGCGGTTACAAAGCACTGACGGAGCAGCAGCATATCTTGCTCTATTCTGAGCCTAGCTCGCCCCTGCAACAATCGGAGACGGCAGTGGATAAGCTGTTGCTTATGGCGGAATATGAACTGCCGGTGCTTCATTCGCCCGGTCCACAAATGGGGGCGACCGCGCCCATCACTATGGCCAGCGGTTTGGCAATGTCATTGGCAGAGATACTGAGCTCTCTCGTGGTGCATCAGTTGCAGCGTCGGGGCGCTCCCTTTGTCTTTGGCGCAGGATTGCATCACATGGACATGGGGGCAGTTCAAATCTGCTACGCTTCACCCGAGTTTCAGCTTACCAAGGCTGCCATCGCCGAGTTGGGCCGGTGGTATGGCATCCCCACCTGGGGGTATGCAGGCTGCTCCGACGCCAAGGTCATGGACGAGCAGGCGGCCCTTGAGGCCATGCTGTCTGTGTTGATGGCCAAGTTTAGTGGCGCCAACTTGACCCACGATGTTGGTTATATGGAGAGTGGGCTCACAACCTCATTCGAGATGATCGTGTTGACCGATGAGCTGGTTGCTATGACAGATCATATTATGAAGGGTATCGAAGTCAGTGAAAATACGCTGATGTTGGACGAGTTGGACACGGTTGGCCCCGGTGGTCACTTTTTGGATACGGAGCAGACGCTGAAACGCTTCCAGGATTTTTGGTTCCCCGGTCTCTTAGATCGCAAGAGACGGGAGCAATGGTTGAAAGCTGGAGCCACGACGCTGGGCCAGCGGCTCAACGCCCGGGTTAAGGAGATCACCAAAGAGCACCAGCCCAAGCCCCTGGAACCGGATAAGAAACAACAGGTGCAGGAAATCCTGGCCCAGGCGGCAGGATAATTCTCCCATCAGATGCCTTGTTCTTCGTCGAAGGGATTGGCGGATCGGGGGAGGGAATGAGACCGACGCTTCGCTTACTGACCGACGAGCAGTACAGTGCGATCGCTGCGGCTGCGTTCGAGTTGCTTGAGCGAGTAGGGGTCAAGCTGACCGAGTCGGAGGCTCAAGCGCTGCTATATGGGGCCGGGGCACATGTTGAGGGTGGTCGGGTTTACACCCCTGCGCACTTGGTCGAGGAGGCAATCCAGTCAGCACCACAGGGGCTCTCGATCTACTTACGCGATGGTGAGCTGGCAATGCGGCTGGAAGGGCACAATTATTACTACGGTGCCCATACGGATGCTCCTGATGTGCTCGACCCTTTCACCTCCCAGCGGCGTCCATGTCAAGAGGAGGATGTCCGCCGCAATGCCGTGCTTATAGATGCGCTTCCTAACATTAGCTTTTCGACCGCTTCCGGCCTGGTTGCCGATCGCCGGCCTGAGATCGCTGACCGGGTGTCTTTGGCTCAATGCTTGAAAAACTCAACCAAGCCGGTGCTCGCCATGCCTGTCACACTCCGAGCGTTAGTTGACAGCCGGGAGATGGCGGCTTTGGCTGTCGGGGGCGAGGATACATTGCGAGCCCAGCCACTCTTGATTGTTTACTCGGAGCCGGTGTCTCCTTTGGTTCAACCTGACGAATCTTTGAGGAAATTGCTCTATTGTGCTAAGCACGAGATTCCTCTGGTATATACGCCCTATGCTGCGATGGGAGGCACTGCGCCGCTGAGCCAGGTGGCAATCATCGCTCAGATGTGTGCGGAGTCCCTGAGTGGGCTGGTGGTCCATCAACTCAAACGGCGAGGGGCCCCTTTTATCTTCGGTGGCATGCCCTCGGTAATGGATATGAAAACGACGATCTTCTCTTATGGTGCACCGGAGTTCCAACTGGGCAATTCGCTTATGGCTGAGATGGCGCACTACTTTAAGCTACCAAACTTTGGCACGGCCGGCACTTCTGATTCCCAGGTATTTGACGGACAAGCTGTATTGGAGGTTACCTCGTCCTGCATCATGGCCGCTCTCTCAGGCGCCAACCTGGTTCACGACGTCGGCCTGCTTGGTAATGCTACGGTCGTTATGCCAGACATGATCGTAGCGACAGATGAAATAATCAACATGACTCGGCGCCTGCTCCCTGAAGTGCTCGTAAATGAAGAGTCTCTCGCGGTTGACGTCATCCGAGATGTTGGTCCAGGGGGGGAGTTTGTAACGCACCTCCACACACTTAATAATCTCCGTGATGTGTGGTATCCAGATCTACTTTATCGGGGCGGTGCGAAAGCATGGTGTGAATCGGGTCAGTTGACCTTTGAACAGAGGGTGAATGCGCGGACTCGAGAACTGATTGAATCCCATCAACCTGAGCCATTGACGGATGAAATTGTCGAACAGATTGAAGACATCATGAGACGAGCAGAGGAATAGCAGAATGATTCTGCGGTGGGTTGAGAGATGTTTCGGGGAGCTTGGTAGGCAAATAGCAATGGATGACCTGGGAGTGTAGATATTATGGTGGGTGTCTCAAAATATATCTCGACAATTGATTCACATACTGCTGGCGAAGGCACGCGCTTGGTAATGAGCGGCCTGCCACCCATCCCCGGAAAGACAATGTCCGAGAAGCTGGCTTACGCTGAGGAACATCTATCATGGGTACCGGGCTTGCTACTGTTAGAACCGCGCGGTCACAAGGACCTGTTTGGAGCGATTCTGGTGCCACAGTGCTCCCCAGCTGCCGACATCGGCGTGCTGTTTATGGACAACAAAGGCTACGAGCCCATGTGCGGACATGCTGTAATCGGCATAGTGACCACTTTGCTCGAAACAGGTATGTTCGAAACGGTCGAGCCAGAGACTCTCGTAACACTTGACACTCCTTCTGGTCTTATCCGTGCCCATGCACAGATTATGGACGGGCGTGTGCAAGCAGTCTCATTCGAGAACGTGCCGTCTTTTGTCTATCGCTCGGAGGTTACCTTAGAGGTACCGGAGGTGGGTGACCTTGTGGTGGATGTGGTCTTTGGAGGTCTCTTCTTCGTCCTCGTTAATGCCCATCAATTGGAGATCGAGCTTCTCCCAGACCAGGCCGCGCGACTGGCTGATCTGGGCATGCGCATCTTGGTGGCAGCCAATGAGCAAGTCCCAGTACGGCACCCTGAGTTGCCACACATTAACAAGATCATTGACTTGAGGTTTTATGTGGAGCCAGACAGCGATGGGGCAGACAGTCGGAACGTGGTGATCTTAGGCGACCATATGGTCGACCGGTCACCGTGTGGCACTGGCACTTGTGCTGAAGTTGCGCTGCGATATGCACGGGGTCAACTGGGCCTTGAAGAACCATTCGTGACCGAGAGCATCATTGGAACGCGTTTCACGGGTCAGGTGACAGCCGAGACGCAGGTTGGCAGCGGTTCAGAAGTTTTCCCAGCTGTAATCCCTAAGGTCACAGGGAGCGCGTATATCACGGGGTTGCACCAGTTTGTCCTGGATGGCGATGATCCGTTTCCGGAAGGATTCCGGCTTAAAGCTTGAACTATCGTATCGAAGAATTTGGGAGGCTGGATAGGGTGAATATTTCGATTTAGACTGGGTGTCAGGAGACACTTGGCACTTTCCAGGAATGGATTTGGCATTCACAACTGTGGGGCGGTCAAACCCCATATGGAAAACCCAAAGGCCGCCTCATTATTTGCGGTCAGTAATCAAAATACAATAGGAGGTTTCAGGCAATGGCAGACGTACTACAGAAAATCGCAACGAACCTATACCAAGCCAAGACTGACGCGGTGGCTGAGCTGGTCCAGGAAGCACTTGATGCGGGAATGGCACCGGGCGAAGTTTTGAATGGCGCGCTGCTCGCCGGCATGGACGAGGTCGGCCGAGATTTCAAGGCGGGCGATCTCTATGTACCCGAGGTGCTTGCCGCCGCACGGGC
>WVZH01000212.1:19803-21551 GCA_011772595.1 Anaerolineales bacterium
GTACGTTTTGGGAACAGTGAAAGGTGACCTGCACGACATCGGCAAGAATCTGGTCAGGATGATGCTGGAAGGGGGTGGCTTTGAGGTCATCGATCTGGGGACTGACGTAGAGCCAAGCGCTTTTGTGGAGGCTGTCCGCGAGCACAAACCTGATCTGGTCGGGATGAGCGCCTTGCTGACCACTACCATGACCCAGATGAAGGTGACGATTGAAGCCCTGGAAAAGGCTGGGTTGCGGAATTCGGTCAAGATCATGGTCGGCGGCGCGCCGGTGACGGCCGCTTTTGCCGAGGAGATCAGCGCCGATGCATACGCCCACGACGCGGCCAGGGCGGTGGATGTGGCGCGATGGTTGATGGGCTAGCCACGCCTCACTGAGGGGGGACATTCTAATGAATAGAGCACAAGCTCAGGCCCCCGAGTTTGCCAGGGGTGCCGTACCGGTCGATGATAAATGGCTAGGTATTCCGCATCCACTGGCAGCCATTGAAGGCGCGACGAACGCGATACGATATAAGACCGAAATTCTTGAGGACGTGACGATGGTCGGTCCGGGCGCACGACTTTTCGAACCTGGGTAAGCGATACTCAGTGTTTTGCCGGCGATACACAGAAATGTAAAAACGTCATGCATGAGGAGCTCGTGTAGGAATATGGACTTAAAAATCGAAGCCATCCGTATCGACGCTCAATAGATGCTGTGGATGCAACATTGGAATTGGAGGCTTGATATGAGTGAGAGATCAAAAGTCACCATTCGAACGTTGTTTGAGAAGGTGGAAGCTGGCGAGCCCATTAGTTGGCTCACTTGCTACGATTACCCCACAGCCTACTTCCAGGAGGAAGCGGGTGTCGACATGATTCTGGTGGGCGACAGCTTGGGAATGACTATGCTAGGTTACGACACCACCTTGCCGGTCACCATGGATGACATGATTCGCCACACACAGGCTGTGCGCCGAGGAGCAACCAAAGCATTCTTGATCGGCGACATGCCCTATATGAGTTATCAACCTAGCAACGAAATTGCTATCCGAAATGCTGGTCGTTTTATGGCTGAGGCCGATTGTGACGCCATCAAGCTGGAAGGCGGCGCCGAGATGGCGGAACGTATTCACGCTATCAGCAGGGCGGGTATACCTGCGATGGGCCATCTGGGATTGACACCGCAAAGTGTAAGCGCATTGGGTGGTTACCGTGTCCAAGGACGCGGCGCATTACAAGCAAAAACAATCATCACTGACGCAAAAGCTCTCGAAGAAGCAGGTGCGTTCTGCATCCTGCTGGAGATGGTGCCCGATCGTGTTTGTAAGATCATCACTGAACGTGCTGAGAATTGCATCATCATGAGCTTGGGATCTGGGCCAGACGCCCATGGGCAATTGCTTATCTACCACGACATGTTCGGTCTTTATCCCAAATTCAAACCTCGCATGGCCAAGGTTTTTGGCAATGCGGGAGAGGTCATTCTTAAGGGATTGCGGCAATATGTCACCGAGGTGGTGACGAAGGAATTCCCGCAGAAAGAGAATTGGTTCACCATCAAGGATGACGAATTTGAAGAACTGCTCCGGCTGTTAGAGGAATGATATGACGACATTTGCGAGGCGGACAAGTCACTTAAAACCCGAAGGTGCATATCAGGTTCTAGCCCGCGCACAAGAATTGGAGGCTGGCGGGAGTGAGATCATCCACCTGGAGATCGGCCAGCCCGATTTCGAGACTTTTTCAAATATTAGTCAGGCGGG
>WVZH01000212.1:21556-29669 GCA_011772595.1 Anaerolineales bacterium
AAGGAATTACGCGCTGCCATCGCGGCCGATGCTGGGCAGCGTCGTGATATGACGATCAGTCCTGAGCAAGTAGTTGTCAGCCCAGGCGCAAAGCCGAATCTGTTTTTCCCCACCCTAGCGCTGGTAGAACCCGGTGACGAAGTAATATACCCAAACCCCGGCTTTCCCACCTATGAGGCAATGATCGAGGTTGCTGGCGGGAAGCCGGTACCGGTGCCACTCTTGGAAGAGAATCAATTCTCATTCGATCTGGATGCCTTCGATCAAATTATCAACGAACGTACAAAACTCATCATTCTCAATTCGCCCAGCAATCCAACCGGGGGAGTAATGCCTCGGACAGACCTGGAACACATTGCAGCCGCTGCCCAGAAGTTTGATAGTTGGGTACTCTCCGACGAGATTTACGCCCGCATTGTTTATGATGATCTGAGTATCATCTCTATTGCCGCGCTACCTGGCATGGCTGTACGTACTATCATCATGGATGGATTTTCTAAAACATATGCCATGACAGGCTGGCGATTGGGCTTCGGGATCATGCCGACCTCTCTGGCCGAACGCGTCCAGTTGTTGCTCACCCACAGTGTGGGTTGCACGGCACACTTCACCCAGTATGCGGGGATAGAAGCTCTCACTGGCCGACAGGATCAAGTTGTGGAAGTAGTCACCGAGTACCAAAAACGGCGCGACATCATCGTGGAGGGGTTGAACGAATTACAAGGAGTCAGTTGCCAAAAACCCCAAGGGGCTTTTTACGTCTTCCCTAATGTTAAGGCATTTACCAAAACGTCGAGCGAGATAGCAAACTTGCTGCTCGAAGAAGCAGGGGTGGCTTTGTTGCCTGGTTCCGCTTTTGGCGCATATGGTGAAGGTTACCTGCGTCTGTCCTATGCGAACTCCGTCGAAAGAATTGAGAAGGCTCTTGAGCGAATGAAAGGGGTGATTGAACGGTTACAATAAGCCGCTCAAGAATTGAAAGATTATAAGCATAGGATGTACACCTTGCGCATTAGTCGAATGGCTGCATAAAATCGGAGCCAAAATCCTCGNNTTAGAAGGGCGTCCATCGTTATCATGAAAGCCTTCGTAGGGAGGCCTGGAAAGGCGTCCATCCAAGCGACCATAATTCGAACTTACCCATTGCCTCATAGGGTTACCCAGAAGGGGGCACATCTTCCCCATATATCAAACCGATTTCCAATTAAAACCGTTGGACGCCCCACCAGGGCGTCCCTACGACTTGCTTGAGGATGATTTTCCCAAACAGTTGGAACCCGATGCTTGCCATACTCATCATTCTTTTTACCTGTAGATATCAATGCAACCCAGATCTTGAATTCAGCTTGTAAGGAGAATTCGGGTAGCAAGAAAGACAACAATATAGCCGTTATGCTATCTTGTCAGCTTGAGGGAGAAACTGCCCGCAGAAGTACCCTGTGGTCAAGAACGTGTTTTGGAGATTGCTGGATCCTTGTCCACCAGTAGCGGCGGTATAAGGAGGCGGCAAGGGCTTCCCCAAGCCGTAGGACAACGTCTCTTGATGTCCCGCCGAAGAGGAGGTTTTTTTTGAAAGTGCCCGGCACTTTCAAAGTGCCGGGCTCCTGGTCTGAGGCGACGATGGGATCCTGTCCTGGCTTGCGCCAGCAGGCCACCTGTGCCTGCGCCACAGGTGCAGGCAGGGAACCCATGAATCAGGGTTTTGCAGGTCCTCATGGGTTCTAAACAGACCCTTGGTCGCCTTTGGTTGTAACCCGGTGAAGGGTCTCACGTGAGCCAATGCCTGTTTTTCCAAAGACCCTTAACCGTCTTCAGAAAGCCAGGCAATAGACATAATGTAGCATTGGCTATTCTACTATGAATTTGCTGCTGATTGCTCTACTGATCGGAAGCTGCTTCCGGTTATTAGCGAAATCCGATAAAAATATATCTTTATTTATAAATCTCAAAGCTGGAACTGATTCCACAACTAATCGGAAGCAGATCTCGGATACTATGAATCTCCTGATTTGAACGTTATTCCTCATATTAATGTGGATCGAAATCCCCATATCAGTGAGTCAAGCATCCAACCCATCCCTTGTATTTGATCCATGCTGTTGTTTATTAACCAATAAAGTTGTTAATGTAACCAAGAAAATTGGTTATATAGCCAAGTTATTTGGTCAATCTGATGTTAGAGCCAATCCTCGGTTCAGAAAACAGTGAGCGTGTGTTGATCTTTACATTCACACGCAATGAAGGCTATGCCGAAGATCGCCCGCTTCTTTGAGACAGGTGTCTATGGAATTCAGAAGCATTTGTACAAGTTGGAGCTTGGAGGGGTATTGGTGAGTCGTCACGTGGGCCGTGCGCGACCCTATACCTTCAACCAGAGGTGTCCATTCCTCAGGGAACTTGAGAGTTTGTTGGAGAAAGCTCTGTCATTCTATCCGGAGGAGATCAGGGACGGGCTGCTAATGCTGCCATCTCCACGAGAATCCTCTAAAAAGATAAAGGATGAGATGTCTGGACACGATTCTTTCCAGGCTTAGCTGAGTGGAGATATCCAACTATGGATAGCGTGGGAATTTCAATTGATGAAAGTGGTGGTATCGCGTGTGAATAGTCGTGAGATAAACCATTCGCGGAGCACTTTAGAGTATGCCTTGAGACCCTGGAAGAACCCCAGTTTCTTCGTCGGGTGGGGATGCGGCGGTGAGAACATAGTAACCTATTACAAGGCAACAGCCAGATGCTTATCAGGGGGAAGTTTGTTGGAAAGAGGTAGGAAAAGAAGTAGAACTTGCCGGCAAACCATTCTACTTCATGTACATTGATTTACCCTCTTGGAGAAGCGATTCAACTTCGCGAGTCGCCTCACTGAGTGACACACCGTCTGCCATAGCCCATTCTTGATTTAGAGCCTGGTGGGCAACGCGCAAGAGTGCGGCATTGCCCTCGCCTAGTGGTTTATACCAACCAAGTGCGCTCAGGTCACGCACCACTTCGCACCTGGCTTGTAAGGAACCTTGTCTTAAGCGATCGGTTAATTCGATCTGGCGCTGGCGGTAGTCCGCATTCAAAGTTGTCGGACGACTTTTTAGAATGTCGCGGTACCTGGCGAGATCGCCCTTGGCAGTCAACTTTCGAAGTCCGCAGAACGATGGGTCCACCTGCACCCACACGGTGCCGTTCAGGAGGGAGATCTCGTAATACAACTGTGCAGTTCCCGACTCAAATTGGCGAATCTCAATTTTGACGACCCGCCCTACACCATGCTGTGGGTGAACAACCCAATCATCGACTTTGAATGCCATACAGAGCCCTTAATAGCGGCGTTTACCGCCTCGCCGCTTGCCGCCTCGACGGTCGCTGAATCCACCGCGTTCTTTGCGTGGTCGGGCGATGTTCACTGTCAACTCGCGTTCGTTCAATACTTTGCCGTTGAACATGCTGATGGCCTTCTGAGCCTCGTCCTGGGAGCTCATCTCTATAAATGCAAATCCCTTGGATCGGCCTGTGTCCCGATCTTTGATCAAAGCCACAGAGGATATCGTCCCCGCGTCAGCGAAGAGCGCACGCAAATCGTCCTCGGTAGTGGAATATGCCAGGTTTCCGACATAGAGTTTATTTTCCATCAGCCATGCTCCTTGAAATTATGCATTCTAAAAATGCCGTCAATCCCATAAGAGGGTTTGACGGCAATGGATGCACCTTAAACCGGCTATAAGATTAACTTGATTTTACCATGGGCCAGACCATAATGCACGCCTGCCGATGGGCCTTTTNNTGCCTTCATGTGTGTCCACATATTCTCGCGTGAATAGTCATTGAAAATGGGTATCCCGCGCTGATGTGTATGATGTTGTGGCCTGTGATCCTGCACGTAACAAGCGGACTGGCTTGAGTGAATGGCGAGATCACCAGAGGGATGTTGAACGTTGACCCGATGGGAAGGTTTGCCGCAACCGTCGAGGCTGGAAAGAGTCTCGCTGGGGCGAAACCGAGATGCACATCTCTNNGATCTCCGACGGTAATCAGACGATTGGGGCTTTTCTTAGCATCGTTGAACTGAAAGATCCCATAGAGACAGAACACCTTGGTGAAGCCCTTTGGAAGTATTGTAAGCTCGAAACATTGGCGATGCTGAGGATTTTGGAGGAATTGCGGAATGTGTCTGAGCGTTGGGCCGTGTTTAACGTGATGTTGATGGTTATTTTTCCCACAATGTCAAGTGCTTGTTAAAGATTATTGCTTGAATACCTTCTGTTTCTTTCGAAATCGGAAGATAATGTATTGATGAAGAGAGTAACTGCACCTTGCGCTTTTACGAAGGTCAGGGGCATCTCGCGTCTAGGTGTCAAAACCGAAGAGGCTTCGTAGGAGGGCACCGACAGCGAAGCTGAAGATGGCTACGCCTAGGCTGATGCCCGCCATCTCCAAGAACCTATCGCGGAAAGGGAGGTCCTTGGCCACGGAAATGTAGTAGTTGAACGCAGCGATGATCGTCACTGCCGTGGAGAGTGTTAGTCCTAGCGCGAGGAAAAGATTCGAGAGCAGCAAGTAAGGTAGGATCAGCAGGAACACAGTCAAGATGTAGGCAACACCCGTGTAGAGGGCGGCGCGGATGGGTTCCTGATCTCCACCTTCGGATTTCGTGGATAAGTATTCTGAAGCGGCCATCGAGAGCGCCGCGGCACTACCTGTGATCAATCCGGTGAGGGCGATCAAGGAACTGTTGCGCAGCGCGAGCGTCAGTCCGGCGAGTGCGCCGGTGAGCTCCACGAGGGCGTCATTCAGCCCTAGCACGATCGAACCCGTGTAGCGGAGGCTTTCCTCGTCAAGGAGGTCGAGTAGCGCTTGCTCATGGGTTTGCTCATCTTGGATCAGACGATCGATGTCTGGAACAACCGGCCTGAGTTCGGCGTAGTAATCCTGGACATCCTCCTCCTTGCTCTCCAAAAGCTTGGCGCTGAAAGTAAATCCCAGCAGACGACTGAGCAAGTAATAGAAACCTAATTGCAATCGATTGGGCTGGACCTCCTGGCCAGTGAGATTTTCCCAGAAGTGGTAGTGGGCCAATTCCTCTTCGGCGATGCGAGAAAGGATCTTCCTGTTTTCAGGCGACTTCTGGCTTTTGGCGATCCTGGAGTAAAGGTGGTATTCGGTGATCTCATTTCGCTGGAAAGTCAGCATCTTGGTCTTGATTTGATCCTCTGGATTAGTCATTTCACACCTCGATGGATATCGCGTCATTCTTTAGTTCAACGGCGTCCTGGTACCTGGATCAAGATTATCATATCGCCGGAGGCGGAACCCCTGCATGTTACTTCTGATCATAGATGATCTAGATTTTTAAATATCTGGTTTGGTTCTGAATCTTTCATGAAATCGGAAGCGATTTTATCCAAAGATTTGACTTCAAATTTGTCGCTGATGCAAAGGGTGATCGTACATAGACAATTTCGTAGTGAAAAAGCCCCATGCACTGCATGGGGCTTTCGTTCTTCGGTCTTTTCAGGCTAGACGACCGTGACACTAACGGCTTGAAAGCCTTTGGGGCCCTGTTCAATAGAGAACTCTACGCGCTGGCCTTCGTCTAAATTGCGAAAGCCTTCGCCCAGGATCGCCGAGTAGTGGACAAACACATCGTCGCCATCTTCGCGCTCGATGAAGCCGTAGCCTTTGCCACCATTGAACCACTTGACCGTACCAAGAATTCGTTCCGACATTAGATATTGCCTCCTTTGGCAAATGTGATTTGAGGCGCTTGTTTCGTTCCTGGCGGTCGGGTTCAAAAAAAGAAACTGCCTGGGCATACGAAGCTCAGGCCGTGATCTTTCGACTTCCAGACAGAACTTACATGCAACCTTCAAGAGCCAATATTATCACGCTTTTCACCAATTGAACAGGGGTTTCCAGCGGCACCTATCTTACACCCTCCTTGACAGCCGAATTCGGGTGCGATACACTTCCAATCACCTTACTGGATCGGCCGACGCACCGCTCCCTGTCTGGAGCGGTTTTTTTATAGGTTGATCCGGTTCGAGGAGGACATAATCGAAATAGGAATGAAATTTGAGGATTTTCACTTGGGCAAAGCCTTGATGCGAGCGGTGAAAGATGAGGGCTTCGAGAAGCCCACGCCCGTGCAGGAACAGGCTATTCCAGCCGCACTACAACATCGAGACGTACTTGGCACCGCTCAAACAGGCACCGGCAAGACTGTCGCCTTTCTTCTACCCTCGCTGAAGCACTTACTGAAATCTCCACCATCGGATAATCCACGCATGGTCGCGCTTGCACCAACACGTGAGCTAGCGGTGCAGATCGCCGAGGAGGCTCGTAACCTGTCACGCTTCACACGCTTGCGTGTGGTGGCAATTTATGGAGGCGCCTCGTTGGGACGCCAAGCCGGGCGTCTACGTCGCGGCGTGGATCTTGTCGTCGCGACACCGGGGCGATTGATGGATCACATGCGGCGTGGTAATGTGCGCTTCAAGGACCTCGAGATCTTGGTTCTCGACGAAGCCGACCGCATGATGGACATGGGCTTCCTGCCGGACATCGAACATATCGTTAACCGTATGCCTGCAGAGCGACAGACCATGCTGTTCTCGGCAACCATGCCGCAGCCGATCGTCTCCCTCACTTACCGTTTTCTCACAGACCCCGTACGCGTAGAGATTGACACGGCCCAACCACCAGATGCCATCAAACAAGAGCTCTATCCGGTGCCCAAGCACCTCAAGCTTCCATTGTTGCTCAAGCTTCTCAATCTTGATTCTGTCGAGAGCGCCTTAGTCTTCACCCGCACCAAGCAGGAGGCCAACATCGTCACGCGCAAGCTGCGTGAATCTGGTTTCTCCGTGGCGGTCATCCACAGCGATTTCCGTCAGGCGCAGCGCATCCGCGCGCTGGAGCGTTTCCGAGCCAGGAAGGTTCGCGTTTTGGTGGCCACGAATATCGCTGCCCGGGGTCTAGACATCGAGGGTATCTCACATGTGGTCAACTTCGACCCACCCGATCAAGCTGAAAACTATATCCACCGCATCGGACGCACGGCTCGTGTTCATGCTGCAGGCGTGGCATGGACACTGGTTACGCCGGAGGATGAGCCACTGATCTTGGCCATCGAATACTTGCTCGACGAGGAGATTGAGCGTGTATACCTACCTGGGTTTGATTACGACATACCGGCTCCCGACTGGGCGAAGCCGTCAGCCAAGACGATTTTGCGCAAAGCTCATATGAACCGATCCGCCACCGATCGCTGGAAAGCCCTCACACGCTGACCTATTCGACACAATTGGTTATTATCATTCTTTATGGGTGACTCTTGTCCAGCGCAGTCGCCAAGCGTCGGGTTCTTCTGCCTTGGGTTTTGGTAGGATGGATATCTGTAAATGGCGGCTCACCTTCGAGGCGATCCGTACCCACGCCCCATCACCGGGCGCCTACGTGCCGAATCCTTTCAGGATCTTGATTTCTTTCCGTATGGTGAAAGGCGAGAGTCTACCCGGGATCGGATCTCTAGTGGGGTGGTTATCCCATTTATACTCGCGGTTCTGCAAGCTGGTTACATAGCTATCAATCACCTCTTTCATAATCTCACTTGTTTTCACTTCTGTCGAGCTGGGGAAAGATCTTCGAACGAAACGTCTAAGTGTGCGTCGATTCGTACTGATAAAATCCTGTGTACAACCCCGGTGGCTCATATCACCAAGGTAATAGTCGATTAGCATCTGGAGTTTTGCCTGACTCAAATTTCTCTCCGAGACAATCTTTCTTCCCATCGTAATCCCTCCTTGGGATATGTCTATTGCCTGGCATTGCCTGACCGAATCTTCATTTCCCAGGACCCTTAACTGTCCTTGAATCCAAGGGCCCTTACCCGGAATCGAAAAAAGCGATGAAGGGTCGTCGATACTTCCGAGCTTGGTCCACAACCGGGTGTGAATTCATCGCTCCAGATTAAACTCAGAAAGTTAGAATTCCCTCAATTAAAAGGGCTGTTAGAATCAAACGTCGCGTGTAACCCACGCTACGTCTTTTTTTCACCAAAGGAGGGGAAATGGGAGAAAAAACCAGAAGAGAAAAACTAAGAAAGCGACGCCTGTTAATAGAGCGA
>WVZH01000212.1:29738-37671 GCA_011772595.1 Anaerolineales bacterium
ATAATAAGCGTAACGCCGAGGATCGAAGCGACCCAGTACAAACCGGGATCGAAGCGCAATACACTTGTGAGCGCCTGATCACTCGCAAGTGGTGATTGGCTCGGCAGGGTTCCTGTCACGATCAACTCAACAGAATCGCCTTGCTGCAGCGGACCAAGTGAATACACCTCGAAGGCCTCCGCGCTCGAACTCATCACCTTCACCCCCTCAGCCATACTTTCACTTATCTCCACCTGCAGTCCGAGCTGATGGGGTATGAACACTTTAACCTCACCCAGGTCGAACGGCACAGGGCGTATGAGAGTTAGAGAGTCCTCTTCATAAGGCAAAATGTAGTTAACCAGAACATGACCGGTACCGTCGCCCGGCCTTAGACCGCCCGTGTCGAAAAAACCGCCAGGAAAAACCCTATACCGTTCGGGTGACGCAGAGGGGAAGGAAACGTTCGCCGCGTCGGGGGGAAGGCTAAACATGAGTGGCCCTCCTTCCCCCTCCCCAAGGTCGTTTGAGCCGACGACAGTCCTATTTCCTCGATTGGAGAGCATATAGAGTTCCGCGATGGCGAGGCCACCCTGACCCGTGCCTACCCCGACCTGGAACACATCGAGGTAGATTTCAGTCGTATCGGAGGTCGTCTCATAGATGGCAACCTCGATGTTGGGTAGTGTTCCATCCTCACCCACCGTTACTGGTTCGGAGAAATATGCGACGCCTTCGTACCTTGCCATCACAGCGTAGAACACACCAGCCTCCACGATCACTCCCTCAAGCTCGAATACCCCATCGGGTCCGGATACCCCATGCACCATCCCACGCGCAGCGCCGCTTTCATCCCAAGCGTGCAGCATCAATTCAAGTCCCTCTGGACCGGGCTCACCCGTTGTGTGGTTCGCAAGAAACCCCCGAACGAGAATACCCACTTCGGGGGTAGGTGTGCCCTCTTGAGCAATTCCGGATACAGTGGGCAGGAATAACCCTATAGATAGAATAAGTAAGCTGATGATTTTACCCATGACTCTTCTCTGCCTGTGGCCAAGAAATGGCGATAAAACGAGAGCGTGCTGGTCGCTCAGCTCCATAGTCAATCTCGGCGGAAACAATCAAGCCAGCTCCAATCCACAGCTCGAACAAAAACGATCTCCCGACTTCAACTGGGAACCACAATTGCGGCACGTCATAGCATCCGAGCTCAACGCTCGCAGGCGCCGAACCAGCACTTCAATCTTAGGGTCCATGGCTTGGTCCCGACGATCATGTGCCTTCATGGCCTCCGCAGCATCCTGCATGAGCTCGACACGCGCCGAGAGGTAATCCTCCTCAGCTATTTTTCCTAGCTGAAAATCAAAATCCAGATCTCGCAAGGGAATCAATACCGCATACTTGTCCGGCACGAGACTATCATCCGGCACCATGGACTGAATTGGTTGACCATGCTTCTTTCTCAAATAAGGGTCAGCAAGAACGACTGTTGAAACGAGCATCATTGCCAATCCTACAAAGACTGCACCCAGGCTCATCGGTTGCCTCTCAATTCATTCGACCTCAATTTATCCACTCGCTCCCATAAAAATACCAAGTGTCACCGCATCCTGCTCAGTTCATCCTCGATACGTGCCACAACCTCTGGTTCGAGTTTCACTTCCTCGAAAACCACCTCCTCCGGAGCTTCGCGGTTTATCTTCCATCCTCTGAGGACGTACCACAAGACGCTCAACCCCAAGCCGACCGCAATCAAAGGCAAGACCCACACCAACGCCGAGAAGCCCCGTCGCTGGGGTTCGGCCAACACCCGCTCACCGTACTGCAGGACAAAGTAATCAATGATCTGATCCTCCGTCCAGCCTGCTTTAAGTTGATCCTTTATTTGCGCTCTCCAGTCCTGACATGCCTGAGTCTCACAGACGTCCAGAGGTGTGTTTGGACATACCGGACAGTAGAGTTGCTTGGCGATGAAATTGACTTCATCGTCCGTAGGGAATTCACCATCGCCCTCTTGTGCGTAGGCGACAGATGAGGGCGATAGAGCGAAAACCACGAGAAAACCCGCCAACAAATATCGTGACTTCATGACCGCTCAATCTCCCACCGCCGGGCGCGGCGCCAGCTTGCGGGGCTTGAGGCTGTATGATCTGCTGCCCAGCAAACCGCCGTTCGGCCACGCGGCGATCAATGCGCCCACCACAAGTACCACTCCCCCAAACCATGTCCAATTCACGAGCGGATTGACGTAGATCTTGAAAGTCGAAGCGCTCAAACCGATTTCTTCCCAACCCACAAGCAGGACGTACACGTCTTCACTCATAGTGCTGTGAACGGCTGGAACTGTGACTGGCTGACGCTGCACGACGAAATAATCACGACGGGGGTTGAGCTCTCGGATTGGGCGCCCATCTTTGAAAAGGGTTGTAGTGGCTTCCACTACTTCCCTGCCGTCCGAACCGGGAAATTGCTCCAACCCGTTGAACTCTAACTCATACCCCCCCAGCTCAAGCTGCTCACCTATCGCTAATGTCCCTTGAGTCTCATACTTGAAGAAAGCATCCCCGATAAACCCCAGCCCTATCATGATGACCGACAGATGAACCAGATAACCACCATAGCGTCTGCGATTCCGACCCATCAGTCGTAGAAGGGCATGCAGTGGAGTTTCCCCTTGGGTACGCATGCGCGCCCGAACACCTCGCGTGAACTCGAGAAGAATCGAAAGAGCCACGAAGGAGACGATCCAAAGCGCGATGTAAGAGGAGGGGTGGTGACGGTGGAAATAGCTCCAAAATAGGGTCACGATCACTGAAAGAAGAAGTGGCGGGAGAAGTGTTCTTGCCGTTCTTTTTCCGGATTGCTTGCGCCAGGCAAAAAAGGGCGTTATCGCCATGAGCAGCACAAGCACTGAAAACATGGGTCCAGTCACGCGCTTGAAGAACGGCGGTCCTACAGTGATCTTGGTCCCTGTGATCAGTTCAGAGATCATGGGGAAGACTGTGCCCCAGAAGACCGCGAAGGCGATGGCTACAAAGAGCACATTTTGTAGCAGGAACAGCGCTTCACGCGAGTAAAAGCTCTCCACTTCATGCTCCGACTTCAACGTGCCTAGGTGTTTAAACAACAGCGACATCGAGCCGATAAACGTGAAGCCAATAAAGGTAAAAAAGGCGGGACCCAACGCGGACTTGGCGAAGGAGTGAACCGAACTGATCACGCCTGTACGGGTGATGAAGGTGCCGAAGAGCATCAGCGCGTAGGTAAGGATGATAAGGACTATGTTCCAGACTTTCAACATCCCTCGCTTTTCCTGGATCATCACGGAGTGCAGAAACGCGGTGCCTGTCAGCCAGGGCATGAGCATGGCGTTTTCAACGGGGTCCCATCCCCAAAAGCCTCCCCAGCCAAGAACATCGTACGCCCACCTGCCGCCGAGAACCAGCCCAACGCTCAGGAACAGCCAGGCAACCAAGGTCCAACGGCGCGTTGTGCGGATCCAAGCATCTTCGTTAGCCTTGCCTGTGATGAGAGCGGCCATTGCGAAAGCGAAGGGGATGACAAAGCCGGTAAAGCCGAGATACGTTGTAGGTGGGTGACCGATCATTCCGAAATGGCGTAGAAGAGGGTTTAATCCTTGCCCATCTTGCGGCACGTACGCCATGGCACCCGCAAGTTTGAAGACCGCTGGTGTTAGTTCCTGGGCCCCGGGAACGTGCCACAGGCGGGTAAAAGGGTTAGAAACGAAGAGTGAGAGGCCGATGAAGAACGCCGTTGTCCCCATGGCGACCGCTACTACATAAGGCATTAACTCTCTATTGCGCTGCCACTTCCGTATCGTCACAGCTGCAACATAGCCGGCCATCAGCCACGCCCAGAAGAGAATCGAACCAGCTTGACCGCCCCAAAGGGCGGTCACCCGCAGGAACGGCGACATGGCGCGGCTTGTGACATCAGACACATATGCCAAGGAGAAATCCATTTTTATCAGGTTAATAACCAGCGCTGTCACCGAAATCGTAAGCAATGGAAAAGTCAGGATCGCGCCATTTCGTCCACTTGCGATAAACGTATCCGTGTTCCTTCTGCCACCTTGGAACGAAATGAATGTGGCATAAATCGCCACGAGGAAGGAAAGAAACAAAGAGACCAATCCAACGTCTGCCAACATTCTTAACTCCTTGCTTGCCTACCGACGCAATAGTTGCATACCACTATCCCCCGCTCCGGTAAGTGTTCTCCCGTATTGCAGAAGTATGTTCCTGATCCATAAACAACATCATGAGGATGTGGCTAAGTGGACAGATGAGGACCAGAGCAATAAGCAACACGGTGTTGAGAGGGATCTTGAGCACAAAGATAGCCCCAAGAGCGACTAGTGGTGCCAAACAACAGAGCAACATCAAGATCCAATGTCGTTTATTCATGGTAAAACTCCAATACCTCATCTAGGGCTTGATCGGCCAAAGATGATTCCGCAGCAAACCAGATTACAAAATCGCCCACATGAAAGTAATAGTGTTGCTGCCCCATTCCATCCACTCGATAGATCGTCCTCCCGTTGTAATTCGCTTCACTGACCGAGATAAAGGGTGCGTTTCCAGCACCAATCGCGTTTCGCATAGCAGACACCATTTTGGCAGCAACTAGCCTGTTCACCGTCCCCGTCGACCACAAGCGGATTTCGGCGTGCCCCCCATAGGATCCCATCGCCCCGGAAGTGAGGGGGAATTCTGCACGATGCAGCCTTGTGATTTCAACGACCGCCTCTTCCCCAAATGCGAAATCCTCGAGTAGCAGACCCGCTATTGACATTGGCAAGGGAGCGTCTCCAGGTGATGCCAGGAGTCTGCTGTATCTGGCCGCAATCACTCCAAAGAGGATCACCGTCAGTCCCAATGCCATCACAAGAATAGGAACTGAACGCCTCACACAGCCCTCCTCAGACATTGTTGTATCCGATTCGAAGGACCGGACTCTTTCTCACTGAATCACCCATAGCAGCATAACCACGCCAAGTCCTACCATGGTTAAGCCATACCAAAGACGAATCCTGAGCGAATGCTCACGCTCCCATCGTGCCCACCGTTTCGAAACAATGCGATTACCTGCGCCAACCAAGATTACTACTAACGGCAGGACAAAAAGTAGGTTGTAGAGTGCAAGATAACCGACGCCCCACCCCAACGTTGTCTTCGCGTTCAACAACGTGATGATCGACACATATACCCCGCCAGAACACGGAAAGGTGCATAAGCCCACCAATACCCCAACACCCACAGTAGCCGGTACAGTAGCCTTCTTGAGCAGTTCATTCGTCTTCTGGCCGGCAATCATTGGCATGTGCAGCTTGATTGGGAAACGCGGAAAGAAATACTCGATCAGGTTGATCCCCCCCAATCCGATCAGGATCCAGCTCCCTGCGCGCGCCACAAAGTGGGGATCACTCGAGAGGCGCACCGCCCGCAAGATTCCAAGCCCGATGGCGAAATATACTAAAAAGATCATCCCGATGTACACAAAACCAAGTTGAAGGATGCGCTGGCGCGACTGACGAATAGTAAAGAGAAATGCCAGCAGAAGCAGGATCACCGCGAAGGCACATGGGTTGACTGAATCGACGAGTCCGGTGATGATCACGGCCGGGAGAAGCTGGTTGAGGTTCGCAAGTCCGATTGGTAAGGATCCCTGCGAAGCCAGCGCCTCAGGGAGAGCTTTCTCAAAGGGTGTCTCGATGTCAAATGTCATGACGTCGCCCGCCCAAGCCCACAGGCGGTATTCCGTCGGCTCGCCGTGCATCTCCGGCTGCCAGATCACGAACCGCCACGGGAGATCCACACTTTCCAGGACCTGCTCGATCAGATCCGGAGGCACATGTCCTAAGATGACAAGCTCGCCCTCCGGGAGGGGAACAAAGGCATAAAGAGAATCTGCGATCGAGCGCGGTAGTTCGATGCTGTCTGCCATCTCCAGCAGACGTGTCCGCTCCGCAGGCACTGTATAATCGTGGATCTCGACCTCAGCCGAGATGCCTCCAGCGCGCAGGGTGGGAATCATAACCTCCTCAACATACGGCCAGCAATCCGCGCAGCCTGCGCTGAAGTAGATGTGGACCTTGTCGCGCGAGTCATCGCTTGCAAAGCTGGATATCGGTGAGCCGATAACCGGGACCAACCCTACAAGAGCCCCAATTACGACCAGGGGCAATCTCGACCTCAGGGTATCTCGGATACCTGCCATACAAAGACTCTTTCTGGGACATCAACATCGCGAATCGTTAGGATCAATTCTCTTGCACCAACCACTAACGAAGTTCCATCCGGGGTGTACATTGAAAAGCTCAGAAGGCCGCGCACATGGTGACCGCTTCCCCCGGTCCAGGATTCGGCGTCTAGGCTCAAACCGAGGTCTGTCGTCAAGGTAGACAGTCGAGCTAGATCCATTGAGAGGTCAACCGAATGCGTGTTCATGGATACCTCGAAGAGAAGAACCCTTTCCGATTCATCATTCGTGTCCAATGGTGTGACGGCCACCTCTACCGCACCCTGGCGATCCACACGTGATACATCTTGGGATGGTGGCAGTGAGAGGACTTGCGTGGATAACTCATCTCCCACGATTGACTCCCCTTTTCGACCTGCAACGGAGGAGCGACTGCATCCGCTTAGTACCCATCCAGCGGCGAAGATAAGAACGAGCACAAACAATCGTGGAATACTCAAGCAACTTGTGGAGATCACATTGTTATGGGTTGACCCTATCGATATTCTCATGCAGCCTCCGCAGTGAACAGGGACAGCCGTTGAGCCTTGCGCCGTGCGCGGATTAATAGCGCCAGCATCACAAGGATGCCAAGGATCGTAGTCCCCAGGCCTACGAGCATGAAGGCAAGCCTATACTCGGCCAGGAACGTCGCCGCGGCTGTAAGTCCAACCAAAGGGAGCACGTCGGTCACATGATGGGCGCAGCAAGCGACCATCGCCGTGGCCGATACTCCGCCTCCAGCTCCCGTAAGTGCCCCACTCGGGCCGACTTCAGCAATGGGGATGAAGAGGCGCTTCTTTAAGATGACGTACAACGCCACCTGGATCCCGAATCCCAGAATGATGGGGAGCACGATCCAGCGATCTTCCCAGAACAACTCCAGAGCATGGGAAGGGCTTTCAGCAAGGGAGACGATACCGAAATAGATTCCGGCCAGCACAAGTGCTCCTATAAAACCAGCAGCTGTTGGTATCCAAAAACGTTTATTCGATGACATGGCGCGATAATCCTCCGTGGTGAAGGGTCTGTCTAATCGTATGGGAAGCTCCCGATGGGGGAAAGGGCCAAATGGCGTAACACAAGAAAAACGTGACTATTGTCCCATCGTGACACAGCGATCACATGATTCAAGGATTTGGAGCCAACAGTTTCCTGGAATGACGAAACTTCTAATTCAACTAATTTCTGCTAGAAATGTACGCTCACCTGCCTTGCTCATAACTTTTTCTGGATTCAAGCCAGGATGCTGATTAGTCCATTAGCGTTTAGGTGGTGGTCCCAATATAGATCTTACCGCTCTCGATCGACATAATAAGCTTCTCAAGCGGGGCTGGTGGAGGCCCGGAGATGACGGAACCATCGAGGGGGTTGTAGAATCCCGCATGACAAGGACATTCGATCATATCACTTACTGGATTCCATTTCACGATGCATGCAAAGTGCGTGCAGACAGCGTTGTAGGCTACCAATCCTTTTTTCTCTGTGTTAATGATCATCGCAGGGTATCGACCGAACCGCACAGTCTTTGAGCTTCCGATTGGGATGGATCCCTCGTCACCGACGGAGATGGGCCCAGAGGGCACTTCTTCCAGACTCGAGGGCCAAAAAAAGGCCAGGATCGGACCGAGTATCGCCAATAATCCCGATGTGGCGAGAAGGTGGTGGATGGCTTTCAGAAATCCTCTTCTGG
>WVZH01000212.1:37682-54847 GCA_011772595.1 Anaerolineales bacterium
ATCCTCGTGATGATCCCTCATCGTGCCTCAACTGAACGACCCTGTCGACAATGTCTCGTTCTGTTGGAGTCCAGGTCCTATGTACTGCAGGGCAATGTGTGATTTCCTTCACTTTAACTGATTATGTGACGGCACATAAGCGCTAAATGGCCCATCCGTATTCTTGCGCTCAGTTCCCAACGTCTAGTTTGAAGTGGCCTTCGCGAAATAAGTTCTGAGCATCCCGCAAAATCCATGGCTGGAAGGCCTGCGCCGTTGTGCCCTTAGCTACCAGCGCCAAAGTGCTCTTCAAGAAGAGCGAGCTCGCTGCCAGAATGTGTGTACATAACAAGCTCCTCGCCTATTCCTATGAGTGAAGGTTAATAAGGTGAAGTCTGATGCGTAACGCTATCGCTTTAGCAAAGATATTCGGTATCGAAATCCGTGTCGATCTGACCTGGATGCTTGCCTTTGGAGCGATCCTCTGGTCACTGGGCAGCTACTACTTTCCCTCTACCTATCCCGAACTGAGCACAATTGATGTCTGGACGTTGGCAATTGCCGTTACGACATTCCTTTACGTTTCGATCGCCGCTCACGAACTTGGCCATAGTCTTGTCTCTACTCGCCTCGGTGTTCCTGTTACCGCCATAACCCTCTTCATTTTTGGGGGCTTAGCGCAGATGGCACGTGAGCCTCGGCGAGCAAGGGATGAATTTTTCATCGCCATTGCCGGACCTGTCGTCAGTCTTTTGTTAGCCCTCGGATTTGGCGCGTTAAGCTGGGCAGGTCCAGACGCGGTGGGCTTGAAGCTTGCCGCCTTCGGACGCTGGATGGGCATAGCGAATCTCTCGCTCATGCTCTTCAATCTCATTCCGGGATTCCCACTTGATGGCGGGCGTGTCCTGCGAGCATTTTTGTGGGGCATGACCGGCAACTTCGAGCGATCAACGAAAATAGCTGGCTTCTTTGGACAAGTTGCGGCCTTTGGTCTGATGGGCTGGGGAGCACTACAGATCTTGAACGGTCACCTGGCAAACGGCTTCTGGATCGTGCTAGTCGGGTGGTTCCTACAAAACGCGTCCGTCCAGAGCGCAGCGAATGCCGCGCTGAAAGCCGGATTGTCCGGCTTAAAGGTGCGGGAGATCATGCGAAACGACGGACCTGCGGTGCCACCGTCAATGACATTGGAACGGTTGTTGAATGAGATTGCTATCCCCTCCGGCAGGGAGTGGTTCCCTGTGTCCGGCGGAACCCAAGTCACTGGTGTGATCACATTGAAAGAGATCAAAGCTATCAAGCAGGAGTATCGGGGTGCTACCACAGTGGGTATGGCAATGAAGTCACTTCATGAGCTTCCTGCCGTCCACCCGGATGAGGGCGTCTATGAGGCGTTCGAGCAGATGGTCATGGACAACCTTAGTCAACTACATGTTTCAGAAAACGGAAATTGGATGGGCGTAGTGACACGAGAAAGTATTCTCGCTACCTGGAGGCTCCGATCCAAGCTAGGCGGAGCGTGATGCATCTGAATCTGAACTATCGAGTGCAACCAAAAAGACCTCAAATGGGCCTCGACTGCACACTCAGAAGGACATATTAAAAACTTTCAGCAGAAGGGAGAAAATGATGAAACCGCTCCGATTTTGGCCATTAGCCTGGACCCTTGCGTTCTCAACAGCGATCATCTTCAGCCTTGACGTGCTCTTAGGGCTTCTGCTTCCCAACTGGTGATTGATGCAAAGGTTTTGGGAGATGATCCTACCTGACTTTACATTCATCAGTTGGAGCTCGTTTCTCTTAGGATTGATCGAAAGCTTTCTGGGCGGATGGCTCACTGCACTGATCGTAGTTCCGCTTTACAACTTTTTCGTCGGACGTAGTTCTCCAATCGAAGGATGAACGATCGCTGGCGACATCAGTCCGCTAAGGAGCCGGGAAGTGAGACCTCACGTTTTGCGCGCGCATTCAAGGAGAAAGGTTTCGCTCAATGAAATGAAGGGTGTATTCAATTCAGCTTGACGGATTGCACAACGGATTAATCCGGGCATACATAAACGGATGCGATTTTGACAAGCAAGTTGGCGAGAACTCGTAAGCCGCCTCTGGTGAAAATCTGATCCCGTTAAAATTTCTATCGACGAGAGTGCTAGAGGCTAGCTGATGGCGGTGATGAGTGAGATTGCTACATAGCAGAAGATGACAGAGAACCGCCTAATCGCTATGATTGAAGCAAAGGATTCAAACCATGGGTGAAGACAGTGGAAGCAACATCCACAGGCGCCAATTCCTGAGTCTGGTCACGAATGCCATCATGGCTCTCATAGCCGCAGCGTATACCATTCCTGCGTTTGCCTACATCCTCGGACCCTCCCTGCGCCAGGAAGCTGAACAATGGATAACTTTAGGCTCGGTCGACAAAGTCCCGCTGGGCACACCTACATTGTTCAAGACCAGGATTCAAAAACAGACTGGATGGATCACGTCAGAGGAAGACCTATCCGTTTACATTCTCACACAGAACGGGCGAGATTTCGTCGCTATGTCGAACATCTGCACCCATCTGGGCTGCCGAATCCGTTGGATTTCGGATCGTAAGCAATTCTTCTGTCCTTGTCACAACGGTGTCTTTGATCAACACGGCAATGTGGTGTCTGGACCGCCTCCACGTCCGCTCGATCACTACCCAATCAAGGTCGAGCAAAATCACATCTCCATCCTGGTAGGTTAGCCGCATCCAATCCGTGTCTTCGGAGTGAACAAAGGAAAGTTCTCCATATGAAGGGCATACGACGGTTCAGGTCACCTGCCCTCCCGACCACCCAACCGGGGAGGGTCGCTAGACTTGTCCTCTCACTAGAGAGGTCGGTTAAAGGCTGGTTGTTCCAATGCGGCATGTGCGGGAACTGCATTCTTCAGGAGACGGCCTACATTTGCCCAATGCTGTGTCCTAAGGGCCTTCGTAATGGTCCATGTGGTAGTGGGGCAACGGATCACTGTTGCGTTGATCCGGACCGACCTTGCATATGGCATCTGATTTACCATCGCGCTGAAGCAGCTGGACAGCTTGACAGACTTTTAGAGGTTCAAGCTCCCTTGGATTGGGATAAGGCCGGACACTCGACATGGATAGATGCAGTCAAGATTGCACGAGGCCGCCATTTGATCTCTCTGATAAGGATGTTGTTCGACGATAAGTGGGGGGAGGACGTGTTGCAACTTTTCCATGACTTGCGACAATCGGAATGGTGGAAAGGAGACAATAAGTAACACCAGCCTGCATCGATGAAACCGGTCTCCAAGCTACAGGCTGCTCTCGCGAATGACAAATTCGTAATCACTTCAGAGATTGTCCCACCTGCTGGCGTAATAACCTCTACCTTCGCTGAGAACGCACATCGACTGAATGATTTTGTTCATGCCATCAACATCGCTGCATACCCGATAGCAACTGCTCGCATGTCCAGTATGGCTTGCTGCAAGCTCCTGAAGGACATGGGAATTGAACCTATCCTACAGATAACTGCACGCGATCAAAACCGGCTCAATCTCCAATCCGAAGTACTTGGAGCAACATCACGAAATATCCAAAACATTCTTTGTTTAACCGGAGATGCTCCCACGGCTGGGCGGGCGCCATTTCAGGGGTTGCCATTCGATCTTGATTCTACGCAAATGCTATGGATCCTGCGAAGATTGCGCGACGAGGGACGATTTTTAGATCGTCGTGAAGTGATCTTTCGTCCACAACTTTTCCTGGGTGCGGCAGGCTCCCCCAACGACCCCAACCCAGTACATGAAGCGCTCCGCATCGAGAAGAAGGTCAATGCAGGTGCACAGTTTATTCAGACTCAGCTGGACTATGAGCTGTCAAACCTGGAACGCTGGCTAGAGGCACTTGATACGCGTGGTCTACTCTTAAAGGTTTATATCCTCATCGGCATAGCGCCGTTACGTTCACTTGATCATGCCCATTACATAAGAGAGCACATCCCTGACGTGACGATACCATCCAATGTCATCGAGATGCTGGAGAGGAGTTCCAACCTAGAGAGTACAGGCTTCGAAATCGCCCGAGAGCTGATAAAAAAAGTTCGGGGTTTACCGGGCGTCTCAGGCGTTCACTTGATAAGCTCGAATGCGCATGCATTCCTTACTCAGTTGTTTGAGGATGCTAGTCTCGATTTCAAAACACCGAGTTAGTCAATCTCCGCCCCTGATGAATGGATGTGTTCTCCTCCCACGCGATATTTGATTTGGTCCTGACAATCCTTCATTCTATGACTCACCAGCATTACATTTTAGAACCACCCCGTTCGCTGTAGAAGGATACGAGCATAATCGCCTATCTAAGCACCCGCCAAAAGCGGCCTATCTCTTCCTCCCTCTTTTCTTAAAATTCATGAAAACGAAGTAGGGAGGTAAGAAATATGTCCGCCGTTATGACTCGTGCAGGTAGTGTCGTTCAGGATCCGCCTTTTGTGCAGAGGATATTGAGTGATCGGCGCGCAGGTTGGTTGTGGTTGCTGCCTCGATTATGGCTCGGTTATCGCTGGATCGACGCCGCGCTTCACAAGGTCGACAATCCATCGTGGGTAGCCGGTGGGGAAGCGCTAAAAGGCTATTGGCTAAACGCTGTGTCCGTCCCTGAGGCGGGTCGACCTCCGATCGCCTTCGACTGGTATCGAGCTTTTATCCAGACCCTGATTGATGCTCAGGCCTATTCGTGGTTTGCCAAGGTGGTAGCCTATGGAGAACTCATCGTTGGTATTGCACTCATCCTTGGTGCATTCACTGGGATTGCGGCTTTCTTTGGCGCCTTGATGAACTGGAACTTCATGATGGCAGGATCTGCCAGCACCAACCCTGTATTGTTCATCATCGCCCTGGGGTTGATCTTTGCCTGGAAGGTCTCAGGTTACATCGGTTTGGATTATTTCCTTCTTCCGTGGATCGGCACGCCCTGGCAGTCCAGAATTACCCGGAAGAAAGAACCTGCCCAACCAGCGCTTGATTGATTCATCACCCTCAACCGCCGATTGAAAAGCACGTTTTAGTTTTGGGAACTATGTCCCATGCGTGGGATCGGTTCAAAGATCGATCCCTCTTTAGGCAATGTTTTCGGACAGGAGAGCGTGAGGATGATGAAAGCCATTGATCCAGTATGCGGCATGGAGGTCGAGAGCTCCACTGCGTTATGGAAAACCGAACTCAGGAATACAACTCAGTACTTCTGCAGCCCCGTCTGCAAACGAACGTTCGATGAGAATATCGACAAGGTTCTCGATATCGAATTCCATCAACGTTCCCATCCCGGCGAGGAATCGAACTAAGGTGTGCGATGCAATGACATCTAAGCGGGAAAGTTCTATAAGGAAGAACACGGAGGAATAGTGATGAGGGACGAAGCAGAATGTTATGAGGATGAGTTTCAAAAGAGTGTATCAAGCGAGGAACGAACTGTTGTTATTGATGTGCTGCTCACCATCAGGGGCATGGGATGTCCGAACTGCGCCAAACGTATTCGCAATAGCCTATTGCGTCTGACGGGTGTGATTGGTGCAGAGGTTGATCATCTGTCCGGATTGGCGCTCGTGCGTTTTAACCCTACGATAGTGAGGCAGGATCAGCTGACGCTGGCAGTCGAGGCCGCGGGTGGCGATGGCAGGCACGAGTATGCAGCAAAATTCCTTCTGTAGAACCTATGGTTAAAAAGCTGCAAAGAGTACGATCCTGGTATGGGTTATCTGGCGAAATCAGTGTGGAAAATCGACTATGGCATCTTGTCAAGGTAGGTCCAGTTCCACTCCCGCACCCCCCGCTGGTCAACCTGGTTCTCAGGAAGGGCCTCCCTCACGAGGAGCGCCTCAGACTGAGCTTCCTGCATGAGTTCGGCCACCTGCAAACGTTTCCTCTTGCATTTCTCCTAGCCGGGCTACTTCTCGTATCCGGTCACAGGAGGCACCGAGGGCTTCGAGCACTGCTTAAACATATCGTTGCTGGAGCCATAGCACATGAAGCCGTCTGGGAACTTTCCAGTGAGGCCTATGCAATTGCCATGGCAGGGCTCGAATATCGGCGGATATACCGCAGATACCCCAATCGCCTTGGGCGCTTCTTCTTCTGGGGAGGGAGGGCCACATTAGCAACTTTTGCCAGTCTTTGGTTCCGTCATTCAGGCAAACCCAACTCGGGATCCCTGGCGCCACCATCTGTGGTGTGATCAACTTCGATGTCATCACAGTGCAAAGGGAGATCCCAGTTCGGTCCCGATTGGACAATGCTGCTTAAGCCCTCGTGTTGGGGCAGGCGTTCTGTCGCTGGGGGAACTTCGTTAATCAATAGCTCAATGGTTCACCGACAGGTGGGCCCTTTCGGGAGTAATATTACCCTATACCACATTGACAGAAAAAAGAACCGACGAGCGCAACCTTTAGGATGGAGCTTTGCCGCTTGATGATGAACCTACGACGCGATCGTTCAGAAATCCTCCCTGCATTGCGATGGTTGGGTTTTACACTCGCCATCGTCGCTGGCTTTGCGCTCTGGTGGCGATTTTTACTCTCCCCCCAATCATTCCCTGTTCCTAATCCAACACAGACTCCGACCCAACAACCTATACGCTCATCACCTGAACCAAGCGTTCCTGTCCCATCGACCGGCACATCCTCCGGCAGTTTGGGACTGGCCGTCCGTGTGGGTTCACTGGCTCCGGATTTTACGTTGCCCGATCTAGAGAAAGGTCCCCTTTCTTTGAACATGTTCCAGGGAAGCGTTGTATTGATAAATTTTTGGACGACGTGGTGCCCCCCTTGCAGGGCAGAAATGCCTGCTCTCCAAGAAGCGTATGAAAAATACCAAGATCAAGGCTTCACCGTGCTGGCTGTTAATTGGACTCAAGTGGATGATCCCGAACAAGTCGAGCCATTCGTACGTGAATTCGGGTTGACTTTTCCCATCTTACTTGATGAGAACGGTGAGGTATCCGAAAGGCTTTATAACCTCCTCGGCCTGCCCACCAGTGTATTTATTGGTCGAGACGGCATGGTGCGTGAGATCTTCATCGGGCCGCTCCAGCTTGAGAGCCTCGAAGCCAGAATTCAATCTTTGTTGGAGGAACCAGTATGAACTCTTCATCCCCCATGCCTGCGCCCAAGGCCTCCCGCCTGGCGACACTTGGACATGCGCTCTTCTTTGTGGGAGGCTTTTCTCTGGTTTTTGTCCTCGGATGGGGTGGCGGAGCGACACTGATTGGGCAAATCTTCAGTCAATACAAGAGCCTGATCGGGAGGGTTGGGGGATTTGTTGTGATCCTCTTTGGGTTCGTCACGCTTGGTGTACTGCGCGTACCATGGCTCCTGGCGGATACTCGTCCACAGATGCGACGCCTGGGGGCGAGTCGCTTGGTCAACTCTGGACTTTTTGGTGTGCTCTTCGCTGCAGGTTGGACACCCTGTGTGGGCGCGACGCTAGGTGCCATTCTCACCCTCGGTTTCAGCCAAGAGACCGCGGGCCAGGCCATGGTCCTTTCATCGGGCTATGCGCTGGGTTTGGGCTTGCCTTTCCTGGGGTTAGCAATCCTTCTGGAGAGGGCATTGATTATTGTACGCCGGATGCACAAGTATGTACGCGTATTTCAATGGATCAGCGGTCTATTCCTGATCGTGATTGGAATCCTCATGGTCACGGACCGCATCACGCTCATCGCCATATGGGCTCAAAGCAACGGCCTATTCCTTGATCTGCCTCTAGGCGGCGCATCGGTTCCAACCTATTTAGCCGCTGTGGCAGCGGGTGCGATCTCTTTCTTCAGTCCGTGCGTACTTCCTCTTGTGCCAGCCTATCTGGGCTATCTTAGCGGCCAGGGTGCGCTCACCAGTACGAGAGCGGCCTGAGAGCATCGGAGTACAGGATCATGATAGACGCCAATATGCCTTGCCCGCACACTCAACCAAAGGCGCGATAGGCCATAGGGCGCGTTGATCCTTGGCTGCATGCCCGGTATTCTCTTCCCATGTCCTCCCCGGAAAATACTCCCCCTGAGATTAAGAAGAAACTCGTTTTCCAGGAGGGGCGCGGATTCCAACAGCTCATCCGAAAGCGGCTAAAGCCTTTTCAGAGTGTATCCTGGCGTCGGCTCACCACCCTGCATGCCAAGCTCTACACAGCAGGATTGCTCGCCATTGGCGGCCTGATCTTATTCGCGGTCAAAAAAAGTTCAGATATTCAGATGGGCGCTGCTTCAGGCACGGAACTATCAAACACCGCTAGCGTAGCCTCACCGGCGCTGAACGAGCAGCTGGATATGGGTCTCCTGCCTCTCTACCAATCTCTACCAGATGAGAACGGCGGAATTCGACGCCGTTCAGATCTCCATACCATCATCCCCGATCGGCCGCGATTGGATGTGGTGAAGTACACCGTTGAGGCAGGGGATTCTCTCTTCGGGATCGCTGATAAATACGGCTTAAGGCCCGAAACGATCTTATGGGGAAATTACGATGTCCTCCAGGACGACCCGCACAGCCTCCGCCCAGGACTAGAGCTGAACATTCTTCCAGTCGATGGCACCTATTATGAGTGGCATGATGAGGACGGTCTTAACGCAGTGGCCTCTTTCTTCGGCGTCGACCCTCAAGAGATCATCGACTGGCCTGGTAACAACCTGACACCCCACCTCGACCCATCCAATCCAAACATCGAGCCTGGAACTCAGTTAGTCATCCCAGGAGGAAAGCGGGAGTTCGTCAGTTGGCAAGCGCCCCGTATTACCCGTGGTAACCCAGCTGTGGCCAAGATCGCTGGACCCGGTGCGTGTGGCTCAATCTATGATGGTCCGGTTGGCGAGGGGTTTTTCGTATGGCCCACATCGGCTACTTACCTATCGGGGAATAGCTATTCAAGTTTTCACCCTGGGATTGACATCGCCGGCAGCACGGGTAATGCCATTTTCGCGTCTGCGAGTGGCGTAGTAGTCTATGCCGGCTGGAATAACTACGGCTATGGTTACATGGTCGTGATCGACCATGGGGACGGTTGGCAGACCTTATACGCCCACATGAGCCAAGTCAATGTGGTATGCGGACAGGCTGCCTTTCAAGGTGGGGTGATCGGAGGCATCGGTTCATCGGGGAATTCCACCGGGTCCCACCTGCACTTCGAGATGCAGCACGACGCCTACGGCAAAGTTAATCCCTACGACCTCGTGTCCCCATAGCCACCTACCTTGCAGAAGAGACTACTTGGTTGTGAGCCAGGGATCGTATCGTTTTTCGTAATGGGCCGGCAACACTTCAAAGCCTTACAATCTCATGCTGGAAAATTTACCGTCGAGTTCATGCTTGGCCAAGAATAAGGTCTGTATGGCATTAGGAAGATTTCGTTTGACATTAATCACGGTATCAGCTCTTTTGTTTACGAGTTGCCAGGTTGTCCAAGATGTGATCCCCACTGCGTCCCCAATTCCAATCCTTACGTCGACGGCGACCATCCCACCGACGAGCACCAAAACGCAGTCCCCCGTACTGCAGCTTGTTGGCCCCGATCTCGTAGAAGATGGTCGCGAAATCTACCAGCAGACCTGTGCCAGTTGTCACGGCTCTGAAGGAGTGGGTTACGCCAATGAAATCGATGCACCTGCGTTGGATGCCAGCGAACACGCCTTCGAGCACCCTGATCAGCAGATTCACGATTGGATCACAAACGGCAAGTTGGGACTCGGACGCCAGATGCCGGGCTTTGGCGATGCTCTCGATGATCGGGAGATCCACGCAGTTATCGCCTATCTTCATACCTTATGGACGACAAAGCAGCTGGAGATACAGCAGGATTTGTCGGCCCGCTGGCCGGCGACACCGGAACCGACATGGACACCACGACCATGAGTCAGGATGTGGCTCATTGGGTTTCTAAGGAATCTGGGGGATAACTGTACCCTGCTTAGTAGTGCTTGTCCTGCCCATCAGGAACCCTCCTGCGCGCTGCTCACATTTCGAGTGGACAAGTTGTGCAACCCCCACATCGAACCTAAGAGAACAAGCAGGCCGAGGATTTGAGCCGCACGGAACGCACCAAAGATGATGATACTATCGCCACGAAAGGCCTCCAAGAATATATGACTGGCTGCGGCGACAGCGATCCAAGCGAAAAATAAGATCCCTGGTGGGAGTTTCACCCGCTTAATTCTCCACACGGCGAAGAAGACCACCACACCGAGCAATATCTCATAAATCTGTGAAGGGTGCCGGCGGGCTCCCCAGAGCTCTATCGACCACGGGACCTCACTGGCAGCACCAAAGGCGTCCCCGCTCGCGAGATTTGCAAACCCGATGGCGACCGACATCACTGCGAATGATGGTGTGAGCGCATCCAGGGTGGGCCACAACCCCAATCCCTTTCGTTGTCCGTAGATCCAAGCAACAAAGAGTCCGGTGAGCGCTCCCTCGAGAGGTGCAAGCGTGCTGAGATTGAGGGAGAGCAAGCTAAGTGGCGCTCCAAGATACACATCGAGGTAACGCAGGGCATACCATAGACGTGCGCTCAAAATGCCAGCCACCAAACCCAAGAACACCATGTTACTCAGGGTGCCTGCAGAGACCTCATGTTTGGGAGCCACCCGATCGATGAGCCAGATGCTGATCCATACACCTACCAGTAAGAAAAGCCCCGGAAGCTGAACAGCCAGCGGCCCTAGTTGCAATATGGGGAACATCAGGCCCCGCCCTCCAGAATCTCTTCCACGGCCGTCTGTATCGTCGTCTCGCTCATAGGTCCGCCGATCACGACCTTCTGTATAACGCCTTCGCGGTCTACAAAATAGGTGGAGGGCAAGGCGCGCAACTGGTATTGCCTGGACACGCTTCCAGTTCGATCCAAAGGCACAGGGAAGGTGAGGCCGTATTGCTGGACGAAAGCTGCTGCATCCCGTTCCCGATCCTGATAGGTCGTATTGACCGCCAGAACTTCCAACCCGCGATCCCGGTTGCGTTCGTAAACGGCCTGAATGGCAGGCATCTCTGCCCGGCATGGCGGACACCAGGACGCCCACAGGTTGATGATGACGGCTTTCCCGCGCAGCTCGGAAAGCGATATCTCACCACCTTCAAGAAGATCCAGCGTGAATTCCGGTGCAGCGAAACCCACCCCAGGACTCGATATGAGCCCGCTCGTCGAAGTGGCTGCTGGCACGGATGAAACCCAGATCCAGAGCACCCCGATCACCAGCACACCTGCCATCAACGATACCCACCGTGACCGCATGCTCATGAGGTTGAGCCATCGTTCCATCAGCGCGTCCCCCACGAGATCATTCGACACTGAAATGACCTTTTAAAAAGAGTGAATCATGCTTCAAGTACTTCAACGATTGTTCCTCCAGGCATCGTCACCGTGACGTCGCCGGGATCATAGGGCACGATCGGAGTGAGCCACCGAAAGATCCATTTCGCATCCTCAGGTCGTGCATTAACACACCCTCTCGATCTGGGTACACCGAAATCGTTGTGCCAAAACGTCGAGTGGATCGCCACCCCGTTCCCGACGAATAACGAGGTCCACCCCACCCCGGGGAGGTCCCAACCACCCCCCGTGGTGCCGCCGACCATGTGAATGGAAATTGCTTTGCGCCATACCGGGTGCGGACCCTTTGGCGTCGACCACTCATCGGATGGATTCCCCTCGACATCAAATTTAACGCCCGTTGACACCCGACAAAAAAACACTTCACGATCCTCTTCAAAACATGAGAGACTCTGCCGCTGGATGTTTACCACGACACGTTTGTCTTCCACTTCTGCAGAAAGTGGTGATACATCATCCTCTGTCAGGGGGTGGAACGCCGCTGCGTCTGCCCAAAGTTTATCCCCAAAACCATAGCGCTCATTAACCCGGTACAAGAGGCGTCCATCGCCTTCTTCGCGGACATCATCCACCCACAGAATCTGGCTGTAATACAATCGAGGGTTGGAGCTGTTAATCAGCCACGGGGCGCGCGCCGGCGGATTTGCGAGCGTGACCTCCACCCAAGGCACGGTGACCTCGGTCCACATTCCAGGACCTATCGATGTCTCCGGGATCGACTCGATCGGACGATTGGGAAGCTCTAAAACTGGCTGGAGCGCCGGAGCGTAGATGAAGCCATCAGCCGATTCCACCCACCGTTGGTTGATGCGGCTGGAGTGGAGCCCCACAACCTCCCGATACCAGGGGATGACGGCATCCTGCATCAGGGTGTCCACCGTCAGACTCCCAGAATCAGGTCGGGTCTTCACTTCTACACGCGGTTCCACGACCCTTCCTAGATGCTCCCCCACAGGGAAGTCATAGATGGAGCCGGCCTCCGCTCGCCTCGCCAGATACATGCCTGCGAGGTAGGTGCCTTTGAATTTCAAGAAATCACGCCGGGAGAGTTGTCTCATCCGTTATAAACGCAGATCCCACATTAATAGATACCCTTCCTCCTTNNAACGCGGCGTATCAGCCCAAGAGCAATATGTGATGCACAACAAGCGCAGGTGTTATCACAATCCGGCCATACACGAAGTTCAAACGCGGCAACAGGCCGGTTATAGTGCTCCAACCCAGCCGGGAGCAGAAATCCAATCTAACGCGGGTAAAGACAGGCCAAAATGCGCATCGAGATTTCCACGCCTGTGTCTCTATAATGATCTCACTAGGATGCCACAAAGGTTGACCAAGTAGGCGAAATGACAATGCATCGGTTCACACCAATTGTTCTAGCCTTATCTTTTGCTATACTAGCGGGCTTGAGTCAATCCCCCTTCCGAGTGGAAGCCGGTGCGCCTCAAGCGGATTCCCAGGACCTCATCTGCCCGACCAGGTTGATGCTGCGCCACCCGGAACGCTGCCCCCAAACCGGACCTGGAGCGAAAGTGCTTGAGCTCGCGCGCCTAGGTTTGTATCCGGAGAGACCCCTGCCAACGATCCCCATTGATGCATCCATGAGTTACTTTCCGTTTGGTTATCTCCGTGCAAGTAACAGGAACGTACCAATCTACCCGACAGCCGAGGCCGCCCGTCGAGGAAGGAACGCCTCAAGCAGGATTAGTCCCGGTTTTGTCTTTCTCTCTTATGTGAACTCCAGAAACCCCACAGAGTCGGGCAATGTGTACCGATCCCAACAGGGTTACGTCAGGGGCAATTCTGTCTCGCAGGTCACGCCGTCCTACCATAAGGGATTAGCCTTCACACGGACCCCAGAGCGACCATTTGGGTGGATCAACTCCGGTGGAAGCTGCCCGCAACGAACGCCGGGCGGAACGGCAGATTACGTCGACCGTTGTTTCATGCGCTACGAAGTGGTGCAGATCTACCTTGAACAGGTGGTTGATGGGGAGACGTGGTACCTGATCGGCCCAGATGAATGGCTTCAGGCACAATTCATCGCCATGGTTGAGCCGGATACCCAGCGTCCTGACGGCGTCGACGGCGAGCGCTGGATCTCGGTCAATCTCGATGAGCAAACGATCACTGCTTACGAAGACGGTCAACTCGTGTATGCGACCGTTGGATCCACCGGTCGCTACGGGGTCTGGACCCAGCCGGGGACCTTTCAGGTTTGGGCAAAACTCGAACGAGACAATATGACCGGCGGGGTCGATGAGGGTTTCTATTACCTGGAGGATGTGCCCTGGGTGTTGTATTTTGATCAAGCACGCGCGTTACACGGTACCTATTGGCACAATCAGTTCGGGAAACCCAACTCACGCGGTTGTGTCAACTTATCTATCACGGACGCCCGCTGGTTTTTCGAGTTCGCGCAAGAAGGGACGTGGGTGCATGTGTGGGATCCCTCCGGTGAGACGCCCACCGATCCCGCACTATACGGAGCGGGCGGGGCATGACACACCGCTCCGGTTCATCGCTGTGCGATATGGGCTGGGGTCTTTCTGCCACAGGGCTGATCCCTGTTCGAAATTCTGAACTCAAGCCCGCTTGTNNCGACCTTTGGTTATGAATTCGCGTCGCAAAACCGCCGACGATATGTCGATCCCAGAGCTGGAGGCTCTCCTAGCTCGAAAGAAGCAGGAGGCGCGGAGAGCGCGCCTGCTCCGTTTTCAACGCAGTGGTCGTATTGTAGCGTCCGAGACGACCAACTTGGAGGACCCATCCCACACCTCCAAGAGCAGAGAACAGAGCCAGACAAGTCAGCCGAAGAAGCGCAAAATAGACCGGACTGGTTTCCAAGTAGGGGGTCTAGCCAAACGCGTTCTTCTTCTGCTCGAAATCAGCGCCGCACTAGGCTTCATCTTCATCGTTTTGAGTGGTTTTCAAGTCCTGAGAGGATTGAATCGTGAGACGGCTGAACTACTCGCCGGTCCGACACCTGCCCCGACCCCACTCATCCGCGCAGTGGTTCTGCCCTCCGGTCACACGCCACCAACATCGCCCGGTGGAGCGCGATTTAACGAGGAAGAAATTCCGCGCCATCTTCGTCCAATTGCTCAGTCATACGCGTCCATCCCGATCCCCACTCCCGGCCCTGAGCAGGCCAGAAGCATCTCCATCCCGGCATTATGGGATTTCCCCGCACCCGTCGTGCAGGGAGACGGTTGGGAGCAGCTAAAGAAGGGCGTCGCCCAGCATATCGGGAGCGCAAACCCAGGCGAGGTTGGGAACATGGTTCTTTCCGCCCACAACGACATCTATGGCGAACTTTTCCGGGATCTTGACCGGCTAAAACCTGGAGACGAGATCCGGATTTTCACAGCGACGAACGAGTACCTTTATCGTGTTACAGGAACGCGTATCGTCGAGCCGACGGAAGTCAGCGTTATGGACCCAACGGCAAGACCAACGGTAACGCTTATCTCGTGCTATCCCTATCTCGTCGATACACTGCGAATTGTCGTGTTCGGCGAATTATCGAACATGTAAATCCGATATGATTATCGCTGGATAGGAACGACAAATCTATCCTGGGGCAAAGGTGTTATTCCTGTCAATGATCCTCTCCTCTAAAATCCTGGGCATCTGATGACTGAGGACATCATGAGGTTGATATGACAGAGAATGATAATGAGTTTGAAACCCTGGCCATCCATGCCGGTCAGCCCCCAGACCCCGCTACGGGAGCTGTCATGTCATGGTGCCGATCTACCAGACCTCCACATACCGACAGGAGCAGGTGGGAAAGCACCTGGGGTACGAATATTCCCGCACAGGCAATCCCACTCGCCGAGCCCTCGAACAATGTCTGTCGACCTTGGAGGGAGGCGTTCAAGGGCTGGCATTCGCATCAGGGATGGCCGCGATCGATGCCGTGCTTAAACGACCTCGGCGGTGCTTACAGTTCTCCCGACGATGTAGTTGTAAGGCAGCACAAAAATGATCGGCAGGAAGATGCTGTAACCCACAATCCACAATAAGCCAAGAAGGAACCCGCCGAAAGTTAATGGCCAAACGAAACCGGGGAGAAGTGGCATCCAGACTTGGTACATCGTCCACCCCAGGAATACATCTCCGGCAATGCAGATCACGTAGCTGGTCACAAACATGACTAGCAACCCAACAATTGTTCCTCGAAAACTTAAAGTCTTCATCGTCCTTCCTTCTCTCTGAGAGACACCCCTACACATGGTCCAATGATCGATTCGAGCGGTATGCGCGCGTCGGGGTGACCTATGCGGTCCTTCATAGATTGTTCAGGGCGTTATTCCAACTGAAGAGCAGTCCTGTCAACTTAACCACAGCATCCACCGGAGCGATTCTCTACCCGCTCCCAGGGATCAGGGTTAATTGACCTGGTTCGCGCATATCGATTTGGGTCTTGCTCGAACAGTTGCTTATGCGTTTCGTTCATGAAGTGGTACCTCCGCCCATCAAACTCAGTGCTGGGGGCGGTGGTCTCATCAACCATCATTCCGCAAACTGGGCACTTAACCATGCTAATAACCGCCTTTTCGACTAGGACTCTATAATGATCAATTTTGGAGGGCAGTTTGAGGTCATGCCCAGGACCGGGTAGTTTCACGTCATACCCAGGACTAGGTAGTGCATCCTTCTGAGCAATGAGCGATCCTGGGGATCATAAAACGTCTCATGCACGTTCCTCCTTTCAAAAAGCTTGCCAGCGAACCATAGCGGGCTAGCTTTATGTCTATCCTTCCAGTTCAAGACAGGTCACACTTACAAGCAAGTAGCCCCGGTCGTATAGGTTTCGAATCAAGCCCACCAGTGCAGCTTGATCCGGGAGCTTGCCCGTTAATCGGGTGCGCACGGGCGTGTTTCCAACGTTTAAGTGGACGATCTCCATCCCTGCGAACAACTCCCTCCAACGATCGTCAATTCGTCCTTGAACTTCAATCTGATATGTGAGTGGCTGCATAACACTTAAAGCTTGCATTGAATCCTGCACGCGATGCATCCGTGTTTTGATCCCCATTGTTTTTTCGTGCCAAGGCACGTTTTGCTTTCATTGCGATATAGGAAGAATACGTTCCTCAATCCTTGCAGTCATCACCCAAAAGGGTTGTCCACGGGTTAATCGTGCAACGAAGTTCTTTGGAATGCAGGGTAAAAGCCGATGGATATGACATCGAATCGAAAGACTTGAATGGATTGCAGGTTCCCATACACCGGAGGTAAGGTAAAAGCTCCAGGCCATCTCAGTATGCTCGCAGATTTCCCTCGATGGGTAATAAGCCGAGGTTGCGGCCTTTCGCTGTGGCTTGTGTGCGGCTATTCACGCCAAGTTTGCCGTATATATTGCGTAAGTGGCCTTTAACGGTATTCTGCGAGACGATAAGTTTCTGGGCGATCTGGCGGTTGGATAAACCCTCCGCGATGAGTTGCAGAACCTCGAGCTCGCGCTCACTCAATGCCTCGAATGTTTCCGTAGGTTGACCCTTTAAGGAACGTGCCGTTATCGGAATAGAGAAGGTATGTGGATATGCCGCAAGGATCATGCCGACAAATTCGGGAAGGAAATTGCGCGACGCTAATTGATGGAGCAGGTGCCCCATGGCCGCACCCTCATCCACAAATACCCGGATATATCCTTCCGGTGCAGCCAGCGTCAGGGCTTGCTGCAGCGCCTCTCCATCGAATTGAATGGCTGAATCGAAGTCCTCAAGAGAAATATATGCAATTGCTTTTAAATGGAGCACTGTAGCGTGTCAGAGCTTGTAAGACAAAATCAAGGCTAAAACTAGTAGAGACTTTTCGGC
>WVZH01000025.1:0-167 GCA_011772595.1 Anaerolineales bacterium
CCGGAGACAGGTGGCACGTAGGCGCTTATAGTGTATGTTTCCCCTGCTACATCCGTGGTGTTCCATGAAATATCATAGGTACGATTGGCTCCAGCCGAAAGGGAGTCGGATGTGGTTTCGATTATTGTTTCGCTGGCATTGACGTAGAGGTCGAAGCTTTCTGTGGC
>WVZH01000025.1:196-1279 GCA_011772595.1 Anaerolineales bacterium
GGTGTAAGCACTGTGACGTCGACGATCTTTAGGTCGTGATCCCACGCAACAGTGACTGTGTCATCAATGAACGTGTTGTCGCTTGGGTCATCGTCAACAGAAGATGTCACTGTAGCGTTTGCGCTTATGGTGTATGTTTCCCCTGCGACCCCACTTGTGTTCCAAGTGAGTGTTGGAAGTGTTGTTGAGTTTTCTGCATCCAGAGTGATGCCGGTTTGCGTTCCAACGGTGATTTCGTCGCCTATAAATATGTCTAACGTCATGTTGTAGGCGATGACGTCTGCGTAAACAGTTACATTGAAGGTTTCGGTGAAATTTCCTTCATTCTTGACCGTGACTGTGATGTCTACGGGTTCGCCCGGCATGACGTCGGTTGTGGAGATTATGACATTAGTTATGGCTATGTCATGGAATGCTACATTGTAGAAGAAGCCGTCTTCATTCATGTAGTAGGTTTCAACCGGATACCCAGCCTCAAAATGGTCCCATAGACGTGTCCTGTAGAGGTTTAGGGGGCTGCTTCCCTCAGCCTTGACAGTGAAATTGAGAGTGACCAACCATCCGTCGCCGCTCGCCCACTCGTCCATAGACAGGTTGGCCACAAGCGTGCAGTAGACCCGTATCATTCCGTCGACGTTGGCCTCATCAAACGGTTCGTAGGCAATGTTTGTGGTATACTTGGGGAATGCGGGTGGAGGCGGAAATGGATTTGGGGTCCAGCGATGAAGCCAGTCGCCCTCCTCGATGTCGCTGACGTTTAACAAGGCGGGATCCCAGCTTAGGTGGAACTCCCAGGAATAGCTGGGCGGGGCGTCGGTGACGTTTATGGCGATCGTGAAATTTTGGTTCGGCTGAACGTCTCTGACTTCTGGAGGTTCCACGTGAAAGAATGTTTCGGGGGAGGCTGAAGTTGGGTTTATCATAGTTACGATGGTTGCGCTGACAAGAAAGATTATGGTAATGGCTGTCCACGGCAGTTTCTTGCGAGAAAGCCGACTAGTTGGTTTCACGGGCTCCTTCCTCCTAGTCATCTTGATAATAGGTTTCATTGTTGCCTGGTAATTTAAGGTTTCGTCCATATCG
>WVZH01000177.1 GCA_011772595.1 Anaerolineales bacterium
GAACTCCAGCACTTGCTGCGTTTCATCAACCAGAGCGATAGATGCAGCTGCTGCGCCAAAGATGTGTGCGGCGGCATCTACAATCGATTGGAGCAAGTCTCGATTCGAGCTGGGTAAGATTGCACGCCCACTTGCTTCGATGACTTGGAGCAGCTGTCGAAGCTTCCCCACTATCTTAATATCACCCGACGGATCATTAATCATTGTTTTTTACTTTGCCTTTCATATGTTGGGCAATATGTTTCCTATCCTTTAGCTGGAAACCTTCCCCGCAGTAGCATACAACCACAATTCCTTCCAAATACCAGACAACCACACCTATCGTCTTCTAGATACACAGCCAGGAATATCCAACTGAGCCTTACTGCCCCGAGTTAAGGACAATTCAATACACATATACCCAGAAGGTGAGGTTCCCTTCTGGGTATTGCTATGTTTTGAATTTGGTGATCACTCGATCTGATATCTCGCTAGATTTCTACGCGATACACGTGCTTCTCATCATCGAACTCGACACGGCCGATGATATCAATCGCCACTGCGTGCGCCGAAACTTCTGGCTCTTTTCCTGTCACGAGCATATCTAAAACAACTCGCTCTTCGGGGCCAAATTCCATGCGTATATCAGTTAAGCGACTGACCACCTTTTCAACCACTTTCAGTTTTTCCTCATCCATTTTTTCCTCCGATTTATTTAATTCCCGACGCCGTTTTCTAAACTCGACGGATTTATAAACCGACCCTCCGCACCTCCTTTCGGCGAACACTTTAGTGCGAGGCTGTATTGACGGTTTTCCTTATTCTAAGCCCTACAATAGAAACTGTCTGTCACTCATGTGACACGATCTTAGAGATGCTCACATTCAAGAATTGCGCTTGATTCCCTCAGTGAGACCACCCAAAGCCGCTCGATCCACGATTTCGATCTTGCCTCGTCCAGTCCTGATCCAGCCTGCGCGGCGCCACTGCCCAAGCGTTTTGGCCACAGTTTGTCGTGCCAGTCCAACGTAGTGCGCAAGTTTCTCCTGAGTTATGTAGACAGCGCCTTCTTCCTCCGCGTGACGATCCAATTGCAGCAGAACCCGAGATATTCGGGCAGACGAATTAAGGAAAGCAAGTGCGCTTTCGCGCTCGCTACTTACCCTGAGACGTTCAGCTGTGGTCTGGAGAACGCGTCTCATTAGCTCCGGCTCTGTCCTAAGCCCTTCCATAAATCTATCGTGGGGAATCACGATGATCTCACTGGATTCGTGTGCCATAGCACCTGTCGAGCGTGGCTGCTCTGTAATCAGCGACAACTCACCGAAACAGTCGCCAGGGTACATCTCGTTAATCACCAGTTCACGTCCATCCGGCGTCGCGAGAAAAAGGGATATACACCCCGAGCGAACGATGTAAACCGTGTCGGCCGGATCTGTCTGTGTAAAAAGGGTCTCACCCTTCTCAACACATCGCACATGACTGGATCGTGCGAATAGTGCTAACGTTTGCTCGCTGATCCCTTCAAACATAGGGATTGAGCTTAGATAGTTCTTAAGCCCAGACGATGAACGATGAGTTTTTGTCATTACATTAATCCACCTTCATAGCAAGCAATGTGATATCGTCGTGCTGGATTGCCTCCCCGCGAAAAGTCACCAATGATTCCCACACCAAGTCGCAGATGCCCTGGGCGGAGTCTCTTCGTCCGCTTTGCAATACCTCCATTAAGCGCAACTGGCCGAAGAAGCGTCCATCCATATCCATGGCTTCGGTCACCCCATCCGAATACATCAGAAGCAAATTATTTGGATTTAGCGTTACGCAATGCTCGTCAAAGATAGGCTTAGAGAAAAGACCCAACGGCTGTCCCGAACGATGATCCAAATCTATCCTCTCCCCATGTTTATCCAATAACATCGGGATTTCATGACCTGCACGGGCGTACCGAAGCTCATGAGCAGTGCAATCCAATATTCCGTATAGAACGGTAACAAACATTCCTGTCTCGTTCATCTCTAGCAAATGCCGATTAACTCTTCCCAATACTTCGCTTGGAGAACTAAGCTTTCGTGACTCTGCGCGAAGCAGAGTTACTGTCATGACCATAAAGAGGGCAGCCGGGACGCCATGATCGGACACATCACCCACGGCAACCGCCAAAGTATCGCCTTCTAGCGGGAAGATATCGAAAAAGTCACCCCCAACTGCTGACATCGGCATAATATGAGTGCCGAAATCGAAACCGGATCGCTGCGGCAGCGCCCTCGGAAGCATGCTCAGTTGAATCTCTCGAGCAAGCTCCAACTCACGTTCCAACTTCTCCTTCTCGATAATCGCAGCTTGGGCGGCCTCTAGCTCCTTGTAGGCTTTTATCAATTCGCGGTTCTTGCGTCGCAAATCGCGGATCGTGAGGTTCTCAGATTCATCCAACCGTCGACTCAATGTACGCATCATTTCGAAGGCAAAGGTCGGTTGGCGATGCAACAACGCATCCAAGTCGGACTTACTCATCTCTAACAATTGCAAGGTGGTTCGGGCACGCACGCTAGCCGTGTGGCAGCCTTCCTCACTGAAAAGGCTCATCTCACCGATGAATGAGCCTGCTTCGCGGACACCGAGTAATCGTTCGTCCGGTGTACCAAGTGCTTTAAGGATTTCGACTTCGCCTTCGACGAGGATGAAGTAGCGATCCGCTTCCCGATCCTCTTGAAGGAGGAGTGTTCCAGCGGGAATCTCTCGGGGAAGCAATGTTTCAGCGAGATGTTCGATGATGTTATCTGGGAGAGATGCAAAGATCGGTGCGGAGCGGATGATTTCGTTTTTCATAGGACGTTTGGACACTAAATTCGATCATGAAAACATCACCCAGTATTCTTTGGGTTCTAATTCTCACGATCCTGGCAACCCGATTGAGCCTCTGTTAACCCTAGGGTTGTGACAGGAGGGGGCTTTACTGAAGGGCATAATACGTCCGGTGTAAGTCCTGTAACAACTTGGATTGACCCCCCAATGATGTGGGCATGAGCGTTGATAGAACGACGGTGATGTGTCCTTATTATTGCACAAAAATGCGACAAATTTCGCTTGTATTACGTCCCCCAGGCGAATGTGCACGATGAAACACTTGAAGCAGGGCAGTTCAGATGGAGGAAATCCTTTCTTCGGGCTTCGCTGATCGCATTCTTAGGTCAAGGATAAGTTACATATAAAGAACATCCACGCAAAATCTTACGCTCTTCTGAGCCCAGTAGCGCGCGCAACTTTGTCTATTCAGCTTTCACGCAGTCTGTCAAGTTCGTTTCTCGCTCAATGACTCAACCCCACGGATTCTCGCCGGGGCTGTTGCGTTGACGCCCGATCTTGATAATTTGCCTCGCATGTCTTGTATCGGCAGCCGCCTCAGATGGATGGATAAAGCCATCAGCAGCGTGTGGGGGATAAGGCGTATGCCTCTGATTCTGAACTTTATAGACCTGCACAACTGAAGCATCATCAAGATCATCTATCCCGGCCTTCACACTCTCCAGTTTCGAGGCTTCTCCTGCGTCCACAGGAATAACGATATGGTCTCCATCCACAACGTCTGCTCGTATCAGTACTAACGCGTCCTCTTGTAGGTTACCCCAAGTGGAATATATTTCTTTCGCAACACTGTCCGCTTTCCCGGGCTCAACCTGAACGATCAACCAAGCCCTTACACGCTTCTCCTGATCAATCTGTGCCGACATCCCTTTGCCTCCTTATGATCCTCCGGCTGACCGTGATTTTCTCTATCTCTCGAGATTCTCTCTTTGTACTACCACCTCCTTTAACTTCAACATCACCGGTGTGACCAATGGCATCTTCACCCACGGCTTTATCAGCTTACGCCCCTGTGCGTAGTATATGGGTAGAATCGCGGCTTCCTCGGCGACGAGGATGCGATCCGCTTCTCGGTAGAGCTCCAACCGTTGCTCCTGGTCAAGGATGCTCATGGCCTCCTCGACTAAGTCATCAAAGCGGCTGTTTTGCCAGCGCGGTGGGTTGATCCCCTCCGTGCTATGAAACGCCAGTCGTAAAATGGCATCTGGATCGGGATAATCCGCAGACCAGGCGCTTAATGCTAAATCCCAGGGGTCCTGCTCGCGCCGCTTGAAGAATTCCTTCCAACTTACAGACAATGGTTCAATGTCAAGATCAAGATGGGACCTCCACGCTTGGCGAAGTAAAGGAATGATTGGGTTATCCTTCGGGCTAAAAGCATGGATCCAGCTGACCCGCGGAAACCCTCTCCCTCCAGGATAGCCTGCCTCCGCCAACAGATTGCGCGCCAAATCAGGATCATGGGCCAAGCCAATACCCATGGAGTGACCGGGCATGCCCGGTGGAACGACCCCTCCTAACGCAGGCAAATAGGCTCCCTGCGAAGCCTCGCGCACCAAGGTTTCCCGATCCACAGCGTGGGCAAACGCGTGACGGATTCGAACGTCATCAAATGGAGAACGGTTGGTCCGGAACGTTAAGTAGAATGTTGAGAGATGTGGGGTAAATGAAAATTCCTCAGGGTACAGCCTTCGAGCGCGCGCCATTGTACCTAAATCCGACGCGATCATGTCAATAGCATCCAACGCGCCGCGCTCGTAAGCCTCAAATGCAAGCGAATAATCGGTAATGATTGAGCATTCCACTCGGTTCACATTACCAGGGAAACGACCCCGATAGAATGGATTCCTTTGGAGGACGAGCCGTTCCCCTGGTCGGAACTCGGCTAGATAGAACGGACCATTCGAGACAAGATTCTCAGCAGACGTCCACGGTTGATTCTCACTTTCAAGGGTTTTTTGACGAAGTGGAGCAGCAATGGAATGGGCCATTAAGAATGGAAGGTACGGGATCGGCAATTCTAAACGCACCTCTAAAGTCAGGTCATCTAAGGCGTTCACACCTACAATGTCGGGATCCGAGATCTCTCCCTCGCCATACGAACGGGCATTTTCAATTACGTAAAGATGTTTAGACCCATGAGGATGTTTCCGAATCCCTAAATTCCGCTTCCAGGCGTATTCGAAATCAGCTGCGCTCAGCGTAGATCCATCACTCCAGAGAAGGTCCTCGCGAATATGGAAGATATATCGCTTTCCACCACCCAATACCTCCCAACGCGAAGCCGCTGCAGGGAGCACGTTGTACTCCGGATCGATACTCACGAGCCCCTCGAAAAGTTGACCAATCATGAAGGACGACTCGTCATCGGTAGCCCTCCCCGGATCCAATGTGTGAGGTTCCCAAATAGCCATCCTGAACACATTTACGGGAATGGAGGGTTCCGGCCGTTCGCTGACCTTTCTCTGGATTTCCCACAGCTCAAAGGCGCGATCGTAGGCTTTCTTCGCTTTCGCCGGTTGAAAATCTGCGGTATACACCAAGCCCAGCTTCATTAGCGTTTGCGCCACGCGTTCCCCAGCGCCCTCTTTTTCTAAGATTGCCAAGGCACGTTGATAGGTTTCGATGGCCTCCGCATTTGCATACACCATTCGAGCCTGATCGCCAGCCTGGATTAGGTAATCGATGGCTCTCTCTGGTTCACCTGCTTCGGTAAAATGGTGTGCGAGGCGCGGAGCGATCTCGCTGGCGCGCTCGCCATACAGCTCCTCCAATACAGCACCGACTTCGCCATGGAGCTCCACTCGCTCAAAATCTCCCATGGCGTGATAGAGGTGCTGCTGAAAGAGAAAGTGCCGAAAGCGGTATTGGTACAGGCGCTGATCCAATCCCTCCAAGATCCCCATCTCGCTGATCAAATGGTGTTTCTTGACTAACTCCTGGCTCAATTGGCTCACCACTCTTCTTTCTTCAACCTTTCTCACTTTGGATACCACCTGCGCTGTGAAGCTCATTCCCTCGACGCTGGCAATCATTAATAGATCTCTCAGCTCCTTTTCCAACCTCCCGATTCGCTCTTCTATGACTCCCTCTACTCGCGGCGGGAGCACGCTCCAATCCAAATCGGACCCTTCCACCCAGCGCCCTTGGTCGTCTGTTGTCAAATCGCCCCGCTCCTGCAAGTCCCGTAGCAGCTCTACCGTGAACAACGGATGACCAGCCGTATGCTCGTAAAGAGCCTTTTGAAAGTCTGCAGATAGCCGGTTGGGCTCGGTTCCCAGAAAATCCACCACAAATTGATGACCTTCGACTTCAGGAGTCTCACCCAGGTCGATCCAGACATCCCCATATTGTCGTTTGAACTCGGCCAGAACCTTCTCCATAGGGTGTGGCCCATCCCCTCTGCCCAGGGCCACTTCTTCTGGTCGGTAAGCGCCCAAGATCAAGATCCGCTTCCCCACCAGCTGACGTCCCAAATGGATTAATAGATTGATCGAAGCTGTATCCGCCCATTGTAAGTCATCCAGGGCCAATATCAATGGGTGATCCTCGGCAATTGCTGCCAAAATATCTTCACATTGCTCAAACAAGTTCTTCTGTTCCAAACCTTCAAGCGATCCTATGTCTCGCTCGCTCAGTTTACTCAGACGTTCGAGCCAATTTGAGCCTGCCTCCACCGCCGCTCTGGCCCGCGCCACCAAGCTCTTCCCTGACACAAAGGTATCTATCAGATTGGGACCAAGTTCCACCAACGCTTGGGCAGTCGCGGGCATATTTTCCCAGAGGCGAACGGCATGCTCACGAGTGATCCCACCGGCCATCCACCTGGCTTCCAGATCGCCAGCAAGCATCGAAATCACACCACGGAAGGGCAGATAGGGGTCGCCCACTCCGAAGTAAGCGCTGCACTCCCCGCTGACCGCCAATAAAGCTTCATGCAGTTTCATCGACCTTCGAGCGAAGGCGTCCATCAAGGCCGTCTTCCCTCTTCCAGGTCCGCCAGTGATGAAAACAAGCTGACCGAGGCCTCCCAACGCTCGTTCCAGAAAGCCATCCAGCTTGGTTAACTCCCGCTCGCGGCCGACAAATACGGGCATGGCAACTGGAGCCGCTTCTTCCTCCAGAAAGGCTGGGAGGCGAACTGGACCTGGTTGGATCAGCATCTCAAACGGTAGCGCTTCCAACGACTTCAACGCCGGAAACTCGCATGGTAATCCCTCGAGAACGCATTGACGGATGCGTTCCGGCCGGCGGATATCCTTCAACCGATGTCGGCCCAGGTCGATCAGACTCACTCCTTCTGGCAGTTCATCCAGCACCAATGCCGCAGTCGTTTCCGAGAGCAGCACCTGACCCCCATGCCCCACATGGGCGATGCGAGCCGCCCGGTGCACGGCTATGCCCACGTATCCCTCTTCCCACGTGGAAGGCTCTCCGGTATGCAGCCCCATGCGTATACGTACCTCGACCCCCTCCGGCCAATCGTGTGAAGAGATCGCCCGTTGCGCTTCGACCGCCGCCGACACCGCCTCCGTCGCTCGCGGGAAGGAATAGAAGAAGGCATCGCCCTGCGTGTCAACTTCTTTGCCATTCCACTTGGTGAAACAAGCGCGCAGGATCGTACACTGGTCAGCCAACAGCGTCGCATACGCATCGCCGAGCATTTTCAAGAGCTCGGTCGAGCCCTCAATATCCGTGAAAAGGAAAGTGACGGTCCCTTCGGGCAGCCCCTTTAGAATCTCTTCCGAGCCCATTCCCCTAACCTCTTATACTGTTCATGGTCCGATGTCTACTGCGGATCGATAATGATGTCTGTACTATAAAAGCGAAAAATTGTCGAAAGTGGAAATCTTCTAACCCAAGGCTTGATCAATAAATGGGCCTGCATATATGTGAGTGGCATAACCGGCGCCTCTTCTATGAGAATCCTTTCAGCTTCTTGATACAGTTTGATACGCTCCGACTGATCTAACCTTCTCCTTGCACGCTCTATCAGATGGTCGTAGGTGTCATTCTTCCAACCGGTATATTGTTCGATGGTGCTTGTTCTAAGAAAACTGTCGGGGTCGGGATAATCAGCCGTCCAACTGCACGAAAATATGTTGGGCGGGTCTTTCTCCAAACGACTTATGAATGCACGCCACTTAAGTGAATGGGATATGATCTCCACGTCTAATGTATTCTTCCAATGATCAACTAACCATGACCACCACCTTTGTCGGGAATGAGGAAAAGCCTCAACCATGCCCTCCACCTTGGGGAAGTTGCTACCCTTGGAATAACCGGGTTCAAAAAGGAGCTCTTGCGCTCGCACGGGGTCATATGGAAGACCGATAGTCGCAGAATGCCCCGGCATCCCGGGTGGTATGAACCCGCCCGTTGCCGGTTTCTTGCCACCTTTCAAGATGACATTCGCATATTCTTCCCGGTCTGTTGCGAGCACAAACGCCCGTCGAATACGTACATCATCAAATGGTGGACATCTCACATTGAAACCGATGAAAAACGTTGTTAATGTCGGTAAGAAGACATATTCTTCAGGATGCTTCCTCTTGCTACGATCTAGATCGTTGTAGGAAAGTGGGACGATGTCCAGTTCATCAGATTCATACATTTCAAGATTACTCGAAGATGATGGGAAAACCAATTCCACCTGCTCCAAGTTTCCCCTGAATCTGCCATGGTATTTAGGGTTTCGGGACAGGACGATCCGTTTTCCAACATCCCAGTTGTCAAGCAAGAAGGGTCCATTGGTGACGATCTTGTCTACATCTGTCCAATCATCACCGTGCTTCCTAACAACATGTCTCGGCAAGGGAAAGGTAGCGCAATCAGCAATTAAGTGAAGTAGATGTCCTGTAGGTTGCTCTAAATCCACACTCAAGGTCGTAGCATCAAGAGCTTGAACACCAACACAGTTGGGATCGGATACTTCCCCGAGGTTGTAAGATTTAGCTCCCTGAATCTCATAAAGCAATTTGGCGTTCACGGATTGCGTTGCGGGGTCCAATACACGTTTCCAAGCGAACTCGAAATCCGCTGCTGTCACTAGACCTCCGTCGCTCCAAAGTACGTCATCTCGAAGTTTAAAGATCCATTTGCGTCCCTGATTTAAGATTTCCCAACCGATAGCGACGTCAGGAACAATGCTCATGTCGGGTCTTAGTTCTACTAGCCCACTAAACAAGTGAGCAATCACGATCTCTGCATTTTTGGTTTGACCCAAGCTTGGATCCAGTGTGTGAGGTTCACCTATCGGAAATCTAAAAACCTGTCTACTAAGCCGTGTTGAGCTAATAAGTTCAACCTCGTCACGCTGTTGCCGTAGCGAGAATGCCTCTTCAAAAGCCTGATTCGCACTTCGGAAATCAAGAGCTGTCTGAAAGGTTAGCCCCAGCTTCATCAAGGTCCGTGCTGCTCGTTCGAACTCGCGCTTCTCTTTTAGAAACTCCAACGCTTGCTGGTAATGAGATATTGCCTCCTCGTGAGCATAAGATACACGCGCCTTATCCCCTGCTTTCTGAAGATACTCGATGGCCTTGTCCGTTTCTCCCGCCTCGGCGTAATGGTGGGCCAACTGTACCGTGATCGCCTCCGTCTCACCGGCATAGAGCTCCTCCAACACCCTCCCTACTTCGCCATGCATCGTCCGCCGTTCCGCCGCGCTCAGGTCGTTGTACAGGAACCGTTGAAAGAGCAGGTGTGTGAAGCGATAACGTGACAGGTAATGTTCCCCCACCCTGGCCTCATCCTGAGCTCGCACCAGGTGGTGCTTTTTCTCCAGCTCTCTGGAAAGCCTCTTGATCAGTTTCCTCTCACCAACCTGCTGTACCCTGGCCACCACCTGTGCAGTGAAGTCCTCCCCCTCCACGCTGGCGATGTTCAGTGTCTCTCTCAGCGCCTCCTCCAATCGTCCGATGCGCTCCTCGATCACCCCCTCCACCCGGGCGGGCAATACGCTCCAGTCCAGTTCTCTTCCTTCCACCCAGCGGCTTTCCTCGTCCAGGATCAAATCGCCACGCTCCTGTAGGTCCCGCAGCAGCTCGATGGTGAAAAGCGGATGCCCCCCTGTGTGCATGAACAAGGCCTTCCGAAAGCCTTCCGACAGCCGGTTCGGCTCGCTGTCCAGGTACGACTCTACGAAGGATCGCCCCTCCTCATCCTGCACTGTGCCCAGGTCGATCCAGGCATCCCCATATTGACGCTTCAGTTCCGCCAACACCGGTTGCAGCGGGTGTGGTTCATAGCCTCGACCCAGCGCAACCTCCTCCGGGCGGTAGGCCCCCACGATCAGGATGCGTCGTCCCGCCAATCGTCTTCCCAGGTGGAATAGCAGGCTGATCGAAGCGCTGTCCGCCCACTGCAGGTCGTCCAGCACCAGCACCAGAGGATTTCTCTCCGCGATCTCGGCTAGCACTACCTCAACCTGGTCGAAGAGATTTCGCTGATCGAGCCCACTCGATGAGGGGCGTTCACCTTCGGTATACGTTGCCAGCCGTTCGATCCATGGTGCGCTCCCCTCTACCGCACGCCGTACCCGACTCAGCAGCCCCCTCCCGGTGACGAAGACGTCGATCAGGTCGGGACCCACTTCGACGACCTCCCGCGCCACAACCGGCATCGCCTCCCAAAGCCTTGTTGCTTCCCGGCGCGCGATTCTCCTCGCAGCCCACCGTGATTCCAGGTCGCCAGTCAGCATCCTCATGATCTGCCGGAAGGGCAGGTAGGGATCCCCCATCCCTGTATAGGCGCTGCACTCACCCCACACCACGAGCAGGTCGGCCCTCGCTTCTGAAGCCCGTCGCGAAAAAGCTTCCAAGAGAGCGGTCTTCCCGCGACCCGGACCTCCGATGACGAAAGCCAACCCACCCTGACCATCCAACGCCTTTTGGAGGAATCCGTCCAGTTCCTCCAATTCACACTCTCGCCCTACGAACACGGGCGCCGGGGCCTCTTCCATCTCTTCCAGGAATGACGGGAGCTTCACCGGTCCCATATTGATGGGCACTTCAGGTGGCAGTGCTTCGAGCGAATTCAGTGGCGGGAACTCCGCCGGGAGCCCTTCGATGTCAAGCTGGTGGATCCGCTCCGGACGGCGCATGTCTTTCAAACGATGTCGCCCCAGATTGAGCAGACTCACTCCACCAGGCAGCTCATCGCGTACCAATGGCGTCGTCGTCTCTGAAAGCAGCACCTGAGCACCATGCCCCACATGGGCTATGCGTGCCGCTCGGTGCACGTCAACCCCCACATAACCTTCCTGGCTGATCTCAAGCGGCTCCCCCGTGTGAAGCCCCATGCGCACACGAACCTCCTCACCCTCCGGCCAAGCGTGTTCCGCCAACGCCCGCTGGGCTTCGACCGCCGCCTTTACCGCATCAGTGGCGCGGGGGAAGGCGACAAAAAAGGCGTCACCCTGCGTGTCCACCTCGTGGCCGTTCCACTTCTTAAAAGCGCCGCGTAGGATCTCACGCTGGTCGGCCAGCAAGATGGTGTATTGCTCACGCAGTCGCTCCAACAGCTCGGTAGAGCCCTCGATATCTGTGAATAGAAAGGTGACCGTGCCGCCCGGTAGCAAGGGGAGGGGTACTTCGGATTTCCTCACTCGATTTCTCACTGTGTTATTAATAAGATCCTTTGACGAAAATCTGTTTGAATCCTCAGCACCAAACCGATCTCACTTCTGGAACCCTCGGAACATAACCCAACCTTTGTGTTCAAGTTGGTTTCGAACTCTCAGATTGAAGGAGCCAAGATGTATTACCGCAACACCCACGTCACTCCGATCTACTGCTCACTCTCCATAGCCAGATCAACCACTTGATCAACGGTCAATTCACGGCATTCATGCTGGGCAGCTATGAATGCAGCTTCACCGAGCTCCTGCTGTAGCATCGTCTTCCAATTCTCCTGCTTGATGCGATCGACCGGCGCTTGAGGGACGCCTATCGAAACACGCAGGCGATCGGCAGCCGAAGATAGGATCGCGGCACGCTCAAATTCCTTTCGTGCCTCAGCTAACACCGCTAACCCATCCAGGCTCGTGGCAATTCCCTCTCGATTCTCGTGTTGGCGTTCCATATCTAAACTCGCCAAGAGATGCTCGCATGCCAATTCCATATCACCTTGAGCGAGATTCACAAGTCCGAGCAAACGGGTGGCTTGAGCTTCAATTTGCCAATAACCAATTTCACGCGCTAGGCTCAAGCTCTCCAAGATGAACGAAATCGCACTGGAATGATCTCCCTGGTCACGCGCCACTCGCCCCAACCCGGCTAAGGTGTCCGAAACACATCCTTTGTCGCCGATGGTCCGAAAACTTGCCAACGCTTCTTCATATAGCGCGCGAGCATGCGCCGAATTCCCCTGTGCGCGCTCCAGTTCTCCCAAGCATCTCAATTGGGTCGCGACGCCGTGAACATCCTTCAAATCCTCATATAATGCCCTGCTCTCTTCAAACCTGCTTTTAGCTTTGTCGTAATCGCCTAGGCGTAATGTGATGTGACCAATGTTCCACAATGCGCCAGCAATTTCCCGCGTATCACCCACCTGGCGGAATAGGGAGAGGCTCTCTTCAAAGAGCAAGATCGCCTGTGTGAAATCATATCGATCAGAGGCTATCTTTGCTAGTGGACCGAGTGCTGAGGCGATCCCTCCTTTGTCGCCGATCTCTCGCCACAGTTCAAGACTCTCAGAGCATCTCGCTTCCACCAATTCAACATCGTCTCCTAATAAGGCAAGCAAGTAACCCAATCCGTCAAGCGACCGGGCCATTCCTGGCTTGTACTCCAATTGGCGAGCTAGTCCCAACCCCTGCTTATATAACTGACGAGATTCAGGGACGTCACCTTGGCGCGCCGCAAGCCACGCCGCTCCAACCAAAGCGTCTACGCGCTCCTCTACGGGTGAATCATCGACCTCCAGGACCTTTTGAAACCATCTCCGCCCCTCACTCACATACCCATGTGTATCCCAGAACAGCCACAGTACGCTTGCCAGCCTAAGTCCTGATTGGGCCGCCTCAGTACTTCCCGCCGTCTTTGCCTCAGCCTGTCCCAGAAACCAATCCAACGCGGCGCGGAGGTTGTTATGCTCGCACTCCAGGATCTCCAGCCACACCCCTTGTTCGGGACCTCGGAGCTTGGGCTTGGCTTCCACTGCCACCTCAAGGAAGTAATTCGCATACCGCTCTCGAACCCCTTCCTCTTGACCACTCTCCACGAGCTTATCGAGAGCAAATTCCCTAATCATCTTCAACATGATGAAGCGCGGTTCACCTTCCAAACCGTTATCGTGCCGCAGAAGGCTCTTATCAAGTAGGGAGGTGATGCCCTCCATCACCTCAAAATCGTCTGTCCTCTGTGTGCTGTACCCCGACTTACTCGCTGGCACACAACACACAGCATGTGCTGCGGGTAGGGTGAACCCCCCGGCGAAAACGGACAGGCTCCGGAACAGCTCTTGTTCCGTTCCATCCAGCAGTGCATAACTCCAATCAATCGCCGCGTGCAATGTATAGTGGCGCTCGGGAGCATCTCTCGCGCCGCGGGTCAACAAGCGCAGCGAGGCGCCTCCATCCGACTCCACCAGCCGTTCGAGCATCGTACTCGGAGGAAGCACTTTGACTCTCGCCGCAGCCAACTCGATGGATAATGGCAAGCCATCCAGTTGCAAACAAATCTCAGTTACCTGCTGCGCATTCTCCTCCGTTATGGAAAAATCAGGTTTAACCGCTTGAGCTCGTTGGGCAAATAATTCCACCGCCGGGCTCTGTGAAAGCAATTCGACCGGTGGGATTTGGGAGAAATCGGGGACCGCCAATGGCTGGACGGGGCATTCGTGCTCAACACGAAGGTGTAATGCCTCGCGGCTGGTGATCAGGAACTTAATTCGCGAGCAGGTCTCTAAAAGTTCCGCCAGCTCTGGGGCCGCCTCAATCACATGTTCAAAATTATCCAATAAATGCAGTTGCTTCTTGTCCCGCAAGAACTCCTTGAGAGTTTCAAGGATCGGCTGGCTTCCGTGCTCACGAACAGTCAAGGTTTTGGCAACTGTCGAGCACACCAGGCTCGGATCCGAAATCGGCGCCAAGGGTACGAAAAATACACCGTCCGGGAATTCGTCAGCCAGTTCAGCGGCTAGCTGCATACCCAAGCGGGTTTTACCAATCCCACCAGGTCCAGTCAGTGTCAGCAGACGTACCTCTGGTCGCAGCATTTGGTCTCGAGCATTTGCCAGGTCCTCTTCCCGGCCAAGTAGGGGCGTCGGCTGAATCGGCAGGTTGTTGGGATGGGCATCGAGCGAATTAAGAGGTGGGTAGTCCGCAGGCAACTCTGGGATGACCAATTGATGAAGAGGTTCAGGGCGGAGAAGGTCTTTCAGACGGTGATCCCCCAGATCACGAAGGCCCACACCCTCAGGCAGCTCATTTCTAACCAGTGCTGCAGTCGTCTCGGAGAGCAACGCCTGCCCACCATGCCCTACATGGCAGATGCGCGCAGCCCGATGAACATCAATCCCAACGTAGCCTGTCGCTCCAATCTGGGGCTCGCCGGTGTGGAGACCCATGCGGACGTGAACTTCGGCGTCTTCAGGCCAGGTGTACGCTGCGATAGCGAGTTGCGCCTCGACCGCCGCCGAAACCGCCTCCGTTGCTCGTGGGAAGGAGTAGAAGAAGGCATCCCCCTGCGTGTCGACCTCTTTGCCATTCCACTTGGTGAAACAAGCGCGCAGGATCTCACGCTGGTCCCCCAACAGAGTCGCATACGCATCGCCGAGCGTTTTCAAGAGCTCGGTCGAGCCCTCAATATCCGTGAAAAGGAAAGTGACGGTGCCTGCTGGAAGGTCTTTTAACGTCTCCCAAGCCATTACCGCAGCCTCATCAAGTCGTCAAATATACCCAATTAATATGGCTCAATAATAAAATCTTTTAAAGACCAAAGTCTGAGTCCGCCAGCTGGAATCCTTACCCATGGCTTTACCAAACTGTGCAGTCTTAGATAAGTGATCGGAATGATCGCTACCTCTTCAATGAGAGTCTTATCTGCTGCCTGATACAGACGGATCCGATCTTCCTGGTTTCTCGTCCGTCGAGCTTCTTCTAGAAATCGATTGTAAATCTCATTCTGCCATAAGGGTAAAAGCGTGCGGATACACACCCTGAGGAAACAATCCGGGTCGGGATATTCGGCGTGCCAACCCATATAAAAGATATTTCCGCTTGGAGACTTCTCGAGGACACTTGCCCAATCGGTAATCTTTATCGTTACCTCCACGTTCAAATTGTGAGACCACTGTGCCTTCAGGTACTCGAGCATCTGCGCGTGATCAATCCATATAAGTTCAAGTTTTGGAAAACCCTTGCCATCCGGATAGCCGGCGTCCTCTATAAGTTGACGCGCATTCGCTGGGTCATAGGACAGGCCAATCCCAGGCAAGTGTCCGGGTATTCCAGGAGGCACGAAGCCGCCTGTGGCTGGGTAGAACAACGACCCTCCCAAGACTTCGTTAACCAAGCGTTCCTGGTCCACACTCAGGGCAAACGCTCGGCGCACGTTGGGGTTGTCAAAAGGAGGCCGGCTGGTATCGAACCCAACATAGAATTCAGCTGCTAAAGGTTCACAGACATACTCCTCGACATGATCGTGCCTGGCGTAGTATGTCCCTTCCCGAAGCTCTACGATATCAACCCTTCCCGCCTCATACATCGCTAACTCCTCAGGTGACCATTGAGGTACACTCAACTCCAACTCAACCCTCTGGAGGTTGCCTGAGAACCGTCCGTGATAGGTCGGATTCCTCTCGAGTTGGATGGCTTCTCCAGGCTCGTAGGCTTCCAATCGGAAAGGGCCGTTGGTGACGATGTTTCTCACATCTGTCCAAGCTTCACCGCAAGCTTCCACAATGTGTTGCGGTATAGGGTACTGGTTTGCTAGCAAATGAAGAAAATAGCTAGCCGGTTTTATCAATTCCACTTCAAGGGTCATTTCGTCGATAACCCTTATGCCAACCTGATCTGGATTGGAGATTTCCCCTGTGTGGTAAGCCCTAGCACCTTTGATATCAAAGAGTAGGTTGGTCAAAGCCAGGCAATCTTCGGCGGCTGGGTCTAAGGTCCGCCGCCAGGTGTAAAGAAAATCCTCCGCTGTAACCTGCGTGCCGTCACTCCAAACCACATCGTCCCGGAGGTGAAAAAGATACGTGCACCCATCCTCCGAGATCTCCCATCGATGGGCAACGTCAGGAATGATGTCCCACCCCTTGCCTAACTCTACAAGTCCGCTGAATAAATTCTTGATATAGTTGCATGAAGTCACATCCCCTGCGTAGGTGGGATCCAGCGTTGGGGGTTCTCTCATGACACATCTAAATGGGGTGCGAGCAGGTGGCAGAACAGTTGGAAGATTTTCACTTGCAAGCCGCCGCATGTTGAAGCTTTCATCGAATGCCTGACGCGACCGCTGGAAATCGAAGGCGTCGTGATAGGTCAGCCCCAGCTTCATTAGGACCCTGGATGCTTCTTCATGGGCTCCCCCCTCTTCTAAAAAGCTTAGCACCCGCTGGTAGTAATCAATCGCCTCTTCATGCGCGAACATGATTCGGGCTTGATCGCCGGCATACACTAGGTACTCCGACGCTTTATCCATCACTCCCGCTCGCTCCCAGTGGTGAGCCAAGAGCCCGTAGTAATCCTCCACATGATCTGGAAAAAGATCTTCGATCGCTTTGCCAACCTTTCGGTGAAACTCCTTTCTTCGCTCCATGAGCAAAGAGTTATAAGCTGCTTCTTGAGTCAAGGAATGCTTGAAGATGTATTCAAGCTCCGGTAAGCGTGCCTTCTCCCGCACCAAATCTACCCGCTGCAGTTGCGACAGATGTTCGTCCAGCTGACGTTCAGCATCCGAGATCGCTTCCAACAATCGGTAGAGGAAACTCTTCCCAATCACCGATGCCATCTGCAAGGTACGTCGTACTTCATCCTCCAGCCGATCGATCCTCGCCAGTACTATGCCTTGTAACGTCTCGGGGATTCCAACTTCAGCGATCGTCTCAATCGCACGCCATGTATCACCTTCTCGTAAGATCAAGCCTCGCTCGACCAAGTGACGGATGACCTCCTCAAGATAGAAAGGGTTCCCCTCCGAGCGGGTCATGACGAGCTGCCTAATATCCTCTGGCAACTCAGCTGCACCCAGGATTTGATCCACCAATTGAACCGATTCGCTTCTTGAAAGCCGTTCAAGGTGTATTTCTGTGGTTCGATGCGCATGGTCCGTCTCCGATTGGAGCTTAATCCGCCAAGAACCATGATCCTTCTCTACCCGCATCAAGCAAAGGATCATCAGCGGTACCCGGTCTGTGAGAGAGAGCAAGTGCTCTAACGACGCTAGGCTCGATGGATCTGCCCAATGCATATCCTCAAACACCAACACCGTCGGATGCTCCTCCGCCATGCAGAAGAAATACTTGCTGATCGCTTTCAAGGTTTGTCTTCTCAGCGCTTCCCCATCCAGGGACTGGATCATCTCCTCCGATTTGCTATCCAGCCTTAACCCCAATAAGCGGGCAAGAAACGGCAAGGCCTCATCGATCTCGTCACTCAACAGGGCACTGGCTCGTCGCCGCATTTCGACTTTGATCTTGGCCTCGGGAGCCCCGTCTGAGAGCCCCAGATCCGCCAATAATAGCTGGGTGATGGGCCAGAACGAGATGCTCCCTCCATAGGAGAGCGCTCTCCCTTCAAGCCAGCGCAGTGACGAAGGACGCGCCAACATCGAATCGCTCCCCAATTCCTCCTTCGTCAGATCGAATTCGTCAGTAGCTTGCGCTCGCGCTTCCTCCATCAACCGGCTTTTCCCTATCCCCGCTTCGCCAAGCATCATAACAATCTGCCCATGGCCCCTACACAATGACACAAGCGCTGTGTTCAGAAGATCCATTTCGCGTTCCCGGCCGACATAGGGTGAGCGGACGCTCTCAACTCCCATCCGCCTCTCGGGATCAGCCTTCACACCTTCGACCTCGTACACCTGGATCAGATCCACCTTGCCCTTCGCTTCAAGCTGACCCAGGTCCTTCAGTTTAAACACACCCCCCACCAGGCGAGCGGTATCCTCCGACAGCAATACGCAGCCTGGCTCGGCGGCCGTTTCTACCCGCGCCGCCACATTGACCGCATCCCCTATGGCTAGATACTCCATATGTAGATCGGTGCCTATTTCCCCGATCACCACCGTCCCGGTGTTGATCCCGATTCGCACTTGGAAATCATCCACATAGCCTGCCAGTTCTCGGCTATATTCGCCGATGCTCTCCTGGATGTCCAGTGCGGCATGCACGGCACGGATGGGATCGTCCTCATGTGTGAGCGGCGCACCAAAGAAAGCCAGCACCCCGTCACCCAGCAATTGCGCAATCGTGCCTTCATAGCGATAGATCGCCTCGCTCACCCGGTGGTGCGCCCCGGAGACGACCTCCTTCCACTCCTCAGGGTCCATCTTCTCAGCGATGGCGGTCGAGCCGACGATGTCGGCAAAGAGGATCGTCACCGGCTTACGCTCGCCTTCGATCTCCGCTCTCGCCGCAAGCATTTTTTCTTGTAAGCCCCGCGGTGCTGCTTGCTGCAAGGATCTCAACTTCGTCTCCTGATCAGGCGAAGGCGGACGTTCTAAACTCTGCCCGCAGTTCTTGCAGAAATGCGCCTCGGGCAGATTATCGGTTCCGCAAGAATTGCAGGTCAGCCCCAGCGGTTCGCCGCAGTTCTGACAGAACCTGGCATCATCTGGGATTGCTGAATCACACTTTGCACACTTCATCTTAAAGGTTGCTATGTGGCTGGGATGAGCCCACTACGTTTTGGGCTTTGATGCTTTGGCGATGGGATCCTCCGCAGGTTTTCATATGCTTCTCGAACAAGGCAAATTGATATATTCACATCGATATTTCTTCAAAGAGCCTCAACCACTCCCGGTAGTCGCCTAATGAGGTTCGAGGATGACGTCTTTCAAGAAATGGTAACCGGTCGCCGCTGTGGGATACCTTTTTACCCAAGGTTTCAGAAGTAGAAGTTGCCGACTATGGGCCAACGGAAAAATCGGCACCTCTTCCATGATGATCCGATCCGCTTGTGCGTACAACTTCATCCGTTCTGCCTGATCCGTCACCCGCCTGGCACGCTCCACCAGCCCCTCATACGATTCGTTCCGCCACCTGGATTGCCTACCTTGTTGCGCATACCACCCCCTGAGGAAACTATCGGGGTCAGGATAATTTGCCCCCCATCCCAGATAGTACATGTTTGGCGGTTTATCCTGAAGCCTTTCCATAAATTTTCCCCACTCCTGCACCTCCCATAGGATCTCTAC
>WVZH01000006.1 GCA_011772595.1 Anaerolineales bacterium
TGCAGCTGCTCCGGTAGCCTCCCGAAATTCTCGCAGACCATGAACGCGTCAAACGTGGCGAAGTCGTACACCTGCTGCAGATACCAGTTGAAGGCGGCTCCTTGATTGATCAGCCCGCTCCAGCCGTTGCCAGCGGTGGCTGCCAACCCAATGGAACCCAGATCTTCGACAAATCTGGCAACATGCTCATAAGATGTTGGCGCGTCGTTTACAAGCGGTGTCCAGATCACGTATTCATCCAATGGATCGCCGTTGGGCATTTTCCAGTAGTCGGCGTCATCTACCACTCCCGTAGTGCCAGCGTCCACAAAGGTGTAGCCTGCGGCTCTGAGTATGCCACAGCTTGAATGATCTGCTGGGTAAAATGTCATGGCAAAGGGATCACCAGGGTTGTAAGGATGCTCTGGAACATCAAAGTCGTAGTACTTGCTCTGGGCTGGGGGAACCTTGGATCTCACAGGTGACGCTGTGTACTCGTAGAGATCGGCGACAATCCCCGATTGGTTGTAACAGTGGATGAGAGCATGGCGGAATTCCACGTCGTGTAGCGGCCAGTAGGTGATCCCGGGTCGATAGTAGGATTGAATCGTTGCGGTATCTCGAATATTGAATCCGATGTTGGCCACGTGAAACGCAGCGTCTTCGGTAACAAGAAATCCACGGGGATCGTTGCGAATAGCCCAAAGGTCCGCTTCGCTTGGGTTGCCATTCGTCTCTGCCAACATCGACGAGTACACATCCATCGGCACAGTCATACTAGGCCACACATCAAACATCTCTGTCAACAGGGCAATACGCTTGGCTTCGGGACCGCGAATCACTGGTAACCGTAGCACGTCCATTATTGGGCCTCGCGTTCCTTGCGATCTGACTGGGGGCACAAGCAAAATTAGCAGCAGCATCAGCGAGGTCACGAGTAGCATCAAAGCTTTTCGCATCTGTTCATTCTCCTTTCTGTTTTGCATGTTGAGGATACTCGACGGATAATTTGCGAATGATTAGCCGAGAATATCCTAGATGCAACCTTTGCTTACAATGAAGCTATAAGACTTGTGAAACAATTCTCTACCGTGGTTGAGATGTGTCGCGCGCATATTTCTTGCCGCGAATGATGTGTTTTTAAGGACTGATTTATTATTAGTTTTGGTGATACTTTGAACAACCAGGTAAAATTTGGCATATATATTGCTAACCATGGAATTACAAGTCATCCACAAGATTACATCAAGCTGGCTAAGAGGGGGGAAGAATGTGGATGGGATGGATTCTTTTTATGGGATCACGTTTTTCTACCGTGGGCA
>WVZH01000028.1:0-739 GCA_011772595.1 Anaerolineales bacterium
GTGCGCCGTCTTCGTTGGTCGAGTGGTTGGCGCCGGACCTCGTTCCGACGATGTAGTGCCACGTCCCATCGGTCACGGAGAGGTTACCGAAGACGGCAACCTTTGAGCCGTTGGAATAGGTATCGAAGAACCACTCGGGGTTGGAGATGGCGTTGTTGAGGATAAGGCTGTACTCGTATCTGGGCGAGGAGCCATCGCTGCCCTTCTGGACGATCATGGGCCACTTGTTCGCTGCCCCCGCCTGCGTGCTCTTTACCCAGGCGCTCACCGTGAAGTCCTGACTGGCGCCGAAATCGATGCTGGCGTGGTCCGGAACGTTGATATAGTCATCCAGATCGAAGTCCTGTGCGCCGGCGATCTGTCCGCCGACGCTGGCGTTTTCATGCTGCGTGCCGTTGTTGCTGTTTGCCGTTGAATCGGTGTGAGTCGCCGAGGTCTGCTCATCTGTAGCCGTTTCGTTCAGGTGCCACACTCCTGCGTACCCGTTGCTCCACACCCCGGCTGCATTCTGTTGGTCGGTCGCGGAAGGGTTCCCGTAGTACATCCAGATGTAGTCGGTGTTCGAAGAGCCGTCGATCTGGGGGACCTTGACCCAGACCCAGGAGGTGCCCGCCTCATCCCACTTCTCGATCTCGTGCGAGAGGACGGTGGTACCATCGGCATCCACGAAACGGATATCCTCCCCGAGGTCTTTCGTATTGGCGTAATCGATACGCGAGCTGTCGAGCTTGATCAGGAC
>WVZH01000028.1:754-1041 GCA_011772595.1 Anaerolineales bacterium
TGACGGACCACTTGAATCAGCCCGGATGGGGGCGAAGAGGGCAACCACCGCAATCAGTGCCGCGGCGATCCACCGGACGCTGCCGCGACTGTGGCCCTTTCTCCCCTGCTGACATATTTTATTGTTCATTGGCAAGGGGCACACATCCCCATTTGCTCGTTGCTGTGTCATGGATACCTCCGTAAAAATATTGGGGTCAGACTTTATTTTTGACTTTTTCATTTCTACCTTTGGTAATCGAAACTAATGCCGCGTGGCTGTAATCAAAATTAATATGTTCCGATTTG
>WVZH01000382.1:0-11093 GCA_011772595.1 Anaerolineales bacterium
AAAATACTATAGTTTAAATAAGGATTTTTTGTTGTATCAGGAGTTGAAATCAATTATTGCCAAAACAAAAGGCGCTGCCCCAACTCTTGAAAAAATTCTCTCAAAACAGAAGGATATAGACTTTGCATTTCTATATGGCTCAGTTGCCTCAGGAGAAAATACGGCAAAAAGTGACATTGATTTGATGGTCATAGGAAAGATTCCGCTTGAGCACCTTTTGACTTTATTGAGGGAACCGGAACGTATCCTCGCACGAGACATAAATCCTTCGCTTTATGATTTGTCCGAAATAAAGAAGCGGTTAAAAGAAAATGACCCATTTATCACCCAGGTGCTGAAGGGTTCCATAATTTTGCTGGTAGGCGATGAAGGGGAACTACGAAAAACTGCTAGATGACGGATTAATAAAGCCATTTAAGGCATCTCCATCTCAGATAAGAAGTAGGCTTCGGCTGGCCAAAAGGGATATCAAAGTGGCAAGAGAAACTATGACTCACGATAGAGATTGGGCCTTTAGTATCGCTTACAACGCAATTTTACAAGCTACACGAGCCTTGATGTTTGCTGAGGGGTTTCGAGCAGCTGCGGGTGAGGGACAGCATAAAGCCGCTGTTCATTTTGCAGAAATCGCGCTGGGGGATGAATTTCAGAACGAGATACATATTTTCGACAAAATGAGGAGCAAGAGGCATCGCGTCATTTATGACGTCTCGGGACTCGTATCTCAGGCCGAGGCTCGCCAGGCCCTTAACTTTCCTGTAAGGTATGTCAAAATGGTTGAAAAGAAATTGGCAGAATAGCCCGCCGAAATGTACTCGTTCATCTCTGTTCATCTATTCGTCCAAACCTGTCACTTCTCAAACACCGCCCCAAGCAGATCGCCACTTCTCCATGAAATCAAGATGCAAGGTTCCTGCCCCATTGGCTCGATTAACATTTCAGAGAACCTTTTTTTTGTGGGGTTGTCAATAATGAAGCGAGTGTTATAGGTTATGGATACCGGGGTATCTATTTCGCGCACGGGTCTTCTAAACAAATTGAGATCACCAGGTCACAGAAAGGAGAAAGAAAAATGAAAAAACTGCTAATGGTTGGTGCTTTCGTTTTGGTCGCCACTGTGGTGTACGCGCAAGACGCTTACATCGAGCTGCTCAGATCAGACCTGAGAACTGAAAAAGTGGGAATTATCACACAGGTCATGCAGTTCACAGCTGAGGAGGCGGATGCTTTTTGGCCGGTGTACAGGGAATACGAGTTGGAGCTCACCAAATTAGGCGATGTCAGAATCGGACTGATCAAAGATTATGTTCAACACTACGAAACCATGACGGATGCGAAAGCCAGAGAATTAGTCAAGAAGGTACTCGATTTGGAGAGAAAGAGAACGAGCTTGAAGAAAAAGTACTTCAACAGATTCGACAGGGTCTTGCCTTCAAAAACCGTCGCAAAGTTCTTTCAGCTTGAAAACCAGATCCTTTTGCTGATGGATCTTCAGATTGCTTCCGAGCTGCCTTTTATCAAGTAAAGGGAAGAATCACGATTCACATCAGTGCAATCGATGAAATCAGAATTTTCATGAACCAACCCTTGCAAGACTTTTCGTTAATTGGATATGATCCTTGACTAAGAATTCCGGTGGAATATGGTGTGTCGCTCTAATACCCCACTCTGTATACCGATCGCAACGTGGTCGATCCGCCGAGAAACCTAATATTTTCCAAAACAAAAGCGAAAAAATAATGCGCAAGACGTCGGCCTCTTGGCAGAACGAGGTAGCCTTAGAGTAAGACGATGTAAGGACAAAATCTTCATAAAGGATTGAAACGATGAAAAGTCAAACGCGAAAAAAGTCAGTTGGAAGGGCGATACGATGGTTGCGAGAACCGTTGCTTCATTTCTTTCTTTTGGGGGCGGTCATTTTTGGCTTGCATGCGGTATTGACCACAGGGGCGAAACCCCCTCCCCCAAAGAACCAGCGGTTAGTTGAGATCACTTCGGCCGATATCGAATGGTTGCGGACCAACTGGAACAAGCGCATGTGGCGGGAGCCGACTCCCACAGAACTGGAGCACATGATTGATAGTTTCATCCGCGAGGAGATTCTCTATCGGGAAGCCGTTTCCATGGGCCTGGATCAACATGATTCTATTGTTCGCCGTCGGCTGGCCCAGAAGATGGAGTTTCTGTTCAAGGATTTGGCGGAGATGGCTCAGCCGACCGAAGCGGAACTCCGAGGCTACCTTGAGGACCATCCCGATAGATACCGCTTCCCGGCGCGAGTCAGCTTTACCCACGTGTATTTCAGCCCGGATCGGCGAGGAGAGCGAGCCGTGTCGGATGCCCGTAAGGTGCTTCAATCATTAGAGGCTCGGGGTCTGGAGCCTTTGGAGGCGTCATTGCTGGGAGACCGGTTCATGTTGCAAACTCATTATTCCCGGCAGGCAACAGAAGATGCTGCCCGTGAGTTCGGGACAGCCTTTGCCAGGCGACTTTTTGAGTTGGAAGTAGGCCGCTGGCACGGCCCGGTGGCATCGGCCTATGGTCTCCATCTCGTCTTTGTTCACGATCGGATCGAATCCCGTCTGCCTCAGTTGGAGGAAGTGCGTGCAAAAGTAGAGACTGATCTGCTCGAAAGTCGAAGACGCAAGGTAAATCAGGCCGCCTACGACGAGATCCGCTCTCGCTATGAGGTCCTGGTGGAAAACCTTCCCTACAAGACAATCGGGCGGGCTGACGAGGAAAGATCATGAGAAAACCAGGGGTGATTTTCAGCGTGTTCGTTTTGCTGGCGCTCAGTATGACGGCTGGGGCCCGGGCCCACAATGTCCAACCGGCCTACCTGGAGATTGAAGAACAGGAAAGCGGCCGCCTCGATGTTACGTGGAAGGTGCCGATGGTCAAAGGTTCGCCTCTTTTGATTACGCCTTCCTTCCCTGCCGAGTTCAAACTGGCTTCGCCTCGGGCCCGGATGCGGACGGCTGGCGCCGTGGTTGAGCGATGGGCGATGGTTTCCGAAAATGGCGGTTTACCCGGCAAGCAACTTAGTATAGAAGGCTTGGTCGGAACCATGACCGATGTGCTCGTCCGTGTGAAGCTTGCGGATGGGAACATCCACAGGGTAGTGCTGCGGCCAACCGAGGCCTCGACAGTCGTGCCCCTAGCCGAAAACCGATCACAAGGTAGCAACGGGCTCACCATGCGTTTGTTGAGCCAATTCGACCGGTTTCGTTTGGTGATACTGCTTGTTTCAGCCATCTTACTGAGTCTCCTTCCCGCGGCCAGGCGTCGGGGTATCCTGATCTGCACCGTGGCCCTGCTCGCCGGTGCCTTAGTCGGGTACAGCGTTCCGCGTATTCCTGTCTCCGAAAAACTCGTTTCAAGGAGTTCCCCGTCAAAGCAAGAAGGCTCACGCATCCTGCAAGGACTGCTGTTGAACACCTACAGGGCTTTCTCATTGGAAGAAGAAGAGGCGATCTACGATCAATTGGCAAGGAGCGTGACCGGCGACCTTCTCGCCGACGTGTACCTGCAAAACCAAAACGTCATGAAAATTGACGAAGCGGACGGAGCTACCGGGATCATCGACCGTCTGGACATCAAATCAATCGAGTCGGTTGAACGGGTCGAAGAAGGGGGCGTTGCCATTGTGGCGAGCTGGGATGTTTACGGGTCTGTGCGCCACTGGGGCCATGTACACTACCGTTGTAATGCCTACAAAGCCCAGGTGACCATTTTACCCACGCAACACTACTGGAAGATCGCCCATGTGCAACTGCTGGAGGAGGAAAGGATTATGTGAAGTTACAAGAATGGAACCGAATGGAGGGATAGCACTTTGGATTTTGGATTTGGGATTTTAGATTGGAGATTTGGGGTTTTGGATTTACTAAAAGCCCAGATATTGAAAAATCCGAAGCACGAGAGAAGCGTCCCCAGAGGGATCAATTCTAAATTAGAAACAAATTCGAATTTCGAATCTTTCAATTCTCGAGACTATTTGTCTGGTTTTTTGGTTTTAGACATTTGAATTTTGATCATTTGGATTTGTTTCGTATTTCGAATTTCGATATTCGAATTTGGTTTTTGGTCGCAGGCGGCCTGGAGGGGCCCAAAAGGCCAAATGTAAGGACAGTGATCAGGCTGCATGCCTAACCAAGAAGCTCGGGTTATTTGATAAACAACGACACAAAATGGAAAGGAGAAAGTTCATGAACCGAAATTCGATAGTCTTCATTCTCATGGCGGTGGTTCTCGCGGTGGTCCTGGGCGGCACCGCGCTCGCTCAGGAGTATACGATCGAGAAGGAAGACGTGAAGGGCGACGAGCCAGACTACTCGCCGTACGTGGACCGGAATATCCCCACTCAAGTATTTTGGGGTGACACCCATCTCCACACCTCGTACTCGCCCGATGCGGGGATGATCGGTAACACCCTGGGGCCTGAGGAGGCATACCGCTTTGCCCGCGGCGAAGAGGTCACTACCAGCACCGGTCTACGGGCCAAGTTAATCAGACCTCTGGATTTCCTGGTAGTCTCCGACCATGCCGAGTATATCGGCCTGGCGCCCATGCTTCGGAACTCAGATCCGATCCTGCTCTCGGATCCGACCGGGAAACGCTGGCACGACATGTTCCAACAGGGAAGGGGATATGATGCCTTCATCGAGATCGTGAGTAGTGTCACACAGGGGGGCGAGGAGCAAATCCAGAACCCGCAAGTCAAGCGTTCCGTGTGGGAGGGATTCACGAAGATCGCTGACGAGTACAACGATCCCGGAAAATTCACGGCATTCATCGGATTCGAGTGGAGCTCAGTACCTAAGGGGAATAACCTCCATCGTGTGGTCATCTTTCGGGACGACGCCGACCGGGCGAATCAGGTGGTACCCTATTCCCAGTTTGACAGCTTCGATCCGGAGGACCTCTGGCGGTACATGGCTGCCTATGAGGAAAAGACCGGGGGACAGATGCTGGCCCTCGCTCACAACGGCAACTGGAGCAACGGCCTGATGTTTGCGGAGAAGACCTTCACCGGTAAACCCATCGACCAGGCCTACGCCGAGACGCGGATTCGCTGGGAACCGCTCTATGAGGTCACGCAGATCAAGGGCGACGGTGAAGCCCATCCCTTCCTTTCGCCGGAGGACGAGTTCGCCGACTACGAGAACTGGGACAAGGGGAACCTGGACGGCTCGGTCGCCAAGGAAAACTGGATGCTTCAGTATGAATATGCCCGCTCGGCACTCAAGCTAGGGCTCAAACTTGAAGACAAGACAGGTACCAATCCCTACAAGTTCGGTATGGTTGGCAGTACCGACTCCCACACATCACTTTCCACCACCCGGGAGGAGAATTATTTCGGCAAGTTCGCAAAGTCGGAACCCGAGGCGGAGCGTTATAAGCACGAAGTCGTCCGATCGCAGGTTGATCCCAATCTCACGACCTTCAGCGCGGAGGAGGTGGCCTCTGGGCTTGCGGCAGTATGGGCGCGGGAAAACACCCGCGAGTCGATCTTCGACGCCATGAAGCGCAAGGAGGTCTACGCGACAACCGGGACCCGGATTCTTGTTCGCGTCTTTGCCGGCTGGGATTTTGAGGCCGATGAGGTTGAGCGTCCCGACTTCGCCGACCAGGGCTATCGGCGCGGCGTGCCGATGGGAGGTGGCCTCGCGAACGCTCCAAAAGGCAAATCGCCGGCCTTCATGGTCCGCGCCCTAAGGGACGCTGACGGCGCGAACTTGGACCGTATTCAGATCATCAAGGGCTGGCTCGACAAGGATGGCGATCTGCAGGAGAGAATCTACGATGTGGCTGTTTCAGACGGGCGCGAGATCGGTTCCGACGGTCGTTGCAAGACGCCTGTGGGCAATACGGTGGATGTCGCCAATGCGTCCTACACCAACTCCATTGGGAGCGCGCTGCTGATGGCCTATTGGAAGGACCCGGACTTCGATCCAAACGAGCGTGCCCTCTATTACGTCCGAGTAATAGAGATCCCCACGCCACGCTGGACGGCCTATGACGCCAAGCGCTTCGGCATCGAGATGCCCGACCACGTCGAGATGACTACTCAGGACCGCGCCTACACCTCGCCGATCTGGTATACACCGTGAGGGAACAACATTGGAGTATTGGAGTACTGGTGTAATGTTTTTTTCCCATTACTCCAACATTCCATAACTCCAAACGATGTGTCACTATTTTCTTACATTTGAATTTAGGTAATTCGAATTTGTTTCGGGTTTAGTGCTTCGTGCTTCGAATTTATTTCTTTAGAAAAGGAGACAGATCATGCGACAAAAAATGAAATTAACAAAACGACTACAGCTGGCAACGGGAACCTTATGCGCAATCGTAGCCCTCGGCATGGCTTTCCCGGCTTTCGCGGGTGATACCGTGGGGCTACCCGCCCCGACCTCGGCAGCGGAAGGCGCATTCCCTGCTCAGAAGCACTACTCGCCCTATGCGGGACGCAACTTCCCAACCCAGGTCTTTTGGGGCGACACCCACCTACACACCGGGATGTCGATGGATGCGGGCGCCTTCGGCGCTCGGCTGAGTCCGGAAGACGCTTACCGCTTCGCCCGTGGCGAAGAACTCACCTCGTCGACAGGCCTGAGGGTTAAGCTCGACCGGCCGCTCGACTTTCTCGTGGTTGCCGACCACTCCGATAACATGGGATTTTTCCCGCGTCTGTATGCGGGCGATCCAGAGTTCCTCGCCGATCCGACAGGCAAGAAGTGGTACAAGATGGTCCAGGCCGGTGGACAGGAGGGTGTCAAAGCCGCCATCGAGATCATCATCGCCTTCTCCCAGGGTACCTTCCCCGAGAAACTCCAGTCGCTTCCCGGAAGCCCTACCTACCGCTCCGCCTGGGAGGAAACCATCGAGGCGGCCGAAAAGTATAACGATCCTGGCCGTTTTACCGCATTCATCGGCTACGAATGGACGTCCAACACCGGCGGAAACAACCTGCACCGGGTGGTGATTTTCCGTGACAGCGCCAACAAGGCCGGACGCGTGGAACCTTATACGACCCTCAAACCCCTGGGTAGCGACAATCCGCGCGATCTCTGGAAGTGGCTGCACGACTACCAAGACAAGACCGGCGGCCGTGTACTCGCCATTGCCCACAATGGCAACTTGAGCAACGGGATCATGTTCCCAATCGTGGAGTCGTTTACCGGCAAGCCCGTGGATCTCGAGTACGCCCGAACCCGGGCAAAATGGGAACCGCTTTACGAGGTCACGCAAATCAAAGGTGACGGGGAGGCCCATCCGTTTTTGTCGCCCAACGACGAATTCGCCAACTACGAGACTTGGGACCAGGGCAACCTAGACCTCAGCGTTCCGAAGGAGCAGGACATGCTCCAATACGAGTATGCCCGAAGCGCCCTGCAGATTGGCCTGCAGCTCGAAAAGGAGCTCGGAGCCAACCCGTACAAGTTCGGAATGATCGGATCAACAGACAGCCACACGGGGCTGGCGACGGCTGGCGAGGACAACTTCTTCGGCAAGCACTCGGGTGCGGAACCCGGACCAAAGCGCTGGGAGCATCCCATGGCCCAGGTCGGTGACAAGAAATACGAGGGCTGGTCTATGGTCTCATCGGGCTATGCCGCTGTGTGGGCCAGGGAGAATACCCGAGCCGCGATCTTCGACGCGATGAACCGCAAGGAGACCTATGCCACCACCGGACCGCGGATGATCGTCCGTTTTTTCGGGGGCTGGGACTTCACCGATAAGGACGCGCAGAACCGACTTCCGGCTCAAATTGGCTACACAAAGGGCGTGCCAATGGGCGGCGATTTGCCCCCGGTTTCTGATGGCAAAGCACCGACCTTCCTCATTGCGGCGCTCAAGGATCCTCTAAGCGGCAATCTCGATCGAATCCAGATCGTAAAGGGATGGCTGGATGCCGGCGGTGAGCGTCACGAGAAAGTCTACGACGTGGTTTGGTCAGGTGATCGCGAGCCGGACGCGAACGGAAAGCTGCCGCCGGTGGGTAACACGGTGGACGTTGCCAACGCCATCTGGTACAACACGATCGGTGCGCCCGAGTTGATAACCGTGTGGAAGGACCCGGACTTTGATCCATCGCTGCGCGCCTTCTACTACGCTCGCGTGATCGAGATTCCGACGCCGCGATGGACCGCATACGACGCAAAGCGGTATGGTATCACGATGCCTCCGGAGGTGCCCATGATCACCCAGGAGCGGGCCTACACCTCACCGATTTGGTACACGCCGTAGGACTTTCTCGGGACTGCTTACGATGAAAAAGCGGGATAGCGAGTGCTATCCCGCTTTTTTTCGGTAGTTCTGGTTCGATGTCCCGCAGGTCTTTCGGGTTCGGTCTGGTCAAATTCGATGTCGGTCTGACCCGAATCCAGCGGGTAACAAGGAACGATGAGTGAGGTGAAGTTGGACGCAAAGGCGTGAGGCAAGGGGCACCTTACCACAAAACCTTCAATTCCTACCGACGTCCCCTCCCCGCGACGATCTGGACCCCGACTGCGACGTGGTCGGCATGGGCGACCTGAACCTCCGGTTCCTCTGGATGCCCAAGGCGCCCGATACAACTTTTACCCAGCCGTTTGGACCGAACAAGGGGAAAGACGGTAACATCAACTTTATCTTCGGTGCAGAGACGACCCTGCCCACGGCTACCGAGGACGTGTTGGGCAACGATGCCTGGATCATCTCGCTGCTCTTCACCTTTGTCATCGATACGCCGACCTTCGGGTTCCTCGCCGCGATGAACTTCTACGATTTCGACGCGTTCAAGGAAGATCAACGCCCGGACACCTCACAGTACCGCGGCCGCTGGTTCCTGATGCAGCCGCTCACGAAGCCGGGTCCCGGGTACGGCGCTATCTATCTGCTGCCCGAGTTTCAGCCCATGTACGACTTTGAGAACAGCGAATTCTCCCTGTGGATTGGGCCCGAGCTCGGCAAGACGCTCGCGCCTGGCCGCATCCTTTACGTCAAGCCAGGATGGGGAATCGATCCGGAGGGCGCCGAACGGAAAGTGACTTTCGAGGTCGGCTTCCGGTGGTTCTTCTGATCCGAGGGTTGTAGCGATTCATCCGGTCCCGTTGCCCAAAGGGTTTCAGGGGATAAGCCAGCCCATAGCCGCGGAGGGGTGTTCTCGAAAGAGGATGGGCCAGGCGATCTATTTGTAACAGAACCGTTGCCTCTGAACCCCCCGAGGAGCCGAAACAAAAAAGGGTGGAACAGACAGGACCGAAGAGAATAAGATAACGAATAGAAAAGAATGAGTAATGAGACAAACATACGCCTTAACGAATAATAGGAGGTGAATCACAATGAATCGAAAAGTAAAACTCATTGGAATTACGGTTTTTCTAGCAGTGGCCTTTGTAGCCGTGTACATGAAAGGGCAGCACAACGCCTCAAAAGGAAAAGGACTCGAGCTTATTAACCAGGCTGAGGCAGCCGGCGGCATGGTAAAAGACCCCAGGGGTACGGCGCCGGACCGCTACGCCTATTATCCCGGTACTGAGGAACTGGCCGAAAATGAGATTCGTGTGGTTGTGTGCGGATCAGGCATGCCGGCCGCACGGCGCGGCCAGGCCGCAACCTGCTTCATGGTCGAGGCCGGCAACGGCGACAAGTTCTTGTTCGATATTGGCACTGGCTCCATGGCCAATGTGGCTGCCCTGATGATCCCCTACGACTGGCTCGACAAGGTGTTCCTCACCCATCTTCATACAGACCACATGGGTGACATCGATGCCCTGTGGGCCGGGGGCTGGACCGCAGGTCGGTCAAAGTCTCTGAGGGTCTGGGGGCCCAGCGGGCAGACGCCGGAGATGGGTACCAAGTATGCGATGGAGCATTTCATGAAGCACGCCAATTGGGACTTCCAGACGCGTGCATTCAACATCAGTGCCGTCCCCGGCACCATTGAGGTGCATGAGTTTGACTACAAAGGCGAGAACCAGGTCGTCTACCAAGAGAACGGGGTGACAATCCGTTCCTGGCCAGCCGTACACACCGGCGACGGTCCGGTGACCTATTCACTGGAATACAAGGGAATGAGAATCGTCATTGGGGGAGATACCTTCCCTAACAAGTGGTATATAGAATATGCCAAGGGAGCGGATCTGGCCATTCACGAGGCCTTCATGGCACCTGAGCTGTTCGTGAAGTTGTATAACCAGCCGCCAGAGCTCGCCTGGCGTGCATGCTGCGCCTTTCACACGTCCGGACAGGCCTTTGGCAAGATCATGAGCACTGTCAAACCCCGCCATGCCGTGGCCTATCACTTCTTCAACGAAGAGGCGACTCGGTATGTGCTCCACGATCAGATTCGCGAAACCTACGATGGGCCGCTGTCCATGGCAACGGACATGATGGTGTGGAATATTACAAAGGATGAAATCACCGAGCGCATGGCTGTGTCCACTGATGAGGCGTGGGCAGTGCCCGGTGAAGCGGTGCAACCGCCGCCTGAAAAGGGCCGACCGAATCCATATTCCAAGTGGATTCTTGACGGGCGCTGGGATATCAGCGATGCCCAGAAGAAGATGCTTGATGATTTCGCGGACAAGTACAATCTGTGGGACCAGGATTGGCGCAAACAGAAATGATAAGGGGTGGCAGATAGACCAGCGAGGCTGCTGAGGGGCCGGCCTCCGCCGGCCCTTCCCTTGACATCGGATGGGGTCACATCTTAAATATTAACTTTTTTTATCTGATTTATTTCCTCATTCACGTAAACCACTGACGGGGTATCTGGGGAGAATCACTAAACGGATTTTAAACAATTAAGATGTGACCCCAGGCTCCAAAAAAGCGGTCTTTCCGGCGAATGCCGGAAGGGAAAAAAGAGAGGATTTGCCATGTTCACTAGGAACCGAGGGTTTTCAGTTTTCAGGTCTATCGTGACCACGATTGCCCTTTTGTGGTCAGCGGAACTATTCGCTGTTGATCCCGAGGAGTTTCGAACCTCGTTCATCGAACATCTCGAATTCGGCCCTGCAAAGTATTTAGGTATTGAGGGGCATGGGATGGACGCGGAAAGTATCGATGAAGCACTTTCACATATATACCATGAGAACGATCTA
>WVZH01000382.1:11168-11305 GCA_011772595.1 Anaerolineales bacterium
CTCGTAGACAGAATTCAAGAATATTGGGATAACACGGACGTCGTGGGCCTGGTAAGGCTCGATATTCTTCTTAGCCTTGGACTCCGGGGTTACGTTGCCGACCAGCGGGAAGGAAGAATTGGGCCGCGCAACGTTGA
>WVZH01000382.1:11475-11799 GCA_011772595.1 Anaerolineales bacterium
CTGCAGGAGCAGCTCTGAAGCCAGGTATGGAAGATGAGCGCGTGAGTCTCGTACGAAGGCGACTTGCCATCACCGGTGATCTCGAGTCTGACAACTTAGACGGAAAGATATACGATAACGAAGTCGAGCAAGCCGTAAAACGCTTCCAGTCTCGACATGGCCTGGAGGCTGATGGGGTTGTCGGTAAGAAAACCTTGTCGGCAATGAATGTGCCGGTTGATGCACGGATCCGCCAGATTACAATCAACATGGAGCGGTATCGCTGGATAAAACATCAGCAGGAAGAAAGGGTCATTGTCGTAAACATTGCCGGTTTCAGGGCCG
>WVZH01000382.1:11824-12406 GCA_011772595.1 Anaerolineales bacterium
GTGACACCATCAAATATATTGAATTCAATCCGTATTGGAACGTGCCCCCGAGTATTGCCCAAAATGAAATGCTTCCAAAATTGAAAAAGAACCCCCATTACCTCAAGGAGCGGAACTTTCGTGTTTTTGACGGTTGGGGGCCGGATGCAAAGGAGCTGGATTCAACAGCCATCGATTGGAAAAGCATGGGAAAGAGGGACATTGCCCGTTACCGAATCCGGCAGGATCCAGGTCCTAAGAATGCACTCGGAACGGTTAAGTTTATTTTTCCCAATAAATTCAATGTCTACCTTCATGACACCCCGTCACACACTCTTTTCCAGAGGACAAAGCGCACCTTCAGCCATGGCTGTATCCGCGTGAGCAGACCGGCAGAGTTGGCCTCCTACATCCTCGGAGGTGAAGAAGCGGGGTGGGGAATAGAGCGCGTAAAAGAAGTCATCGCGACTGGAAAACGCAAAGTGGTTCTGCTCAAGAAGCCGCTCCCGATCTATATTCTGTACCGAACAGTGGTTGTAGGTCTAGATGACGAGGAACTTTATTTTTACGAGGATGTCTATGGACGGGACGCCTTGCTGGAAA
>WVZH01000382.1:12581-13333 GCA_011772595.1 Anaerolineales bacterium
CGATGGAGATTAATCGCGCCAATTGTCTTGTTGTTGGTCGCAATGATACTTGAATCTGTAGCCGCCGAAAACGAGCACGAAAATGCGGAGGAAGCCTTTCGTCATAGGCTGGAACTTTTTCTTGGAAATACGCACGATGAAGGCGAGGATGCATTTTCTTTTGGGATTACTTATGAGTACCGGGTGAGCGAAATCATAGGTTTTGGAGGCTTCTGGGAATATGCCGCCGGGGATTTCGACAAGTGGCTTGCCGGTTTGCCATTGTTCGTGCATCCTTACAGGGGTTTGCGTTTCGTCCTGGCTCCGGGATTGGAACACGAAGACAGCGAAAACGAGTTTCTCCTTCGAACAGGCGTGGCTTATGAACTCGAACTCGGGAGATGGTCGATAACACCCGAGTTTAACATCGACTTTGTCGACGGTGAAGAGGCCCAGGTTTATGGGGTAAGCTTTGGGTATGGGTTTTGATCTTTTGAGCGTTAGGGAAGAATGTGACCTCAGAATCGCAGACGACTTCGCAAGGTAACTTAAGGTATTCTTAGCTTGCCTCGTTTTCTGCATGATGTAGTGCAAACCTAAAATCCATAATGATCACTTCTCATGAAACGAGTATTTGGCCTTATCATACTGATCTCAATATTCATTCTTAGCGATCGTTCTCCGGCGAAGGCGGACTGGGTCAACCTCACCGGAGCGCAAAGTGCACCGAACATAGCGGAGATCTATGTTGAGGACGGCCATGTCCGTCTCGT
>WVZH01000121.1:0-5138 GCA_011772595.1 Anaerolineales bacterium
ATTTGAATTTGTTTAGAGTTTAGAAATTAGTGTTTGAAATTTGTTTGTATTCTCAAGGGTCAGTTCGGAGGTATTGAAGCGAAAAAACAGCGAAGGCAGGTACTGAAATTTCTTTTAATAATAAAATCAAATACTTATAGAAATATTTGCATTAAAAATCCCGGAAACTCCAGAAACTAAGAGCAAAGGTTTCTAACTGGGAAGTATGTCTATACCTAATCTGATGCTTTGTGAATTTTTCCTCTTGACATTGCCTCATTTTTTTTTGGTAAAGACTCTTTTCGTCGGGCCATGGCGGATCGTCGGGGCGATTTCCAAGTATCCCAAAACCTAGAAACAAGGAGGAGAATCATGAAAAAGAAAGTGTGTCGTATAGGTGGTACCCTTTGCTCCCTATTTGCACTTATGGTTCTTGTCGGGGCTTCGTTGGCCACCGCGGGTGAGGTCGTTCTCTACACCGCGTCCAATCCAAAGATCGAAAAGGATATCAATGCCGCGTTCCAGAAGGCCTATCCGGATATCACGGTGAAAGCGGTGAACATGTCCACCGGCCCGATTACCGAGCGTGCCATCGCCGAAAAGGCCAATCCGCAGGCAGACGTGATTTGGATGGTCAACGACATCGCCCTGGAGCAGCTGAAGAAAGCCGGCGTGCTGGAACCCTACGAGCCCAAGGACAGTCCCGTCGTCGAGGAGTTCAAGGATCCCGACGGGTTCTACGTAAATCACAACGCCACCCTCATGGGGATGGCGGTTAACACTAAATTGCTCAAGGAGAGGAACCTACCCGTCCCCACGACGTGGGAGGATCTGATCAAACCGATCTACAAGGGCCAGATCAGCATCGCCGCACCCACGAAGTCGGGGACTGGTTTGAGCATCTTCTCGACGCTCGTTGACGCCTTTGGCTGGAACTTCGTCGACAACCTTCACCAGAACATCTTCTCCTACCAGTCCAGCGGTAGCGCTGCGGCCCGCATGGCCGGCCGTGGTGAAATCGCGATCGGCCTCAGTTACGACACCGCCATTTTGCAGCAGGTGAGAGCGGGTGTGCCGGTAGAAATGGTGATCGGCAGGATCTCACCCAACGTCAAGGAGGGCGGGGGGCTACTGCTTGGGGCGCCCCATCCCAAGGAGGCCAAGATATTTATGGACTGGTTATTCAGCGCGGAAGCAGCCAAGGTGTTCGGACCAGAGGTCGGCATCGGCGCGGTCCCCGGATACGGCAACATCGATGTATCGAAGGTTCATCTGTGGAAGATGCGCCGCCCGCTGGACGCCACGGAGTTCAAGCGGCAATGGGCCAGCAAGTACGAGAAATAGTCTCGTTTCAAAAGTGATCTAGCTTGGACGAGAACGAACGGCATAATGGCCGCGTCCCATTGGGGCGCGGCCATCCTCTGTGAATCGGAGAGCTCCTGTGGCTGAACTGAAATTGAGTGGAATCACCAAGACCTTCGGCGACGTCGTTGCCGTTGATAACGTTTCTTTGGACATTGCTTCGGGCGAATTCGTCACCCTGGTCGGGGCCAGCGGCTGTGGCAAGACCACTCTTCTCAGGGTCATCGCCGGCTTCACCAAGCCCGACAAGGGCGGACTAACCATCAACGGACGGCGAGTCGATAACCTGCCGCCGAGCAAGCGCGAGATCGGTTTCGTCTTTCAATCCTACGCACTGTTTCCCACACAGACGATTGCCCAGAACATCGGTTTCTCGCTCAATATCCGGCGCAAGCCCAAGGCGGAGATCGCCAAGCGCGTCGGGGAATTGTGTGCCCTCACAGAACTCACGGGGCTGGAGGACCGCTATCCCCACGAGCTCTCGGGCGGTCAGCAGCAACGCGTAGCACTGGCGCGCGCCCTTGCGCCCAATCCGTCGATCCTGCTTCTGGACGAGCCGTTGGCAGCCCTGGATGCCAAGATCCGGGCGCATCTGCGCGTCGAGATCCGGGCTCTCATCGATCGCCTTGGCATTACCACCGTCTACGTCACCCATGACCAGGAAGAGGCCCTGTCCATTTCCGATCGGGTGGCGGTCATGGACTATGGAAAAATCCTTCAGGTGGGTGCGCCGATGGACGTATACCTCAGGCCCACGGGGGACTTCGTCGCCCAGTTCATCGGCAGCAGCAACAATCTTCGCGGCCGGCTGACCGACGATGGTACGGTGATGATCCAGGAACATCCATTACAGATTGAGGTGCCCGAGGGCATTCGCGGTCAAGATACCTTTATGGTCTGCTTGCGGCCCGAGCACATCAACCTGAGCCGCGCAGGCGTCGAGTCCGGCGGCATGCCAGGGAAGGTAACAGCCGTCTCGTTCCTCGGGCAGACCGTCCGTGTGAGGGTCGCGACGCCGGATGGCACGGAACTGTTGGTAGATGTGGCGACCTCCGACTGGCTGACCAAAGGCCTTTCGGTGGGTGACGAGGTGGCTTGGGCCCCCCGTCCCGGCAGCGCTATGGTTTTCTCCCACGACGACGTTCGCAAGGAGGTGTAATGTTCCTCCGCCACCTTTCCAGTTACGTGGCTACTTTTATCGTCGGCCTGCTGGTGGTCGTGTTCATTGCCCTTCCGTTTGGTGCGGTGCTGATGGAGAGTTTCTCGGTGAGTGGTCCGCTGCCGCTTTCCGAACTGCGGGTCATGACCCTGGACGCCCTGGAGCGGCTGGACCCCAAAACCAGGGATAAAATGGTTCAAGGCTGGGTGGACAAGGCCAATCCCCAGCAACGCATGGAGGCCATCGCCGCTTCCCTTGAACTTCTCGGCGAACCGGTCCCGTGGAACCGGAAGGCAACGTTCGACGAACAGATCGAGGCCGCCGAGAGCACCGTCGCCGCCCTTGAACCGGAAACCAGAAAAAGGCTCGAAGAGCTGTATCCCATCTCATTCGTCATGTTGCACAAGCGCATTCCCCTCGCCTTCAAGCTCAGGGATCAACTCTCCAGGAAGGAATTCGACGTCTTACGCCAGGGCGCGCGGGAGGGTTTCGGGCTCCGCCACTACATGAGTGTATTCATCGAGGAGAGGCTGCAGAATGCGGCCAAGAACAGCCTTTTTTTGGCCCTCATCGCCAGCTTCGGGACGACGTTGATTGCCTTCTCCCTGTCCTACGGGATCAACCGCGGCGGTATTCCCTTTCCCAACCTGATGCGCTATGCGACCCTGACACCCCTGGTCTCACCGCCGGTAATGATCGCGACCGCGGCGATCCTCCTTTTCGGGCGCAACGGCGTCCTCACCAACGGAATCCTCGACCAAACGCTGGGCTGGATCGATGCCGACGAAACCAACCTCTACGGCATGGGAGGTGTCATCGTGGCGCAGGTCCTGAGCTTCCTGCCGCCGGCGTTCATCATATTGGACAACGTACTGTCGAAGCACGATGGCCGGGTGGAGGAAGCGGCGGCCAGCCAGGGGGCTAGCCCATGGCAGGTCTTTCAGCACGTTACGCTGCCATTGTCACAGCCGGGGGTAATTCGCAGTCTCATCCTCTGTTTCATCCTCAGCATGACAGATTTCGGCAACCCGCTGGTGATCGGCAAGGACATGCCCGTGTTGGCCGGCATTCTCTACGACGAAATGATAGGCTTCCAGAACACCGAGCTTTCGGCGGCGTTGGCCGTGTGGATTATCGTGCCAGCGCTTTGCATCTATATGCTGTTGCAGCGTATCGGTCGGCGTAAACGTTTCGATACCGGCGCCGGTACGGGTGGTCCCCCCGAGCTTCCGGTGCCGCTGGCAGCCAGGGTCGTTCTGACTGGAATTGGATCGACCCTCGTCGTCCTCATCGTCCTCGTGTACGGGTCGGTGGTCGTGGGGTCCTTCGTCCGCCTATGGGGAGTCGATAACACCTTCACTCCACACTGGTACACCGCTAAGGAAGCGATGCCCGGATTCGTTTCCGAATGGAAGGGTGTGGAGGCGGTATGGTATAGCGTGAAGGTCTCGGCGATCGGAGCGCCCATCGGAGGCATTCTGGCGGCTGTGCTCTCCTATCTCGTGGAGCGGGTGCGTCCTGCCGGTCGCAATATCCTGAGCTTCGTCGCCCTGATGCCGGCCATACTGCCCGGCGTGATCTTCGGCATCGGCTACGTCATCGCCTTCAACTTCCCCTTCGGGATGAAGCAGTTGGCGTTGACCGGCACCATGTGGATCCTCATTCTCAACCTGACGTTCGGTCACATATACGTAGGGGTACTCGCCGGACGGGCCGTCCTAAAGCGGCTCGACGCCTCGGTGGACGAAGCGGCGGAAATCCTGGGCGCGTCGCTTGTCCAGCGCTTCACGAAGGTGGTCCTGCCGATGATGCGCCATGCTGCGCTCCTTGGCACCCTNNATGCTGGGTGCGTATGCCATCTTCGAGACTGCGTCCGTTTCCCATTACGGCACCGCCTGTGCCATGAGCGTCACCATGCTCGTCGTGGTATTCGCTGTAATGGGAGCCATAGGGTGGTTCGAGAAATACGGACCGCGTTGGGCACGTCTTGGCACTCACTAAGGGGCGGCTGCGGTCAGGATACCGCGCCCATACAGGGGAGATAGAATCTGGGAAAACCGAAGATATTCACCTGCAACTGGACGTTGTTTCCGGTAATGGACACCGTCGAGGCGGCACGGTTCACGGCGCGCGAGGGTTTTGCGGGCATCGAACTGGAATCCACACCACTGGGTTTCTGGCCAACCACGCTTTCCCAATCTATAGTTAGAGAATTGGCGACCATCGGGAAGGGGGAGGGCATCCGTTATACCGTTCATGCGCCGGATAGCATCAACCCCGCGACGGACCTCCCGGAAGCCAAGGGCCGGGACAACGAAGTCTTCAGAAGGTTGGTTGAACTTGCGAAGCGGCTCTCGAGCCCGGTGGTCGGGATTCACCCGGGTGTCATTCATACACTGTTCGCCCTCGAACGCCGCGGCGTGCCTTTCACTATTGAACGATACAACCGCGACGACTTGGTGGTGAAAGGCAGGAAACAGGCCATGGAAACCTACGTCGCATGGGGCGACCTCTGTGCTGAGGCTGGACTGAAACTCACAGTCGAGAACGAGGTCCACGTCCGCCATTCCGTCGCCCCCACCGCGGAAATCCTGGCCCAGATGGTCGAGGAGACCGGCCGCGACAATATCAAGGTCAA
>WVZH01000121.1:5229-6731 GCA_011772595.1 Anaerolineales bacterium
TTGCAAAGCCGCGATTACCTGCTGGAGCTGATAAAACGAAACCACCACAAATGAATGGAACCCACATCGAAGATTTAAGTGGCAATGAAAGCACCGAGCAACTCGGGTAGATTTGACCTGAAGTCCCTTCCCAAGCAGCCGATCATCTCCATCTTGAATATCCCTCGATACACCTTGGGGATCTGAAATAACCTGAACGAACGCCATATCGAAAAAGGAACTCGTTATGCGGAGCTGAGATGGAAATTCCCGGGAGGGGAAAATCTTTAAGAAAAAAAGGAACAATAAGTCATTTCCCCGAGACTGGTCGAGTTCTTAGTCGACAGGAGGAAGACCGAGGAAGGTATCGGGGAACCCCGAAGATGATCCTTCATATTTTTTCGAGTCTTTCGACATTCATTGTTTTTTAAGGATGATACTATCCCTCCTTTTTGATACGGCAAACTTATCCCCCTTTTTGAAACCGAGCTGATCCACAAGCAATTTGTTGCTGAGAAGGAGGGTCCCCCTTTTTCCAATAGCCAACGGCCGTTTCCTGGCCCTCGCTTTTTTCATTTTACTCTCTGTCATGATGCCCTTTATTTTCCCGGCTTCAACCAAGGCGTCGTAATACATTCTCTTCAAAGAAGCCTTAGTTTGGATACCTAACTCCCTCATGATTTCCTTATCAGGTATACCTCTTTTGACCATCTCAATCAATTTTTTCTTATTCATAATGTCCCCCCTCAATGAGTTCTATAGGCTCTAATACACTAAATCTCTTGCCGTTGCAAGAAAAATAATGTTCTTTTTATGAACAAATTCGGTCATTCCAAACGTGGTGAGTTCCCCTAAGGGATAGGGAAATCGAAGTCAAGGTCCATGAGATGCCAAAAGACACGCTATTCTCAGAGCGAAAAATGTGGTCCATTATCCATGGTGAAAAGGGATAGAGAGTACCAAGAAGCCCTTGAAGATTTATGTGCCATGTTTTGAAATTACTAATAAAATTCACAACCATTGATATTTTCTCTAAACCTGATATATGAGGTGTGACTTCGTCCGGTCGTTGGACGGAAATGTGAGCTGTCGAAGACTTCCTTTTTCAGGTGCCTATTCTTTATTAAAGTATGGAGAATGGGCTTTTTTAGTGTGTTCTCAAGCTGATTGAGGATTGACCAGATGGCCTTTACCAGGGCACACGTCTTAGCCCGAATGTCCAGAAAAAAGCATATGGAGAAAGAATTCCGGATACAGTCTCTATTGTCATATCAAATGTGAGGTTCATAGATATGAAGAAGCAAGGTTTAATTCCAGCATTAACAAATGTGATACTAATTGCCATTGTCGTAGTTGTTGGTGTCTCTTTTACAATCTATAGAACAACATTGGTTGGTCCAATAATAATCTTGTAATAATCTTGTTGGGGTTTATTCCCTGGATCCCACTAAAATTCTTCGGAAGGTTTATAAGATCGACCAGTGCAGATATCGTATTTGGACCAATTGAAACGGGAATTTTAG
>WVZH01000111.1:0-853 GCA_011772595.1 Anaerolineales bacterium
CGCCGCCGATCGGCACCTCGGCGACGCCATCATCGTTGCGCAGCGCGTGGTTCCCGGCACCCCCAGAGAGGGGGGCGCTGCGCCCCTGAGAGAGGGGTCCCTCGAGGAGATACCCTTCCCCGGGAGAAACCTTGGTCTTAGGCTGGTGGGGACGGTGGTTGCAGACGACCCACGGAAGAGCGTCGCCATCGTAGACAATCGAAGCAGCGGAAAACAGGAGCTCTACCGCGAGGGAGATGAAGTAGGTCAGGTCCTGATAAAGAAGATCCTCCGGAACAAGGTCATTGTTGACACCGGTGGAGGGGACATGGTGCTTACCCTGGAGCTTGAGGAAAGTCCAGATACCTCAACGGCTCAGCGGGAAACCACCAGGAGCGAACAGCCGCAAGCCTCAGCCAGTACCGCTCGTCTGGACCGCGAAGAGGCCGAATCGGCGGTTCCCGCCCCCAGTCAGTTCATGCAACAGGTCCGCATACGGCCCCACTTTCAAGAAGGCCAGCCGGGAGGATTTCTCATTTACAGAGTAGATCCTGACAGCGTCTTCGCGGAAATGGGCCTGCAGAATGGCGACGTGATCACGGCTGTGAACGGGGAGCCTATTACGACAACGCAAGAAGCGAGTGACTTTTACGACGCTCTCAAGGAAGGTGGAGAGGTCGTCCTCGAGGTAAAGCGGGGCGAGGAAACGCAGGAGATACGTGTTGAAATCGAATGAGCGGCCCCTCAACCGTAGTGGAAGGTTAGGAAGGTTGGGTCACATCTTCATTTGTCACTGAGAGCCTCTTTGATGATCGTTTCAAGTCGTGAATCTTCCTCGAGGTAATTTCGCGCACGGTTTACCGCCGCCGTTACA
>WVZH01000111.1:956-1094 GCA_011772595.1 Anaerolineales bacterium
AGCGCTCCAGGACCGCCACGGCAATATCCCGAGGATCACGCCCCCGTAATAGTGCCCTGAACTGGGGCTTCTCGCGATGGCCTCGCCCTCCGCCCTCCTCAGACACTCCCGAGCAAACTCCTCGCTGCCAAGGTACAA
>WVZH01000111.1:1209-1505 GCA_011772595.1 Anaerolineales bacterium
CCATGCCGCACCTCATCGAGGACGCTCTGTCCCCGTTCTAAAAAGAGCTGTTGCTCCCGAACAAAGGTCCCCCGGCCCCCACCGTACGGGGCGAGCGCCACATCCGTAGTCAAAGGGGATGGCTGAAGCCTCCTGTCAGCATAGGCCCGGTAACTGCTCCATGGATACTCCAAGAGCGTCCCGACCATCCCCGCCCTGACGGGATTGCCGTGAACGTACAAGCACATAGCCGCGAGATAGCGGTCATTCTCAATCAAAAAACTCTTGAAACGCCCCTGAAAGAGGTGTCCACTGCG
>WVZH01000112.1:0-266 GCA_011772595.1 Anaerolineales bacterium
GACATTTTCTATGATGAGCAGGATTACCGCAAGTTCCTTGACTGTGTGGGCCGCATGGGAAAGCGATTTGGGGTTGAAATCCACGCCTATGTGCTCATGAGGAATCACTACCACTTGCTGGTGCGCACCAAAGACCCCAACCTCTCCCGTGCGATCCAGTGGCTTGGGGTGAGCTATTCAGTGGTGTTCAATCGCCGACATCAACGCAGTGGACACCTCTTTCAGGGGCGTTTCAAGAGTTTTTTGATTGAGAATGACCGCTATCT
>WVZH01000112.1:413-1005 GCA_011772595.1 Anaerolineales bacterium
ACTATTACGGGGGCGTGATCCTCGGGATATTGCCGTGGCGGTCCTGGAGCGCTTGGGTGAAAATGATCCTGGCTTATCCTTAGGAGTTCGGAGGGTTCGCTCTATGAACCGAGATCTCACAATCTACGCCCTCTACCAGCTCGGCGTGTATCGAAACGAGGAGATTGGGAGGGTGTTCGGGGTGGGATATACTGCTGTAACGGCGGCGGTAAACCGTGCGCGAAATTACCTCGAGGAAGATTCACGACTTGAAACGACCATCAAAGAGGCTCTAAGTGACAAATGAAGATGTGACCCCAACCTTCTGCGGCTGAGGGGCCGCTCATTCGATTTCAACACGTATCTCCTGCGTTTCCTCGCCCCGCTTTACCTCGAGGACGACCTCTCCACCTTCCTCGAGAGCGTCGTAAAAGTCACTCGCTTCTTGCGCTGTCGTAACAGGCTCCCCGTTCACAGCAGTGATCACGTCGCCATTCTGCAGGCCCATTTCCGCGAAGACGCTGTCAGGATCTAATCTGTAAATAAGAAATCCTCCCGGCTGGCCTTCTTGAAAGTAAGGCCGTATGCGGACCTGTTGCATGAACTGACTGGG
>WVZH01000134.1 GCA_011772595.1 Anaerolineales bacterium
CTGGGTAACATCTACCTGCATCACGTGTTGGACAAGTGGTTCGAGCTGGAAGTCAAGCCGCGGCTGAGGGGAAAGGCAACGCTGATTCGATTTGCGGATGATTTCGTGATCTGCTTCGAATACAGGGAAGACGCGGAGCGGGTAAAGACAGTACTCGGGAAGCGTTTAGGCAGATACCGGCTGAGCCTCCAACCGGACAAGACCCGCTTGGTAGCGTTCCGGCGGCCGCCGTGGAGTGAAACGCGCGGCAAGGGTCCGGGTACCTTCGACTTTCTGGGGTTCACGGTGTATTGGCGCCGCAACCATGGGGGAAGAGGGTGGCACCTGTCGTGGAAAACCCGTAAAGCACGCCTGAGGTGCGCCATCAACACCGCCTACGAGCTGTGTCGTCGCCAGCGGCACAGGTCAGTACCTGTGCAACACTTAGCGCTTATGCGACGTATCCAGGGACACTTCAACTACTTTGGTGTGAACGACAACCAGCGAAGCTTGTCGATCCTGCTGTACCATGTACGGCGTGCCTGGCATAAATGGCTCAACCGCCGGAGCCAAAGGTCGCGTCTCAATTGGAAGCGGTTTGAAGATCTCACGCGAGACTTCCCGTTTCCAAGCCCCAGGGTTTACGTGAACCTGTGGGCACCTCCATGAGCCGTGCCANNATGTCCGGATCTGGCGAGGGCCCCGTCTGGGTAACCGGGCGGGGCTACTCTACCAAGTCCAAAAATTGTGATTTTAGGGTTTTTCGACAGTCTCAACTGAGATACACAGTCTGGGCGAGTCCCTAGAAGTGTTGATTTGCATAGGAATTAAACAGTATCAAGCGTCTGCGAGAACTGTCGATCTCATCTTGAATTCGTCAGAATCGAAGCGCTGGGACTCAAGATCTGAAATGAGTATCTGAGCTTATTTGAGGGGTGACAAAGTCAACACCCATAGCAGCTATTAGCAATCGAGAAAAACTTGAGATATGTTGGAGTAATCTGCAAAAAATGAGTGCCTCAGATAGTTGGTTTTTTAGCAGTAACATGCAATTTTTTCTAACAACTGGATCAACAACATATTGTGGTGCCACCTCCTTTAACCTTCAGGCAACTCGGCAACCTCTTTTCTGACTTTGTCGGGTTCAGTTAATTGGCCAGTCACTCAAAAATATCTGGAGGCTTTGGTTAGATACTCACAAACTTGTGAGAAGCTGCCTTGTTGCCCTTGGAACACCTGTACCTCCGATAGACCAGGCTTAACCCGTTTTCTCTTTTGATCTCTGAGTTTTACGTTTTCCTTCTTTCTCTTTGTGCCTTCTGACGAATCTCCTGCACGTAGTGCGACCTCATGAATATATCCCTGAGCGTCTTATTCTTAAGCCCAGCCGCCACCTCCTCGATAACAGCAAGAGCATCGCCATACGCCCGGCATGCGTCATTTGGCCGTTCCTGCGTCTGCCTCAGGTCGCCCATGACGGCGTAGGTCTTCCATAGCTGGGGCGGGTTGTCGACCCGCTTGGCGAGCTCTAGCGCGATGGAGAGTTCTTGATTGGCCTCCTCAAGCTTGCCCTGCGCCAGGAACACCTGTGCACGCAGTCGGTGACCTTTCACCGTGTTCTTCTCGCTTTTGCTCTGTTCCGCCAGCGCAAGACACTCATCGGCGTAGGTTATGGCCATCTCAAGGTTACCTCGGGCGAGCCATAACTCACCGTAGCTGTGGAAGAGGTGCTGCGAGTAGCGCCAGAGCATATAGTGGTCCTGGGGCCGTGGGTTGCGTACCACCTGCTCAACCTTTTGAAACTGCTCCTCGGCCTCATCGAGTTGGCCCAGCGCCAGCAGGTTATCCCCTAAGTTCAGGCGGGCGTTGCTCTCGCATTCGGGAATGGAGAAGTTAGCCTTCTGGGCAGTTTCAACCCCCTGCATGTTCCATGTCATTGCTTGGCGATGGTTCTGAAGCTCACCGTAAATCCAGCCCATAGTGTTCAGACCGCGCGCCAGATAAAAGAATTCCCCCATGCGCTTTGCGGTGGCGAGCACGTCCTCGAGAAGCGCCAGGGCTGGCTCGTATTCCCCCTTTCCACCTCGGGAAAGCGCTTCCACCCACGCATTCATGAGGAATGGAACGCCCCCTCTTCTGATAACGTCACGCCAACGTGCCTGAATCTCTAAGGCGTCGTCGAAGCGCCCTTTCCAATTGGACCAAATAGACCAGTTCAGGCTCCACCAGCCCTGAATGAAGGGATCTTCAACTTCTGGTGCCAGTTTTTCGGCTTCCCGGAGCAAGGGCACGGCTTCGGCGTGCCGGTTAAAAATCAAGAAAAGCGCCCCGAGAGTGACGTCCGCGAAAAAGCGAACATCCTCGAAACCTTCATTGGCTATGGCCAGGGAGGCCTTAAGGGTCCCCTCGGCCGTTTCTAGATGGCCCTCCGATTCAACCCAGCCGCGATAGGCCAGGGCCATGCCTTCGAGGTGGCGATCTGCCAGGTTGTGGGCGGCGGCGCGCATGCGGTTGAAGTCGTCAATAGCACTCCGGAACTCCCCGATGGTATTGTTCACCATTCCCCGTTTCCGAGCCACGTCAGCGGATTTCGTAAGGGCCGAGGCACCCAGTTTGTCACACACCTCAAGGGCCCGGGCATAGTAGTCGAGCGCTTCCCGGTTGGCATAGGCGGCGGCGACCTTGTCTCCAGCCTTGGCAAGGTAGTTAAGTGCCTTTGCCCAGTCCTGCCCCTCGTAGTAGTGATAGGCCAGCATCTCATAGAATTCTTCTAATCTCTCCGGGTAGATCTTTTCTATGGC
>WVZH01000168.1:0-262 GCA_011772595.1 Anaerolineales bacterium
CCGTTCATGAGTTCGATTCTCCTCCTGTGATTCCCAAGAAGGGGAGCGAGTCGGCGACGGATACCCAGGTTGATCTGCATCTGGGGATCTTGAGCATAGACGCGGTACATGTAGTCCCGTTCTTCGTCTGTGACCATTTCCAGTGTCAGCTCGTCGTGATTACGTAGGAAGAGGGCCCACTGGCAGGACTCCGGTATCGGGGGGGTCTGGTCAAGAATGTCAACAATCGGGGTCCGATCCTCCATTCGAAGGGCCATGAAGA
>WVZH01000168.1:389-565 GCA_011772595.1 Anaerolineales bacterium
TACGGGACAGCATCCAACCGCAACCCATCGACGCCCATGCCAAACCAAAAGTCGAGAATCCGTAGAATTGCCCTCTGAACATGGGAACTATCATAGTTCAAGTCTGGTTGATGTGCGTAAAAGCGATGCCAGTAGTAGGCTTTTGCCACTGGATCCCAGGACCAGTTGGAGGGCTC
>WVZH01000168.1:733-1119 GCA_011772595.1 Anaerolineales bacterium
ATGGAGTTCGTAAACAGTTGTGTCCTTGTACCAGAGATGATCGTCCTGGCTCGCCAAATTCGATTTGCCCTTCTTCGTCATTGGGGTGGTCCCCTCTACATGAAGTAGTCAAAATCCCGTTCCGTACGAATCCGACGTCGGACGCGAAAGATATGGGCGGGCACCGTTTGGGGATTGAGTTCCACATATCCCTTGGACCCATACCAGAGGTAGCGTCCATCGCTCAGGAGATCGTGAACCTGGTAGGATTGATGCCCATCGAGTCCCAGCATCTGAAGAGGCAATTCCAACCAGCCGGCGTGTGTGTGGTGGGGATCGAGGTTGACCACCACCAGGATAACATTGGTAAGGTCCTCTGTGTGCTTGCTGTAACAAATGAGTTGATC
>WVZH01000478.1:0-1025 GCA_011772595.1 Anaerolineales bacterium
CGTGACGGTCACAGCGGTGAACGATGCTCCGACGGTGGCGAGTGCGATCCCTGATACGACCGTGAGCGAGGATAATCCTGCGATTGACAACTATCGAGACTTGAACGATGTGTTCACAGACGTGGAGGATGGCAGTGCGCTGACGTTTGCGGTGCAGAGTAACAGCAATCCGAGCTTGGTGACTGCCACGATTGATGCCGATAGTGCTTTGGATTTGAGTTTCGGTGCCGATCAGAATGGCAGTGCGACGATTATCATCCGAGCAACAGACTCCGGTTCGTTATTTGCTGAGGATACGGTGGTCGTGACAGTCACGGAAGTTAACGACGCGCCGACAGTCACAAGCGCGATTCCGGATACGGGAGTCGTGAAAGATTCAGCNNGAATGATGTCTTCACCGATGATATAGACGGAAGCTCGCTCTCATTCAGCATAACAAGTAACAGCAATACTGATCTTGTCACGGCAACGATCGACGCTGATAGTGCCCTAGATCTGAGTTTTACAGCCGGTGCCAGTGGGAATGCTGAGATCATAATTCGAGCGACAGATTCGGGGGCACTGTTTGTTGAGGATACACTGGTCGTGACGGTCGATTGGTGGAACGCGAGCTGGTCGAACCGAAAGAAGATCACCTTTGATAACTCCGCAAGCAGCGAGAACCTCATCAACTTCCCGTTCTTCGTGTCGCTCACGTCGTCAGATATCGATTACAACCTCACTCTCGATGCCGGTGAGGACATTCGCTTTATCGATGACGACGATACCACCCAGTTAGAGTACGAAATTGAAACATGGGATGAGTCGGGGACCTCGGTGGTCTGGGTGAAGGTGCCGCAGATCGATGCGGGATCGACCACCGACTACATCTGGNNGGATAGTCAGAACGTGACGGCTGTTTGGAGCAATGGATACATAGGCGTATGGCATTTGGATGAGAGTCCCAACGATGGCGTCGCAGAACATGATGACTCGTCACCAAGTGGCAATGATGGAACGCCGTACAACTTTCAGGATGCAGGAGG
>WVZH01000478.1:1179-1392 GCA_011772595.1 Anaerolineales bacterium
TGCGCACCATCTAGTCTGGCAGGGACAATCAACGGGAAATGGTTGGGGTGGAGACGATGAAATGCATATCTCCTTAGGTGATTATGATTCTGGTCCCCTTGCCGACACAGTAAGCTTTTTCCTCGGAAACGTGGGTCAGCCTAATGCAGAGAACATAGCAATAGGAGTTCCATTTACCGATATCACTAATTGGAACTTCGTCGCAGTAACAGT
>WVZH01000195.1:0-878 GCA_011772595.1 Anaerolineales bacterium
TTGTAGCAACAGTAGAGCTGGAAGGCTTGAGGCCAGTGCGACCAGATAGATTTTGATTAGCGATCGGGTGGCGAGTTCTATTTCGAACCTGGTTCGTGCGATGTAGTATCCATAGAGGACTCCGATGGAGTTGGAAATGAGGAAGGCGAGAATTGACCCGGGTACTCGGTACAGGCTGGTCAACAGGGGGGCGAGGAGCACGAAGGTTGTCACGTTGGCGAGGGTGATTTTGAGGGTTACTCGGGTTTCGCCTAGCCCGTTGAAGAGGCTCGTCAGGTTGAGGTAGCCGATGCCGACCTGAAAGTAGAGGAGACAGTATATTGCGAGGTAGAGATGAGCGGAACTGTATGTGGCTCCGTATACGACCTGAACGATCTGCTCTGATAGGGTGATGATCACTACTGCGGTGGGGAGGATCAACAGGGCGGTGTATTTGTTGGCGGTTTTGAAGAACGCGCGCGTTTTTTCTTTGGTTGTAGAGTCTAGTTTAGAAAATGCGGGGAGCAACGCGGTGGTTATGGGGAGGGCGAGCACGCTGATCAAGGTGATGAAGTTGGCGGCGGCCTTGAAGTTGCCGATTTCACTGTCTGATGTGAACATGGCCAGTATGAGATTTTGGTAGGACAAGAAGAACCCCGCGAGCAGCGAGGCGATGTAGATGGGGATTCCGTAGCTCATTAGGATCTTCAATTCACCTGCAAAGCTGCTCTTGTCTTCGGTTCTCGCGTGTTTTCTGAGAAGAAGAATGAGTACGGTTGTGCCGAGGACTGCGGCAACCACGAACCCTACAGTGTAGCCTATGATCGCTCCAGCTACGCCGAAGCCGAGGAGCACGAGCATCAGGGATAGTATGGATTTGGCCGTGGCCTGTACGCTGG
>WVZH01000195.1:1006-2190 GCA_011772595.1 Anaerolineales bacterium
GTGCGGAGGGACGCGGAGAATTTGATGATTCCTTGGTTGATGCCGACATCTGCAATTAGGAAGAGGAGGGTGGGGATGACTAGTGCAAGAGCATATTGTCCGTATAGTTCGGGTCCGAGGAGCCGGGCCACGACGATGGTGGCGATGGCAGAGATGAGGGTGGCGAGGATGCTGCCGGAGATTAGGAAGAAGCCGCCGCGGGCCGAGTCTTCAGCGATTTTGAGCAGTTCCGTTGACATTGCGGTCCCTTGCAGGTTACTTTTTTTTCACTAGTTGGGATTGGCGCTCGCTTATAATTCCTGCGGTGCGGCGCGCGTGTGATCGAGTAAGTGTTATATTACGAGGGTTTGATAAAGAAGTTTTCAATCATAAACCTTAATTGAAGATGTGGATTTGGGATGTTATCACGTTTAAAGGTCTCGTTGGACTAGGTTCTAGAAGATGGTTCCAAAACTTTTAAGCCTAGTTCAACTGTACGTGTAGATACACATGATGAGGATGGGATTAGGTCAACTCTTGATGGGATCGCATGAGCCAAAGAGGGCGGTCTAGTTGAACTTCAAACATGTATCGCCGAGGAAGGATCCTTCCAGGGTTTCAGATCAGGTTCCTCTTACTCGGACAGCACTGCGTAGGGTAAGGTTGAGGGCTCTTCGGCGCGGCATGTGGTTTCGGTTTTTAAGTCGGGTGGAGCGGGCGTTGATGGATCTAGCTGTGAAAGTGGTGGATACCGTGCGCAGCCTGGTGCTAGCGAAGTCGTTGTTGCATGTGGTAGAGAAACTGCTGCGAGCCATGGAAAGTGAGGTTGCCCGGTTGATGCGAACCGTTGGACGCCCGCTGGCCCAGAAGTTGAGCGCCATTGCTCAGAGTTGGGGCAACAAGTCGGCTCGCTTGTGGTCGAAGGATCCGGGTTACATTCGATATTTGACTGTTGTGCAGAAAAACTTGTCGCCGGTTTCCTAGTGGACGGAGTCGTGGAGTTCGTGTACAGGGATTCTGCTAGGCAGCTGGCGCGGTGAGTGTGTTTTGCTGAACCTAGTGGGTATTATAGCTGCTGGCGTGGTTTCTGTTCTTTATGTGTGGATGTTTTATAACCTGCCAATTCTGGTTTCGGGCCTCCGCAGTCTTCCGAAGATGACTAGTAGAAAGAGGAGGGTTTCGATCACGGTGGACGAGAGGTTGCC
>WVZH01000195.1:2204-3869 GCA_011772595.1 Anaerolineales bacterium
CTTCTAGATGCGCTTTTGCGCTTGGATTATCCGTCCGCGAAGACAGAGATTGTGATTGTTGAGGATGGGTCAGGGGATGGAACAGTGGAGATTTGCCGGGAGTACGTGCGGCGTTGTCCTGATCGAATTACGCTTGTTCGCCGATCTGCTTCTGATGGAAAACCGTCGGCTTTGAACTGTGGTCTGGCGCACGTAAGAGGGCAGATAGTTGCGGTCTTCGATGCTGATAGTCTGCCGGAGGTTGATGTTTTGACAAAGGTTGCTGAGTATTTTGCGGACGACAAGGTAGCGTGTGTTCAGGGCAGGACCCGCTTGATAAATGCTGAGGAGAACATGTTGACGCGAATTGTTTCCTGCGAAGAGGATGTGCGACATGGCGTTTACCTGCAGGGCAAGGACACGTTAGACCTGTTTGTACCCATAACGGGTACCTGTTACTTCATCAGAAAGGATGCCCTCACCGCAGTAGACGGATGGGACAGCCGAGTGCTGTCTGAAGATGTGGACATGGCAGCCAAGTTGGTGGAGCAGGGGTATCAAACGAGGCTGGCTTCTGACGTAGTGTCGTGGCAAGAGAGTCCGTCGGACTTGCCAGGATTCGTCAAACAACGGCTGCGATGGTTTCGCGGGTGTATGGAGATTTCCTTACGGTATGGACGGTTGCTCGTCTCAACCCCATCGATGAAAAGCGTGGATGCTGAGATGACGCTCTTGGCTCCGTATTTGCTGCCTTTGAGTTTGGCGAGTTACTTTCTGTCGGTCTACGTGCTGGTTGGGGCAATCCAGCTAGATGCGGTGTCCATGATTGTTGTGCATGGAGTTTCGGTTTTAAGCTTGGTCTCTCTCTTCGCAATTGGACTGACTTTAGCGCTCACGGTCAGACCGAGGAAACCATCGAATGCGTTGTGGATTCCCTTCGTCTATGGCTATTGGTGTCTGCTGATCTTGGTGACCCTGTTCGCCTTGGTCCAGATGGTTCTGCGACGACCGAAGACCTGGGCGAAGACAGGCAAGAGCGGCGTGATCACGAATACGACTTTCGAATAGTCGGGCGGTGGAAAGCGCATTGCTGCAGAAGAATGTGGGATTCAAACGGGTGTGGAATACGCTAGCCGAAACGAAAACTCCGGCGCAAGTAGTTTTTGGATCGTGGCTGGCCCACGGGCACTCAAGGGAGGCGGACGCGCGAGATTTCCGGTTCGCTGAGACGATGCTGAATCCGCAGTCGGATTCTGTGATTTTAGACGTAGGCTGTGGACCTCTGGCGCGAGCTCTGGTCTATTTTGGTCAGAAAGGATATCGTGTTGTGGGCGTCGATGTTTCGGTCGCTGGGGTTGCAAGGGCAAAACACGTTTTGAACCGGTTGGAGATTAGGGGCAACGTGGAGCTTGTGGTGGGGGACGCTGAGTTTCTGCCGTTCCGCAAGGGGTCGTTTGACCGAGCGTTGGCTGTGAGCGTGATTTCTCACTTGGCGTCCAAGAACAGCATCGTCACGGCTTTGCGGGAACTTCGGCAATGCGTGAAAGAGAATGGGCGGTGCTATTTGAGCTGGTGGCTGAATCTGTATTCTCCGCTCAGTGTGATTCTTGTCCTTTTCACTCGCGTCGCATATCTCGGGGCGACGGATCGGATTCAAATTCTGACGTTCAAGGGTGTCAAAGAAGT
>WVZH01000366.1:0-544 GCA_011772595.1 Anaerolineales bacterium
TATTTGCCTCACTCAAAGAACCAACATTCGCTACAGTTGAAGCCGTTGATAACTAACTGAAATCCTCCGTTCACATCCCCTCTCAGAACTTACTATTCCCGACGCAAATAAACGGAACTCAGTGCTTCTCGAAACCTGTGAGTACATCTTGTCCTCGAAGGTTCGACATTGGCCGATTTTTCTCCTTGGGGCGAACCAAGGGATTTGGTCGCCTTTGGTCATCTGCTGGCAATTCCTCTCACTGATTCGCATAGTCTTGGTCAGTCTTGTGAACATGAGCAATGAAAGGTGGTTTTCCAATTTTATTCGAGTTCGCATTGCTAACAAAATACTATTACGATATGATAGCCGGTGGTTGGCTATTTAGTTCGCCTTGGGTTAGGCGGCATCGCTCTTGGCATCTATCAAGGAAAGAGAAGGGGTCGTAAAATGGCCAATGAAATCTATGAGCAGCTTGCGGGCGCCTTAGATAGGCTTCCCAACGGTTTTCCCAGAACACCGTCGAATGTTGAGATACGACTTCTTAAGAAGATCTTCTCGCCTG
>WVZH01000366.1:572-1580 GCA_011772595.1 Anaerolineales bacterium
CCAGAACAAGGTTGATGAAGATGGCCAAGCGGGGTCTAGTATGGTACGAAAAGCAGGCCGGGAGCCCACGGTTTAGACTGGCACCCTTCCTTGTCGGAGCATACGAAGCGCAGTTAGAGAGCATGGATCACGAGTTGGCTCATCTCGTCGAGAAGTTCATGGCGGATGGAGGGGCAGCGGGTATTATGAAGCCACAACCTGCTCTACACCGTGTTATTCCTTCACAAAACACGGTGAAGTCCGAGTGGATCCTTCCCTATGACGATGTCCGGGCAATTCTCCTAGCCGCCAAAACGTTTCATGTCCAAGATTGCATCTGTCGAGTGGAGCAGGATTATGTGGGTCGTCGGTGTAGCTTTGCAGCAAAACTTTGCCTTAACTTCTCCTCAGTTGAGCGCCCTCCCAATCATATCCCCCAAGAAGATGATATTTCCCAAGAAGAAGCATTGGCTATCCTTGGCCAGGCTGAGGAAATCGGTCTGGTTCATACGGTAAGCAACGTAATGAAGGGGATCGGCTACATCTGCAACTGTTGCGGCTGCTGCTGTGGCATACTTCGGGGAATCACCGATTGGGGTATCGAGAACTCGGTAGCCTACGCCAATTATTACTCAGTCATCGATCCTGATGAATGCACAGGATGCGGAACATGCATAGAGCGATGCCAAGTGCATGCGATCTCTGAACAGGAAGGAGTGGCTGTTGTGGGCCGGCAACGGTGTATCGGTTGCGGGTTGTGTGTTACGGGATGTCCAAATGATGTGGCAAAGCTGCATCGAAAGCCAGATACCGAAATTGTCGAGCCGCCTGTGGACTTTTCGACCTGGGAGCATGAGCGCCTTATCAACCGGGGCTTGATCGAGTAACCGTATGCAGGGTCTAATCTACATGATAGCCAACAATGACACCTCTTGTCCCTAGCCAATGCTAAAGGCAAAACTGGGCAAGTAGGTGAAGACTACTTCTATAAGGCCGCTTGGTATCAGGCTCCCTTTCTTCGTTACTGGT
>WVZH01000469.1:0-3424 GCA_011772595.1 Anaerolineales bacterium
CAATACAAGACCAAAGTTGCCACTGGCGCCCGCCTGTACACCAGAAACCGCGTCCTCTACCACCACAGTGCGATCGTAAGGGACACCAAGGTTCTCGCTTGCGGTTGTGAAAATATCCGGTTCTGGCTTCCCTTTCAACCGAAGTTCTTCAGAGACGTTGCCGTCCACACACGCCTCGAACAGATCCAAGAGGCCGGCCGCCGAAAGCACTGCTTCGGCATTCTTACTGGACGTCGCTACGCCGATTCTGATCCCTCGTTCCCGCAGCACGTGGATGAAATCGACGGTCGTCGCATATACCTCCACCTCACCCTGCGCGATACGCTCGTTGAACAATACATTTTTCCGGTTCCCTAGGCCACAGATGGTCTCACGGTTGGGTGGATCGGATGGGTCACCATAGGGGAGTTTGATACCGCGAGATTCCAGAAACGAGGCTACGCCTTCGTAGCGCGGTTTGCCGTCGACGTACGGCAGGTAATCGTCGGTATGTCTGAACTCCTTGAAGGTTTCTCCGCTTTTTTCAGCATATGCGCGTAGAAACTCGTCGAACATTTGCTTCCATGCCGCACTGTGCACGGATGCAGTTTGTGTGATAACCCCATCGAGGTCAAATATCACAGCATCGAAATTGAGGCTTGACATAGGGGCCCCTTAACATTTTCTCTACGGATATAAAGAAAAGGGATCAGGAATTAGGGATTAGGGATCAGGAAAGACAAAAAGACTACTTTTTACGCCCTGTTACCTGATCCCTGACGCCTAATCCTTGATCCCTTCTCTCCACGTCCACCCGGCCTTCCTGTCGTTAGTTCGTATCTGTAAGGCCAGGTTCCGGATTCAGCTCCTCCATCCTGCCACTGGACATGAAAATCACGCGTTCGGCAAGATTCGTCACCCGGTCGGCGATGCGTTCTAGGTTGTGGCCGACGAACATCAGATACACACCGGTTGCGGTTGCACCTGGTTCTTGAACCATCATTTCAACCAGCTCTCCGAACAACGCATGGTAGTAATCGTCGATGAGGTCGTCTTGAGAGGCGACTTTGTAGGCCAGATCGTCATCCCCTTGAGCATAAGCTTCCAGCGCTCGGTCGTGCATCTCGCCCACGAGTTCGGCCATCTGTGTCAGACTACGCGGGAATTCGCCAACCCCCTTCTCACCTATGCGGAGAACGACTTTAGCAATGCCGGCGGCGTGGTCACCCATGCGTTCCATATCGCTTGCCATGCTCATCGCCGCCACAACGGCCCGTAAATCCCTTGCAGCCGGCTGTTGGGTAGCGATCATGCTCAGACACGCCTCTTCGATCTGGAATCTCAAGGCGTTTACTTCTGCGTCTTGCTCGATAATCTCTTCCGCAAGGGTCACATCGTGCTCGCGCAGCGCCGTAAGAGACCGATCCCTGGCAGAGGCGACCATGTCTCCCAAACGTAGGACGTCCGCGCGCAGGTTGTTTAAATCCCGGTCGAACACCACGCGCGACGATGAGCCCGCTTCCCCTGCAGCCATCCCTGCGAACCTCCTCGAGCTAAAACCCCGTTTTCGGTGGGGGCATCACCCGTCTACAAGACTGGCGATGTGAGACTGCAAGACCATTTCACAGATCACATGTTCGCCTGCACTCAAATCATGCGCTTCGTACTAGAACGAGGTACACCATCACCGTTCTAATGTTAGCATACCATATCCAGCGAACACATCGCAGTCTTTCGCTTTGGCCAGCGAGCCTGAATTGGTGAAAAGATGAACTACAGGGGCGACCCGGTGGGTCGCCCCATAATCCTAATCAAGTACTCGCTCGCCAAACTCTATGGAGCGTGTATCGATAAATAGCTCTCACGCAGGTTGAAATGCGAAGTAGATTATCGCGCCTTTCTCCGGTGGTGCACGGTTTTCAGCCCATATGCGACCGCCATGCGCGCGCAGGATCTGACGCGCGAGGGCGAGCCCCAGACCAGTTCCAGGAGACTCTTGCTGGTGATCCCCACGGTAAAAACGCTCGAAGACACGCTCCAAATCATCCGGGTCGAGGCCGGGTCCACTGTCTTGGATGGAGAGCACAACCATCCCCTCCTCGTCCTCCTTGTGGGCGGTGATGTGAATTTCTTCCCCCTGCGGTGTGAATTTAATGGCGTTATCCAACACGTTGCGAACCGCGCGCGCCGCTTGATCGCTATCCGCCAAGACTTTCAAGTCCGACGTTATCTCAACCAAGATACGCTGTTCTTTTCGCTTGGCTTGGTCTGCAAGTCGCACAACCGGATCCTTCACGACGTCCGATAACAGGATCGGCATGAGTCTGATCGTCTGCCGCCCAGAATCGATTGCCGCCTGGTCGAGTATCTCGCTCGTTATCTGCTCTATCGTGTCAACTTCCGACGCTATTTTTTCCACGAGTTCAAGCGTGACTTCGGGGTCCTCTTCAGCCTGGCTACTGAGTTCACCGGTCAACTGGCGCATGGACGAGAGTGGCGTTCGCAGCTCGTGGGACAGATTGGTGACCATGTCCTGGCGAGCGTGGTTCAAACGATGTACCTCCGATATATCGGACAAAGAGAGACTGACTCCCTCAGAGAACACCATTGCGCAGGTACGATAGGACCGGTCTTCCATGTGGATCACCCGCTCGAGCCCGTCTGTCGCATGGACTTCGATTGCATCTGAGACCAGTTGCTCGATCTCGAGATCCCGGGTGTACTCCATCGTTGTTACCCTCTCCGCGAGTTCACCAAAAACCCTCACTGCCGCAGGGTTGGCATAACACACCTTCAATTCGTGATCAACAACGAGAAGTAAATCCTGTGTAGATTCGGCAGCTGCCTTGGGCCAGGTACGCTCTGCCTTAAGTGCTTGAACTGACCCCTCCAGTTCCTGAATCTGTATGCTAGTTTCTCGATCGAGATCCCAGCGCGCTTGGACCGCTCTACGCCAAAGTAAAATGAAGGCTATAGCGATTACAGCGAGTATCACGACAGACCATGTATCCATACCTCAGCCCTCGACGTAATAGCCTGCACCGCGCCCGGTCAGAATGCATTGCAGGTTAGATCGACCCTGTGCAATTTTCGCACGAAGCCCGCGGATTTGCACGTCCGCAGCACGCGCCTCATTAATCCCGTCGTCGTACTGCACAATGAAGAGAAGCAATCCACGCCTCGGCGCTGCACCTTGGCTGTGCATCAGAGTTACCACCAATCAACCACGCATCGTGTCAGATGGAATAAGAACGCCTCGATGCACTCAGTAATATTATCCCCCAAGATCCCTCTTCAGCGACCAAGTAATTAGTACCTCCCCGAATCCCGTATCACACAACCGCCCAAACTGTCGGCGTGGTCACTGATGCGTTCGTGGCTGCGCAGTAAATCCATGTAAATGGTATCCGCATCCGGACTGATCTTCCCCGCTTCCAGGCGTTTG
>WVZH01000469.1:3444-3767 GCA_011772595.1 Anaerolineales bacterium
GAAGCGCAAGTTGATAGATTCGCTGCGTCTGCTGGAATAGGCGGTCGAGTTTCGAAATCGACCGCTTGTCTAGCACTTCACGGAGATCACCCTCCTTTTAAGCTATCAAGGCCAGATCTTCCGTCAGATCGCTGACCCTCTCGGTGTCGGAAACCAATTCCTTCACGTGGACGCTGCGCCTTCTCTGTCTCTCGGTGAGGTCGCCTTGCATTAGTTCGTTAATGAATGTCTCTAGTGTGGCATACAGCGGGTTGACAAGTTCGTACTCCAGCTCCACGACTCGCTGCGCAGACTTTTCATTATTCTCCAACAAGGCTTGCCGG
>WVZH01000469.1:3952-20673 GCA_011772595.1 Anaerolineales bacterium
ACAGCAGGACACCGATGACATTGATGAGGATTTGAGCTATCGAAGCTCGCCGAGAAGCATGAGAAAGTCTCAGGGAGGCGATGAGATCCGTAATGCAGGTGCCAATGTTGGCGCCAAGAAGAAGAGAGATGGCTCCAGGCAAGGTAATGACCTGGCTGATCCCCATTGCGACGAATAATCCGGTGATGGCAGAGCTGCTTTGAACAACGGCAGTCGCGATAGCACCCGCGATGATACCCGGCACATAGTTCTATCCCATGTACACCAACCACTCCCGGAATAGTGGTGCTTGCGCTTCCTCCTTAAGCGACCCAGACATGATCTGCATACCCAAGAAAAGCACACCAAATCCTAGAATGACCTCTCCATACCTTCGCCAAGTTCGATGCGCAACAAACTCCATCAGCACGAATCCCAGGGCAAGAAAGAGAAAACTTAAATCTCCAATCTTGAAAGCAATGATCTGCGCCGTAATCGTCGTGCCGATTTCCTGTCCCATCATCACACCGACCACCTGCTCTAGCGTCATGAGGTTGGCGTTGATAAACCCTATCATCGTGACCATAAGCAGGCTGCTGATCTGGATCAACGCTGTCGCGCCAGCACCAAATGTGGCTCCCTTTATGGGGCGGTCGGTCATCCTGGCCAACCACTCCTGCAGTCGGTGCCCGGCCAGTCTCTCCATGCCCTTGCTGAGCACACGCACACCAAACAGAAACAGGGCCATTCCGCCAAGGATTTGGAAGATAGTAATCAAATCAATCCTACCAGAACGATCAACGGCAAGAATAAAACCGTTCCTTGCGATCCTACTTCATGCTCACGCAAAAGCATGCGCTCTGGATAGCTATACTCCCAGATATGAATGGGCTATCATCCTCTCAAGCTTGCTCAGCCAAGCGCTCGTCCATAAAACGGACGACGGCGCCATATGCCTCGGGCTTGTGCTTGAAAGTTCTATCGAAGCCGAAGGATAGTGAACGCTCGAAAAAGGATGCGCTCGCCGAAGTCATGATCGGTTCAACACCGACTTCGTTCATGGTTTGGAGGACCTGCACCAATTCGTGGTAACGCCGTTCGTACGCTACTGCATGTGTCCGGATCCAATTCGCAGCTACAACATCGAAAGGATGCGCGCTCATGAATTCCGTGACATCAGCCCAAAGATCATCGCCGATCCCTGCGCGGTTCCCGGCGATCATCAATTCCAGCATCAACGCCTCGAGTCCTTTCGAGAAGATGCTCCTGAGCATTTTAAACGTCGCCGCCTTACCGACCTCAGCCGAGTAAAACATGGTGTTCAATCCATAAGTCTTCAGGAGTCGTGCAACATACTCCCCCTTTTCACCCGCCATCAAAACACGAGTAGCGACTCCTGTCGCACCAACTGCTCCTAAGATCGCACCCTCAACAAAACTCGCACCCGCGATCTCAATTGCATGACCGATACGTTTTTTCACAGCAGGGGAGGTGGAATTCAGATCCACATAAATCTGCCGTGGTAGGAGCTGTTCAGCGACCTGCAACGCAACTTCCTCCGCCACCTCGGTCGTAACGACAGAGAGGATCATCTCACTTTGTGAGAGCATCTCCTCCAATGTTACAAGTTCAATTCCGTCATACTGGATGCGAGATGCCAAGTCCTGTTTTCCCGGCTCATGCTCAAACAGTGAATCATAGACCAGGATGCGCGCCCCTCGTTCCGCCATGGCGTTGGAAAACATAGACCCAACCTCACCAAATCCAAGGACGCCGATACACTCTACTCCCATGAATGATTCTTCCTTTCAGCTCAGCGTAAAAATCTCGCCTCTTTCTCCTTCATCTCGAGCACGCCCTGAATCTCGAAGATGCGACTGACTGGTGCGATCATCGGATCCACCGTGTGGATGCCCTGCGCCGACCTGATCTCGCGCAAAGTTTCTTCCATAGCCCGGACAGCCGCGCGCAACGGATGATTGGCGTAGATCACCAGTCTAACTTTTCCGAGATCTCGGATAGTCTGCTCAGTGAGAGTCGCATAGGTCGTCGGCACCAAGACCAGAGGCGACTCCAACTCCCAGGCCTGGATAAACTCGACGATCTCGTCTGGCGAAGTCGCTTTCGAGTGGATCAAGATACAATCCGCACCCGCTTCAACATAGCGATGGGCGCGCTTGAGCGCCTCCTCCTGCCCCCAGCCCGCGATGAGCGCTTCCACGCGGGCGATCACCACAAAGTTCTCACTTCGCTGTGCATCCTTCGCGGCCATGATCCTGCCAGCGAATTCCTCCATGTCTGCCAGGACCTGCCTGCCACCTTCAAGCAAGCTGTTGTCTTTCGGAAATTGTTTGTCCTCGATACTCATACCGGCGATGCCTGCCTGCTCAAACAATTTGGTTGCATAAATCACGTTGTTGGCGTTGCCATAACCGGTATCACAATCAGCGACGATAGGTATACCGATCACCTCGTTCATCGCGCGTGCCGCCTGTAGGTACTGGCTCATCGAGATCAAGCTGGCATCCGGTACTGCATAGGATGCAGAAATCCCCAGACTACTGGACCAAACGAAATCGAAGCCCGCCCGTTCTATTAGCTTTGCTTCTAGCGCAGTCCCGGCGCCGACCCCCACTACAAGGTCTTTTTTCGCCATCAACGTTCGCAGTTGCCGTGCCTTCACTTGATTCATTGTCCCTCACCTTCGGGCGGTTCTATCCTCACAACCTCGGTGCTGACATCGGCTCCAACGACGGTGACCCGAACGTAATGGTAGAAATCGTCAGGGTTTATCGGCGCTCCCGCCCCTCCCGTGATGACATATTGCACACCATCTCGAATCTCCTCCAGGTAACTGTGAATATGCCCTGCGAATACAAAAGATACGCTGTATTGTTTCATTAATGCCATGAACTCTTCGTTGCCGCCGTGAAAGATGCTGTCTTGGCCACGGGGATCAAAGGGCGGGTGGTGAAGGAAGACCATTCTCAGTGGCTGATCGGTAGCAGCCAGGTCGGCTTCCAACCAAGCGAGTTCACTCGGAGACATGATTCCCAGATGGCTATCCGTGACAACAAAGTGCCCCAGACCGTAGTCGAAGGAGTAATGCGCGGCTGGCGCACCGCTGTACTGGAGATACTCGTCCAGGAACCCATCGACTGTATCGTGATTGCCGGCCACTGGGAAGAATGGTAGCGAGAACTCGCTCATGAGTTCGGCAAAGGCTTGAAAATTACGCTCACGACCGCGTTCCACTAAGTCCCCAGTGTTCACGAGGAAAGCGACATCCTCTGCTTCCACTCGGCGCAGTAATTCTTCATACACTTCGACCCCTTGCCGGACGTCCCCACAAACAACGAACGTAAAGCTCGTGATGTCTTTGCCACCTAGGGGAATAGGGGTGGCCAACTGGTCTGCGGCTGGTGTAAACGTTGGAACGAGCGTGGCTGTTGCTGCTGGAGATGTGAGCGCAGCTGGAACCGTTGGGGTCGGCGAGGATTTTGGTGTACAGCTCTGCGAGACGACGGCGATGATCAAGATAGCGAGCACAGGAATTGTCCTTTTCGACATCGATCCGCCTAAGGCCGTTAGTCGAGTCACCATTCTATGACCTCCTTCTTGAATGTATCAAAATTCCACAAGAAAAACCCTTGTGTTCATGAGCTCTTGTAGCCCTATGGATGGCATGCGCAAACTTCAGCACTCCTGTCTCTCCACTCAGGACGTACCGGATGAAATCACGGCCTCTTCATGAGGCGGACGCACTCCTCGGAAGCTGAAATACATACCGACATCGTAGACCACACCCAAGATACCAGCAAGAAGGAATGGTATCGTGTTGGTCAAAGCCTGGAAGGCGTAGCCTGTAAAAATGGGGCTGGCACCTTGTGAGAGGTTGCGGGTCAGATTTGTGACGCCTGCAGCGGCGGTCCTCTCTTCCGGATTGACGATCGCAGCGATATAGGCTTGACGTGTCGGTAAATCCATATGAGACAAGCTTTGACGCAGGAGCAATATCGCAATCCCAATAGGCAGGTTGGGTGCGAAAGGGAGCGCCATGAGCAAGAACTGGGACGGCAGATGGGTAAACACCATGGTGTTCAAGAGCCCGAAATGATTCGCCAACCAGACGGCCACCTGATACGAAAGCGCCTGCAGTAGGCGAGCAATAGAATAAACCGGACCCATCACCTCGGCGCCAACACCAAAACGCTGGTGGAACAGAAGGACAATCAGACTGGTTGCAGCTAAACCGGAGGTAAATGCATCCACACCAAACAAGGCTGACAGACGAAGAATCCTTTTCCTCGATCGCCCCAAATGAAAGAGCTTCTTTGATTCCCGACCAAGCGTTCGATCTGTCTCCAGCGCTGATGAAAGTGACCCAATGCAAGCAAGACTGATCAATCCCAGCGCCACGAAAAATATCAAAGTAAGCCGATATCCACTGACCAGGGGCATTTTATACGTGACTTCCAATACGTTCGGAATGCTGCTGACAAGTGCTCCTGCCATCCGAGCCAACAACGCTGCTGTGTTATAAACTCCGAACACTTGATTACGAGCTGGCAGCGGTGATAATTGCGGCAGCGCAGCCTGATCGAGCCCCACAAAGGCGCCTGTTGAAACCGCTGTGAAGTTAAGTGTTCCGGTGAGCGCGGCGAGAAAGAAAACAGCATAACTTCTCGAAAAGACAAGCGCCAGTCCTGAAAGGATCATGATCGCGGTCGCAAGTGCCATCGTACGGCGTCTCCCAAAACGATCCGCGTACGTCCCCACGATCAGATTTAATAACGCCGAACCGATAAGTGTTCCTGTGATGAGCGCTCCAACGTGTACTGCATCGAAACCTATCTCCGTGAGGTAGAGGACGAATAACACATCCATCATCCCGTATCCGAGGTTTCGAAACGCATTGGCTGTGATAAGAAGCTTCGTGTCGCGGTTCATTGGAATGAACGCCATCAACAGGAGAAGCTGCAACCACTCAGGTGGATCCCCTGCACTTCTGAAAATGGTTCACGGTACTTTTTTAAACCACTGCGACAACAATATCGATCAGCTCTTTAAATTGTGTCAACACATAATCGGCACTGAACGATCTGTTTTTCTGGTTGAAGGCAATGGTAACCATCCCAAGCGCCTGCGCACCTTTCAACTCGCCAGCAGAGTGTCCCACGAACGCCGACGCATTCGCAGGTACCCCGAGAGGATCAAGCGCAGCTCGATAGATCCTCGGGTCCGGCTTTACGATCCCAATCTCGCAGGACGTGGCAAAGGAATCCCAAATCTCGTCGATTCCAATGCGACGAAACCATTCCCTTTTCTCATCCGTCGAAATGAATGTATTGGTCACCACGCCCAGCAAGTACCCTGAATTCTTGAGACCATGTAACGTTTCAGCGACGCCTTCAAAGAACTCGATGTCTCTTTCTTCCTTGTACAAAATTTCCCGACCGCGAAGGCGATCAAAGGGATCTTGTACACCGAAGATATTTAACAGAGCTTCGTGATACTCCTCCTCCGAGATCTTTCCTTCCTGAACCTTGAGTTTTAAGACCTTTCTACCAGGGTGATTTGAATCTACATAAGACAGGTTCAATTCGGAAAGGAACACGCGCGTAGGCTGCCACCGCCTGGGACGGTAGTACAAGACCCCTCCTGCGTCGAACAGTATTGCCCTCAGTTTCATGGCGTGATCTCACAGCCAACAAGCAGAACCCGCATAAGGCGCTCAGCGCCACGCTCGAGAAGTTCAGCCGTCGAAAGGATGGCGTGATCAAGCGAAGAAGGCACTTCCAGAATCCCCATAATTGCATCGATACCAAGCTCATAATTCACGTGGGCACTTTCGCCTATCGACCCCGCTATGGCCACCACTGGTAATTGATGACGTTTCGCCCGCTCGCTCACTTCCACTGGGATCTTCCCGCGCGATGTCGTAAAATCGATGGTTCCCTCCGCAGTGATGACGAGGTCTGCATCTTCCATTTGTGTATCCAGTTCTCGATAACAGGGAGCAATTTCAGAGTAATGCGTCAATTCAGCTCCCAAAAAAGCATGCAGACTTGCGCCTAAGCCGCCCGAAGCGCCGCCACCCGGGATTCCGCGAACATCGATACCGAGAGCTCGCTCCACCACAGAGGCAAAATTATTCAGCGCTTCTTCAAGCCTCTCAACCGCATGTGAGGAAGCACCGTTCTGCGGACCATAAACACGTGCAACAGCCTCTGAACCAATTAGTAACATTACGGGTGTTACAAGCTACTTCGATTTGTAAGCCCTCCAGGCGTGGATCGAGGTTGCTGGTATCAATGCGATCCAACCTCAAGAGCTCCTCACCACCCCAACCAATTTCACGACCACGCCGGTCTTCCAAACGCACACCGAGTGACTGCATCCTACCCGCACCGGCGTCGTTCGTCCCGGAATCCCCACACCCAATGAGCAGCTTATCAGGGTCTTCCTCCAATGCAGCACGGATTAATTCTCCTACTCCGTATGTTGTCGTACGAAGTGGATCCCTCTCCTCGAGGGGAACGTGTCGCAAGCCCGCCGCGGATGCTATCTCCAAAACCGCGGTTTTTAGACCTCGTGCCCCCGATACGCCATAATGTGCTCGGATTGGTTGCCGAACGGGTCCGGTCACAGTTACTTCATGCAACGTGCCCCCACTCGCAGTGACCATCGCCTTTGCAAACCCTTCCCCACCGTCGACCAATGGAGCCCTGACCACCTCGGCATCAGGTAAAACTTGCAGGATACCCCCAGCGATAGAGTCTGCTACTTCATGGGTACCAAGACACTCCTTAAAGCCACATGGGGCGACCAAGACTCTAAATGTCATTGAGAAGGGTCTCCTTGGATTACGTTTTACTCATGTACCAGCCAATCAGGCCAGTTGACCGTCATGCCATCGCAACCAGCTTCAATGGCTTGAAGCATGTCCGTGATACCCTTTACACTGTGCGCTCTCACCTCCGGTATGGATGAACGAGCAGCGCTGACTTTTTCTTTATTGGTCTCATTCGCAGGCGGGCATATCTGGAACACTCCAGCATCGATTGCACGGGTAACTTTCTCCCTTGAGAAAGCATTATTCTTGATCAACCACCCAATCCGCAAGTCGGGTGCTAGCTCTTTGATCTCGCTCAGGGCCTCGAGATGAAATGAAGTGATAATGGCTCGTTCCTGAAGTCTGTTTGCTGTCACGGTTTTTGCAACCGCCTGCGTAATTCCCTCCACTGTCGCTTTGAGTTCCACGTGGTAGACAAAATGATCGCCAAAGGTGTCAAACAACGTTTCCAGCGATAGCAGTGGTTCCCCACCGTACAGAAAGGGTGAATACCAAGACCCCATGTCAAGCTTGAGCAATTCATCCAGGGTGAGATCCGCAACGCGTATGCCTGGGTATCCATAGCGGTCCAATATGAGATCATGGCAGAGGACAAGCTGGTGATCTTTTGAGAATTGAACATCCAACTCAACCTCGGACACTCCCATCTTCTCTGCCAATTGGAATGCGGCCATTGTATTTTCGGGCGCATAACCCGAGGCACCCCTGTGAGCAATGATCCTGAAAGAGGTTGGAACTTTAACAGGCAACTTCACCATGCTTTCACCGATATTAGATACGAGGGTGCGGCGTGTTTACCATGACGCCGCACCCTCATATCGAGCTAGCGATTGTTCCTCGTACGAACTTTCTTCTACCCTATCAACTTGAACTTACTTAAGCTCAAGGTACAGATTGAGGAACACATACTTGGTGTCGTAGACGTAGGACTGGTCGATGGGCCACATATTCGCTTCTTCGAACGATGGGATCCCAAAATCAATCACCTGTTGGGCGACAAAATCGCTGCGACCAGCGTAGTCCCCCGGCTCATTCCAGGGCCAATAACCATCCTCCATCATGTAACGGATGAGCAATTTAGCCGCATTGGGGTGCGGTGCGCGATCGGCGACAACCAAGACAGTGGGATATGAAACGCCGAAGACAGGTTGTAGATCATAGGCGGGTGCCCACTCATAAACGCCTTCTTCGACTTTGCGCAGCTTGCTGAACGTGGTCATGCCGACAGGAGGGTCATCCTGGTTCACGTCGCCGACGTTGTTGCCGATCTTGGTCGTCGACCCTAGAAACACCGGGTCGTTCTGGAGCATCTGATAGAGCCACTCCATGGCTGCGTTCGGCTCGCCACCTAAAAGGCCGCCGATGTCTTCTTCAAAGATCTCGACCAAATCCTCCGAGTACTCCGTCAGCGGTTCGCCGAACTCCAACTCATAGGCGGCTGCCATCTCGTCGGGGTGCTGTAGGATGGTCTGAATGGCATTTGCCTGGACGCTACCCTCCAGAGGATCCGGCATCAACATCTTTCCGTTCCATTCCTCACGCGTGAAATCCCACAGGTTGTCGATCGGGGCGCCTTCCGGGTTGAAGAAGGTGTTGTAGATGACAACCCGACTGCTCCAACGCTGGGTCAACAGTGGCTCCATCTCGTAAGGCTCTAGGAATGGGACGAGGCTCTCGGGAACAAAGTTCCAGACCATGCCTTGCGGCACGAATTCGTTGAGCATCAGGGATGATTCGTTGCTGAAGATAACATCAGCTTCATAGATGCCGGCATTATGCTCTCGACGAAGTTTCTCCAATGCAACATCCGATGCAAGATCGAAGCCGATGATGTCGACGCCGTATTTCTCTTTGAATTCGTCCTGCAATTTGAAAATACGAGAAGAAACGGAATAGATCACCACCTCGCCTTCCTCGCGGGCTGCTGCCTCGATGGCATCCCAATCTTGTGTGGCCGGTGTGAACGGTCCCAATTGTGCAGCCTCCAACCACGCACGTTGGTCAGGATCGAGGCCGGCCAGTTCTTTCGGCTCTGGCGTCGCGGTGACGATCAACGTCTCACCCTCCTTCTCGATCACGACCGTCTCGACGACCGTCTCCTTCTCAGGTGCAGGGGCTGCGCAGGCCGAAAGCAATACCGCTAGCACCATGAGCGTGGTAAAAATTCTGAGCTTCATCACTCTTCTCTCCCGGGTTATTCATAATCGGTTAAATGTCAAGAGATGTTTCAAGGAAACGTCCAAGCTCACCTCCTCTCGGTCTCAAGAGGTGGGAGGATGCCAATACGTTTGGCAAATTTCCACCCCGCAGACCGGAGCTTCTCCTTAGTCCGTGCTCCAACCGGTTCCTCTTCAAGGCAAACCTATTGCGATGTCCTGTCTGCCTTTTTCAACAACTCCTCGCTATCTTGGTCGTATAAGTTGATGGAAGTAGGATCTATTCGGATCCAGACACTTTGATCCATTTTCAAACTGAGTTGTCGAGTCTCGCGAATCACCAGAGTGGTATCATCGCGATGCGTGTGGATGATCATTTCCGGGCCAGCCGGTAATACCGCGTAAACACGAAACTCCACAGCGTCATCTTCTGGCTCCAAGCTGAGAATGATGTCCTCTGGTCTCACAGCAACGACGACGGTTTCCCGTTGTGGTACCTGAGGTAACTCGAGCCGAAACGAACTCGCTTGCAACCAAGTCTGATCTCTTTCGGTTACCACCTCTCCCGGAAGCAGATTGATTCGTGGCATACCGATAAACTTGGCCACAAAGAGATCGGCGGGATGCTGATAGACCTCCATGGGCGATCCGGTCTGGTGAATACGCCCCTCCTGCATCACGGCGACACGGCTGGCCATGGTTAGGGCTTCGGTCTGGTCGTGTGTGACGTAAACCGTTGTCGCTCCACTCTCGAAATGCAGGCGCTTAATCTCCGAGCGCATGTCCAAGCGTAGACGGGCATCCAGGTTGGAGAGGGGTTCATCCATCAAGAAAATGGGTGGACGTGTCGCTAATAGACGCGCTAAAGCGACACGTTGTTGTTGACCACCCGAAAGTTCGAAAGGAAAACGCTCACCCAGGCCTTCCATCTCGAGATCCTCCAACACTTCGTCCACTCTTGCGCGGATCTCGCTGCGCGGCACCTTCTGCTGTGTAAGACCAAAGCCCACATTCTCATAGACGTTCATGTGTGGCCAGAGAGCATAGCTTTGAAAAACCATGCCTACATGACGCTGCCCCGGAGGAACGGAGACGGCTGTATCGGCTGAGTAGACCGGCGTACCCCGGATGATGACCTCGCCCTCCTCGGGCTCCTCTAATCCACATATACAACGCAGCAGCGTCGTCTTACCACAGCCGGAAGGCCCCACCAGAGCTAGAAATTCTCCCTTTTCCACCGTCAGGCTCTGATCGTCCACAGCGACGACGTCGCCGAATCGCTTGGTCAGAGATTTAATTTCAATAACAGCATCCACGGATGTTTCCCTCTCTGATGGGGTAGATGATTCAGTCGTGAAGGGCTCTCATTCACTTTCGGCAAGCCGAGCTGCAAGCTGTCCACGACCCAGCCGCCAGGCAATCACTTCGCCGATCAAGGTCAGAATGATGACGAGCAGGACAAGGGTATTGCCGTGTTGGATGTAATCCTCCTCGACATAGCGGTATGACATAGTCATCAGGACACGCGTAGCGGGCGTGATGAGAATGATGATCAGCGACAATTCACGCATGATCGTGATGTAAGTAATCATCATGCCGGACATCACCCCGGAACTGGCGAGCGGCAAGACGATGCGTCGGAAACGATGCGTCCAAGAAGCCCCTTGAAGCTCAGCCGCCTCTTCCAATTCAATCCCTATCTGCGTCACCGCACTGGCACCGGTTCGTGTTGTGTACGGCAACCTCTTGATAATACTGATCAGGACCAGGAGGGTGAACGTCCCATACAACGCCGGTACTGGACCGCGTTGGACCGCAAACATGCTCAAGTACATCGCACCGAGTGCAATGCCAGGGATTAGATAGGGTAAGAAGGAGATCTGATCTAGCAGCTGCGCCAGACGCTGGTTTTTACTTCTAACAACAAGGTAGCCCACAAGAACTCCCAGTAACGATCCCAACACCGCGCCGCTGATAGCCAGACGCAGGCTGTTCCATGTGGCTCCCAGGATACTCTCGTTCGCCAGCACGCCCGGTTCACCATCGGGGAAGACTGTGATATCCGTCTCGCCCACCCAGAAATACGTCGTGAAGTTATCCAGGGTGTACACGCCGTCGATTAACATCACGGATTGGTAGGCTAACAATCCGATGGGTACGGCAACCCAAGCCAAGATGATGATGACGAGTAAAGCCATGATCGGAACCCGCCAGCGTCCCAAACGCGCCGGATTTGCCTTGAACCCCTTGCCACCGATCGTCACATAGCGCGCAGATGCCCCCAAGAGGCGGCTGTTGAGATAAACCGTGAGCGAGGCGATGGCGATCAACACCAACGCCAGGATGTAACCATTGGAGGTGAGGCCGAGACCAATGTTGGAAAAGAGCATCGTCGAGAGTGTGTGATACCCAACGGGCAACCCAAGCAGCACCGGCGTCGCGAACGCGCTGACCGCCTTTCCCAGCGTCAGCACCAAGGATGATAAGAAAGCCGGCATCACCAACGGGAAGGTGATCTTTCTCAGGATGGTCCAGCGTGACGCACCCAAGAGTTCCGCACCCTCTTCAAGCTGAGCGTCCAGTGTCGTCAGCGCCCCAGAGACGATCAGAAAGGTGAAAGGGTAATAGTGCACGGTCATGGCGATAATCATGGGGATGGGACCGAAAGACAACCACTCCGGTGGAGGAACCCCAAATAAGATCTCAAATACCCCTGGGCGACCACCCACCAACTCGCTCTTGAAGGTCGTCGACCATGCCAAAGCGAGAGCAAAAGAAGGAAGTAGATAGGGAAGAATGAGAAGCGTACGCAGCATGCCACGAGCGGGCAAATCCGTTCTGGTCACCAACCAAGCAAGGATACCCCCAATCAAGAGGGACAACGCCGACGATACCACCCCGATGAGTAAAGTGTTGCCCAAAGGCTCCAGCAGTATTTTCTTGGAAATCCGTCCGGTCAATACACGCTTCCAATGGGCAAGGGTGAATTCTCCCGGTACGGCTTCGGGCGATAAGCGGCGATCCCCTTCTCCCCAGATTAGCGTTTCTTGGATCAAGCTGAATAGGGGCACCAAGATGAGATAGCCGAGGATAACCAGCAGGAAAATTGTGAGTAGAAACTGTGGACTGGCCACCCGACGCCTGATACGAGTGAGGCGCCGAGAGTTTAAGACGCCGACACCCATTTCATCCCTTCCCTTGATATCTCATCGATGCTTGTTCACCGCTTTTCGGAGGATCCCAGTGCTAGTCGACGACCGGGATCACATATCGATCTTTTCGTACCGTTTTACGAGCGAAGCCAATCTATCGAGCGATTCGAAAGTGCGTCCACCGTCATGTCTGGCAATTGTCAAGATGAGCGCGCTGCATATGGTGAGAGATACCGCATGCGATTGAAATTTCCCCTCGACACCCCTGCGCGCCCATAAGAGCACCGTGGGTTTGGGCCGGATGAGCGGTCCCAAGGAATCACTGACGAGGACGGAGGGCACTTTTAACTGCACTGCTTGTTCGAGCAGCGCCTCCAAGCCGGGTTGTCGTTTACGCATCGCAAATGCCAGTAGCGCGTCCTCAGCCGTAAGGGTAATGACTTGTTCGGCAAGTTCACGCCCACGGCCACGAAGATCCACCGTCCGGAATCCACTTCGCCTCAGACGCCTGTCCGTGTACTCCACAAGCGAAGTGGCATGTCCCCGTGCGTAGAGAAACACACGCTCAGCCTCGACAAGGATCTTTGATGCCTGGTCGAGTTGTTCCTGGCTGATGGTTTGCATCAATTCCTGGAGTGCGGCGATCTCATCGGAGACGAGAGAGGCAAGAACTCCCGATTCTCCCACGCTGCGGCGAATTCGCTCCGCGCTGTCGACGGTATCCATCAACTCCTCACGCAGGCTGAAACGTAGTTCCCTGTACCCCTGATAACCAAGCTTTTGGGCCAGGCGCACCGCAGTTGATTCATGGACACCAACCCGCGCCGCCAATTCGGCTGCCGTCAAAAAGGCTGCTTCTTGAGGGTTGGCCAGAAGCTCTTGAATTAGATTCTCATCCGAGGGAGTAAGGTCGCCGTAATGATTTTCTACGACTTGTTTGAGACCCATTCTGCCGTCTTCTTTCTTGCAGTTTAGCACAAGTTTTCCTGCGAGGCAACTTTTGAGCATATCTCGGTTTCACCGGCAAAAACGCCGACGCACGAAGAGGCAGGAAGAGAGCGTTGGGAACTGGCAAAGCCGTCCTGCAGCCACCAACCTCGCGTATGTGTAGGGATACAACATTTCACGATACGTAATGCAAGCTATTTGACGTGCAAGATATCTTGAGATATAGTGCAAGAAAGCAAATTCTCTCGGGGGGGATTCCTTCGGATGCCAACCAGCGGATTCCGCATGGCAGAAGCCGTCGAAAAGGCGCTCAACGACGGGAATAGCCAGTACTTCATGAAACCTCATGTCATCGTAGACGCGCAGGGAGAACCGATTGGCGCTATCAGCGATGGCGATGCCGTCATCTTTTGTTGCCGACGCGGGGAACGTGAGGTTCAACTGACGCGCGCATTTGTGGATCCCTCGTTTCAAGAATTCCCCACAGCTAAATTCAAAGAACTCAATTTCGTCACGATGACACGCTACCACGAGATGTTTAAGGATGTGCCTGTGGCATTCCCACCAGCCGCCAATCCCGAGAACACGCTCGGTGAGGTGTTCAGCCGATCTAACTTGCGACAATTGCGAATCGCAGAATCCGAGAAGTTTGCCCATGTAACTTTCTTCTTGAATGGTGGACGCCATGAGCCCTTCCCGGGGGAAGATCACGTTTGCGTGCCTTCGCTCAAGAACGTCGCTTTCGATGACGTGCCAGAGATGAAGAGCGAATCCGTAACTCAGGCCGTTGTCGAGGGAATGATGTCCCCGGATTATCACTTCATCGCCGTCAATCTCGCCAACGGCGATATCATCGGGCACTTGAACAACTTCGAGGCCAAGATTCGTTGCGCCGAAGCCCTCGATGCGTGCCTCGGTATCATGCTTGAAACCGCTCATCGCCAGGGGATCGTTGTCATTGTCACGGCAGACCACGGCCTCCTTGAAAAAGGGTACGACTCAGATGGATACCCCAATCTGCACCACACCCGTAGCCCCGTGCCTCTTGTTCTAGTCCATCCCAGTGAAAAGAACGGGTTCAACCTGGATGAAACCGGTATCCTAGCAGACGTCGCACCAACCATGCTCGAACTGATGGGCCTGTCGAAACCTGGCGAGATGACCGGAAGGAGTCTTCTCCGCAAGCGATCCAGCGGCCCTATAGGTGGAAAGCGCGTGGTGCTTATCATCATGGACGGATGGGGAATCGGCCTCGAAGACAACTCAAACCCTATCTACGTCGGTGAGACACCGGTCTGGAACAAGTTGATGAAGGTCTGGCCACAAGCGACCCTCAGATGCTCGGGTGAGGCCGTCGGTCTGCAGAAGGCGAAGCCTGGCAACTCGGAAGCCGGTCACATGAACATTGGAGCAGGCCGTGTCGTTATCCAGGACGATGTCCGGATTGCCCAAGCTTTGGAGAATAGTTCGTTTGAAAGCAATGAGGCCTTCCTGGAAGCCATCAACGGGGCGAAGAGACGCGAGAGCGCCTTGCACCTGATCACCATGCTCTCAAACAGAAGCTCGCATGGCAGTTTGGATTATCCCCTTGCGCTGGTACGCCTGGCGAGGAAACATGGGCTGAAGCGCGTCTTCATACACACGATTTTCAATAGACCCTATAGAACGGAGACCGCACCCAATCTCCTACGAGATTTAGCTGCGGAAATGGAAACTATCGGAGTGGGCGAAATCGCAACAGGTGTCGGTCGCGGTCTTGCCCTAGACCGAGATGGTGATTACCAGAAGACGAAACGCGCCTACGACGCACTCGTGTTCGGTAGTGGAATAGCGGTTAAATCTTGAGAGGCCTTGGGTGTGATCTCTTCCTTGCGGCAAAATGTCCAGACCCGTACCCTTGCTCATGCTTAGTAATCAAAAATCCCGATAGATATCCAACGACATCAGGCGTTCAATCTCTTTTTGGATCTCCAGGATGTCCGCATCGTTTAAAGGTTGGACATCATCATAGAAACCAGTTTCCCGCTTAGGCAGATAAAGCGCCTCTCCAAAGGGTTGCTTCTTGGCGGATCTTGACCGACCATAAAGGTGTAAGTGCAGGTAAGGTCCTTCAGGTTTAAACACGCCCCAATTGCCATTGTCTTGATAATTGATCCTGCCGATATCGATCCCGCGTCGATTGAGCGCCACTTCCATGGCTCCACCCACGATCATGCTCAGCTTCATGAGTTCTTTTGCCAACGCAGGTGATAGCGCGGTTCGATCCCTCACGCGAACCTTCGGGAGAATACGGATGTGACCCCCATCGATCCTGTCGACATGGGGTCGATTTGCCGCCTCAACAATGAAGTTCGGCGTCTCAAATATGAATGGCATTGTTGCCGTCCTTTTCCAGCTATGAACATTTTAGAAAGACCATTGGGCAAAGTCTTGTCCCCAAGACTCAAACCTCATAACGCTCAGAGAGATCGATGCGTCGGATTACTCGTCATCACGAAGTTCTTGATAAATCTTTCCAGGCTCATCCGGGTAATAATGATAAAACGCCCGGCCCGAGAACACCCCACTCAGGGTCTCTATTTTCCGAGGATTGTTCGTCCAGACCAGTAACAAATCGCGCTCTGCAAAGGGCGGGCTGAGAGTCAATAGCGTGCCGTATTGAGTCCAATGGTCGGCATGGACAAAAACCAGCGCATTCTGAAGGTCAGCCTCCAGCAGCGTGCGCATTCGCTCCCGGCTTATCTCATAAAGCCCGTGCATCCCACCAACACGAATGGGAACGTAGAAGAATAGATTTAGACCCAGCAGGATCATGAACAAGAAAGCGACCACCAACGTTCGTAGACGCCTCCATCGCGGAGCCTGACTCATCCAGCCCGCGAGCCAACTCACACCGGCCGCGCTGATTATCGCTAGGTTGGGAAGAGATTCGTAATAATAGCGAGGCCCGAAAAGCCAGGCCCCAATCCAATATGCGGCGTATACGATCACCAAAGTGGGCGCTGTCGAAGATAGGAGCCATGCGTCGCGATTTCGCCACAGCGCGACGAAACCGAAAGGTAGAAACAACCACGAGAAATACGGCCAACCGAAAAGGTCGTGTTTTCCAGCACGCAAGCTGAAGCGGGTATTGATCTGGGCTAAGCGCAGCGTATGACCGCTTTCCGTAAGCCCACGGCCAGGTCCAAAACCGATGCGGTCATAGGACCACCACAAAGTGTATGGATTCTTAAGGGGGTCACCGGTGAGCGCCGCCTGCCACAAGAACAGAATGGCTCCCACAAGAAGCGCCAACCCGCCGATCGCTAACACCCTGCGACGCGTGCCGCCATCGCCGCGTACGAGAAGGAAGCCACCATGGATGGCGAAAGGCAGTCCTACACCTACGGCTGTCAACGGACGGGTGAGCGTGAGCAGCCCGAGCGCCAGACCACCAACGAGGGTCATCAGCCAGGGCGGCGTAGAGGGTGTCTCTGAAATCCGGGATCGCCTAGGAAAAAGATCCAGCCATGCAAGTGAGAAGGCTACGACCAGGAACATACTCAAGGCATGCGACATCAGCGAACCCGAAAGCATGAGGAACATGGGTGAGACACCGGTCAACAATGCCGCCAACAATCCGACACCACG
>WVZH01000469.1:20689-26834 GCA_011772595.1 Anaerolineales bacterium
GCGCCGAGGGAGAGCGCCGCCGGCCATCCAGGGGTGTACTTCCCGAACCGCCGTCCCTCATAATCGACCACGAAGGGTACGATGAAACCTTTCGGTTCAGGGGGCGAAGGAAGATCCAACCTCCCATGAGCCATGACCTCCGCTTGCCACAGATTGGCGAATTCGTCTTCAACGTGGGGAATACGCTCAAACACGCGCAACGAGATCGTTGCGGTTGCGACCGCGGCTAGTATGGCCAGCGCAAGCGCCACTCCGTCGGCGAGGCGATTATTCACGCACCCTCCGGTCGTCGCTGCGCGCCTACGACTCGTATAGCTTCTAACGCCGCCTCATGAAGGTGTCCGTTGGAGACCAACACACCGACGTTGTCCGTCAGCTTTCTGCCACGCCCGAAATCGAGTGGCTTTCCGCGTAGGTCACTCACTTGTCCGCCNNTAATCCGGTTGATGAGGTGTGACCAACCGGAAGAGCAATTCGCCGCCGCCGACTGCCAACACAGCAAACTTCGCCTGACTGTCCATCAAAACCGGAGCGTGCTTGGTTCCCAGTTCGGCCGTCAATAAATCGATCTTGGCACTGTCGGTGTGAGCAGATTCGAAAGAACGTAGAATACGAGCTTGCTCAGGCTTGTCCTGATACGATACGTGCAAGCGACGGAACCTACTGCTTTCAAGTGGACATGCCCAGGCGCCATGTCCACGCAAAGCAATGGCCACACTCCCCTCCCCGCCTACGTCGGGTACCAGATCAGGATTGAGATTCGGACATCCCAATGCGCCGAGCACCACCTGCCCCTCCTCGATCAGCGCAAGGGCGACTACATACTGATCACCGCGCAGAAAACCCTTGGTCCCATCAATCGGGTCGAGCGTCCAGAAGCGGTTGGCTGGTGGACCAGCACCATAGTCGATCCACTCGCAAACGCGCTCATGCGTAACCCCCTCCTGTATGGAAGCTACATAGGCAGTCACCNNCTTGCAACATGTGGGAAACGATAGCCTGAGAGGCGAAATCGGCAACCGTCACGGGCGAATGGTCCGATTTCGACAGCGCACCTGTGACCATCTCGCTCTGGATATGCCGGCTGAGGCGCGCCGCGACCCTCACGGCTTCCAAAGAGAATGTCGCCTCCTTCGCATACCAATGGAGCATGTGACCTCCCCATTTTTTGAAGACCATGGGATCGGGAGCTGGCATCAACTGAAGAAGGGTCTTGCTCTAAACGCCCAGGAATTGTACTCTATATCCCAATCCCTGATTCCCGTCTCCCGATCCCTGCCGAGGTAAAATGCCTCAGCTAAGGAGTGATTTGATGCGACGACTTCTATTGTTCATTCTACTAACCGTTCTTGTCGCTTGTTCCACCGAAAAACCCTCCCCAACATCCCTCGCACTTGAACCCACACCCGCGACTCCTAAGGAAACTGTGCCGCTTCCTCCGACAGAAGAACCTCCAGACGAAGCGCCTGCCGGCCCAGCCCTGCCTGATTCATCGGCCTTTCGCTGGGTGAACGTTGTCGATGGTTTCGACCGGCCGCTTGATCTTAAACACGTCAATGACGAACGCCTTTTTGTCGTCGAACAACGCGGCGTCATTTGGGTCGTCGAGAATGGTGAGCGGCGGCCTGAGCCGTTCCTCGATATCCAACAGTTCGTCAGCGATCGCGCCAACGAGCAAGGTCTTCTCGGTGTGGCTTTCCACCCTAACTACAACGAAAACGGCCAGTTTTTCGTCAACTACACGGACACACAGGGCAACACAGTGATCGCACGCTTCGTCGTCTCCAGCGATCCCAACCTTGCCGATCCCAACAGTCTGCGTGTCATTTTGCGTGTTAACCAGCCCCATGCGAACCACAACGGAGGCGGAATTCTTTTCGGTCCAGATGGTTTTCTCTACATCGGGACTGGCGATGGGGGATCGGCAAACGATCCGGACGAAAACGGGCAAGATCTGGAAACGCTTTTGGGAAAGCTTCTGCGTATCGACGTCACCTCGAAAGATCCATACACCATCCCTCCTGACAATCCTTTCGCCAGCGGGACCACACCCGAGATATGGGCCTATGGCCTACGAAACCCGTGGCGCTTCGCTTTCGACAGTCTGACGGGTGATCTTTATATCGCTGACGTCGGTCAGAATGCTTGGGAGGAGATCAACTTCCAACCTGCAGGCACACCGGGCGGTGTCAACTACGGTTGGAACGTGCGTGAAGGGGCCCATCCCTCTGCTGGTGAAGCAACGGAAGGTCTCACCGATCCGGTCGCAGAGTACGATCACGCACAGGGGTGCTCTGTAACCGGTGGTGTGATCGTGCGAGATCCCAATCTACCCGAATGGGACGGGGTATATTTATACGGTGACTACTGTACGGGTCTGGTTTGGGGACTGGTGCGAAATGCCGAAGGGCAATGGTTGAGCGATGTTCTTTTCCGCGATACGGGCTTCTCGATCAGCGCATTCGGTGAGGGCTCCCACNNAGCTTAAGATCCTTCCGCAAGCTTCTAACTGCTTCGGGAGGATCTTCGTTTCCAAAACTGCGGAATGTAACGCGGCGTCTTCCTGAGGTAGTCCTTGGCGCCTGGGATGCGATGCCTGAGCTCCCATTCCTCCAGCTCCTGTAGCGGTTGTGACACAATTAGCCACACAAGCAGCCAGGTCCATGTCGATTTGGCATCGAGAATCAAGACAACCCCTAGACCCAGAATAATCAATCCCAATCCCATCGGGCGGCGTAAAAAGCGATAAGGAGGGCGTGTCTCCAGCTTGTCGTCGGATTGCGCAATGAACGTCCGCCTCCCCAGGACGACCACAGACCAAACAATCAATCCCACACCAAGCAACAAACCCAGCCATCCGACCACCACCAAAATCGGACGACGAATAGCGTAAGGATCCGTTCCTTGACGGATCGCCCAATAAAAGGACCACGACAGACTCAGGTATACGATTACGGTCAGCGATCGAGAGAGCCACCAACACCATTGGCCGAAAAAAGGCGCTATTCTGCGCAGCAGGATGGCGCTCGTTTCAGCTATAACGGCAGCAAATATAGCCAGCACGAAAGGATAATCAGCAATCAAGTCCAGCATCGCTCTTTCCTACCGGAAAACCAGATAGATCACCGTTCCTAACAAACTCAACCCTGCGATGGCACTAAGCGTTAATCCACCCACCAACACCCACATGGCAAGCTGGGAGCGCATCAATTGTGATTTTTGCGCCGTTTTCCGGGAAGAGCGCTCCCCCTCTCTCAGCGGGACTCCTTCGACGCGCGGCTGTCGTAGATAGAGCAGCGACAACAGAACCACGGCCAGTAAGACCACAGGCGCAAACGCCAGCGCCAAACGTAAAAATTCATCGAAAGGAATTCTCTTAATCAAGCGTTCAAAGCCATTGGAAGACAGATAGGATAGCGCGAGCACCGCTACGGAGAGGAGTAGAGCAGGGACGGCCGATACAAGGACGGCGTGCACGGCTCTGCGCGTCAGATGTTCTGGGACGATGCGTCTGCGTACAGGTCGTTCACCGGCGAAGACGAAAGACGCCGCCACGAGTACCAGAAAGAAGAGCAAAATGGGAGCAACGCCGACAAGTGGCCGTAGATATCGATCACCCGGCAAAGGTTCCATCAAGCGATCGAAACGACCTGGTGAAACGAAGGAAAGCGCCCATAACGCCGCGGATACCAGCAAAGCTGGCACCGCAACGAGGAGCACGATGCGGGCAATCTTGGGGGCGAGGTAGAGGAACTCCTTTTTAATCTCAAGCGCTTCTACCTTTTCTATCCCAGCAACCCCCTGTGCAGGAATCCGTTGCCGTTCCGGCTTTTCCAAAGCATACAGCGCGGCCAAGACCACAACAGCAAACAGGGTCGCCGGTGCAAATACCAGCGCCGTTCGGATGAACGTCTCCCCTGGAAGGCGGGCTATCAGATTTCCGAAGCGCGTGGGTGCAAGGTAGAACAAAGCCAACGCGGCGATGGAGGCCAACAGCATCGGCACCGTGGGGACGAGCACCAAGATTGCCACCGTCCGCGAGGTGACGTTCATGCTACCCTCGATCCCAACTTCGCTCCGAGAACCCGAAGATCTCTTTTCGAGACTCATCCAACCTCCCACAGACGGAAATCCGACTCCACTCAGGGCGCCAAGCTGACCGCAACACTGGCAACATGCACGTCGCCCCCAAAGGCTGGGCTGACGTCGCGCACGGCGATTCTTCCTGGTCCTGCCTCTGCGAGAACATACGGAACCTCCGCGCGGAAGGGACCAGGGAGACCAAAATCCGGAGCCGTCACCGTAACCGGCATCGAGCCAACTACAGCCCCTGCGATGTCTTGGACCTCAACGATGAGGGTCTGCTCGAACCCACCCAACCCAAAACCCTCAACTCGAACCACACCACCGTCGATCTCCTCGCCCAGTGTCGGCTCAAAGATCGCGATTCGCTCGGGCCGCGACTCACCCGGGAGAACATTTTCCGCCCCATCAGCGGCCAATGTCACCGCAACGGAAGACAGATGCACAATCCCACCGTCGCGTGCACTCACGTCGAAGACCTGGATCCAGGCTCGCCGCTCACCGCTTACCGTGAAGGGAACCTCAACCTCGAAGGGTCCTCGCTGACCCAAGTCTGCAGCGATGATCACTGGTTGTAGAGCAATCTCCATCCCCTCGAGATCCACAATGCGGACGATCAAGTGTTGTTCGAACGTCGGGTCGGCAACCCCAGCGACATGTGCTGGGCTGATAAGGCGTGAGCCGTTGCCAGGTTCGAGAATCAGGATAGCTTCTTCAGGGCGTGCGGGCTCGCCCAGGTCCGTGGATGTGTGCTCGGCCGCTCGCGTGGAGGTCGGGATGACGGGCGTGTGGCGTACCGTTCGCGTTCGTCCCGGTTCTGGTGTGAACTCGGGAGACGCTTCAGAAACCGCGCCCGTCGCAGGGGAAGTCGGGAAATTGCAGGCCGCCACAAAACCGGCGATCACCAGGATAGGCAGCGCCCGAAATCGCTTCATCACACCATCTCTCAGCCCGTCAGTGTAACAGGGATTGCCTTCTCAGTCCACCGGACCAAGACGCTGCGGTGGGCACCTCACGCGAGATGCACGCTGTACCACAGATCTATTTGACACCAGAACATTTGTTCTATATAATCGAAATACCTGTGGAAACTGCACGATGTCCAACCCGGGCTCAGGCGCCATTTCCACCTCCATTATCTTTGGTACGGATGTATGCAGGGAGGTCCCCCTTGTGGTTTCGCCGTTGGTTACGCCCAAAGCGCGTCAAAGAGTCACGCTTTGACGGTTCGACGAGTCCACTTCAAAAACTCGGGGGTCAGCCGCGCCTGAAGGCCTACAACGTGCTTTCGGGCCGCTCCACCGAGACACTCAGCGAAGACGCCCAACGCGAGGTGCCCCGCGAAAAGCCGCCTCCGTCTGTCAGGCGGCTGGTTTTCGAGGTCGACGCCGAACTCTCCGCTCAATTGCGGCTGGCGGCGCGCGCCCAAGATATGCCGCCGGAGATGCTGGTAGCCGAGTTGCTGGCGCGTGGGCTCGAGCAGGAGGCGCTACGCGTCCAAGCCGAAGCCGCCCTGGTGACCCTCACCCCGCGCCAGCAGGAGATCGCCTGGCTAACAGCTCGCGGTCACACAAACAGCCAGATCGCCAAGGCGCTGGTGATCTCCCCCGAAACGGTTAAGACCCACGTGCGCCATGTGCTTGACAAATTCGGCGTACGCAGCAAGGCTGACCTGCGGCTGCTGTTCATCGACTTGGGCATGCGCTGGTGGCAGGGATAACCCCGCGTGTGGACTTGTTCCTACCCGAATTACATGTCAGGTACGCCCGGTGGGCAACCACCGGTCCCATTGCGAAAGGGCGTTGAAGCACCCTCTCTTGAGGCCCGGAGGGCCTTGTGCCCTGAGCCCAACCGTGAAGGGTCGGGCGGAAAGAGCCGCCTGCGCGGCGAGTTACCTACAAACATCATCCTGCCCGTACCTGTGGCGCAGGCACAGGTGAGCGCACTTATTCACATCATCCTGCCCGCACCTGTGGCGCAGGCACAGGTGAGCGGAGCGAGCCACCTAAGTGGCGAGCGCAGTCGAAGGACGTCCTTCGACTACGGCTCGACCCTTCGCCAC
>WVZH01000443.1 GCA_011772595.1 Anaerolineales bacterium
GGGTTCGATTTACCGCCAAAAGTCATGCGGCTCTGGCAGCGGGAACCTATGCGGTTACCGGCACGGTTACCTCCTATACCTGCACCAACTCGCAGGCAGGAACCGACACGGACAGCGCCACGATCACCGTGGATAACAGCCCGCCAGCCGATGCGACCTGGGGAACGATTACCCCCGGTGATACGCAAATTGAACTCAATTGGACGAATCCTGGTGATGCTGATTTCAATAAGGTGGTGATCCTAAGAAGGGCCGGTGCAGCAGTGGGTGATGCCCCCACCGATGGAACGGAATACAATGTTAATGATCCCATCGGGACCAGCATCGTTCGATACGTTGGCAACCTCCAAACNNATGGCACCGATTATTACTACAAGATATTTGCCTATGATACCTATATAAACTACGCCTCCGGAGCCGGCACCGGCCCGCATACTCCAAACGCGACGATAAACTACCGCTCAATCGGCACCAACAGTGGCACGCTCTACAACACCGGCACCGCCTCGATTACTATTGGCGAGACGACGGTCACCTTTAGCGGTGGCAGCCTTCCGGAACCCGATGCCGTTGGCGCCGTGGGTCCGGGCGACGTGCTTGTCCTGGGGGGCGAGACCTTTTATATCAAATCCCGTGACAGCGCCACCCAGGTGACCGTCCAGACTGCAGCGACGGGTGACCGCAGCGGGACGCCCAACATCACCCGCGCCTTCAACGACATTCAGACCTGGGAGAATACCCAGCAAGGCGACCTCGTTGGGGAGGGCCGGATCGAAGTTGGGGTTGCTTACAAGGACGGGGTCTTCGCGCCCTCGACCCGAATTCAGATCAACGGCTCGGAGAACACCGATGCGACACATTACATGTTGTTGACGGTTGCCCCCGGGCAGCGACACAACGGGAGGGCTGGGACCGGGGTTATCGTCGATGGCACCAATATACCACTGGCAGCGGGCAACCACCTATTCTTCGTGCAGGACACCTATTTCAGAATGGAGTGGCTTGAGATCCGAAACTACTTCGACGGTGTTTCACAAACTTACGGAGACCCGATCAATTTGGATGAAGATAATTCCGGGAACACTTTCTTGTCACATCTGATCATTCATGACTACACAAGCAACGGCGGTACTCGGGGCGCGATCGACGTCTACGAAAACGCCACCATTCGCAATTGCATCATTTATAATGGCGACACAGGGATCCGGACCTACGGTAACCCGGATTTTATCCTCACCCTCCAGAATGTCACGATTTACAACATGACGGGCACAGGGGTGGATCACACTCGCGGGACGCTTATCGTCAATAACACGATTTCGGTGGGTAGTGGTAACAACAGAGATTTCGATGTGAACAATACCCCAGATGGCGTTGTAGATCCCAGCTCAGGTTACAACCTGTACAACACGGCTCATAACGGCGTGGCCCCGGGAACCAACAACCAGACCCCGCCGGCAAGCCTGGAAGACCTGTTTGTCTCCATTGTCTCCGGGTCAGAGAACTTCCATCTTGAATCCAGCGGCCACAACGCCCTCGATACAGGTATAGATTTATCCGCCTCTTTTACAGACGACATCGATGGAGAGACGCGTCCGACGGGGGCCAACACCTGGGACATCGGGGCGGATGAGTATTTCGAAGATACCTTTTTATACCGGAAGCAGATCACCATCGATCACACCAAGCTGGGTTCGAGCTGTTCAAGTGACCTTTACAATTTTCCCGTTCTCATCAGCATCCAGGACGACCCTGATTTAAAGACCACGGCAAACGGCGGAAGAGTGGAGAATACCAATGGCTACGACATCATCTTCAGGGCCTGGAATGGCGCTACCCAACTCTCCCATGAAGTCGAAAAGTACGACGGTGCTACCGGGACGCTCGTCGCCTGGGTGAATATCCCCACCCTGAAGTCGGATGAGGATACGGTCATCTACATGGACTATGGTAACAGCACCATCACCGAATCCCAAGAGTATGCGGCCGGGGTGTGGAGCAACGGGTACGTGGGGGTTTGGCATCTTGCCGAATCAAGTGGTGACGCACTGGATTCAACTTCTCACGGAACAAATGGGGCACTATCTGGAGGGGTCACTCAAGGAGCAACCGGTAAAATGGGCCCTGCCTATGCGTTTAATGGAACAGATGGCCAAGTTGATATGGGAGATCCCTCTGATGGTCATTTAGATTTCGGAACGGGCAGTTTTACCGTTGAGATTTGGATAAATAGAGATTCCTTGATGACCACGGGTCAGTACGGCGGTGTCTTTAAGGGAAATGGCAACGTTGCCGGCGCAGCAGGTTGGTTGATGAGGTTCAGAGGAGATAACAGGGTTAGATTTTCGGGCGGAGATGGAACGGCAAGTGTATTCAATATATCGCAGAGTGGCGCAATAACGAGCAGCGAATGGATCCATTTTGTAGGGGTTCTTGATAGGAGCGCAGGGAGGGCTGACATTTACAAGAATGGTCAGTTTCTTTCAGAGGATACTTCTATTACGGGGGGAAATATCAATAGCAGTGTCGGGCTCAGATTGGCCCGTGACTGGGATAGTACTCAGTACTGGTTCAAAGGATTATTCGACGAGCTCCGCATCTCTAGCGTTCCCCGTTCGGCCTGCTGGATCGAGACCGCATACAATAACCAGAGCTCGCCCGAAACTTTCTATAGCGTGGGGGTGGAGGCAACTCGCTTCTCCTACCGGAAGCCGATCACCGTCGATCACACCAAGGTGGGTTCGAGCTGTTCGAGCGACCTCACCGATTTCCCCATGCTCGTCAGCATACAAAACGACCTTGATTTAAAGACCACGGCAAACGGCGGCAACGTTGAAAATCCGAATGGCTATGACATCATCTTCACAGCTGTGGATGGCACCACCCAGCTGTTCCATGAGGTCGAAAAGTACGACGGTGCTACTGGGACGCTCGTCGCCTGGGTGAACATCCCCACCCTGAAGTCAAATGAGGATACGGTCATCTACATGCACTACGGGAACAGCTCCATCACTTCTTCCCAGGAGAATGCGGCCGGGGTGTGGGATAACAACTACAAGGGTGTGTGGCACCTGAAAGAAGATCCGTCGGGGACCGCGCCACAGATGAAAGACAGCACGTCTAGTACGAATCATGGAACATCAAATGGGGCGATGACCTCCGCGGATCAAGTGCCGGGCAAGATCGGCGGGAGCATCGATTTTGATGGGGGGGACGATTATATACAGGCGCCCGACTATGACATTTTGAATGCGATAACCATCTCGGCATGGATTTACGCCGATACCCTCACAGCAAGTGACGGGATCATCTCAAAACGCACGTCCACTGAAGTCGCGGGCAACTGGGCGCTGAGAGTTGATAACAACTTTCCTGATCGTCTTGCGTGGATGGTCTGGGATGGTGACAATAGCTCAGACAGGCAGCTTTCAAATGCCGGTTCCATTAGCACTGGCGCCTGGATCCATGTCGCTGTGACCTTTGACGACCCGACCAACACGACGAAGTTCTATTTTAACGGAACCCCTGACGCCTCCGGCACCGATGTCGCCAAACCACTGGCCGATAATGGCCAGCCAATCGCTATTGGGTGGGCAGGTCAGGGCGCCCAGAATTTCGATGGCCGTATTGACGAAGTCCGCATCTCAAACGTCGCCCGCGATGCCTGCTGGATTGAGACCGCGTACAATAACCAGAGCTCGCCCTCCACGTTCTACGCCGTGGGAGTTGAGGAAAGCCATTACTCCTACCGGAAGCAGATCAAGATCGATCATACCAAGGTGGGGGCGAGCTGTTCGAGCGACCTCACCGATTTTCCCATGCTCGTCAGCATCCAGAACGACCCTGATTTAAAGACCACGGCATACGGCGGGAAAGTGGAAAATCCGAATGGCTACGACATCATCTTCAGGGCATCGGATGGGGGGACCAAACTTTCCCATGAGGTTGAAAAATATGATGGAAGCAGTGGGACGCTCGTGGCCTGGGTGAAAGTCCCCACCCTGAAGTCGAATGAGAATACGGTCATCTACATGTACTATGGTAACAGCGCCATCACCTCCTCCCAGGAGAATGCAGCCGGGGTGTGGAGTAACGGGTACGCAGGAGTGTGGCATCTAAAGGAAGATCCGTCCGGTACTGCCCCTCAGATTAAGGACAGCACTGCTAATGGTAATCATGGGACCGCAGAGGGATCCTGGCCAGTGGAGGATCAAGTCGCCGGAAGGATCGACGGAAGTTTAGACTTCGATGCGGGTGATGACATCTCCATGGGAGACCCCGCAAGCCTCGATATGGGCACCAGCGACTTTACCATAGAGACATGGATCAGATTGGATGCTTCAGCAACTCAAAATGGAGAAACAATCATCTGGAAGGGAGGAGGTTCAAGCAGCAACGCAGGGTACTGGTTCTTCTGGTATAACGTGAACAATTACCTCAGATTCACAATCTCCAATGGACTTGGTGTCACAAGAGCTACAGTAAACAGCACCAACATCAGTAGCAGTATCGAAGACGGCTTGTGGCACCATGTGGTAGCGGTGGCGGATAGAGATGGGAACGGGATGATATACTTCGATGGACAGTTGAACAACTCATCTGACTGGAGCTCATATGGAGGTAGCATAAGTACTACAACCAGCTTTGCCTTGAGCGTTCCTACTGCAGTGTGGACGTTGGCTGGTGGTCTTGATGAAGTCCGCATCTCTAGCGTTGCCCGTCCGGCCTGCTGGATCGAGACCGAACACGCGAACCAGAAATATCCGAACAAAGCACAAGACGCTGGGAATGGCTTTTTAGAGGTGGGGAATCAGGAAGATCTGCGATGCGCTTACTCCTACCGGAAGGAGATCACCATCGATCACAACCAGGTGGATTCGAGTTGTTCATCCGATCTCTCCAATTTCCCCGTCCTCATCAACATACAAGACGACGATGACTTAAGAACTGAGGCAGATGGCGGGCATGTAGCAAATGGCAATGGCCATGACATCGTGTTCAGGGCCGCGGACGGCACGACCCAACTGGACCATGAGGTTGAGAAATATGAGAGTAGTGCTACCGGTGCCACGCTTGTCGCCTGGGTCAAGATTCCCATCCTTAAGCATGATGAGGATACGGTCATCTACATGTACTATGGAAACAGCTGCATTGAATATCCCACGGAGAATCCAACCGGAGTGTGGGATTCAAACTATGCGGGAGTTTGGCATCTTAAGGAAGAGCTACCGGGAATAGGAAATGCAGGCCTTTACCAGGATTCCGCAGCAGACAATCGTGGCGATGACTATGTTTCAGCCACGGGGCAAAATGGACAGATAGACGGGGGGCAGGAATTTGATGGGGCTGATGATTACGTAGAAGTTCCCCATTCCAGTGGGTTAAATATCACGGGCGATATTACTATATCTTTTTGGGTTAATCCAGATACGCTTCCGCCTGAGCCCCCATCGGATGGGAAGGTGATACATAAAATTATACAAAAAGAAGAGGGGGGTCCCAATTGGAATGCACCTTACGTCGTCGGGATGCGAAATGACTACAATGACGGGGAGGGGGCGCATTGGAGGTGGTACCATCATAATGAATCCGATAGTACATGGGACGCCTCATTGAAATTCAATCAGTTCCCCACGGTAGGAACCTGGCAGCATATTACCTTTGTCAGAGAGGTAAGTGCAAAATCCGTAACGTTGTATGTGAATGGTGGCGGTGCAGAGACTCAGAACTGGACCAATGACGATCCAGGTTCAACCACTGCTGTTGTTAATATAGGGAGAAATGGCGTTACTGGCTATATTGGTGAATATTTAGACGGCAGCCTGGACGAACTCCGCATCTCCAACGTCGCCCGCTCGGCCTGCTGGATCGAGACCGAATTCAACAACCAGAAGCCGAACTCTACGTTCTATGACGTGGGGGGGGAGGAAAATCTCACCTACCGGAAGCAGATCACCATTGATCATACCAAGGTGGCGTGTACGAGTGACATCTCCAATTTCCCCATGCTCGTTAGTATACAAAACGAACCCGATCTAAAGACCACGGGGAACGGCGGGAAGGTGGAAAATCTAAATGGCTACGACATCATCTTCAGGGACTCGGATGGTACTACCCAGCTTTCCCACGAGGTCGAAGAATACGACGGAACCAATGGAACGCTCGTCGCCTGGGTGAAGATCCCCACCCTTAAGGCAAATGAGGATACGGTCATCTACATGCACTACGGGAACAGCTCCATCACCGAATCCCAAGAAGATGTAAACGGGGTGTGGGATGCTAACTACGTGGGAGTCTGGCACTTAAAGGAAAGTGGCAGTGGCACTGCGGATGAATACAAGGACAGCACCCAGTATACCAATCACGGGCAAGGGGGCGACGGCGATTCTCAATTTGTTCCTACTAGGGTAACAGGGAAGATTGGTTATGGACAGGACTTCGCCATAACGCCCGACAGCAATTCGAATGGAGCTGACGAAGGGCAATTAATTGATGTAGGGGATACGGTCAGCGATCCAGAACTGGATATTACTGGGAATCAAATTACATTAGAAGCGTGGATACAGCATAATATCACCCCCCAGAATGGAGCATTTTATGGCATTTTGAATCATAAGGGATATTATGATGGTTACCGTCTCATTATTCCGCAGAACGAAAACAAAATCAGTTTTCAGCTTCCAGGGCAAACCCGTAACCTTGTGAGTGCGACAACGGTTTCGACTGGCAGTTGGCATCATGTCGTTGCGACCTATGACGGCTCTAAGATGAGGATTTATATAGATGGCGTAAAGGACACCATTGAGCTGGATAAGACAGACGATATCCTTTCAGTGACAGGGGCTGATGATGCGGTGTGGATTGGACATGGCGATCAGCCAAAGGACAAGGCTTGGAGCTATCCATGGGAGGGTCAAATCGACGAGGTCCGCATCTCCGACGTCGCCCGCTCGGCCTGCTGGATCGAAACCCAGCACAACAACATGAGCTCGCCCTCGACGTTCTACACGTTGGGCACCGGGCAGCCCACGGCGGTGAAGCTCTTCAGCTTCACGGCCACCGGCAACGGAAGCGCGGTCAGGGTCTCCTGGGAGACGGCCCAGGAGATCAACAACCTCGGCTTCAACCTCTACCGGAGCACCGAGAAGAATGGCTCGTATCAGAAGCTCAATAGCTCCCTCATCCCGGGGCTCCTCTACTCGGTCACGGGGAAGAAGTACACCTATGATGACGCCAATGTCACCAAGGGCACGCTCTACTACTACAAGCTGGAGGATATCGACACCGCCGGCCGCCACACGTGGCACGGCCCCGTCTGCGTCGACTGGGACGGCGACGGCATACCCGATGACTGGGAGATCGCCCACGGGCTCGATCCTCTCTTCAACGACGGCCACTTCGATTACGACAACGACGGGCTCACCAACTTCGAGGAGTACCTCCGCGGCACCGACCCCTTCAACCCCGATACCGACGGCGACGGCATACCCGACGGCCAGGAGGCCGGGAAGCTCCCGACCACACCCGGCGGGGCTGCAACGGGCGACGGGATAACCGTGGTCTCCCGGGACGAGACGGGCATGGTGCTCGAGCTTGTGACCTCCAGGTTTGAGGCAATGGATAGAGAAGTCAATGGCACCACGTATCAACGGCTCACCATCCCGGGCTACACCCACGGCCTCACCGAAAAGGTTGGGCATCCAGAGCTCCCCATCAAGGGCTACTGGGTCGACCTGCCCCAGGGGATGGGGTTTGAGCTCGTGGTCGAGAAGGTGGAGACCGAGGCCTCATCCGGGTACCTCGTCTACCCCGTGCCCCAAAAGATCGCCCTGGATGATGAGGTCATCGAGGAGTTCACCATTGACCACGGTGCCTATGGCCTGAACGATTTCACCCCCGACGAGAGGGTCCAAAGGGGAACGGTTGCCTACCTCAGGGACCAGAAGAAGGCCCAGGTGCTGTTCTCGCCCCTCTCGTTCAACCCACAATCGGGCGAGCTACAGGTTCATACGCTCATCCGGGTACGGGTGAGCTACGTCCCGGATCAAGAATTCGGGATGCAGCAGTTTATAACTGCCCCCTTCGGGCTTGCGGCGGTCGACCCCGACTGGCCCCCCCCGGGCTCTGAACACTACAAGATCACCACGACCGGGGAGGGCATCTACCGGATCACTGCCGGC
>WVZH01000415.1:0-215 GCA_011772595.1 Anaerolineales bacterium
GGATTAATCGCCCGAGAGTTCTTTAGAGACCAATCATGAGGCTTTGAAATGCAGTCCTATGACGTCGCCATCATTGGAGCCGGCTTCGTTGGATCGTCGCTCGCGAAGCATTTGAGCAGTCGCTATGACGTGACGGCTCTGGATGTGAATCCGCATCCTCCGTTGCTGGATGACGTGGATGTTGAACACCGAGTTTGTGACATACAACATTACCG
>WVZH01000415.1:412-581 GCA_011772595.1 Anaerolineales bacterium
CGCGCCTGTACGTGATCTCGAAAATGCTGCAGGAAGGCATTGTCCGGTTTTACGACAGCATGGTCCGTGACAAAACGTACACGATCATCCGGCTAGGCACGGTCCTCGGAGAGCACATGCCGCAAAAGACCGCTGCCAACCTGTTCATCACGAACGGGCTGCAAGGAAA
>WVZH01000415.1:767-2075 GCA_011772595.1 Anaerolineales bacterium
GAGTGCACAAACGGAAAGATTACTCCGGCAATCGAAGTCGTCGACAAACACCTACCTGTTCTTTTCGACCCTGACGAAAAACAGACTCTGAACGCGGACATTGACAAAACTCTTCGGTTCTTCGCGATTCAGGCCCTCAAAGATCCGCGAGACGCCATTTTCGAAATTGTGAACGCACGACGCTCCAAATAATGACCTGCGGAGACTGCGAGGCCCCGTGGTGCTGAGTTTAACCGTCGACGTTGAAGAATGGTATCATGGCCTCTGGCCTGGTAGCGACCAGATTGTCAGCNNGTGGAGATTTTCGCGAAGCATCAGGTCCGTTCCACCTTTTTTGTGCTTGGGGAAACCGCGGAATTTGCCCCTGAGATGGTTGAAAAGATTCACGGGTTAGGTCACGAAGTCGCTTCGCATAGTCATGTGCACCGAGATCTCACGAAGCGGTCGTTGGCTGAAATTGAGAAAACTGAAGAGGAATATGGACGGTTCCTGCGCAAGATCACCGGTGAGACACCGAAGGGGTTTCGAGCTCCCCTGTTTAAGATCAATTCGGATGTTATCCACTCGCTGAGCAAACTTGGCTACGCGTATGATTCTTCGGTCACTCCATCTATCCCGATCCCTGGATGGTTTGGTTACTACCGGGCACCTCTTGATCCTTACATTGTGGCCGAACAGCGCACCAAATTTTTTGAGGTGCCGGTAACGGTGTTTCCATTTCTACGCCTGCCAGCCGGCGGAGGCTGGTTCCTGAGGAATTTTGGGACGAACTACGTTGAAACTGCTATTCGGTTTCTTCTGCGTCGGAGATTGCCTGCTGTGCTGTACATTCATCCTTTGGACGTTTGTTCGGATGTCCCGAAACTGAGGAATATTCCGTTTCATGTGACCAGAAACTGTGGCGAATACACGCTTCGAGCCGTGGAGCACATCCTGAGAACGTTCAGCCAGTACAGAAAGCTGGCTGTTAGAGACATTTTGGCGGANNCAGGCAATGGGTGCTCGAAGGACCCTGAAGTTGCTTCTGAGCGATGGTAAACACTTCAAGGAAAAAGTACGGAGGTTTCCGCTTGCTGAAGAGCTCGCATCCTCAGGATTATTGGTTGTCGGTGTCAAGAATGAGACCACGGTTCTGGCTGCGTGTGGCATACGAAGCGTGCTCAACGTTCTTGTTCTGTACGTGGAGAGAGGGTTTCGGGGTCGTGGGGTTGGTGCTCAGGTTTTGAGGGCAACTATCGAATCAGCGGGAAAGCGAAAACTGCACTTTGTCACGTTGTCCGTTTCTCCAACTAATGCTGCTGCTGTGTA
>WVZH01000147.1 GCA_011772595.1 Anaerolineales bacterium
TCTGCATATCTGGGACCGTCTATGACGCCGTTGAGAATAAGCTTGGGTTAGAATACGAGTATCTGGGGGAGCAAGAGGTTAAGAATATTGCCAAGCCGGTGCGGGTATATCGAGTTCTATCTTTCCCAGGCGCTGCTGCCTATAAAGTTGTCAAAGCGAAAAAAGCCATAAGGAGGACATGGCGTAATGTGTTTCTGGCCATAACGGCTGTGCTGGTATTGGGTCTGGGGACTGTGGCGATCTGGTACTTTTACCTGCGTCCCTCTCCTCCCCCGGCGGAGGTTGCCTCTGTGGAGAAGANNTGGAGAAGATGGCGTTTCCGCTACCAGATAAGCCCTCCATTGCCGTGCTGCCATTTGTCAACCTGAGTGATGACCCGAAGCAGGAATATTTCGCCGACGGCATGACCGAGGACCTGATTACCGATCTCTCCAAAATCTCCGGCCTTTTCGTCATCGCTCGCAACTCGGCATTTTCGTACAAAGGGAAGCCTGTGAAGATGCGGCAAGTCGCAGAAGAGCTCGGCGTGCGATACGTGCTGGAGGGCACTGTTCGTAAAGCCGAAGAGCGGGTGCGAATCAACGCTCAACTCATCGACGCCACGACGGGCGGACACCTCTGGGCGGAACGCTATGACGGCAAAATGGTCGACGTGTTTGACCTGCAGGACAAAATTACCCAGAAGATCGTCACAGCCCTGGCGGTGAAATTGACACCGGGTGAGCAACACTATGTTGTGCGGAAGGAGACCGAAAATACCGTAGCCTACGATACGTTATTAAAAGGCTGGGAACATTATCGCCGGTTTACGCCTGACGATTTCGGCAAAGCATTATCCTATTTCGAGAAGGCTATCGAGCTGGATCACAATTATGGGCAGGCTCATGCCGCACTGGCACAGACTTATTGGAGAGGCTCGGAACTCGGGTGGCGATGGCAAATGTGCCTCGGTGTTGGATGGTCCGAGGGTCGCCTGTTGGCGCGCCAGTGCGTGCAAACGGCCATGAAATATCCAACATCCCTTGCTCACCAGGTCGCTTCTGCGATGAATCTTTATCGGCGTCAGTACGAAGAGGCTATTACCGAAGCGAAAAGGGCTATCGCCCTTGACCCCAACGAACACAGAGCCCACTGGATCATGGCTTGGGTTTTGATCTATGCAGGCAGCCCGGAGGAGGCCGTTGAATTTGCCAAAACGGCGATGAGGCTTGATCCCCATTACGCAGCCCCTAACTTATTTCTTCTCGGGCTGGCCCACTTTGCCATGGGGCAACTGGAAGAAGCTGTGAACATGTTTGAAAGAGCCCTTACACATAACCCGGAACTCCGTGGGCTTTCAGCACCTCTCGCGGCCGCCTACGCGCACCTCGGCCGCGACGAGGAAGCCCGGCTTGCGCTTATCAATTACACGAATGAGTGGTCGTGGTGGGTGCGATCGCCCAACCTTCTGCGGGTAATGCAATTTTTCCCCTTCAAGGACCTGGAAGTTG
>WVZH01000076.1:0-3356 GCA_011772595.1 Anaerolineales bacterium
GACCATCATCCTGAGCGCAGTCGAAGGACCATATAGTGTTCTTTTAATACGGTGCCTCCCTCCTCAGGATGATGCAATGGAGAAACCGATAGATTGAATCAAAGAATCCTCTTGTTCTCACTCCTCTTATTGACAGTGATCGCCATCCTATGGGCTCCCTGGATCACAAAAGCCTGGGCGGAAGCGCGCACAGAGCAAGCATTTGAAGCAGCCTGGTACGGTGTCGTGGATGGTTGTGGCTTTCAGTGTGAAGGATGCGGCGTTAAGGGTTCACGACGCGTCATCGCTGGACACAAAGTCGAAATCGAATACGCTTGTGGGTTGATTCCTTACGATGCTCCTGAATTCCATATGACGGAGGAGGCCTACGTCTCATTCCTGGGGACGGTACACTTCGTCTCCAGACCGTAGACCGCTAGCCTCACCACACTGAATCTTCCCACACACAAGGTTAATCTGGGCTTTTGCACCCATTTATCGGATATCGCCTACTGTATAGACCACTCGGGGTATATTGACATTCTTGTCACATCCAGCGCAGTATGGCCGTTCCAACAGAAATCCAGTCCTACTTCGTGAAACTCATCTCAAGGAGGCGCTCATGTCCACAAGAACAAAAAACGTCCTCATACTCATACTTCTTCTGGTCGCACCGACACTCGCCTGCAATCTCACTACTCCCTCCCAATCTCCGGAAGACGCCCTGGCGACTCATGTGAGCCAAACCATGGAAGCACAGGAATTACCGCCCACGCCTCCTCCCTCCGAGACAGAGGTGGTTTCCCCCGCCGGATCCTTCCGCCTGCTTTTCCTCGAAGGCCAGGATTTATACGCCATGGAGGTTAGTAGCGGCGAGATACAGCACCTGTATTCCCTACCTTCCCTGGTTGAACAAAGTGTTATCCATCTGGATTCCGAGGGTATGAACATTGCCTACAGGGATGAAGGTGCCTTGCGTGTCCTGGATTTCTCCACTGGAGAAGAGGTGTATAGCCTCACTGATCAAGAAACAGAGCGAGAGCTTAACCGCTATATACCGCGTGACTGGATCGATCCTGAGAGCGTTCTCGCACAGCGCTACCATTACATCCTGGACGAGAATGATAGTTGGATCTACACGAGCCAAATTGGATGGCTGACAATCCCAGATGGGTCATGGCACGCGCTCCCGTCGCAAGAAGAGATGATTTTCTCCGCAGATTGCTGGGCGGATGTCGCTCTCAGTCCCGATGGACGTCGAGTGGCGCTCGCGCTATCTGCTTTCGGTCAGGGTTGCACCCCCCTTGATCCTGGGTTGCATCTTCTGGATTTAGAAGACGGAAGTGCACAAACACTGATTTCTAGAGAGGCTGGGCTAATGCCAGCCTGGCAGAGCGGAGGCTACAGTCCTAGTTGGTCTCTGGATGGAGATTGGATCGCTTTGACACTTGTCGAGCCAACAGTCGCTCCCGAAGAAGACCCGAGGGGGATACCGTTCCCGAGAGTACTCTACGTCGTACGGGCTGACGGTTCAGATCTGACCCAACTGACCTCGAATTCAACGGGAGCGGCGACGGGCGCGATCTGGGATCGTAATGGACGGCTATATTACGGGGTGATCCACACCGAGGATAATACCAACGCCATCTTTGTGTACGACCTTGATGATCAATCGGATACCATATTGGTAGAAAGCAACGCCACCCCTGCCAGTCTCTCACCAGATGAGATTTTCTTGGTCTACATGGACGATCTCGGGATCAGCTATTACCTCAAAGCAATCCAGCTCTCCGATGGAAAGATCTTCGATGTCCCAGCGCCCTCTGGTGGGATGTCGATGGGGTTAGAATTCGTCGGCTGGCAATTGCAGGAATAAACCCACACGATCATGGTGTTTACCGATATGAAGGGGCAATTCATAAATTGCCCCTTCATGAGGTCGCACGCATTTCACGTGGGGGCGGTTCGCGAACCACCCCTACGTGTTTCATATCCAATCCGTCTATTCGCGAGCAAGACGAATAATGGCCTTGGCGAGGATTTCGATCCCCAGCTCTAACTCATCCAGAGAGACAAAACTGTACGCCAAACGCAGGTATTGCTTGCCGTCCGTCGGGTTTACGAAGAAACCTGGGCCGGCCGAGAAGAACACACCCCTCGCTCTTACTTCTTCCTGCAGTACCGTAGCTTCCACAGCCGGCGGCAACATGAGCCAGAGAAAATAGCCACCCAAAGGGATGGTCCACGTCACGCCTTTGGGCATGTGAGCTTCTAGCGCGGCGAGTGCGGCGTCGCGCCTGCGACGATAGGCGTTTTGAAGTCTAGCGATATGCGCGTCCCATTTCCCGCTTCTACAGTAGGTGGCAATGATGTGGGCGACAAAGGGATTGGCGCCCCCTCCCATTTGCGTCGTACCACAATTCAAACAGCGATCGATATCCGCTGGCTCCCCCGCAAGCCACCCCAGTCGCAACCCGGGGGCCAGGGTCTTCGAGAAGCTGCCGATACGCAGGACGTTCTTACCACCAGCGAGTTCGAAGTAGCTTGGTGGGGTCTCATCCTCAAAAGCGATCTCCCGGTAGACGTCGTCCTCCAGGATCCGGAATCCGTGTGCGTTCGCCAGCGCCAAGACGTTTGCACGCCGTTCTCTTGTTGTCGTCAAGCCAGTGGGATTCTGAAAGTTGGGAATTGTATAAAAGAGCTTGGGTGACTTCCCTTCACGCTGTAATCGCGCCAGGATTTCGTCCATCGCAGCAACAATCACGCCATGCTCGTCGATGGGCACTGCGGTCAGTGATGTCTTATGGTCACGCAAGATGTGTAGTGCATCGCGGTAAGACGGCGCTTCCACCAGTACCGTCTCCCCCGCTCCAACAAAGAGGCGGCAAACCATGTCGACACCGTGAGTCGAACCAGAGATCAGCATCAGATTTTCTGTCCCGACAGCCAGGTTCTCCGTTCGGTTGAGCCGCTCAACGAGAAATTCGATCAATGATGGTGTGCCGCGCTCCGGTCCGTATTGCAGCATCGCCAGCGCCTCCGGACCTTGAAGGACGGCGTCCGCGGCAGCAGCAATGTCGGAGAGCGGCAGGAGGCTACGATCGGGGTGTCCGAGTGTGAAGGAGATCGTCCCCGCCACTACCCCTTGTGGGGTGGATTCCGTTGCTCGCATACTTGCAGAACTCCTGAGGGTCTCTACATTGAATACCGGCACTTCATAGATGCCATATATATTGAGTCACTAGGTGGATTGAGAATACGAGAAGCACTGTGAAGTTCATGAATCGCCGGTGAGAGGACAAGGAATGCCGGTGCTATGCAACTCAGCAATACCATCGAGCCAGCTTTGGAAGGATGGGGCTTGGGGTTCACATATA
>WVZH01000076.1:3431-7934 GCA_011772595.1 Anaerolineales bacterium
CTAGTTCTGGTGGAATGGGTCCACTAACCAGAGCGTTCGCCAATTCCAACCATGTTAATTTGCTCAGGTTTCCAAATTGCGTGGGAATCGTGCCGCTGAGTTGAGTCCCGCCGGCAAAAGAAGATAATATCAAGTGGTCCAGATTCCGTAGGTTCCCTAATTCAGGCGGAATTGGACCGCTGAGAAGGTTATTGCCATCGAGCACAAGAACGTTCAGGTTCTCCAACTCGCTGATTTCCAATGGTATCGGTCCTTGCAAATGATTGAAACTCAGATCAAGAAATACCAGGTTTTTTAGCTCACCCAATTCAGGAGGTATGGCGCCGGTAATCAGATTACCCTGCAGGTCCAAGATCTTCAAGTTGGACAGCTTGGCAAGCTCTTCCGGCAACGTGCCCTTCATGCCGTTCTCCCCAAGTCTGAGTTCGGTGACAGATCCCGCCACACACGTCACGCCGTACCAGTTACACGGTGTGTCGCTCGACAGCCAACCACTCGCGTTGGTCCAATTGTCTCCATCGGTTGCTTGATAGAGTGTCACAAGCGTCTCGCGTTCGTTCAGATGGACTTTCACTTCGGAGTCGGAGAGTGGCGTGGGTTGTATTGCGACCATCGTATCCAGTTCATAAGCTCCAATGTCGCATCGGCTCCCCCCTGAAGAGTCGCCGTCGATCGGGCGTGCAACACCTCGCTGATCGTCAGCTTCACAAGCACCTCCTTCACTTGCAGGAAGCGCCGGATTGCCCGCGTCGATCGCCGGGCTTTCGAGTAACAATCCGTGCGTTAGGGTTAGCCCACCATGATCATTCAAGGCACTCATGTATGGTTCAACGTTTACGAGGTCACCGGTGGTGGAGTGGAATACGCAATCCGAAGTGTTCCCGACAAGGTTGTAACCGGAACTTAAAATTGAACCATTACAATCCGGACTGTGACCCTTATTTCCGGCCAAGATCGTATTCTGCAGGGTTACCACGCCATCAGCCTCATTCCTGATCCCGCCACCACCCATAGGGCTGACATTGTTAAACCCAACAGTGCAGCTGTTGAGATAGACTACACCTCCAAGATTATTGATGCCGCCACCACCTTCCGCCGTGTTGCTGCTTATTGTGCTATTGTGCCCATGAAGCGTGCCCCAGGCGTTAAATATGCCACCCCCCGAGACGGCGACATTTTCACTGATCGTACTCTTATTGAGGATAAGAACTGCTTCTCGTTGCAAGCTAACCCCGCCACCTTCGTTGGCAGCCGAATTCCCTTGGACGCTACTTTGATCCAAGGTCAAGGTACCGCCGTTAAGAATTCCAGCGCCATTCGTCGACGAGCCATGTTGAAGAGAAAAACGTTCCACCGTGGCTATTACACCCGAGTGAACGGTCATGCACCTACGCACACCCTCCCCATCGATTGTGGATATGCTGTCCTGTGAGGAAAAGTCTGCGTTCCAACCTCCTGCAAGGGTGACATCATGTAGAAGCAGTGCGACCTCCGCACCAGTGCCGGTATAGCGACCACCGGCAACGAAGACGGTGTCACCAGCCGTAAATTCCTGCTTCCTCAAGGCTCCGTTGATGCTGGCACATGCGGTCTCCGGGGTGCGACAATCCTTGTTGTCGTTACCCGTAGTCGAAACATACCAACGGGTTTCCCCAGCAGCATATGAGGGAACTCTCTCCCCGGTCTCGTCCCCTACACCAATTGGAGGGATCGTCTCGCCACCACCTTCGCCAGTGATTCTTGTGGAGCGTATCCCCAGCCAAGTGAGCAAAATGCTGCCCACAAGGATGATGATCGTAGCAGGCGCAACCCACCGGGGAATCTGCGCGATCCAGGTTCTGAATGACCTGGCGACCGGTTTCTCTAACAGTTCGGGCAGGAGCGAGCCTTTATCACTGGGAGGAGATATGTGAGTAGAAAGTTCATCCCTCACCCCACTGCGAATGCTCTCGTATAAGGATGTTGTCTCCTTCGTCGGCTCGACTCCAAACTCCTCCGCTAAAACACGCTCACAGGCTTGATACTGCCTCAAAGCTTCCGAACGCCTACCGCTCACAGCCAATAAGCGTATCAAGACGCGGTGATTTCCCTCATTCCAGGGCTCCAATTTCACCAAGCGCCGGGCAAATTGACGCGCTTGCCTTATCGACCCCTGCTGCTCCCAAAGCGCAACCAGTTTTCGTAGCGAGTTTGCCATCCGCCGTCGGAACGTTTCACGATTGAGGAGAGCCCACTCCTCAAATCCTTTGCTGTCCGGAAGTGAAAACTCCTCCAGAAAATCCCCATGGTAAATATCTACAGCTTGCCTCAGGTGTTCCACGCACTGATTGCAGAACCCAACTTCCTGATGAGTATGTTTCTCAGCTGCCGACATGTGATCGCGGAACGTGAACACATCGATGCGATGGTCACTCTCCACATTAAATTGGACGTCGTTGCGAGATACAAGGAGATACGGAGCGTCTGAATCTCGATCCCTCAATGATTTACGAAGGTTGGCGAGCGCCTGCTTGAGATTATTCCGCGCGACACCCTGTGGTCTATCAGGCCAGAATAGCTCTGCGAGGGCGTCGCGACGATGAGGGCGGTCTGACTCGACGGCCAGATAGATCAGCAAAGCGCGAACTTTGTCTGAGGCCATCCCGCGTATCGGCTTTTCATCGAGTGAGAGTATTATTGGGCCGAAGACGGAGATGCCTAATGTGGTCGTATCAGGTTGAGCGAAGACCATCCACGAAGCTCATAGGCCGTGACTTCATCATAATATATTTCAGGGAAGCAAAGCAATACACACCCAAAATCGGCATTCCAGTTTTACGTATCAATTACGATTTGATTACGGATATTTGCTTCAATAGGGACAGATACAAGCGTATTCACAGCCACGGGGGAACTTCTCTGACAGAATGTTCTAGAGCCATGCTCGAAAAATCGTGCGTACTTGATCTCATTCAACCACGCGGACGATGAGTTAATTGCGTGGGGAAGCGTAAACCTATGAGCAGGAAGGAATTCCTCTGCTTGACAATTCGTTGGCCCCTGGCAATCATCTGTCTGGGTGCATGTGCTACACCTTCAGGGACGACAGACGGAACACAGCCCCCAACGACGGTTCCACCAGAATCGACCCCCACCGCTTCACCCACGACCACCGCATCACCGCTCCCGCCCACCATCACGCCACGCGCGTCTACACCCACACCCCTTCCCTCCTCCATCCTAATGCGAGAAGCCACCGAAACTCTTTTGACCGAAATCGATTTCTCCACATTCATCCCTGAGACCTTCACTGTGAGTCCGGACAAGCGCAGTGTTGCTTATGTTGGCTTTATGGAAGATAAACTCGCGGTCATCGTGAATGATAGGCGTGGGGAGCTCTATGATGACATAGGAAAAGGCTCTCTTCTCTTTAGTCCTGATGGCACTCGAACGGGATACTTCGCGATGACAGTAGGACAGTGGGTCGTGGTCGTGGACGCCAAAGCTGGTCTGCCATACGACACAATCTGGGAAGGCTCCCTGCTCTTCAGCCCGGACAGTCAACGTTGGGCATATGTGGCTGTAGAAAGTGACCAGATTTACTTGATCCTAGAGGAGCAGGCCGTAAATCAAGGCCTGTCCGTATGTGACATCGACGGTTTGACATTCAGCCCCAACAGCGACCGATTCGCATATGTGACAATCCAAGGAGTTTGCGGACTGACAACGAAGGCCCAATTGCACGTAGATGACCAAAGTACATCTCTCTATGATCGCATTTCTGCACTACGTTTCAGCCCTGACAGCCAACGACTGGCGTACGCAGCTTCCATACAAGTGCAAACTGGACTCCGATTCAGGATTATCGAAGACGGTGGGGAAGGAAATCCCTTCGATGATGTGTACGGGCTGGTTTTCAGTCCAGACAGCAGACATCTGGCGTATGTGGCTCAAGTCGGAGATCAACAGGCTGTAGTCCTCGACAATAAACAAGGTCCACTGTTCGATGGTGTCCTAAAAGGTACGCCTATCTTCAGCCCGGATAGTCGGCGAATAGCCTACGCGGCGACAAGAGGGGGCGAGTGGTTTGTGATCGTTGATGGAGAAATGAGCCAGCCGTATGACGGATTATCGGATCTCATCATCAGCCCGGACAGCCAGCGAGTGGCGTACATCGCCAACCAAGGCGAGCATTTTATAATGGTCGTGGATGGAGTCGAAGGCGAAGCGTTCGAAGACGTGTTTGGTCTCGTCTTCAGTCCAGACAGCCGGCGCGTGGGCTACATGGCGAAGGCAGGGCTTCATTGGATAGCTGTCGTAGATGGGATAAAAGGCGAACCTTATGAAGACGTGGATGCCCTGGTTTTCAGCCCGGAGAGCCAGTTGGTCGCCTATGGTGCGCGCGCGAACGGCAAGTGGCTGGTCATTGTGAACGGGAATGAGGGACGATCTTACGACGACATCATCACGATCGACGGTGGGATCGTTTTCGACGCCTCGGATCGGTTGCACTATCTCGCCATC
>WVZH01000076.1:7983-19241 GCA_011772595.1 Anaerolineales bacterium
GTTCAACCAGAGCCGACTCCGACGCCAACGCCCACAAAGACCTTGACACCGACGGTCACCGCAACGATCACTCCCACGACAACCGCGACATTCACTCCAAGCCCCACGCCGCCACCCGGACTGGGTGTCTCACGGGCTGACATCCAGGAGGTTTATGAGGATCTGGATTTTAACTTTACACCGCCTCACGACGGCATATACGGAGAGGAGGTCGTTGGGGAATTCCAAGGCGTGGTGAAGACCTTGGTCTTCATCGATGGACCAACTGAGAACCCCAGCGTTGCGTGGGTCACGGTGTTCTATCCACTCGAGCCGACGAGGGAACAGCTATTCCAGGGCCTCGACCACATGGCGGCCTTGCTCGACAGTGGTATGCCAGATTGGGAAGACAGAATCGATTGGCTGCTCGTCAACCTTGAGGCGCTCGAGATTGGCAAGGAGGAAAGTACAACACAGGACGGTCGACTCGTGACGGTCTCGTTTTGGCCGAGTCTGGACGATGAGTTGGTCTTTATGGTCAAGATCGAGGCACAGTAAATGTGAGACGTCATTGTACGGGAGCACTGCTGGTTTGTATTCTTCGTGGGAAAGCATCAAACCTTGGTCGTATGTTCTACCCCGCTTGGGAACGCTTCGACGCGCACTTCGTGTCCCATCGCAGGAAGTATTTACGCTGCGTTTACGCTTTCTTTACGGCAAGGGGCTTGAATGAGATGGGGTAAACCATGACTGATCAATCTTCGGAAGAGAATTACCCAGAGGAAGACTATCGTTCCTTCTTGTTACGATTTTGGCGGGTGGAGGAGAGGAAACCCATATGGCGCGTTTCTCTGGAGGAACCTGCAACAGGCGAACACAGGGGATTCGCCGACCTGAGCAAGCTGTTCGCCTTCCTGCTAGAGGAATTTTGCGACGATGGTGAGCATCAAGCGTCCTGAGCATTCACGCAGAGCTAGATAAACATCATCCTCAGCGAACGCATCCTCCTATCGGCCTGCGACAGGATAGTGGACGATAGTCCCTTCACACCACGCGTTCTCGCTTGTGAGAGGAGCGAGAGATGAATCGGAATGATCTTATAACGAGACGAGGCTTATCTTGCAGCCTACCACAGATCGCCCTGCGTTTTTTCTCCGTGCTGTGTGCTCTAACGCTTATCTTCGGATTTGCTTTTCCGGGGTATGCCAATGATGAGGAACCAGGCGTCGGTCTCGTCACCGACGAGAACGGCATCGCCGATAACAGTTGGAACTGGCTCAGTTACCAAGGGTTACTTAGAGCTCAGACCGATTTGAATATCGTTGGCAGACTGTACGAACCCGCAAACGCCGCAGAGTATGAAACCACCCTCCAGCAATGCGCGAACGAGAATGAGCTCTGCTTCACAGTAGGCTTTCTACTGAGGGACGCAACCATGAGTGTCGCCGGCTCGAACCCCGACACGGCCTTTGCCATCCTCGACTCCGCTTGGGAGACCTACCCCGACAACTTACGCGGGATTTTCTTCGCCGAGGAGGAGGCCGGGTACCTGGCTGGAACCCTGGCGGGGAGTATGCCGGAAACCGACCGTATCGGCGCCATCGGTGCGATTCCGATTCCTCCCATTGAGAACTTCATCACGGGTTACACCAACGGCGCGCAATGCGCAAACGACAGCGTCGAAGTTCTTGTCGAGTATGCGGGCGACTTCGGTAATCCGGATCTGGGGGGCGAAATAGCCTCCGGGATGATCGCTCAAGGCGCGGACATCATCTTTGCGCCGGCCGGACTTACCGGTGAGGGCGCAATTCTTAGGACCACACAAACCGATGTGTGGGGGATCGGCGTCGATACGGATTGGTACCTATCTGTGTTCAACAATGGCGCAGTTGACGGTTCGGATAAGTTGCTCACCAGCGCCATGAAGCGCCTCGACAACGCCGTTTATCTCACCGTTCAGGATTACTTGAATGAAATGTTCACCTCAGGGACCGTTCGTTACGGTCTGGTAGCAAGCGGGGTAGGACTCGCGCCCTTTCACGAGACGGACGAAGCCATCCCGCAGAGCGCGAAAGACGCGTTATATGCCGCAGAAGCAGGTATCCTCGATGGAACTTTAGATATCTGGAATTCGTGCCGCGAAGAACCGCCTCCAGAACTAAATCCGATCGTAGCAGCTTCACCGAACCACGATTGGGTGGATGGTTACGAGTGGCCGGAAGGATCCACAATCTATCTGTACATTGACGATGATTCGGATCTCACCAATGGATACGAATACGAAGATACCGGTCTTATCCCACCTGGCGAGAATTGGATCAACTTTGGCTTAGAGGACAAGTTCGACCTAAAGGCTGGGCATTTTATCACCTTAACCGATTGGGTGACCGAGAAGGTCCTTCATGTATCAACTTTAGAGGTCACGGTCGTGAACCCGATTACAGGCGAAGTCTCTGGGAGCGCAGATCCATCAAGCGAAGTTCGGTTTTGGATCGACGCTTGCGGTCCGCCCTGCGATATTGGGGTGACCCCTGACGCAACAGGTGAATGGTCTGTGAACTTCGCGCCAGAGGTACTCGTTCCTGGTGAATGGAATTCAGCCGAACAAGTTGATGCGGATGGAGATCGGACGGTCGTCCCATGGCGGGTTCTTGATCCGAAATTTGAGGCCAACATCACGGGTAACTGGATCGCGGCCAACGAGTTCCCTGCATTCACCCAAATAACCGTCTTCGTCTATGAGAACGATCTTTCGCCTGTGCCGCTCTTCGAGGCTACGGAGACATCGGATAACTCAGGCCACGCCTGGTTCGATTTCTGGGAGTTGGGATTGGGCGAATTAGAACCGTGGAACTATGTAGAAGTTGTGGGGGGCGATTACCTCAAAGACCTCGTTGTGCTTCCTCTCACCCTGGATGTCTTCGATCCTGGTACAGGCGAAATCTCCGGTACAGCACCAGACGGGGAAACCGTCCGGGTGGACGCCTGCAATGAGATCATCCCTGATGTGGAGTGGGATTGCAGGAGCATGGAAGATGTCGTAGAAGCAGAGGTGTGGTCAGTGACGTTCACCGACTTCCTCAATCCCGAAACCTGGTTTGCAGCCTTCATCACCGACATCGATGGCGACTCCACCATGGCCGAGCTGGCCTGGGTACCTACGCCCTACCTCGTTGCTGCTCCGATACATGACTGGATCGATGCTTGGGGGTGGGATTTAGGGGTAATGCTCGAACTGATGATCGATGATCCAAATACGTCGCAAAATCCGGATTACACGACAACAACGGAAGTTGTGGTACCGGATTGGGATCCAGATGCAGCCGTCGGAATGTTCGAGCTTGGGGGCGAGTACGACCTTAAACGCGGAGACATTGTAACGATCAATGGAGATGGGGTCGAAAAGGTCCACGAGGTCATCCATCTATACGTGGATATGATCGACATCTCAACGGAGACAGTCTCAGGGACCTCGGCTCTTTTAAGTGAAGTGAGTGTCTCGGTGCATGATGTCGATGGTGCGGAGATGACCGTATTTCCTGATGAATTCGGGAATTGGTCCGCCGATTTCTCATGGATCACTGATCTCGAGATCGGAAATGCGGGTGACGCGCGACAGTGGGACGATGATGGCGATGAGACCTGGATCTTCTGGAGGGTCCCCAACCCGAGGATCCAATCCTGGCCGGAGATCGAATTCGTAGAAGGACTCGATTGGCCAGATCAGGCCCTCGTCGATTTATCAATCGAGGACCCAGTGGAGGGCGAACTGTATACCGACACCCAGACCGCCGGACCGGCGGAATGGGACCCCAACACGGTCTGGGTCGGGTTCGAGCTGCCGGAAGGCTTCGACCTGATGCCTGGCCATATCGTGACCATGTCAAGTGGAGGGATCATCAAGGTTCACGAAGTAACCGATGTCGCCGTGAATGGAGCCGACATAGAGACAGAGACGGTGTTCGGCACGGCATCAACCGGTGTTGAGGTGCTGGTCATTCCACATGAGGATTGGGATAAGCAGAAGCTGGTCCCGATCGATCCACCAGGCCAATGGACAGCAGATTTCTCAGGTGAGTCCATTGTCACCCCTGGCTCGGGTTTCGCGATCGTGCAGGAGGATGATGACTTTGACGGAACATGGGTCGATTGGTGGATACCCTTACCTATCTTCGAGGTGTTCGACGGCGTCAGCGCTTTTGAATTCACGCCCAATGCCTCCGTAACGATCACAATCTACGACTCGGAAGGGAAACTCGTATTCGGACCTGAATCCAGAGAAACGGATGATGAGGGCAATCACTACTCGCATTACACGACACTCGGATGCCACTTCATACTTCCTGGTGACTTCGTCGTTGTAACCGATGATGTTACCGGGCTAACAAAAGCTCTCTTAGTCAGCGAACTCCAAATCGAGAATATCGACGCAGATGCAGACGTTGTCACGGGACGCGCTGATCCTGAGGCTGTCTTCATCGTCCATGTCGATGATGTGAACGGGGGATTTGAGATGGAGGTGAACACGGATATTAACGGTCAATGGACTGCGGACTTCGGCTCGATGGGACACGATGTACCACCTGCCGCGTTGGCACACGCCTGGTTAGGCGACGAAGACGGGGATGTAACCATGCATAGGTTGCCGAACCACAGATCCCCGGAATATGTGCGGGTCTTACCCTTCCTTGATGGGACAGAGTACACCGTCTGCCCCGGTCAGGCGGCGAAGATCAAGTGGGGCTGGATGGAACAGAGTGAGGCGAATGTACAGGCATTCCTTGACGCTATCGATATCCACTCCTATGTACTCGATAATGTTCCACTCTTCTCATCAACCGAAGAAAGCAACGCGCTCTTCGGTCCAATAGAACTCACTTCACCGAATGCAGCCTGTGGTTGGCCCTCAACCTATGTATCCTGGTTTGACCATGATCTTTACGATCTTCAACCTGGGATCCACTCTCTTAGCTCAACCTTACACCTGGGACAGCCTGTACCTGAAACTTGTGGGGGTGAGGAGGTAAGCGGATTCCTCTGGGAGAATAGGACCGTCACACTGAATGTCGTGACCGGTGCAAACGATGCGGATGCAGACGGGGTCGATGATGATATCGACAACTGTCCAGGTATTCCCAACCGTGCTCAAGCCGACTTCAATCTGAATGGGCAAGGGGACAAATGCGACGAGGATGCGATCGTTATCTGGCCGTTCCTGAAGCGCAACGTCGTCGTATTAGGCAGGAATCATCCCATCCCCGTGGCTGTTCTATCTACCCCCGCATTCGACGCGCCCAGCGAAGTAGACCGGACATCGCTCACCTTCGGTCGGTCAGGTGCAGAGGATAGTTTGACGCGATGTAGGCGATACGCCATCGACGTTAACCACGATGGCATGAAGGACCTCCTATGCAACTTCAGCAGCGAGTTGGCAGGTTTCCAACCAGGGGATAGCGATGGCATCCTCAGAGGTCACACGATCGATGGTTTGCCCATTGAAGCCCATGACGCTGTCATCGTCTTGCCGCCGCCCTCACAACGCGTCTTCCGTGCCTACCTGAGCGGCGCCAACCAGGTCCCGCCAGTGGAAAGCGACGCCTTCGGCTACAGTCTGCTCAGACTCAACAGGAGGTCGACAAGGCTCAGGTACAGCATGTTCACGGCCAGATTGAAGAACGNNGCGGCGGTCCCAGTAACCGACGATTGTACTGGGGCACCATCACGGCTCCAGACGATCTGAATGCTTGCGGTTGGGCGGACCTTGATACCGTGGTTGCCGCCATGCGAAGCGGCGATACGTATCTCAGTGTGCAAACAATCGCCTTCCCCGATGGGGAGATCCGCGGACAGGTCAGACCTATTCGGCCTTAAATCCTTCAGACGCAAGATGCACCGGGCAGCAAAAGTTGCCCGGTGCATATAAAGTACGTCGAACGACGTTTCTTAAGTGAAAAGGAGATTTCCAATGACGATCTTTGACGAAACCACGGACGTCCTAGCCCCACCTTCCCTGGTGTGGCAGGAGGCGTACAAACTCGCCCGCAGGGGGCGTATCACGCACGAAGAGCCCAACCGCTTTCTCGTTGCTACGCAGTTGAAGATGGGGTACGTCTACCTGCTAGAGGAACAGGCCGATGGATCCACTCGTCTGCGCCACGTCATCGACACCGCAGCCAAGGTTCGCGAAGCGCTTGAGAGCGATCCGGATCCCTGGAAAGCGATCGACGCCTTGACCACGCTCACAGCAACGGCGGAGCGCGAAACCCTTAGTGCTGTCTCGAAAGTCGTAAATCTGGCTATGGGGTTGTTCGCCGGGACGGACCTAGCTTCCCTACGGGATTTGGGAGCGGGCCAGATCGCTCAAGTCAAGAGAAGGGCCGAGAAGTCGGCCAAAAAAGCGAGTTAGGTCACGCCGAGCTCATAGTTGGGAGTGAAAGCGATGTCTGAACCGTCGTACACACACACTTACTCAGAGGAGCCTGTCGTCAGCCAGACACCTCCAACACCCTCCGAAAAACCGCCATGGAATCCCACCCTTTTCACAGGGATGGCTTTCCTGTTCTCCTTTGCTGCCTCAGGGATTTTGGCTGGAATTAATTGGCGGCGGCTCGGAAAACCTGAACGCACCTGGTCGACGATTTTTCTATCGTTGGCCGGAATGGCAGCCTTCCTCGCTGCTCTGACGTTTTTACCGATTTCTGAGGACCTCGCCGAACTGGTAGGATACGGGATCAACATTGGGATCGGCGGCCTACTGACCTATCTCCAATTGCCAGCTCATAAAGAGTGGACGGCTACCTACGGCGAAACCACCATGAAGGAAAGCGGATACCTAATACCCATCGCAGTGGGTATCCTTACCGTCGTGGTGTTGGGAGCCATTATTTTGATCGGCCCAAGTGCTATTACGGTAGGGGACGCCGTAAACCATTTCAATCGAGGTGTTGATTATCAGGAACAAGGTCAATTGGATTTGGCGATCGAGGCGTACACTGAAGCTATCGCTATTAATCCTGATTTCGCCGATGCTTACTTGAACCGCGGCGTCGCCTACTCCGAGAAAGGTGACTTCGACCAGGCTATCGTCGACTATAACAAGGCCATCGAGATCAATCCGCAATTCGCCGACGCTTACAGTAATCGTGGAGTGGCTTATGCGGTAACGGGTCAATACGACCAAGCGCTTGTCGATTTAGACAAAGCAATTGAGCTCGACGCCAGCCTCGCTCGTACGTATTTCGTGCGCGGCGCATTGTATTCGGATCTGGGCGAACGCGAGAAGGCGATGACGGACATCGAGAAGGCTCTTGAGCTAGGCTTGGAACCAGAGGCCCAACAATTCGCCGAAGATATTCTTGAGGAACTAACACAATAGCGTTCGTCAAACATGTGCTATTGCAATGAATAGGGCGCGGTGAAGTCTTGGTGGGGTGGCTAACTAGCATCATTTCCTCGAGTAAGTGTGACTTGTAGGTCTTCTCGCGAGGATCAAATTTCAAACTCTGCCTACCCTCCCAAACTGTGTAGGGAGTGAAACATCATGCGGAAAAATCGAATTTCAGCCATGATCGTCCTTCTAACCTTCACGCTATCTGCCTGCGGGCCATCAGAAGCCGAACTCGCCACCGCCAACGCACAGACACAAGCCGTCATCGATGCCCAAGCTACGGAGTCCGCGGGAACACAGGAGGCACGACAGGGGACTCAGGACGCCGAAGCCACTTCCAACGCCGCGACGGTGACTTTTGAGTTCCAACAGGCGTCCACAGCAACACAAGCCTATGCGTCTACAGCGACGAGATCCGCACAGAAGACCGCAACCCAAGAGGCCACGATCGTCGCTGCGACAGCCGAAGCGTCATCATTGTACGCCAAGGTGCGCCAGCTGGCTGCCGACGGCCACATCAGCACTACACGTGGGACCTACCACCGGCTCCCACCCTTTAATGAAAGCTGGGCGCAAATCTATTGGTATCAATGGTGGTACACCAGGTTTTCGCCTTCCGACTTCGTGATCCGGGCGGACGCAGCCATGGATTCCGCCGCTCCCTATGCCGACTCAGCTTCGGGATGTGCGCTTGTCTTCCGAGAAGAAGACTCAGAGAATCATTACTTGTTTATCGTCAACATGTATGGTGGTGTCGGCTTGGATCGTGTCTACAAAGGTCGCATGTCGAGGGTCGGAGGAGGGAGCTACGGGTCCGGCAGTGTTCGCACGGAAGACTTGCATTTCCTATTAGCCGTCGATGACGAGAAATTCACCGCCTTTGTCGACAACGAAAAAGTCTTCACGCTACATGACACCACCCTAACATCCGGGAATCTGGCGCTATCCCTGTTATCCGGAACCAACCGTGACTTCGGCACCAAATGCCGGATGACGAACATCGAACTTTGGATCCTGGATTAGGACGCGCTTATGTGCACGAACAGCGATTTGCTTTCTGGTTCGCACAGAAACAAACGGGTTTTTTCAAGTCGCTATTGATTTGTGTTGGTTAGCTTGCGAGTACCACAGCACTCGTCGAACGAAGGAAGCTTAGTTATTTCCCTTCGCGGTACTTTACGGGACAATTCGTCACCGAAATAGTCCGCCAATTGACTAGTCGGAGGCCAATATGAAGGTTGTCAACTTAATTCTCTTATGTGCGCTACTATCATCCTGCGGTCCCTCCCCTGCTCAACAGACTGCTACCGCCGTCGCGGGGAAGGAGGAAGTGCTAGTCGCTTCACCTACCAAAACGCGAACTGAGATCCCAACAGGGACGGCGCCTCCCATCCCGACTGCAACCAGAACAACAACACCGGAACCCACAGCCTCTCCAATCGCCACCCCAACCTCAGTACGTACCGTTCCTCCCGGTTGGATCTTATTTCAAGGAGAAGGTCTTGAGCTCATACACCCTGAGACATGGCTACAACAGAGCCCACAGCCAAATCCTTTCGGGGGTGTAACGTTCCTATTCCTGATCCGTGAAGCTGACGGCACAAATATTAACTTTACACGTGGAACGCTTGGAGATTTCCCAGGGATGGAGACACCGGAAGCCATCGAGCAGGCGTTGTGGGATGCACAATTGTCCATCTATGATATGCTCGATCTAAAGGATCAAGTCGAGGTCGAATCACATTCGGCCATAGATGTTGGCGGACTGCCTGCAGTTATAAGAGTATTTCATGCACCTGGGCTACTCGACCCGTCGAGAATCTACTTTAAAATAATCGTCGTTGTGGTTCATGGTGAGGACGTCTACCAAATCGTGGTCACTGCGACGAACGCAAATGCCCTGGGAGATCCCGAAATCATGGAAATCCTGTTAAGTGTACAATTTGAGCCGCAATGATCCTTTCGCAAGGGAGTTCAAATCTGCAATTCTTGGAACTGAACATCCTTCAATGGAGTCCGAGCACAATATAATCACGCAATTGAAAACAAGGAGGAGCCCGCCAGCCGTTCGATGAAGCGAGATTAACCTCAGCGTGCGAGCGATCGCGATCCAAGAACAAGAAATCAAGATAATCAGATCCTGAAACCGATCTTCAATTACGAACCGTTCTCTGTAAAGCCCAGGAGGTGGGTGGATGAGCTCCAAGCGTCACTTATGGTTGATCTTGATCTTAGGACTTACCGCATGCGGACCTTCCGATAGGGTGGAGGTGGTCACCGCTACAACCACTCCAGCAGCTACGCCAACACCCAGCGCGATCGATCATTTCAATCAGGGCGTGGATTATCAAGAGCAAGGCCTATTGGAATTGGCCATCGAGGAATTCACTCAAGCCATCGCCCTTGATCCCCAGTATTCCCAGGCCTACACCAGTCGAGGATTCATCTACAACGAGCTCAAGATCGGTGAATTTGAGCGTGCAATAGAGGATTGCGAACAAGCGATCGCCTTAGACGCCGAAGATTCGGAGGCATATTTGTGCCTCGGCATGGCCTACGTAAGACTGGGCGACTACGAGGTGGCGATCACCATATTCGACAAGGTCATCCAGTCGAACCCAGACAAGGCACAAGCCTTCCTGCTCCGTGGAATGGCTTATATGGGCATGGGAGAGTACCAAACTGCAATCCCTGATCTTGATAAGGCTATCGAACTCGAAGGCGACAACCCAGAAGCATACTACAATCTGGGTTTCGCCCATTTCTTCAAGGGTGAATTCGACCTGGCCATTGAATATTTAGACAAGGCGATTGCCCTCAACCCTGAAAACGTCATCGCCTACGTCATCCGTGGCAATGCCTACGACAATCTGGGCGATCTGGATCAGGCGATCGCCAATTACGATCAGGCCATCGAGATCGACCCCCAGTTCGCTGGATCTTACATCGACCGCGCAATCGCCAACATGAGGGCGGGTCAATACCCTTTAGTGCCGGACGATGTCGAAAAAGCAAGGGAACTCGGACTTCCCCCACCACTCGAAGAGATGGCCGATGCCATGCTCACGGAATTGTCGAAGCTCACATCATGGACGACATTCCCACCTCCCCTACCAACAGCGAAACTACCTGTCACGCAAGCGATGCAGTCTTTGAAACCAGGCTGGACGACCTATACGGTTGCCAATGGTTTGGCGGGGAACGACGTCTGGTCTATCACCGTGGCTCCCGACGGCGCGTTATGGTTCGGGACGAGGGAAGGTGCATCTCGTTTCGATGGTCATGTTTGGACCACGTACACGACCGAGGACGGTCTTGCAGATAACGACGTTTGGGACGTGGCTATAGCCCCAGATGGAGCGGTCTGGTTTGCGGTTGATCATGGTGTCACTCGATTTGACGGCCAAACCTGGAAGGTATACACCAACGAAGACGACCCCATCTTCAACTATTTCATTTGGGCCATCGGACGTGCCGGTGATGGTACGTTGTGGTTCGGGACCCGAGCGGGTGGGGTATACCACTTTGACGGTGAAATATGGACGAAATACACGAAGGACGTAGGTCTTGCGGACAATTACGTCGAGGCCATCGCCGTCGCCCCGGATGGCGCCATGTGGTTCGGCACCAATCTCCTCGGCGTCTCACGTTTCGACGGCGTGACCTGGACAACGTACACCACCGATGACGGATTGGCCGACAACATCGTCTGGGCCATCACCGTAGCCCCAGATGGGGCTCTTTGGTTCGGTACAGCCAACGGAGGCGTTTCACGCTTTGATGGTGAATCATGGACCACCTACACGACGGAAGACGGCTTGGCGAACAATATGGTCTACGATATCACCGTGGCCCCTGACGGCGCGCTGTGGTTTGGCACAGGGGGCGGAGG
>WVZH01000551.1:0-680 GCA_011772595.1 Anaerolineales bacterium
CCATATAGTGCTGCCCGATCCACGATCTCTCCGCTAAGTGTCGTGGTTCCATCGGGGTGCTGGGCAAAGGTCAGCCCGCCCAGCCATTCAGACCACTGATCGTCGAGATGTCCCTTTATGCGAATCTGGTAGTTTTTTTGTTCCATATACAACCTCCTGTTGGAATAGCCGTTCCTTTATGGATAGAGTATACCAGGGAACCGGTCGTAGTGTCATGTACCGAAAGGTACATTAGGGGGTCGTATTTTCGAGGTCAACCTCTTCACAGCTAAATACTACAGCCCCCACGGTTGTGCGTAACCATGGGGGCTGAGGGCTTTGTATTGGACTGGCCTAGATCATTCTAGAATGTCGAATTCTCTGGCCTGGGCGATGGCTTGCGTGCGGCTGTGAACGCCCAACTTGCCATAGATGTTGGTGATATGCCGCTTGACGGTGCCAACAGTGATAAAGAGCTTCTGCCCGATCTCGCGGTTGCTATATCCATCAGCGATGAGTTGTAACACTTCGATCTCTCGCTCGGAAAGGGGTTCAACGATTGGAATCTCTGGTGCGCCTCGTTTCGGAACCTGGGCGCTGGGTGTTCCTTCGCCCTTAAAGGCTGTCAACAGCTTCATTTTCATAGCGTGATTCCGGGCGACATCCCTCTTGACGGCCTCACCCAACAAGATCTCCATCGC
>WVZH01000551.1:692-1093 GCA_011772595.1 Anaerolineales bacterium
GCCTTTTCCAAAAAGGCGACGGCTTGATCCAGTCTGTTTTGCGCTTGCCAGGCCGTGGCTTGCAAGATTAGTATTTCGATCACGTTCCCCATCCGCTTGACCAATTCAGCATGATAAAGCAGCTTGTCCAGCAAGGCCAAAGCCTCATCCTGTTTTTCCTCGGCGAGCAACACTCGCGCCAGGACGATACCCTCGAGTTCGTTTAGTTCGCCGAGATCGTCCTCACAGTATTCCCCTCGTTCCTGCGCCCATCGGCCTGCTTTCTCGATTTCTCCTTGAGCGAGCCACAGGCGGGCTCGTGTCGCGACCGCCACACCACCTCGGAATCGCTGATCGTGGTCTTCCGCCAGATCAATGGCTTTCTGGATTGCCTCCATCGCTCCGCTTGAGTCGCCCTGTGC
>WVZH01000551.1:1158-2423 GCA_011772595.1 Anaerolineales bacterium
TCCACTGGCGCATCACCTCAGCCAGACCGATGTGCGCTGCGCCGAAAGCGACCGAGTATGTCATCCGATATTGGTCTCCTAACTGGAAGACCTGCAGAAACGTTTCTTCTGCCTTTCGCAGTTGGCCCATTACTGAATACAGTTCAGCCAATCCCTCTGTCGCGTTTAGGGTGATCACATAATTGTCAGAGGCTCGACCGTCCTCAATCGCGCCCAGGTACGCTTGCTCGGCCGTGTTAACGTCTCCAGCGATACGGCTNNGATTGTACGCAGGGTTCTCCCCTGCCAGGCCCCAATGGTCGAGCGAATGGTGGCAATCGCTCCCAACAACTCATTCACCTCGGCGTAATCTTTGCCTTCCTTACCCAACTCCTCCAAGCTGTCATCTGTGGTAAATCCTAGCCTCTCCTCAACGGTCTGCAGCCAACCATCAGCTTTTTCTATCTGACCGGTTGAAATCAATTGCCAAGCTTGAGAAATGCCAAGCCTGGGTCTGGATCGAACCAACTCTTCAGGCAGACTGTTGAGCCAGTTAATGACGGTGTAGACCTCACCACGCATGAGAGCATCTAGGGCGTTCGTTTCTATGAGGTCGGCCGCTCTCTCGACTTCTTCTGCCGCAAAGGCGTGAAACACGGCCTCGCCCACGAGCCCATTTTCCTCGTACCACTCACTCGCCCGGCGATGTAAGCCAGGGACCCGCTCAGGCTGGTGCCGTTTGAGCTGGTGTTGCAGAAAATCGGTAAAGAGATGATGATAGCGATACCAACTTCGTTCATCATCCAAAGGCACAATGAATAGATTGGCTGTCTCTAGTTGCTCCAATATGTCCTGACTCCCGCCTCGACTGATCACTGCGTCACACAGCGGCGCGGACAAACGGCGTAGGATCGACGTCTCACGGAGGAATGACTGTACCCTTTCGTCCTGCTGTCGTAGTACTTCTTCCCCCAGGTAATCGACAATGTAGCGGTGGCCTCCAGTGAATTCCCGAATAAACTCGGTTACATCTTTGTGCCGCTCAATCGAAAGCGCGGCCAGTTGTAGGCCCGCGATCCATCCTTCGGTGCGGGTCTCCAATGCAGCCACGTTCTCTGCAGAAAGGTTGAGGTCCATTATTTGGTTCAAGAACGCGGTGATTTCGTCGCGTGTAAAGCGCAAGTCAGCGGCACGTATCTCGGTCATTTGGCCGCGGGCCCGCAAACGTGACAGGGGTAAGGAGGGATCGCTCCGACTGGTGATGACCAGGTGCATTTGTGGAGGTA
>WVZH01000551.1:2479-2800 GCA_011772595.1 Anaerolineales bacterium
GAAACTATCCGGCATTTCGGCAACCTCGTTGATGAGGGTCGTCAAGATCGATTCGGCCGGTGGGGGTTGAGGCTGCGAAGCGTGGAGCACCGCCAGGGCGGTTTCCCCAAGTTCCTTGTGAACCGTCTGCAAAGCTGCGATGAGGTATGCCAGAAAGCGCGCTGGATCGTTGTCGCCTTCGTCCAGCGAAAGCCAGGCGACAGGCCGCCCGCAGCCGGCGACCCATTCGCTCAGCAGCGTGGTCTTGCCAAAGCCGGCTGGGGCGGAGATGAGGGTGAGCTTGCGCTGCAGCCCTGCATTCAATTGTTCAATCAAGCGCGG
>WVZH01000167.1:0-50494 GCA_011772595.1 Anaerolineales bacterium
TCTCCGTCTGTGGCTGCTATGCTTCTATCTACGTAATATCCTTCGAAATAGACGAGCTATCCCAGGTTCATCTTACTTACGATGGGAGCCGTTTTGATGGCACCGGCGAGATGTTAATGGTGTGCTGCGGAATTGTCAATCCTCTTCTGGTCACCATGTTCGTGCTATTGCTGCTTGATCTTCCCACCTCAATGCTCCGTGTACCACAGTCAAACCAACGTTTATAATTGGCGATCATGAGAGAAGGACCCGACACAACCAAATACACATGGCAGCAGCGGCTACGGGAGGTGCCCAGACGATATCGCCTCACCTGCTTCAATGTCGCCGCCATCCTTGTGATTCTGATCTTCCTTGGAACCTCCCTCCTGCAGGGGTTAGTTGCCGGTGATTCGGGTGATTCGACACCAACCACTCAGCTTCTGACGGTAGGAGAACATTTCGCTCTTGGTCTGGAAGCCTACAGCCAGCAAAACTATGCGCAAGCGATCGAACACTTCAACCACGTCCTTGCGCAGGAACCCTTTAATGCAGAAGCCCATCACTATGTGGGCAGGATACATTTCGATAACCAGCGCCTTGATGCAGCAAAAATCAGCCTGGATCAAGCGATCGACCTGGATGCAGAGATGGCGGAGGCCTACCTCTACCGCGGCCTCATCTTCGTGCAGAGCAATCTCGTCGAGCAAGCCATCGCCGACTTAAGCCAGGCCCTTTCTATTGGACTGGACACCGCCGACGCTAATTATCAGCTTGGTGTGGCACTCGCTTCGCTCGATCAGTACAACGATGCCCTTTATGCTCTCAGTCGAGCAATTGCCTTGAATCCAGATCTCACAGATGCCTACCGAATTCGAGCATTGAGCCGCTATCAGCTCGGAATGCTCGAACGCGCCATCGACGACTACAGTATTGTGCTGGATCGTATCCCTGACGATATCCAGACCTATTTTCAACGAGGGAACGCGCATTTCGAGAATGATGATCTTGAGCGTGCCGTGGAGGATTGGTCCGTGGTAATCGAGCGGCAACCGGATCACCAGGACGCGCTCTTTAATCGCGGCCTGACGTATCGCATTCTCGGTACGTACGACGAGGCGATCGCTGATTTTACCCGTCTCTTAGAGCTCACACCTGAGAATGCCACAGCGTTCAACGATCGAGGTCTCGCATACTTTGGCAAAGATGAACTGCTACACGCACAAGAGGATTTTGAGGAGGCGATTAAGCTCGATCCATTGTTCGCCGCCCCCCACTACAATCTGGGAAACGTCTTCAACGCTCAAGGAAACCTGGAAGAATCGCTGGCCTCCTATCAACAGGCAATCGCGTTGAACGAGGATTTTGTGGAGGCCTATTCCAACCTTGGCGTAACGTACACTCAACTAGGCGAGGTGGAATTGGCTCTCGAAAGTTACAATGGAGCTTTAAAACGATCTCCGAACTTGCTGAGCGCACTTGAAAATCGTGCCAATCTCTACTTGGGCATGGGTGAAACGCAAAAAGCGATCGAAGATTACGGACGTGTTCTGGATCTTGATCCTTCATACGCACAAGCCTACCTTCAGCGGGGAAGGGCTTATAGTTCCGAGGGAAACTATGAAGCGGCGATCTCGGATTTCACACAGTTGATTGAACTGCAACCCGATAATGCGGATGGCTATAACCAGCGGGCCAACGCATATTTCAGACTCGATGATCTCGAGAATGCCTTAGCGGATTGGGATGCGACCATCGAGCTTGCGCCAGAGTTCCCGAATGCCTATTACAACCGGGCGCAGGTGCACTATAGACATGAGGAATACGAAGAAGCGTTACAGGACCTCACTACGGCCATCGAGCTCGATCCGGACTACATTGAGGCCTACCTCTCGCGAGGCAACACCTATACCTTGATGAGAAGACACCAATCCGCTCTTGCCGATTACGACAAAACCATCGAGCTGGATCCGGAATCGGGGTTGGCACATTACAATCGAGCTGTAGTCTATCTCAGGATCAACAGGATATCAGCGGCGATCGAGGATCTTCGCGCCGTTCTGGAGATCTCGGACGACGAGGATCTAAGGCAACAAGCGACGTCTCTATTGCAGGAGCTAGGTGCCGCTCCGTAAGGTTATAATCAAACGGCTGGTTGCGTGTCCCCAACCCCAACTTCAGTATATGGGAAAAAAAATAGAGATGACCGTCTTCTATGACGGTCATCGTTAGGACGAGCAGGACGAGAGGCAGGATGTGTCTTTCCCTGCTTTTCGCCGATTAATAGATGAGTAGGTACAATCCACTGGCGAGCTTGGTCAGTGTCTCCTGGAGTAGCGCACCCAGGATCTGTGTGTGTAGTTGGCTACGTCCGGTCAGTCGCTCGTACCATGTCATCCTGTCAAAACCGGAAGGCATGTACTGGGGATACGCCCATCGAGGTTCTTTCTCGTTGGTGAGAGCCTCAAGACGAACCGCCTTTTTAGGTTGTGATGCGATTCGACTTGACACTGGCGTCTCAACGGTTGCGGCACGCTCCTCCACCGGAGCAAGGCGCACGCCTGTGGATAAGGTAGAGAGCATCAGGTCTAGATTAGCATTCCCGGGAGCAGCGTGATCGAGTCCAAGCACATGCCCGAGCTCGTGCATGATCACGGTAAGCAGGTCAATCTTATCTTCCCCCGGATCAGAGGCAGCGTCGACAGACCAACCATGGCCTGCGGCTGTGGAATCGACATAGATCGTGTTGTCGATTACCTGAGCCAACCGCAAGCCACGCAAATCGTCGACCTCGAGGGATACCTCTTTCAGCACCTTAAGTCGGTCATCATCGACAATCTCGGTCGACCATCGCTCTATTGCTTCTGAAACCACTGCTTCAAGATTCTCGTATTGAACAGGATCGTCGTTCGTATGCTGTAGTGGCGCCCAGGCAGCCAGGAGCGGATCGCCTTCAGGTGGTGGTGCGTAAGCCGGGTCGTCGGTCTTGAACGTCACCTCATCGAAGGAACTCTCGCCGTTGTGACTGAGCAGCCCAAAACCTCCGTCGACCACAATTCCGTAATAGACATGCCCCAAGATCGCCTGACCGTCCACGTAAACGCTTACAGTCAAGCCCTTCAGGGTAACTGTCAAGGCATAGTCTTTGTTCAGCTGTAGCGACTTGCTGGCCAACGCATCGACCGTCCAGCCCTGACGGCTGGTGAAGTGCCCAATCAGCACTTCGTCCGTCGTGGGTGAAACTGCAGCGAACTTGTAATCAGTGGGCCCGTAGTAGTCGAACGCAACACCGCCAATTGCCTCGGCCTCAAATGTCGCCTGAAGTTCAAGTAATGAGTTTGTACCGATGGGTAAGTGCGACAGGCTTAGACCCGTGTCTTCAGCTACAGGAGGCGAGCCATCGTAGCGCTGGCCCGATACCGCCCAGTCTCCAATGATTTCGTCCGAGTAGCGGTCTGCAACTCCATCCTTGAAGTCCTCGGTTTCTTCCAGCGTGATCTCTGGAGGGAGCACCTGGACCACAACGTTGTCGATGCTGCCTGAGGAGTTGTTCGCGCCAATCCCGAGCAATCCTACGTTCAAGCCATAGCTGAATCCATCTGGATCCACCCGGGGAGCAAAGGCGTAGGAAAAGACCTCATTGCTGTCGACGACCAGCGTTGCAGTTGTCCCGTTGAGCGCTAGCAGCATTTCGTAGTCTCGCTCAGGCTTGAGCTTTGCGTTCGACTGATCCACGACATGCCATCCGGCCGCGTCACGATATCCCATCTCCAGCTTATCGTTGGACACATTGATGCCGGCGAACTTGAAGTCGTCTGGCGCCTGATAATCGAATATCAAAAAGGTATTCGCCTTCACCCCGCCAATCGGCTTGTCGGCATTGATGGTTGCGAGCATCTCGAAATAGGTTGGCAAGTACGCGTCCACGTAGTACACGCTGACCGCGTCACCGCCGAGCTCGGCCGGTGCGACACGATAGCGGCCACCGCTTACCGACCAGGCGCCAGTGTCTGGCACAAAGCCTTGCGCCTGCCCGCCGTTGAAGTCCGCCGAGCGCAGCACGTCGCGCCTGCCGCCGGGGATGTTCCCGGGCTGCGGATCCGAGGGGCCGCCGGTCTGGTCCTGCCACAGACCCTTGTCTTTCTGAGTTACCAGACCGAGCTCACCGTGCGGCTCTCCATTACGGTCCGGGTTGATACCTGTATCTGTGTCACGCGTTGGATCAATGCCTTGGCTGAAGGACAACGAATATAAGAACTCGAACAACCATGGCGGCACCTGGCGGCTGTTGGTGGCGATTCCGAATGGTGCGAACGGCACGATGTAGGAGTTGAATTCGCCCACCCAATCGATGTTGCGGTCGCCGCCGGTGTTGGCGATGAGGATGTCGAGGCCGGCGCCGCCGAAAGCCCGGTCCTGATAGAGCGGATGCGTGTCGGGCGTGTCGTTGGGGCTCGGCTGGATCTTCTTGCCTTTCTGATCGCCGAACTCGCCCTCGCCCACGGTTGTCAACACATCGTCGCTGTTTAGCAGATCGTTGCCCCAGCCGCCGTATAGCGTGTCCTGGCCGGTGCCTCCCACCTCCCAGTCGTTGCCCAAATCGCCGGCGAGCACGTCAGCGCCGTCGGAATGGCGGTCATCGTAGGTGATGCAGGTGCCATTCGGCAGGTACTCAACGCAGCCGTTGAGCGTTGGCCCTTCGTTGCTGAAGAGGTTGAGGAACCACATGAGGTTCGGCAACTCGTCAAGCTTATCGACGGTGCCGTCGGGGTTGAGCAGGATGGTGCGCCGTGGGTCGTACTCGTCGTAGAGGGCGAATTCACCAAGCCGGGTCGCGATCGGACCCTGATCGTGCCAGGCGTCGTCGTCCTCACCGAAGTGCAGCAGATCGCCTGGGTTGAATGGGCGCGACCAGTCCGAGCGGTAGGCATTCGGCAGCAGATCGAGGTATGTGGGCGAATCGACGCCCAGGTCGTAGAGCTGGGTGTAGGCGTTCCAGATCGCCTCGCCACCGGCCATCGCGTCATCACCGGCGCCGCCGTGCAGGAAGTCTCCGGCGATGCCCCGCACCCCTGTCGGGGGATCCTGGTTGTTCTTGAGCCCATCGATCACGGCCGGGAACATCTGGACTTCGCCTCCCAGCCCGCCGAAGATCACGTCGTCGGAGTTGTTGGCGTCGAACAGTGCCCGGTCGGCGCCGCTGACGTTTGGTGTGAGGTTGAACGGAGTTAGATCGACCGTCTTCTTTAGGTCACCCTCGACGTTGATGACGGCAGTCTGCACATCGCCTGGCGTCGCAATCCACTGGTTGAGGGTTGTCTGGCAAAGGACGGTCTTCTTCTCGGTGCATGAGCCAACGGGCTGCAAGGGAGCGACGCCGTAGAGCGGTTCCCCGATCGTGTCATTGTTGCGGCTGGTGAAGATACGGCCATCGTCGCCAAGTATCCCGTCCTGACCTACGCCGCCGGAGGTCCAATCGTTGCCCCAACCCAAGATGATATCGTCGTCATCGGCATCGCCGAAGGCCACATCGTTGCCGCCGCCGGTGTAAATTGTGTCATCGCTCAGCCCGCCGTGGACCTCATCATTTGCGGCGATCTCGCGGTGATACACTCCGTCAACCGCGTCCTCAGGCTGGACCTCCCAGTCATTCCGTCCTGGCACCACCATGAGACGATCGCTGCAGCCGTCCTGCGTCCCTGGCGCGGAGGTGCTGCAGGGCCCGTCCGTGCCGAGTCCGAAGCGATCGGGTCGGAAATCGGGACCGCCCAGCGTGTAGTCGAGCAGGTGGACGCCACGCACGACCAGCCGCCCAGCGTAGTTGACGTCGTACTCGTATTCCACATACAGGTCTTCGAATTCCTGACAGCCATCCGCGCCGCAGAGGTCGGTTCGTTCGGTGCCCACGATGCGGATGATCCGTCCGTTGTCGCCGACGATCACGTCCGCGTCGTCGGCGTGGCGATCAGAAGGCACGGGATCGCCCGGATCGATTCCGCCATTGTCGTTGCGGGCGGTGTGCTCGCCGCTGCCGCCGAACAGCAGGTCGGATCCGTCAGGCCGCTCGGCCGCTTTGTCGAGATCGAAGTGATCGGAGTTGCCGCCAACGATATCGTCCTGCCCGAGGCCGCCGAAGGCAATGTCGTCCCCGGCGTTGCCCTCGATGTAGTCTTGACCGTCAGTCGTCTCGTCGAATGAGGGGACAAGGTCGAGGTCGCCAACCAGGTCGCAAGCTCCGCCATGGGTGGCGTTGTCGTCATCCGGATCGGTTGTGACCGGGCATCCGTCCGGCGTGCGTGAGGCGCTGGAGTGGATCGTTTCTTTCGTATCGTCGACCATTCGGGCGAAGGCGCGCTCGGCACCGCCATCACCTTCCATGATGTCGTTGCCCATCTGGCCGAAGATCAGGTCGTTGGCCTCGCCGCCGGCAATGTGATCATTGCCGAAGCTGCCCGCGCCCTTGTCACCATCATCGACGTCGAATGTGTGGAAGTGATCGTCGTCAGTGTCGTCCTTGTCGAAGAATATCTCGTACTCAGCCCACCATGGGTAATCGTCCAGCCCAGGGCTGTCGGGATCGCGGTAGTCGCGAGCCGTGCCGTCTACCAAGAGAGCGCCGCTATTGTCGGCGTGCACTGAGTTGCCGCACTCATCTTTGTCATTCGCATCCACTCGATCCGTGCGACTGTACAGCAGCTGGCCGCACAGCGTCTGGAAGCGGAAACTTGTAATACTGTCCGGCACCGTGATGTCAGTTTGCGTTGGGATCGCGGGATCGGTGACCCGACGGTGCAGGAAGATCTGATCGCCGAAGAGCAGGTCGTCATCCTGGTCGCCGTCGAGCAGGTCGTGGTCGGCGCCGCCGATGATCACGTCGCGCCCCACGTTGCCGAAGACAATGTCGTCATTGCCATTCTGGAATGCACGCGACTCGATGTCACGGATAGAAGAAAGCAGCGTGGTTTGAATCTTCTGCAGCCGCGGATCGGGCAGGTTCGGGTCGGTGACCTGCTGGATGATCGCGCCGTGGTCGGCGAAGATGATGTCATCGAAAGCGGCTTGGGAGCTGATTGTCTCGGTGATGGATCCTTCGCCCTCACCGAAGATCAGGTCGCGGCCGGCGTCCATTAGATCGAGAACGAGCGATGGGGTGGGCTCGATGGTTGTCCCGTTGTTGATGAAGCCGGCCTTTGTAATCGTCGGCGCCGGGCTGCGGTTGGTGGTCTCGATCGAGAGCGCTCGCGTGAGAATGTTCACGTTGACGCCGGAATCGCCATATATGTGGTCGACGCCCCGCAGTCCTCGGATCTCGTCGTCACCGGAGCCACCGGCGAGGTGGTCGCCGGCCTGGCTGCCGATGATCAGGTCATTGCCTACCCCGCCGTAGGCAGCGAACCCAACAGTCGGGATCTCGCTCTCGTCCGCCCAGGCAAAGAGTGCGCTGGCGTCGACGACGTCGTTCCCAGCGTTGGTGTAGGGGTTGGCCAGCGGGAAGATCCACTCATCGTCTTCGTTCTCAGCGTCCGGGATGCGAGTGAAGGGATCGAATGGCTTCGGCCCGAACTCGTAGCCGAGCACATCGGAGGGATGGCCACTGTACCAGACGCCATCCTGCGAAGTGTCGCCGTAAACGACCAATGGTGAGTCGGGGCCAGCGAGCGAGCCGGCCAACGCGAGTCTTACCGACACGCCGGTCCCCGGCGTTAGACCACCAGTTTCGAACGTCAGCACTTCATCGGCCAGCTCTTGGATCTTGAAGGAGCCGCCGACACCGGCGACCCTAATCTGCTGCCCGACCGCAAATCCGAGATCCGCCCAATTCTTACCGTCGAGGCGTTTGACGCTGTTCGAGCTAAGGTCAGCGTTGCCAATATAGGCCAAGCCAACCATGATCGTGTCGCTACCCATGCGGACGCCGCCATCCTTCAGCGGATCATAGCCGGTGACTGTCAGCTCCACCGCCGCGGACGTTTCGAGGGCTACGTTGTAGAGCTCCAGAGTATCCGTGCCGACGGTCTTGACCGTGTAGGGACCCGGCAGACCGGTGACTATCACCTGCATGCCAATGTTGAATCCCGCGGCGTCGAAGTCGCAACCGTCGCAAGTTAGCGTGCTCGACGGGCCCGCGGTGCCGTCGACCGAGATGCTCATGTCGTCGGTGACCTGAGCTTGCTTCGGCTCGACGACGTGCACGAGCGTCTTTTCGGTGGCGGGAGTGAGTGCCGGTTCAGGATCTAGCGTAATTGGATCGACGGTGTTGAAGTTCATCACGCTGCCTTCTCCGCACCCCGGGAACGGATCGGAGTATAGGCATGCAGCTGTGCCGAAGTCGGAAATCGTGCGTGTCTGAGCGGCAGCACCGACTTGGATGTGCTGAGGGAGACCATTGGCAAAGAGCGGTGCATAGCCATCGTCCGCCCACGGCAATCCATCGTTGCGGCTCACGCTGTGCTCGCCGACAACCATTTCGAAGTTGGTCGAGAGCGGCAGGTTGCCACCGCCGTGGATGACGGTCAGGCCACCGTGCGGTCCAGGCACGAACACGGTCTTCTCGTCGTCCGAACTCGGCAACGGCGAGCCGCGCGTAAGTTTGAGGGATTGACCGCTGTCGAGGATGTCTTCAAGCCGCCAGCCGATCCCCTCGACTCCATCGATCATCACCCATTGACCGATCTCGAAGCCGTCGTCCTCCCACATGCCGCTGGCAATGCTTCGAGTGACCGTGCCGCCATCGCTCAGCGATTCGTCGGAGGGATTGTTGCTGTCAATATCGAGTGAAAGCGTTACGGTGACCGGCTGGTCATCCGCCACTGTCGTCCGCAGAACCGGCGTCTGATACGTCAGCTCGACCGTTCCGCTCGCGCTCGAGATCGCCGGGCCATTGCCGAGCAACAGCGTGTCAGCGCTCACCGCGAGAACTTGCCAGGAACCGGTCAAGCCATCGATCGTAGCGAGCTGGTTGATCGCGAAACCATCCGTTAACCAACTCCCGGCGAGGCGCGTAAACGATCCGCCTGTCGCCGATCCGTTCGTGGTTACGTCGTGTACAGTCTTTGAAGCCGTCGGCTGAAGCGGCGGTGTGGGAATATCCGCCGGCGTAGCCGCGGCAAGGTGCATGACGGTGTTGATGACCGTGTCTCCGTCGTAGCTATCGGTAAATTCATGCGCCGTCCAATTGAAGGAATCGAAGCCGCTGATGTGGACCGGTTGGGTTTCGAGGAAGCCTTGCGAGGTCCAGTCGAATGGCTGCGAGCGGGTGACATCTACGCCACCGGGATCGTCGGTATCCAGCGTGCCTGCCGCCCGCGGCGTGAGGATGATCGAGCCGATCAGCTTCACGGCGACATCCGGATCGAGCGTTCCCAGCACCTGGAATGTGTCGTTGCGCTGGCCGAGCATCAGGTTGACGACTTCGATCGTGCTCAACCCGCCGTCGGTCTGGAACTGGCCATCTACAAATTGGACGCTGCCGAAACCGATCCCGCCGGGGAAGACCGCCGGTTCACCGAACGTCTGCGGGTTGCCCGAGCTGTAAGTTGGGCCGAAATCGAGGTCCTTGGCCAAACCGAGGCCGCGGATCGTCGTCGACGTCATCGCCCCAGAGCGATCCTCTTGGCTGCCGTCGTTGAAGACGTTCAGCACGTCAATCTGCTTGGACTCGGGCGGCTGTGGGCCGATAGCAAACAGCGGTCCATCCGCCTCGCCCGGCAGCTTGACACCGAGTTTGAGCGACCGGTCGGCTCCGGTGACGCCACCTTCAACCACCAGCGGGCCTTGCAAGTTGGAGAGCACGTGGGTGGAGACCGGGAAGACCTTGACCCCCTCGCGTGTCAGCGGCTGGTCGTAGTCGAGATCTGCGACGAGGACAATCTCTTGCTCCTCGTACCAATTCTTAACGCCACCATTGACGTCATCCCAGGTGGCGATCGCTGCCAGCCGGGTCGCGGTGATGTTCAGCGTATTGCCGTGAACCCAGCCATTAGTCGTGAAGAACGATGCGTTCTCGGGCGTGAATTCAATCTTGTTGTCTTTGGTCTCATTCGTGCCGCGGATGATGGCGATCTTGAAGCGGCCGCAGTTGGCTGAGTCATCACATATCTCTACGCGTTGCCCCTCTAAGAATCCATCCGCCAGCCATCTGGCGGGGATGACCGGGTCGGCGATATCCCGTACGAGTCGGTTGCAGTCGTCAACAGTACAGCCCGGCGAAGTCGAATCGATCTCAACCTTCACCTCGCCCTCAAAGTGGCCGACGCCTGTCAGGCGGCTGATCGTGCCGCCAGTGATCGAGGTTGGGCCGGCTCCGAAGGCTTCGTTGAGCGTCAAGGCGTTGTGAGTCACGCTCTTGACGTAATAGTCACCGTTGCGAGCCCCCATACCTTCGAGGCGGACCAGCTGTCCGGCTTGCAAGCCCTCATCGACGAAGCTGCCCAACTCGCTGCCGTTTGCGCGTGTCAGTGTGGCTTTGCTTGCGACGTTGGCGAGATCCAGGTTGCCCTCAAAGACCTGCGATGCGACAAGCTCGCCGATGGGCTGAAGGGTTGCATCGGTAAGCGACTCGTAATCGATTGCAGTGCCGTTCACCGATTTCACGTCCGCCAGGCCATCAGTGACGATCGCGATCACGACTGTTGTGGGTGAACCGTGAGCGAGATCGCTGGGATCCTCCGGGCGCTTGGTCAAGCGCAAGAAGTAGGAGTCGGTCGACCCCGGAACGCTGCAGGGGCCGTTCCCGCACTTGACGACCAACGTGCCGACGCCGGACTCGATGACGACTACACCGGGCGACTCGTTGTCAATCACCGTGACCGGCGTGCGGCCCGGCCCGGAGCGCAGGTTCGAGAGTTGGAAGGTCGCGTCTGGGTTATCGATCGGATCAAAGGTGCCACAAACGGTTTCTGCCGATGGGTCGCACGTGTAGCGAATAACGGCTGTCTGCGGGTCCTCGCTCTTGGCATCGTCGCGGGCATTGATGCGAACTCGGACTGGATCCTCCCAATTCAGGTCCGTGAAAGCGATTGTGTAATGCGTGGAATCGCCAACGACGTGCTTCACCATACGTGAATCGGAAAGCAGGTTCTGGATCTGGATTGCTTGCTGGCTCGCCGCGTCCAAGGACAGTTTGATTACCACAGTTTGTCCCGAATCTGGCGTCTTTGCGAGTTGGATCAGCAAGTCGTCATCTGTGCCAGTGTATGCGCCGACGGAGGGATCGTTGAATCCTTCAACAACCAGTGTGCGCTCGTCTTCCGTGCACCCAGAGCCAGGGCACACCGCATCCTTTTCGATCTCAGTTACAAAGACACCCGGGGTGTCGTTGTCGCGTACCGTCACTTCGACATTGCGCACCAGCGCGCCGTCAAACGTGCTGTCGGCCGAAACTACGCTGTGTTGTGATACCACGACCCGGTCGCCTTCGGAACGCGGATCGTCGGCGGCGAACAAGTAGACGTAACGAGCGTCGCCAACGTTCCAGTGACTCGAGTCGAAGGTCAGCACTAAGGCACGGCCATTTTCATCGACCGGATCGCCGTTCACGACCTTGTGTCGCTGGAAGTGCGAAGGATCTGAACACTCACCGGCAGACCCGTCGCCCAGGCACATCCAGAGCGTGTCGCCCTTGCCATTCGGCAACGGAGCCGGATTTTCGAAGGTGTCCTTCGCCTCTTCTTGCGGAGCGCGCGCGGCGGAGACCGTCACGTAGACCGGAGCCGTTGGAGCGGAGGCGAGATAAACGACATAGGAGTCGATCGAGGGAACGCCTGCGGAACCGCCTTCTCGGACGCTCGTCCCGGCGCCTGTCTCCTCGATCACCACCACGCCGGCTTCAGGTGTGGCCAGGTTGTAGTCAAGGCCATCAACCGGCAGGCCATCGTAGAGCGGATCCTTCACCGAGGTCACCAGATGATCGACCGCGCCGCTCAAGCCTTCCAGCTCGCGGGTGACGATGTCTTCAGTGACGTCGCTTGCGACGTTGATCGTGTCCGAGCCCAGACCGCCGATTACGCGGTAAGCGACGCCGAACGCCGTCGAGAGCACGAAGAATTCGTCATCGCCTTCGAGGCCGTCGACTTCCACCACCTCGACGGTGTTATAGCGGACGTTGAGCCCGGCGCCGAAGATGCCCTTGTTGGTGATGGCGATGTCGTCGGCAAACTCGGTGGCGAGGATCACCAGCTTGTCGAAACCAGTGCCGCCCTCGACCGAGACCGGCGCGTTGACGTTGTACTGGACCTCGTCTTCACCGCCGCCGGCACGAATATCGAGCGGCCGCGCGGTCGAGAAGCCGAGGCCGATCACCGGGCTGGCGGCGCTGGTCACCGGATTCAGCGGGATGACATCGTCCTCCCATTGGGTCGGGTCGGCGGGCGTGGTGGCCGTCTTCGCGCCAGTGATGTGCGCATCGGCGTTGTTGCACACGCCGTCGCCGTTGTTGTCCTTGCGGGAGCCGGTCCAGCCTTCGCCGTCGTAATCAGGGTTCTCGTCAGAGTCACAAACACCGTCAGCCGGTCCCACTCCTCCGGGCCCAGTGACATCGACTGGGAATGTGGCAGTGTCTGGATCGGCCGCGAGGCTGATGTCGTCCCAATCGCAATCGGTGTCGCTGTCCGCGCTCAAATCGCAAACCGCGGCGATGGCGAAGGCCCGCACAATGAACAGGTCATTGTCATCATCGCCCTCAAGCCGCAGCTCGCCCTGGTTGGAGTAGACGACGAATTCGTCGTTGCCGGTGCCGCCGGTGGCGACCAATGGAGCGTGAATGCCCGGGCTTAGCCAGCCGCGCGTGGTTGGGACGAGGACTGGGAATGTGTCCTGCGGCAACAAGGCGCCTTCCGCCACGTCGCGCTTGGTGCCGAAGATCTGGCCAATCTGGAATTGGTCGTAACCGGCGCCGCCGTCGAGGGTGACGATAACGCTTGTGTCGTCGACGAAGAAGGCGTCATTCCCTTCCAGGCCGAACACGCTGAGCCGTCCGTTTAGCGCGGTGTCGTAATGGATGCGCTGGACCTTATCCGACGGCTCGTTGTCTACTACCCGGTCACGGTACAGGCCAAGACCGCCGTCGGGGCTGTTGTTGCCGTGAAGCAGTGCGACGAAGCCGGGTCGGTCGGCGTTCTGCGACAGCGGGCTGGGCGAGGTGCATGTCGTCGGAATGGTTGTGGATAAGCCGTAGGGAGTCTCGGTGTCGATGCACTTCACGGTCCGAAGCAGGAAGATATCATCGGTCGCGTTCCTGGTTGTTGTGCCCTCGACGTAGTCATTGAAGAACGCGTCGGTGTTGTCGAATCCATAAATGTCAAGCTCATCGACGCCGTCGTCCGAAGCCCCGGTGTCGAGCACGTTGATTACGTAGTTCCTCTCCGAGTTGTGGCTTCCGGTGGTGTATACGGCGAAGTAATCCGTCTCCGCCTGGCCATCAAGGAGCAAACTGTGTCCCGCGCTTGGTTCCTCTGGGAGCTGCGCCGGTGCTGCGAGCACATCGGCCGACTGCAGGTACCAGACCGTGAGCTCGTCCTCGCCGTCTGCCTCGTCGGTGGTCGACAGATTCTGTCCTCCGCGTGCGATTGTCTTCGAGCCAATGAATATGTAGCCGGGGTCGCCCGGGGTTGTCCCGAATCCAATCCCGCTCGGATCGCCGAATTCGATGATGTCGACGTCGGTGTGGCCCCAGATCTCAGTCAGGTGAACCGGGTTGGGCACCGCCGGACCGCACTCGGTGCTGGAGGCGAAGACGCAGCCGGCAATGATGCGGCCGCGCAGGATCATCGTCGTCCCGAAATCAGGATCGACGTTCGCGGTGCTGGCGAAGTTTAGGTCGGCGTTGGCGTCGTCGCCGTAGATATCGATCGTGGTCCCAGCCAGGATCTCGCTCTTGGGATCGGTCTTCACATCGTCGCCAATCCTCAGCAGAACGAATCCGGTTTCAGCGAAAATCTGACCCTTCGAGACTATGCGTGGTGAGTCGGGCGCGTCCTCGAAGAACAACGCCTCGCCTTGGCGGAGCAGGAAGAGATCTTCGTCGCGGTCGGGCGTGCTCTCGCGCACGGTCAGGCGGATGTTGTCACCAGCGTGCGCCAGCACGAGGTGGAGCGCCGAATCGGTCTCGGTAAGGTAGATGCTGTAATCCGCCTCGAGGCCGACATCACACGAAGCCGTCAGCGTGACCTCGTCGTCAGAGAGCGAGCAGATTGCGCCAAGGAAGGAGTCGATTTCGAGATCGTTCGTCCCTGTCGGGTTGCCGATGCTGCCACCGTTGGCGTCGAGGTCAATCGTGTTGCCAAGCACGTTCGGATCGTGGTCACCAGCGCCGTTGTTCCGGGCGTCAACGATCGACCCGGAGCCAGCCAGCGTATTCAGTGAAACATCGCGCACCGACTGCACGGTGTGGACGTTCAAGTTGCCGACGGTCTCACTGATGAAAATGCCAAGCGTCTGAAGTTCTTCCACCGTGATATCAAACGCTCGCAAGACGCCGAGTGAGGGCCCGCTGGTGGTGGGGATGATGTCGACGTTGGTTTCGAGGAAATTGCTGGGCCGTGCGATGCCGCCGACAGGCAGATTGGCGTCGACGCATTGCGGGTTGCTGATCGTGCCGATCAGCTGGAGGCCGCTGCCGGCGCACAGGGTGATGTTCTCGCCGGCGACGTCCGTGCCTGCTACGCCCGGATCATCGGATGCATCGACGATCATCCACGGTGCGTAGAGCAGCACATCATGCGCGGTCGAAGTGATGCTTCCAACGCGCATGTCGCCATTCTTCTCGTTAAGCGTGATGTTGCCGTTGGTCAGCACGTCGATGTGGTGCTGGTCGCCAGAGACTTCGGGGAAGGTGTTGCCGACGACTTCGGTGATGCCAAACACGTGGATGAGCGTTGCCGTTGGCGACGAATTCGCGGCGGCGATGATGATGTTGTTCACCGCGACAACGCCCGGCAGTATTCGCGTACCGGTCGCCGGATCGATGCCCCGGAAGTCGTAAGTGCTCTCAATCGCAGTGCCGGGAGTCGAACCATAAGCGCCAACATCTCGCGTCGGCCCAGGGGGGCCGGTATCTGGGGTGTTGAAGAAGGTGTAGTGGGTCTCGTTCGTGGCGGTGGGATAGGTGACGAAGATGCCTGCGCTTGTTCCGCTCCCGCCAGTCTCGTCAACGCTGGCTTGCAGCAAGAAGTCGGCATGGCGACCGGCGTTGACTGTGTCGATCAGTACGCGGTAAGGAGTAAGCGGACCGCGCATCCGGGCTTTGACATCAAGATAGATGTCACGCGCAGCCTCAACGTCAAACCGGGTGATCGGCGTGAGGTCATGAGAGGTCAGCAGCGGCGAAGTAGCTGGGTTCAAATTGATCGGAACGAGAGCCGTGGTGCTGGCCAACTGCAGGCTCAGGCCATCCGAGGAGACGATCGCGTAGTAGTAGTCGCCACTGAATAGTCCACCAATGTCAGGTCCGCTGCTCTGATAGCGAACCAATTGTCCGGTGAAGAAACGATTGTTGAATCCGAGATAAATCGTGTTGGTCAGCGCGCTGACCCGGCGAGTCTGGAAGCTCGTGACCTCGGGCCTGCCCGAGGAATCGACGATGTCCACGTTGACCCGGGGGGTGGACACGCCTATGTCGCGATCCGTGGCGCCGGCATCGAGGTGCAGAATGTTTGTGCGGATCAGCGATTTGCGGGATAGGCCGTCCGGTGTGGTGTGCGAATTGCCGCGTCCATCGGAGGATAAAATGTGCCCGCCGGTGTTGAGGATCGAGGTGGTGCCGATCGGGTTCTCAATGGTCCCGTTCACCTCGACCTTCGAGCTGCTCAGGTTCTTCACGTCGATAAACGTCGGGGCGACGTCGCGAACGATTTTGAAGCTGAGCGAGACGGACGGGCCAGGCTTGAGCCACACGAGCGGCTTGCGGCTGCTGATCACGGTAATGTTGTTGAGTTGAAGTGGTTTGCTGGACTGGTTGGTAATCAACACCCGAGCCAGGGAGTCGCGCCAAGTCCAGGTGGCGCCGCTGCCGGAGATATTCTTAGATCGGATGACCACGTCGCCCGCGCCGCGATTGCTGATGTTGTTTACATGGATCGTAGAGCTTCCGATCGTGCCGGAAGTTCGTGCGGGGTTACCAAGTCCATCCCACACGCTGACCTCGATCGCCTTAGCGATGCTGCCATTGGAGGCCACGACGAGCTCAGGGGTGCGGCCGGATAGGATCAACACATGCGAGCTGAACGGGACGCTCTCGACCTCTGTGGAGCTCTTGCTGCCCGCGGTTCCGCCGCCGGCTAGCGAGCGTTTGCTGACACGGGCGCTGCGCTCGACGTTTACCGTGTCGTAACTGGTATCGATGTAAAGCGCCAGGTGCGTGGACTCTGCCGGGTGTTCAAGAATGAGATCGGCGTTGTTTCTGGGTCCTGCCGTCACCAGCGTTCCAGGGATCCCAAGAGCGCCGGAGACCAAGGATTCGAGATTGGTCGTGTTGTTGCCGTCGGCGCTAACGTGACCGAAGAGACCGGTCGCCCTGGCGAAGGATTCTGTGCGCGTCTTGAGCTTATCATCCGGTGGATTGAGAGGTTTGAATCGGGCGATGAGATCGATGCCTTCCACTCCTGTAACTAAGGCATTGGTGCCGATGAGGACCTTGTTGTCGGCATCCACAGTCACATCGGAGTCATCTTCACCCTCAGCATAAAATCCAGCGCCGTATGCTTCGCCGTGCGCCAGTAGATTGAGGTGTGAGACTGTGGCTGAAACGGCTAATCGTTTGGCTTCCAAGATCGCCTGGGAGGCGATCTCGGCCTGAGTCCGGCCAGTGTTGATACGAATATCGTTGAAGGATTCGCCGTCGCCCCCAAAGCCGATGCCGCTTCCCCAAGCATTCCCGGAGGCGTCCGTGCGGGTATTGGCTTTGAGGTGCGCCAGGCCGCCGACCAGAATGTCAGCGTTGGCACCGATCGTTACATCGGTGGTGTAGTTGATTGTGATGCGGGTATCAGCATCCGCCAATCCGACGAATCCACCCGATTTGGAGCGGGAAGCGGCGCTGGCGCGGTTATCGGAGCTGGCCGAGACGGTCAGATTGCCGCCAGCGACGATGCGGGTTCCTGCTCCAACAGAGGCGCTGTTGGTGTTGGTCTGATACACGTTTGCATCCGCGGCGCCAATTCCGACGAATCCTCCGGTTCCGTTACGCGAGCTGGACGTGGAGTGCGTGGATGAACTGCTGATGATGGAGATGTTGCCATCTGCAGTGACCAGGCTGGCGTTGATGGCCGCGGCCACCGTGGGATTGTAGTTGACTGTGGCATCGTTGTTGCCGATCCCGACGAAGCCGCCGCCCGAGCCGCGTGAGTTGACCGAGGAGACGCCGTCGCCAGCAGGAGGCGAAATCACGTTCAGCGCAACGCCGCCGGGGCCGAGCAACTTCTGGGTCCCGGAAACCGTGGTGCCAAGTATGTCGATCCGCAAATTGTGCTTATTCGGAGTGCCTGACGGCACCGAGGCGGCATCTAGATCGACCACCGGGCTCAGGAAATGCTGAGCCGAGCCGCTCAGGCCCGAAGTGTCGAAGGTGAGAGCGGTGCCGGTTGAAGTGGTTGCTAACTTAAAATCGCTCCCGCTGACGCCGACAACATAGTAGGTGCGGTCGTCGACTAGTCGTCCCCCGCCCGATAGCCCGATCGGCAGGAGCGTGGTCTTGATGATGCTGTGGAGCGCGCTGCGCGGATCGGGTGGCGGTGGATTATCGATGGTTGGCGGAGGGGGCACAGTCTTGTCGGGCACCAGCGCGATTTCCGGTTCATCGAAGATCTTGGTGAGAGGCGCCCGATTGATCGTGGCGCTGGTGGTTTCTGATGTCAGCGCCCCGACACTAATGAGTGTGAGCGTGGTGCCGCTGGCGCTGCTGATGGTGTAGCTGCCGTTGTTGAAGCTCGACCCTGCAACGGTGATCCCCCCGCTGGTGAATCCGTCGGCCGACCAATTGCGCCCATCATTGCGGGTGATCTGGTCATTGGAGGTACTGGGAACCCCGGGCGCGAAGGTGAAGCTGGCGTTTACAAGCGTGGCTTGGGAGACGTTGGCGGTCAGGATCATCAACGAGCCGCTGACCGATTGGATCGTGTAGCTGGTGCCGTTATTGGGGCCTGCACCGGAGATTTCCAGCGTGTGGCCGGCGGCGAAACCGTTGTCGGCCCAGGAGAGCCCATCGGTGCGGGTGATTCGGGCCCCACTGGCGTTTCTCTCAAAGTGCACGCTGGTGGTGACCACGTCGTTGTACTTAAGTTGAATCGAATGGGCGTCACTCCGCACAACGCGGTAGACACTACCGCTGACGAGCGGGCTGATTACAGGAGTGCCTTTTTCGAGGGTGTAGACGATCTTGTCGCCGTCATTCAGCCCGTGGCTGACGGGCTTACCGTCCTCATCGAGGAAGTAGATATTGTCGGCGCCCGAGCTGTTGCTGAGAATAACGGAGCCATCTGGATTGGTGCCGGTTACGCTTACGTCGACATGGATGCTGTTGAAAGTAAACGGATCGGGCGCATCGTAAGTCACAGCGTCGCCGCTGGAGAAGCCGTGTCCAGCCAGGGTGATGGTTTGGTTATCGCCGGCAATCGATGAAGGTGTGAATAGTTTGGCGAAGCTGGACGGGTTCAACGCTTGCGCCTGCGTGGCAACCAACCGGATCGTGCGATCGTCGATTGTCAGGACATAGTAGGTATTGCTTAAGTTGAGCCCCCCGATAGTGGCTGTAGTTCCTAAGGCGGGAGTGTACTTTACGCCGTCGCCGTCGGCGAAATTGTGCGCGGGGCCGAACAGTATGGTGTCGTTAATCTCATCAACGCAGGAAGTCGAGCTAGGCAAGCAAGCAGATCCATCGAACGTGGAGCCGAGCAAAAGGTTGTTGACGTCAGGTGTGCCGCCCGTGTCGAAGATCTCCAGCACGTTGTACTGGCGCCGGACGGAAATTATCTCCGTGCCCCCGGGGGCATCGGGGTTTTCGACCTCCAGCGATGATGGACCTTTCAGGCCGCTGATGGGCGTATTGCCGTTGGTCTCATATTCCACTGTCTCGCCGGAGATTAGGCCGTGATTATCGACGTTGAGCGAGTCGTTCGTGTTAGAGACCGATTTGATGATGTATTTCGGCAACGTGCCTGTTTGCGGCGCAGTGGTGGCCTCGACGCTGATGCTACCGCCTGCGTGAATTGTGCTGCCGGTGCCGATGGTTGCCGCGACGTCGGGCGTCACAGTGGCCGTAGAAGCCGAGCCGCCGATACTTACCGCACCACCAGCTACTCCCTTGGTCGAAGCGTCGCCCTCGGGAATGCTTGTAGCCGAAAGGGAGACGTTGGTAGAAGTGCGCACCACCACATTGTTGCCAATGGTTGCGCGAACCTCCGGACCCACAGTTGCGCTCGAATTATTGTCGGTTGCAGCTACAAGACCGCCTGACACCGCCTGAGCATTAGCACTGGCGGTGTCGGTGGAGGAGGCCTGGATCGTCAGATTGGACGCTCCGGCCAGATCATTATTGCGTACATCGCCCTCGAGCACTGCTTTGGTAGTCGGGCTGGCGGTGGCATTAGCCTTGCTGGCGCCAATGCCTACCAGGCCGCCGGCAGTCCCTCGCGAATCGGCGATGGCTCGGGTGGTCGAAGTAGCGGTCAGGCTCACTGTTCCGGTTGAGTTAATCGTGGTCCCGTCGCCGACCTTGGTTTCGATTGTAGGCTGCGAGTCGGCGGTGGCAACGCCACCGGAAACGCCTGCCAGCAATCCAATATTGGCCAGTCTCACGTCGGCTGTAGCGCCGTTGCTACCGCTGGCGATCAGTTGAGAGGCCAAGCTGACCGAAGCGCCTTCCAGCGATCCGTCTCCAACGTGTAAAGCTTTGACAGTGGGAGAAACCGTGGCGGTCACACTGGCGCCTGCGCCTGAGAATCCTAAGGCCACGCCGACACCATTGCCGTCAGCGTCAGCTTTCACCGTGGCAATCGCGTCGTAGTTGTTGGGTCCGAGCCCTGAATCGACTTCGGCTTCATCGCCCAAATAGGCGCGCACGGTTGGATTGGCGGTGGCCGTCGTAGTTGTCAACCCGCCGCTGGCGAGCAAACCCACGCCAAGCATGTCCAGCGTCGATTTCACAGTCGACACAAGATTGGCATCGACATCGACGCCGGAAACGCCGGTTAAGGTCACCTGGGTCGGGTCACTTGGGCTCCCGGCATTCCCGAGGGACGGCCCGATATAGGCTTCCACCAGGCTGGTATCGCTGGCGGTGGAGGTCGCCCCGCTGGCACCGATCGCGCTGACGCTGGTGCTGTCCAGGTTGGCGGTTGGGGTGCTGATAGATTTCGCCAGCAGGGTCAGGCCACTTGCGTCGACGGATGCACCGTCTTCAACGTAAGCCGCGGTATCGCCAACGGTCGTTGCGGTGACGGTGAATACCCCCACATCAACCAAGCCGCCGCTGCCGCTAACAACGGAGCCCTTAGCAACGTTGCTGGAAAGCGCCTGCACGGTAATAGCGCCTAAGGGAGCTGTGAGGGCAGCGTCTGCGCCAACGCCGGCGCTGACGTCCGCTTTGGCATTGGCGGTGATCGAGGCTGCGGCAATGCTGGCCGCAAGACCTACCGTGAGATTGTAGCTATCCGCACGAGCGGACTTGGCGCTCAGGAAAGTTTCACTGGTGGTGTTGTAGTTATTCCAGGCCGCCACAGTGATTCCACCGCCGGTAGTAGTGACGTTGGTGTTCGAGCCGATGTATGACTTGATCATAGGCTCGATCTTGGCAGTGGTCGGGGTTGCTCCGACCGAGGCTCCAGCAGACAGGGATCTGGCGGTCGAACTCGCCTCCGCATCCGTGGTTACCCAGGTCTCGATCTCCACATCATTGGTGGCCGTGATTTGCCCACCCGAGCCCACATAGGACTCGGCCAAGGTTTGAGTGGAGCTCCCCAGAATCGCATCCACCTTGGTTCCGTTCCCGGAGCCAAACAGCGAGCCTCCATTGGCCTCTCCGTTCGCGTCGACCTGAACGGTTGAGAAGGTCTTCAAGGTGACATGATTAGCGGATTGGATATTCCCATCCGTGTGCGTCTTCGTCGTACCCTTGGCCTCGGCCTCGGCGATCGTTACGCCGATCCCGGCGACGCCTCCGATGGTGAGCGAGAAGCCATCGGCGTCTGCATTCTGATAGGAGTGCGTGAGCAGATCGATATCGCCGGTGCTGTTAACCGTAGTCGAGCTTCCGATGCCGGTGTCGATTGTCGGTGAGGCCTTGGCAAAGGCCAATGCCCCGCCAGCTCCTAGGACCAGGCTGCCTGAGCCTACCTTCGCGGTGGCGCGCGCAATCTTGTCAAGCTGAGGATCTCCAGTGACACTGCTCACGTTGTGGCGCGACGTCAACGAGATGCTGCCCGCTTGCAAGGAACCGTTGCTTCCCACCTTGGCCTTGATGATCGGTTTGAGCTCGGCAATCGCAATCGCGGCGCCTCCACTAGCTCCGGCCGAGATCGCCACCCCGAAGGCATCCGCCAGGGCTTTGGAGACCGATGTTGAGGCCAGCGCCGCAGAACCAGTTACTTTGACATCCGCGTTATTGCCAATTGAGGCTTCGACCGTCGGGTGCACTTTAGCAATCGAGACCGCTCCTGTCAGACCGACACCGATGCCAGCCTTGACAGCCAGCGTCTTCGCAGTTGCGAAAGCGGTCGAATTGGCTGTTGCCGAAAATCCACCCACTGACTTGCCAGTTGCTTGGCCGATCTGCGCCGCTCCGGTGTAGGCTCGCGTCTCTCCTCCGATGTCAACGACCGAGACCGCTGCGCCTGCGGCAATGGCTCCAACCGCGACATCGAAGGTCTCGGCCGTGATCCGGCGATCGGCCGTTGCTTCGAGGCGAACGGTGCCTCCCACCTGTGGCAGACTGGCCCCGTCGATGTGGGCTTTGACTTTGGTGTCGTCGTCGAATACGATCACCAACGCGCCGAGCGATACCGCACCAAGCGAACCAGAGTACGCCTTGCCCGTCAGATCATCCGCCACCAGGCTTGCGTGGACCAGCACGTCGCCGCTTGTTGTGCTGACCGTCGCGCTGCTGGAGATGTAGGCTTCGATGTTGTTGTCAAAGTTGAACACACCCACCGAAGCGCCCATCGCCCCGAGGCCAACCGAGATCCCACCCATCACCGCGTCGAAATCTAACTCCTGCTTGGCGCGTACATTGACACCGGATCCAGCTTCGACGACTGCGCTGCCGCGAATAGAGGCGGTCGTGCCGGCGACCGGCGTGGTGTCGGCCACCTCGTCGGCTACTGGGCTGGAGGGCGCCTTATTTGTAACTTGGGTGGAAGCTTCACCGGTGCGAGTTGCTACCCGCTGTGAGTTCTTATCATTTGAATCTGAGCCAAAACCAGCCAAGATGCTGGTGTAGCCGTTGTTGTCCTGGCCTCCGGGGTTGTCAGGATCCTGTCCGCCAGCCTGCTTGTCGGTGAAGGTAGTGGTGTTGTCCTTAGAGGGATCAGGTTGCAAGCCGTTCTGTTGCTCAGCAGTCTGCTGCGCGCCGGCATTGTCTCGCTGTTCGACTTCGTAGGTCGAATTAAAGCCACTGCCGACGGTCCAGACCGATACCGAACCCTGTGCGCCGACCAAGCCCGCGCCGATGCTGACTGCGATGGTGTCGATGTCGACGATCGAGAGCGCGTTGACATCGATCGTTTGCTTCGCTTTCACTTGGGCGCTGGGTCCGATGTAGGCAGTCGTGTCGTTGCGCAGGAATCCGACATCGACCGCTCCACTCACCCCGGCAATTCCAACGCCCAGCCCGCCGACGAGAGTGAATAACTCGGCCTTGTTGACAGCTGAGACGTTTACCTTTTGACTGCCGCCCGCACCACCAGCTTGATTGATGCGAGCTTGGGTTCCAATATAGGCGGAAGTGTCTGAGTCGATGATCTCAACTGCTACAGCACCCGCCACCCCAGCATAGAATCCGCCGGCACCAGCGACTGCGATGTTGAGCACGTCTTCGCTGGATGCCGCCTGCACAGCCAGTCCTTTGAAGCCGCCTACCGTGCTGAAGCTCGTCGCCGTTAGTCCGCCGTTGTAGATGCCGCTGAGGGTGCTTGTGCTCAGCGCCTTGGCATCTACCGTTGCGTACGGTCCTACATAGGCTGATGTACGCTTGGTGACAATCGGAATGCCGACGGAGGCGCCAACACCCACCCCACCACCTATGGAGATGTTGCCAGCGATGATATCGACTTCGGTGTCGTCTTGAGCGGAAATCAGAACGTTGCCGTTGGCGGTGGTCTTGGCTCCTCCGGACAACGACGTTGCCGCCTCACCGATGTGCGCCTTGGTTGTAGCGTCTAGAACCAGGACAACCACCGAGCCGCCGACTGAGACCGTGCCGGAGCCAGCTGCCCCGGCTGCAATCAGCAGCAGCTCTTCCTCGGCGACAGCTTCGACCGAAACGTTTCTGCGGGCGTTAACCGTCGCGCCGTCGTCAATAAATGCTTCAGTTGTGGTGGTAACGACGGATACCGCTGCAACCGGCGTGACGGAAACCGCGCCGGAGAGCGAGATGCCGCCTGCGATGCCAAGGTGGTAGAAGTCATTTCCGGCTGCCACGAGAACGTCCTGCTGGGAGTTGTCCGTGGCATAGTCAGGATTGACCTCTGCGAAGTCATTGACATACGCCTTGGTGAACACATTGAGCACAAAGACCGATCCGCCGACGTTGACCGCTACGGAGCCGGAGGCGCCACCGCTGACGCCGGCAGTGGTGATGTTGTCTTCATTGAGCGCTACGACCGCCACGCCGCGGAAACCAACTTGCTGCGCAGGGACGGCTGAGCGTTGCGTTGTCAGCGCCTGGGTGTCGATGTTTGAGTCATACGGGCTGCTGCTGTTGCTCATGCTCGGTGCAGCGATAGCGTCGGCGACGACGAGCTTATGTCCGGTGGCGGAGCCGCCGGCGGTGAGATCGACGTCGCTGATTCCGTCTTCCGCTTGATCGCGGGTGGTGGCCAGCTTGACGGAATTTGACCCGGCGACAACTGCGTAGTAAACCCGCCCGTCATCCAGTCCACCGATGGCCGTGTTGCCGTCCCCGGCGAAATAGCTGACCGGTTGGCCATTTGTCCAGCCGTGGGCGGTTCCCAAATCGATCGTGTCTGTGCCGGTGCTGACATCGCTAGTTCCGAACGAGAACTCGTCGGATACCGAGGGGTGGGTGATGGTGAAGTCCCCGGTGTTGACGGTGACACCGTTGTCTTGACCGCGACCGGTCACCGTCGCGTACTCACCAACATATGCATGGGTGTTCTTGGTGATCACCGGTACAGCCACGGCCGCGCCTACGCTGGCGCTGCCGGAGAAAGCCAGGTTTCCAGCGATTAATACCAAGTCGGTGGCGTCTTCTGCTGAGATCACCACGCTGTCGTTTGAGGTTACGTCGGCGCCTAAAGATGAAGACGGAGCATCCTCTATATAAGCCCGCGTGCCAATATTGAAAATGGAGACCCCAGCCGAACCGGCGATGCCAGCAGACCCACCGCCTGCGGCTGAAGCGGCGATCGAGACAATGTCCTCACTCGAGATCGCCTTCAGCTCGATGTCCTCATCGGCGTCCAGGTCAGCGTTGTATCCAATGAAGGCTCGAGTGTCTTTGGTGATGACCTCGACATCGACACCGGCACCGATTCCGGCCGATCCGGAGGCACCAACGGCGCCTGCCACACTGAGAATGTCGGTCGTATCTTGGGCCAGCATCGAAAGGCCGGGGTCGATCGCCCCTGTTTCGGTGGCATCTACGGTTGTGCCGCGATCGATGAAGGCCCGCGTGGTCTCATCCAGGATGTTGACCGTCGCCGAGCCCGCGATCCCTGCCGATCCTGACGAAACACCTCCCATGGCTGCGATCGTGAGCACATCTTCAGAGGAGGTCGCTTGCATCGCCAGCCCAACTGAGCCCTTGGCTTCGATGTCGGAAGCTCCGCCGATGTAGGCCTCAACGGTGTCATCCTTGACCAACGTGGTGTTGGCAATGCCAACGCCAGCCGAGCTGCCGAACGCCAAGCCGCCCGCAAACATCTTGATGTCGGCGGTATCGCTGGCGTTGAGGATCAAATTGCCGCCTGCATGCACAGTTGCGCCTTGATGAAGCGGCACCGGGAGTGCATCTTCATCAACAAAGCCAATGTAGGCTCGGGTGGTGGTAGTTGGGACGTATACTGAGGCCGCACCCCCCACTGCCAGTGAGCCAGTCGTGAAGGCAAAGGATGCGGCAATCGAGAGCGATTCCTCGATGGAGGTGGCACTTGCGGTGACGTCACCGGCCAATGTCACGTCGGCACTGGGCTCGATGAAAGCTCGCGTGTCCTTGGTGATCACGACAACGTCCACCCCGAAACCAATCCCCGCTGTGCCGGTGGTGCCGCCAAGGCCGCCCGCGATGGTATTTACTTCACTGTCACTGGTCGCTGTCAGGCTGAGATTCTGGCCGCTCCCTGCTGGGACCGTGGGAGCCTGATTGATCTTGGCGTCGGCGCCCATATAAGCCAGGGTATTCAATATCAAGATTGTTACAGCGACCGATCCGCCCACGGCCGCCTGGCCGCTAGAGACTCCTCCGCCGACGGCCATGCCAGTGATTTCGGGGTCGTCGTCACTTGGGATCAGGGGCACGTCAATGGCGGTGGGATCGAGGGTGGTAACTGCGCTCAAGTCGATCGCGCCGGACACATCCACATCAGCATTGCTACCGATGTAGGCCTTGGTATTGCTGGTGAGCACGCTGACAGCCACGGCTACACCTATGGCTGTGCCCTGCCCAAATCCGCCGCTTGCTGCAAGGGTCTGCAAGGTCATTGGATTGGCCGCGCTTAAGGTCAATCCGCCAGACATTACCTTCACGGTGGCACTGTTTCCGATCAGTGCTTCGGAAGTTAAATCGATCACGTTAATGCCGACTGAGCCGGCGAATCCGACTTTCTTTCCTCCACCGGCAGCCAAACCCCAGGCGATGAAATCGCTGGTCTTTCCTGTCGGTGAGATAGCCTTCACGGTCACGTCGCCGCCATTGGCAGTCACCTTGGTGCCTGCACCGATCTTGGCTGTGTTGGTGATGGTGGCCACATTCAAACCGACGGCGGCGCCTACGTTCACGTTGTTGTTGAGGTCTGTGGCAGTGCCTGTCGCCTTGCTGATTGCATCGGTTTCATGCTCTACAGATATCGTAACACCGTCGCCGGCAGTCACCTCAGCGGCGCCGTTGATCGCAGCGGTGTTGTCCACGATCACCCAGTTGACCGACACGGCCGCCGCAGCGCCCACACCTTTTCCACTTTTGCCCGATTCGGATGATGATTTGTTGTTGGCGTTATTGGTCTGGGTCTCTGCGCTTGGAAGGGTCTTCCCGCCACCGGTGTTGGGGCTGTTAGCTTGCTTACCGGCTTCCTGGTCGGCGGTCTTCCCACCGTCCGATTTCGCCTTGGCGCCTTTGGCGCTGGCCTTCGCCTCGCCACTGCTGGCATTGGTGGAGTCAACCAGAATCGACACGCCGCCGGTCACATCCGCATCACGGGCAAGCTCGGCTTTGACGGTCTCATTGACCACATTGACCACGACCGAAACACCGACCCCCACACTGCCTCCCGCAGCAGCGGCATCGGAAAAACCGGTCACCGAGCTTGTATGTGTCGTCTGCAGGGTCAGATCCCCGCTGGCATCCAGCGTCGTATCCGCAGCATCGGGGGCTCCAATCCTTGCCACCGTATCGTTATCCACGATCGCTACGGCAACAGAGGGGCTAAATGCAACGTTGCCGGCTGCACCGGCTTGCGTTTGGTTGATGAACAGGAAGTTCGCTGACGCGGCTAGCGTCACATCCTCCGCTTCCGTCAGCACTGCGGAGTCCTGGATTTCAGCCGTAGTGGTGTTGTCGTCTACGATGTTGAGCGCAACGGAAGCACCGATGCCCACGCTCGCGCTTCCGGTGACTTTGGAGTTAGCTGTCGCGGCGTTAACCGAGCTGCTCTCTGCCGTCATGTTCACATCTGCGCCGAGCGAATCGGTGTCTATTCCGTCCGCACTGACGACAGCGTCGGCCTTAATCAAGGCTTCACTCCGTTTGTCAACAATATTCAATCCGAAGGACCCGGCTACGCTTACATCGGTCGCTCCCGCGCCGGAGGTGGACTCGGCATAGAAGGTGCTTGTGTGGATCAGCTTGTGCTGGGTGCCGGACGCCTTGGATTTGTCCAAATCAATTACGGTTCCAGCAGAGGCGTCCTTGGCCGACTTAGCAAGCTTCAGCTTCTCGGGTTCGGCGTCATCCACAACAACGTAGAAGGCGCCTCCATCCTTCAGGCCGCCGATGGCGTTGTTGCCCTCGCCAGTTCGGTAAACAACCACGTCCCCGGTCTTCAACTTGTGCTCGGTGTTGAGATCGACCGTCTCCACTGAGCTGCTGTCATCGACGTCCGTGTTGGGATGGAACCCCCAATCCTCATCGTCTTCCTTGGCCTCGATGGTTACGCCCTCGGCGTCGACAGTGGCATCGCCAATGTAGGCTTCATTCACTACATCGGCGAGATTAACCGCCACGGCCGCGCCGATGCCAACGCTGCCCCCCGTGGCGCTGCCGTCCGCAGTCGCGGAGGCATCTGTGTGGTTGCTAGAACTGAGGGTAAGCAGGCCACCCGCTTGGATGGTCAGCCCGTCTGGGATGGAGGCACTGGCCGTGGCTTCGGCGATGTTGACGCCGATGGCCGCGGCCACGACTATTGGACCGTCGGATGTCGAAGAGGTCGGTGTGGACGCGCTCCCGCTGCTTCCTTTCGCTCCTTTGCTGGTACCGGCAGAATTCGCATTCGTGCGCTCCTTCGACACTTCGTCATCAACGTTGGAGGGTTCCTTGGGGTTCGAAGAGCCAGTTCTGTCGGCCTTCTTCTTGCCACCCTTGGCGCTCGCCTTAGCATTGGATAGGCTCAAGGATTTGGAGTTGGCCTTGAACTTGATGAACCCGCCGGTATTGATGGAGCGGGCTGTCATAGCGATGGACCGATCGGCGGCCACCGTTAGCGCAAGGGCAGCCCCTATGGCTGCTTCCGTTGCCTGCGTGGTGGCATCCGCCTTTGTGCTGACGGTGCTGCTGTGGGTCGCCTGGGCGTCTAAGTTGCGTGATAGGCCGAGGGTTCCGTCTGAGCCAATCTGAGCAAAGGTGTCATTGTTCGTGATTGAAATAGCCACCACCGGTGTGATCGCTACACTACCGCTGGCTTTTGCGCCAGCCTTGGCCGAGGTGCTGATCTTGTGATTGCCTTCGGCCGATAGCGTGAGATCATGCGCCTCAATCAGCGCCGCTGTATCGCGCAGTTCAGCTTTCACGAAATTGTCGACGATATTGATCGCAACCGAGGCCCCGATGCCGAGCGTGTTCCCAGAGACAGAATGCGCAGATGGGGCGGCGGTTGCGCTGCTCTTCGTCTTCGACGAGGCATTCAAGCTTACGTCGGCGCCGTTCACATCCACCGACGCGCCGGAGGCCAGGTAGGATTCAGCGCTGGTGATCGCTACGTTGATCGCCAGAGACCCGGCGATACTCACATCGCTCGAACCCCCTGCTCCAGAGGTTGCCTTTGCGATGGAAGTGCTCTGCTTTTCCTTCAGTGACTGATTATCACCCGAAACACTAGTCAGATCGATCGCCGTCCCGTCCTTAGCATTCTGCTCGGAGCTAGCCAGTTTCACCAGGTTGGGAGTGCTCTCATCGACTATCAGATAGTATGTTTCACCACTGATTAGGCTGCCGATTGCGCTTCCGCCGGCAGTATCGTAGACAAACGAATCTCCAGTCTGGAAGCCATGTGGTGCATTCAGATTGACAGTCTCGGCGCCATTGTCGACGTCACTGTTGGGGTCAAAGCTCCAAGTACGCCCAGCAACCTTTGAATCGAGGGTGATCTTGGTGGCGGTGATATTCGCCGTGCCGCCGATATAGGCATTGCTGTCGATTTTCGCGAGGTTGATGGCTACCGCTACGCCGACGCCGGTCGAACCGCTTCCCGTGGCAGAACCATCGGCGGTTGCCCGGCCGCGGTTGTAGGAGGCTGTCTCCAGCGTGAGCTCACCGGTCGTGACAACCAGTCCGCTGGTGAACAAATACGCTAGTGTATCGCTGTCGAGATCAGTGATGGCAATTGCGCCGGCGAAGCTCACATTCCCATCCGACGTCTTTGCGTCGTACTGAGAGAGCTTCTTCTCCGACTCGGGATCGCTGGAGGTGTTGTCCTGTGATCCACCCTCGGTGGACTTGGCGACTGCCGTTGCCGTGCTGGACGAGGTCGCTGAAATATTAATCGAATTCGCTTCCTTTACATCAAGCATGTCATTGATCGAAGCGGTCTCATCCATGTAGGCCTTGGTGGTGCCGCGAATGATGGCAATCCCCAGAGAAGCGCCCGCCGAAGTCGACCCGCCGGTCGTACCGTCGGCGAAGGCATAGGCAGTCGAGATATTCTCGGCGCTGAGGGTTACTTCGCCATCCACTACAAGATGGCTTGTGCCTGAAATGCGAGCAATGGCTGTGCTTCGAATGACCGCAACCGCGATCGCTGCGTCAGATGTCGTACCGCCGCTGGAGGAATCCGCCTCGAGCTTAGCGGTCGACTTCACGTCCGATTTCGCAGCCGACTTAAAATCCCCATCCGCGGTAATGGATGTATTGTCAAGGATCACCTGTGCATCAGTCTGGGCGTAGGCGACGGAAGTCGTGAGGCTGCTCAGGCTAAAGCTTCCCGGATCAACGTCGGCTGTCGCCGTCGCCTGTAGCGTGATGTTGTTACCGATCAGGATCGCGTCGGTGAGGTCGACCCTGGCGGTAACATCCGCCAGAACGGATTCTGAGGAGGAGAACACTAGCTGCAACAATGCGTCAGCGATCGCCGCAGCCAGACCATTCTCGCTCGACGATGCATTGAAGGTGATGTCCTTGGCGTGGATGGTGTGGCCGGGATTCACGATGATCTGCTCAACATTCACCGTGAAGTCCATCCCGGGCTTGATCACATTGACATCGATCGTTAGTGTGTCGTTTCCGTCCTGGCCGTTGATTGTGAGAGAGCCTGTCGGGAGATTGAATCGGGTCAACTCAAATGTGGGGAAGAAGTTTGTGCTTCGAAGTTGAACCTCAAATTCGAGCGTTCCATCAGCTTCAAGCACAGCTTCATCGCCAATCAGGGCTACATCGGGTAAGTTATAGATCACATCCGTCGCCGTACCGGAATTGGAAATTGGTTCCATACCGGAATAGGCGATTAGTAAGCCATCTAGGTCAATCGTGCCCGAATCCGGACCCGAGGCTGTATAAGTCACGGTACCGTATGTTCCACCCTCGATGATCATCGTATCGAAACCACTTGCGCCACCCTCAGCTAGACCGCTGAGACTACCCCCTGGGTAGAAGATGAAGGTATCTTGATTGTCCGGCGCGCCCGTGATGTTTTCGACACTGATGAAAGGAATACCCACGATACTGCCTGAATCTGAGCCGGTGATGTACCAGGTGACATCAGCGTTTGGACCCACAACCTCATCCTCTCCTTCGCCTCCAGCAATTGCACCGCTCAGGCTACCTCCCGCCAACACGAAGGTGTCCGTGGATGAACCACCCGTTAGATTCTCAACACTCATGAAAGACACACCTGAAACGAAGCCGGCATCCAAACCGGTCACATCCCAAGTCGGGTCGGTCGCAGGACCGATAAGCATGTCTGCGCCTGAACCGCCGACGACAAAATCGATGTTGGCGATACTACCAGCATCTGTGGCCGTGCCCGTCGTGAAGTCGATCGTGACTCCGATGGCGTACGCTGAGTAGTCCAGCGTATCCGCACCAGCACCGCCATCTACACTGGTTAAAGATCCTCCGGAGAAGACAAAAGCGTCCGCCCCTGAGCCACCGGTTAGATTCTCGATCTGACTAAATAGAATGCCTACGACGCTGCCTGAACTCGAGCCGGTAATGGTCCAGGTGCTGTCGACATCCGGACCGACGAGCTCGTCATGCCCTGCTCCACCAGTGATCACCCCACTCAGGGTACCGCCTGCCAATACGAACGAATCCGCGCCCGAACCACCTGCCAGATTCTCGACACTCACGAAGGACACACCTGCGACGAAACCGGCATCCATACCCGTCACGCTCCAGGTTGCATCGACATCAGATCCGACAACTGTGTCCACACCGGAGCCACCAATGACCTGTTCAATGTTGGCAAAACCGCCAGCGTCCGGGGCTGTGCTCGTTGAGAGGTCGATCGTTACTCCAGCAGTGTACGCGGAGTAGTCCATCGTATCCACGCCTGCGCCACCATCCACTGAGGCCGCGGAACCGCCAGAGAAGACAAACGCATCCGCACCCGATCCGCCAAATAGATTCTCAATCGCGGCAAAGGTGATGCCCGCAACGCTGCCCACGTTCGCCCCGGTCAGATCCCAAGTCGCATCGGCATCGAGACCGACGAGCGTGTCCGCGCCCGACCCGCCGATGACAGATTCGATACTAGCGAAACCTCCAACAGCCGTTGCTGTGCTCGCAGCGAGATCGATCGTTACACTGGTGACATATGCGGCGTAGTCCAGCGAATCCGTACCCGCGCCACCGTCTACTGAAGCAACAGAGCCGCCGGAGAAGACAAAGTCATCCGCGCCCAAACCGCCAACAAGATTCTCAATATCGCTAAAGGAGACGCCCGCAACACTGCCCGCGTTCGCACCCGTCAGATCCCAGGTCGCATCGGCGTCGGGTCCGACGAGCGTGTCCGCACCCGATCCGCCGATGACAGATTCGATATTTGCGAAATCACCAATCACCGTGGCTGTGCCCACGGAGAGGTTGATCGTGACTCCTGTTGTGTCGGCGGCGTAGTCCAGCGTGTCCTCGCCCGCGCCACCGTCCACCGAGGCAACTGAGCCGCTGGAGAGGACAAACGCGTCCGCGCCCGAGCCACCTACAAGGTTCTCAACATCGCTAAAGGTGACACCCGTGACGCTTCCCGCGTTCGCGCCAGTCAGGTCCCAGTTGGCATCAGCATCAGGACCGACGAGCGTGTCCGTACCGGCACCGCCGTTAACACCGGTGACTGAGCCACCGGTGAAGACGAAGGTGTCCTCACCCGATCCGCCTAACAGGTTTTCAATATCAGTGAAGGAGACACTCACAACACTGCCCGCGTTCAGCCCGCTGAGATTCCAGGTGGCATCAGCATCCGGGCCGACGAGAGAGTCCGAGCTCGAACCGCCGATGACTTGTTCGATATTGGTGAAACCACCGACAGCCGAGGCTGTGCCCGCGGAGAAGTCAATCGTAACGGCGGATACGTAGGTCGAGTAATCAAGCGTATCCACACCTGCGCCGCCATTCACCAGACCAGCAACCGAACCGCCGGAGAAGACGAAAGCATCCGCACCCAAACCACCATTCATGTTTTCAATATTGCTAAAAGAGAGGCCCGCAACGCTGCCCGCGTTCGGGCCACTGAGGTCCCAGGTACTGTCCGCCTCCGGACCGGAGAGCCCATCATCCCCCTCGCCACCATCGAGCGCGCCGCTCAAACTGCCGCCAGCCTCGAGGCTAAACATATCTGCCCCGTCGCCGCCGGTTATGTTCTCAACATTTGAAAAACTCATACGGTTGTTGAGAGTCCCGCCATCAGGTCCGCTGATCCTCCAGGTGTTGACGGCGTCGTATCCCACCAGCGTGTCCTCACCATAACCGCCGTCTAAGGAGAACAACGCATTTACCGTGGGATCAAGCGCTCCCAGAGACATGCGGTCTTTCCCCCGTCGCATTCTTACGGAAATGAGCTGGCTGGGAGCCACAAAGGGGAAGAACGTCATGAGCCCTGCAAGCGGAAACTCGAAGAGGCAATTTTCACAACGCAGCTGCATCTGGCCGTCAATCAGGGAAGCGTCGTCTTCAAGCACGAGGGTATCGGCGAACACGGTGCCCGTGATCACCACCTCGTTCGGATCCGCGGTATCGACCACAGGCTCCAATCCTTGGATCGCAGTTCCATTATGAATCGCCATCCCACCGGTATCGGGAACAACGATCACCCTATCCCCCAGCGCGGTGAAGTAGATGAAGCTGTCGTATCCTCCCAGGCCGCCGTCGATCGCACCGTCGAGGGAACCTCCCGATGTAAAGACGAAGGTGTCCTGGTTATTGTTTCCTCCGACCAGGTTCTCGATAGACAGGAAGGCGGCAAGCACATCCCCGGTCGCGATGTCCGTAAGCGTACCGAGATTGGCGCCCGTGATCTCGTACAGGCTGTCCGTGTCTGGGCCTGCCAACGTGTCGCTGCCTCCGCCGCCGTCCACAGTCACGATCTCGATGTTGGCGAATCCAACAGTTTCACTCCCAGCAACCACACTATTAGCATTCACATCGAAACGATCGTCACCCGCTGTGCCAAGGATCGTGAGGGAGTCAGAAGCATTGCCGCCGCTATCGAGGATATTAACGGCCGTGTTCACGCTGGCGCCGCTCAACTGGACGGTGACGGAATCGTCGCCCTCCTCTCCATCCACTGCAACAGCCATGGGCACCAAACTCGTTGTGTCGATGGTGATCCCATCGTTCCCAGCACCGCCTTCGACTGATAGACGTTCGACACCGGCGTGGTTAGCGGTGACTTTACCCGTTAGCTGGACCTGGCTCGAGGTCACACCGATGGCGTCATCCCCACCGGTTCCCAGGACCACGAGCGAGTCGTTGCCGCCGACGCCACTGTCGGAAATAACCGCAGTGCTGGTCGTCGTAGCGCCACTTGCGTTGACGGTGACGGCGTCGTCGCCTCCGGCTCCATCGAACGACAGGTTGTCGACCGTACCTTCCAAGTTGAGTTGAAGAGAGTCATCACCGGCCGTTCCCTCGATCGTCACGTTGCTCGAATCGCGGACGGTGACCGGATCGTTTAGGACGAAGCCCAAGATATTGAAGCTTGTGAGATCTCTTAATAAAACCGCGCCGTTGATCCTAGGCGCGCCGTTGATTCCTGTAGCTTGCAATGTGAGGCCATCGACGTTTAGGGATGTGGCCGCATCGATGGTGATGATCTCATTGTATGTACCGCCGTCCACGTTGACGATGCTGTCGTCAGGGGTGCCGTTGGTCGCAATGTCGTCAATCGCCGCCTGGATGGGGGTGTCCGAGATCGAACAAAGGGACGGGTCTGTGGACGCCGCGCAGTCTCCACTCAAAGGCAGGAAGGTGTAGGTATCCCCGCCACGCACGAAGAAGGGGTCAGACTCAGAATGTGCAGCTTTGATACTCCCCGCCGCCCCCTCAGACGTATTCACTGCAACCGGCGCCTCCGTTGTGACCGTCACACTCGAGTCCGGCGAGGTCGAGATCACCTCGGCTTCGACCTTGGTACTTGCAAGTTCTGAAGAGTCACTTAAAGAAGAAACCCCATCCTTGGCTGCGCTGTCGATATCGCGCTCTGGTGGGGTTTCGGACACTTCTGTGGTAGCACCAGTAATTGATTGCGTCTCCACAGCAGCGATTTCCGTCTCGTTGACCTCTGTCGAGGTGTCCGCTTCTACTTCGACCTCATCGGTGGTTCCTTCGACAGGTTCAGTCGTCTCCGTGGTGCTCTCATCAGACGAGTTGCTCTCAGCGGAATCGCTGCCCCCTTCTTCAATGGTTTGCTCCGATTCACTGCTTGTGGCGTCCTCATCTGTGTCTTCTGTTGCAGTCTCATCCTCCAGTGATCCTGGATCAGAACCCTCCTCGCTACTTGAGGGGGAGTCGGCTGGCGGTGCGTCCTTAGCCTGGGGAACACAATCGCCACTGGAGGGGTCCTCGCTACTTCCAACTTCGCATGCCGCTTGAGTGGACGGGGCAGGCTCTGATGTTGGTTCACTTGAGGTTGGTTCGCTTGAATTCGAGGTGCAGCTTTCATTATTCGGAGATGATGGATCGGTTTGGCCGGAATTTGATTCGCTGGTACACATAGCCGGATCCGTGGGTGGAGGGGTGCCAGTACCTTCATCCGCGTAGGCAACAGAGACGAGGGCAGTTGCCGATAGCAGGCATAGTAAGGCAGTTATGACCAAGAACCTCACCAGCCATAAACGGCCGGATCCGGGGTTATTCAGCATCTCCTCACTCCTAATGGTGCGCAATAACCACTTGATGTGATTTATTATCTATGCTATTTTCAACAGCCTATTCGGAGGTGACAGGCACCCACAGTTCAAGCTATGAGACGTTCTGGACGCCGATCATCCGCTTCCACCTGGTAGAGCAATGGTATTTTATACTGGCAACCGAGGGCTAGAATAGTGTGGGGCGATGTGAAACCTTAGAGCCCGACTCATTCGCTTCTAAATTCTCCCCGTCATGAAATCAACAGGATCTTAGAAGCAGAACCCCCTTTATTGAAAGCTGTAGGCAATAAATTGACCTTGGCAGGTCCCATCAACGAGTTTCGAACCCTTGGTCCTCACCAGAATAGCATATTTGGAGTGGTTTTGTCAACAATCAAATTTTTTTGTCCAATTTTTACAGTGGGCGATAGTGAGATGTGGCACGAGTCTTCCATCGATTAAGGTGAAACAATTGATGCCATCGCTACGATTATCGCGGATGGCGAAATCATCAGACTCTTTATAGAATCACCGAAATCGACCTCACTGTTTGGGAGTGCAAGATTGCGAGGTAGTAGGATCCGACCCCCAACTTTTGTCCTTCTTGACGCTCATAAAGGCGCATGGTATCATGATTCCTGTCTATTTAGCACTCTCGCATCGAGAGTGCTAAAATGTCGAGAGAGGGCTATATGAACTCCCTGACGGAGCGTCAGGAGACGGTCCTGGCGCTGATCGTTCACGAATACGTCGACACGGCTCTACCTGTGGGCTCGAAAAACTTGGTGACCAAGTATAGACTGGGGGTCAGCTCCGCGACGGTGCGGAACGAAATGGCCACCCTCACCGAAGCCGGATTGCTTCGCCAACCCTATACCTCGGCAGGACGGGTGCCCACCGAACAAGGCTACCGCTATTTCGTACGTAAGCTGGTGGGCGATACCGACCTACCAGCGGCGGAGAAGCGTTTGATCAGCCATCAATTTCATCAAGCCACGAGGGGCGGCGATGAATGGGTACGGCTCGCCGCCAGCGTGCTTGCACAGCAATCACGAGGCGCCTCCCTTGTTACAGCCCCAAGTCTTGAGCGGACGGTCTTCAAGCATCTGGAGTTGATTTCCACACAGGAGTCTCAGGTGTTACTCGTTCTGGTGTTGCAAGGCGGTGACGTGAGACAACAGATGCTCACACTTGCAGAGGTTTTCGATCAGACGCAACTGAAAGAGGCCGCCAATCAGATTACGCGTATCTGCCTCGGAAAGAACGCCGAGGAGGTTTCCTCACTTGCGAATCGGGATAGCGACCTCATTCAAGAGATCATGCAGCTTGTTTCGGATGTCATGGCCCGTACGGATGCCGTGTGGTCCGGCGAGATCTACCGGGACGGTATTAACAACATGCTTGCTCAGCCCGAGTTTGCAGATTCACCGCACTCCCACCAAATACACCGATTGCTCGAAGAGCGAAGCTTCTTGGAGGAGATACTCGCCAAGGTGCTCAGCCCAAGCATCGGTGGAGTACAGGTGGTTATTGCAGGTGAAGGTGCCTGGGAGGAACTAAGGGATTTTTCGATGGTCTTGGCTCGCTACGGCGCGCCAGGATTTGCAACCGGTGCGTTGGGCGTTTTAGGTCCCACGCGTATGCCCTACGGCAGGACGATATCAGCCGTGCGATACGTGGCCGGTTTGTTGAGTGACCTGGTCATTGATACGTATGCAGATTAAGGGAGACTAGAAAGAGAAAGTAATACTCCTGTAGCAAGTAAAACCCGGGGCTACCTGCCTCGCATAAACTCAACATCCATCGCTCGAAATTCCTAGCTCTCCGCAGCATCGAGCGATGTCGAAGGAAGGATTACGAGTGGCGAAGCGAAAAAAGAAAATCAATGAAGAAAACACAGAGACGACTGAGCAGAAAACAAGCGACCCTCTAAACGACGTTACCGTTGAGGGAGGGATCGATGAGCGGGAAGTGTCTCTGCTTGACCAGGGTATTGAAGAGGTTGAGACCGAGCTCGAGCTGCCATCCATCGACGAATTACAGATCGAACTCGACCGTCTACGCCAGGAATCAGAAGAGTATCTCGACGGCTGGCAGCGGGCACGCGCCGAATTCGCGAATTTTAAAAAGCGCGTGGAGCGCGAACAGGCGGAGGCACGGGCACGCATCACCGCCGACATCCTTTCTCGCTATCTTGATGTGATCGACGACTTCGAACGCGCGCTCCGCGAATATCCCTCAAACGATGAAAGCTTAGCTTGGGTGAAGGGAATATACATGATTTATGAGAAGCTCTTACTCATCCTCGAGGCCGAGGGGGTGGAGCTCATTCCGGCCGAAGGCGAGGTATTTGACCCCAATATCCATGAAGCCATAAGTTATGAAGATAGCGAAGACCACCACGACGGTCAAGTGATCGAGGTCCTCAAGCAAGGTTATCTACTGGGTGAGCGAGTGATCCGACCAGCGCTGGTTCGTGTGGCGAAGTAGGAGGCGTACAAATGGGAAAGATTATCGGTATCGACCTCGGCACTACCAATTCCGTTGTAGCGATCATGGAAGCAGGTGAACCGTCCGTCATCCCGTCTGCGGAAGGCGGTCGACTTTTCCCCTCCGTCGTCGCTGTCAACCCAAAAACCAACGAGCGCGTCGTAGGGCAGGTGGCAAGGCGCCAGGCTATCGTCAATCCGGAGAACACCATCTTCTCCATCAAGCGTTTCATGGGGCGCAAACACTCGGACGCCGAAGTACAACGCGCGTTGGATTTCATCCCATACAAAGTTACTGAAGCCCCAAATGGTGATGTGTGCGTGATGATGGGTGGAAAGGAATATGCACCCCCAGAGATTTCCGCCATGATTCTGTCGAAAGTGAAGGCTGATGCGGAAGCTTATATCGGCGAGCCCATCACGCAAGCCGTAATTACGGTGCCCGCTTACTTCAACGACGCTCAACGAAATGCCACGAAAGACGCGGGTAAGATCGCCGGGTTGGAGGTATTGCGCATCATCAACGAGCCAACAGCCTCTTCTCTCGCTTATGGCCTGGACAAGAAAACTGAAGAGACCATTGCAGTGTACGATCTCGGAGGCGGGACGTTCGACATATCGATCCTCGATGTGGGCGAGGGGGTGTTCGAGGTACGCGCAACGAACGGTGACACGTTCCTGGGTGGTGATGACTTCGATCAGAGGATCATTGACTGGGTTGTTGAAGAGTTTCAGGAAAAAGAAGGGATCAATCTGCATTCCGATCGACAAGCACTCCAGCGTCTGAAGGAAGCGGCCGAAAAAGCCAAGATCGAGTTATCCAGTGTCCTGGAAACCGAGATCAATCTCCCCTTCATCACGGCCGACGATGCTGGACCTAAACACTTGAGCATCTCGCTCACCCGAGCCAAACTTGAGCAGCTCACCGACGATCTAATCGAAAGATCGATCTCCCCTTGTCAACTGGCGCTCAAGGATGCCGGGTTGGAAGCCGGCGATATCGATGAGATCATCCTGGTGGGCGGCATGACACGCATGCCCGCCGTGCAGGAGGCCGTTCGCAAGATCTTCGGCAAGGACCCACACAAAGGCGTTAACCCCGACGAGGTCGTGGCCGTCGGTGCATCCATCCAGGCCGGCGTACTCGCCGGAGAGGTAAAGGACATCCTGCTGCTCGACGTCACACCGCTGACACTCTCCATTGAAACACTGGGCGGCGTTGCTACCAGCTTGATCGACCGAAACACCACGATACCGACCAGGAAAGCGCAGGTCTTCTCTACTGCATCAGACAATCAAAGAGAAGTCGAAATCCACGTCGTCCAAGGAGAACGCACAATGGCGGACGACAACAAATCGCTGGGAAAATTCACCCTAGACGGTATCCCTCCCTCTCCTCGAGGTAAACCACAAATCGAAGTGACCTTCGACATCGACGCCGATGGTATTCTGAAAGTCAGTGCCACGGATACAGCCACAGGCAATACGCAACATATCACCGTGACCGCATCCTCAGGGCTCTCAGAAGAAGAAATCGACCGCATGTGCACCGAGGCAGACAAACACGCCGAAGAGGATCAACAGCGACGCGCACTTGTCGAGGCGAGGAACGCTGTTGAGAACGCCATCTATGCTGCGGAAAAGATGCTCGCTGAAGCTACTTCGGAATCTCTCGCACAGATTAAAAGCTCGGTGGAAGAAAGACTCGAGAATGCTCGCCAGGCCGTTGTATCGGAGGATGTTAAGTCAATCAACGAGGCGACGAGCGAATTGTTTCATCAGCTTCAAGAGCTCGGCACCACAATCCCTGAGGATCATACGCAACCCCTCAAAGGGGGTTCCACCTCCTCGGAAGAGGCGCCCTCAGCAGAAAACCCTGAAAACGGATCTTAGGAGTAATCGTCGGTGAATGCAAAAGGAAACGCTTTCACCGACACCACAATATGGCTGCAAAACGCGACTATTACGAAATATTGGGACTTAATCGAAACGCGTCCGAAGACGAAATCAAGAGCTGCTACCGGCGTTTGGCGAAGAAATTTCATCCGGATGTAAATAAGAATCCGGACGCAGAGGAGCGTTTCAAAGAGATCAACGAGGCCTATGCCGTGCTCTCGGACGACGAGCGGAAGGCCGCCTTCGATCGATTTGGACACGCCGGCCTCGAAGGCATGCCTTTCGGTTTCGATTTTGACTTCATGGATATCTTCAACGAATTCTTCGGATTTGGTACCGGTAGGCGAAGGAGCCGACGTGCACCCCGTCGAGGTGTAAATCTACGCTACGAAATGACCCTCACCTTCGAAGAAGCTATTTTTGGGGCAGATAAAGAGATCGGATTTGCCCGACAGGAGACCTGCTCAACTTGCAACGGCTCGGGCGCAGAACCAGGGACGACACCAATTCGTTGCGAGACCTGTGGAGGGAGTGGTGAAGTCCGCCAGGTCCGCCAGACCTTTCTTGGCTCGATGGTCAACGTCAGCACCTGCCTAAACTGCGCAGGCCAGGGGGAGACGATAAAGACTCCATGCAAAACCTGCAACGGAAACGGACGCGTCCGCAATCAAATCACACGCGAGATACCGATCCCGGCCGGTGTTGACGACGGCACACAAATTCGTGTTGCAGGTGAAGGTGAACCTGGTATCAACGGCGGTCCACGTGGTGACCTGTACATCGTCATCCACGTCAAGCCCCACCAATTTTTCCGCAGGCGGGGGGAGGATATCCTCCTCGATATGGAAATCAACCTTGCCCAAGCTGCCCTTGGCGCAGACATCACCATTCCAACGGTCGACGGCGAAGAGACTGTACGCATTCCCGCTGGGACACAACCAGGCAAGGTGTTGCGCTTGAAAGGCAAAGGGGTACCGCGTTTGAACCGCAATAGCCGCGGCGATCAGTTGGTCGTCGTTTCGATTGAGATCCCCCGTTCACTAACTCCCGAGCAACGTAAGCTCTTCGAGGATTTGGCCCAGTCCTTAGGTACCGAAGTGCACTTTCGAGAGCGTAGTTTCTTAGATCAACTCAAGGAATTCTTTGGGGGCCTGGCCGATTGAAATGGCTTGAGGTCTCACTCACCGTGGATGGCGAGCTTGCCGAAGCAGTGGCCGATCTACTGGCTCGCTACGCACCATCTGGGGTCGCGCTTCAGAGGGATACGCCTGAACAGCATTCTTCGGAAGATTTAGTGACGGATCTCTTAACCGTGCGTGCTTATCTGCCCACGAGCGAAAATCTCCAAGATTCGAAGCAACAGATCGAAGAAGGCCTTTGGCACTTGAGCCAAATTCAACCCCTTCCCCAACCTTCTTATCGATGGATTAATCAAGAGCAGTGGACCGATCTTTGGAAGGCTGAGTACAAACCGATTCCTATCGGACGTCGTCTGCTCATCATTCCCGCTTGGTACCCTATCCCTGAAGGTGATCGGCTGCCGGTCATTCTTGATCCTGGTATCGCTTTCGGAACAGGCGCACATCCCACCACACGGCTTTGCCTGGCAGCACTAGAAGACCACCTTGCCCCCGGTGAGGCGGTAGTGGATGTGGGCTGCGGATCGGGAATTCTCAGTATCGCCGCTGCACGGCTGGGAGCGGGAAGTGTCCTCGCCGTGGACATCGATCCTCAAGCTGTGGAAAATGCCCGCCAAAATGTTCTCCAAAACAAGGCCGCAGAACTTGTTCAGGTAGAGATCGGATCGATACCCCAACTTCTTCCTGGAACAACTCCGGAACGACAACCCGGAGATTTGCTGCTAGCGAATATTTATGCACCCATCCTCGAACAACTCCTCCACTCAGGACTCGAGCGCGCAGTCCGCCCTGGTGGAAAACTAATCTTGTCTGGAATTCTCGAACAGCAGACCGAATCGTTGCTCGCAACCTGCCGCTCCCTCAATTTGCAGCCACTCGAAACCCTTCAAGAGGGTGATTGGGTGGCATTGGTACTGAGGACCCCTCAATCGCAAGCCGATCCCGGTAATTGACAATACCTACCCTCTCGCTGGTTATTCCCAGGTTCAAAGCAAAAAGCCCTCATACGAGGGCTTTATATTCGGCCATCAATAAATCCGGAGAAATGCGAACTGCCTACGTCTCCTCACTCTGCACGCGTTTCTTGTACCGGTATACGATACGCCCACGCGTTAGGTCGTAGGGTGAAACTTCAACGCGAACCCTATCTCCAAGTAAGATGCGAATATAGTATTTCCTCATCTTACCTGATAGGTAAGCAAGGACCTCATGTCCATTATCCAATTCAACTCGAAACTGTGTCGCCGGTAAAGCTTCAATTACAGTTCCTTCAAGCTCGATCTTCTCTTCTTTCTTCGGCATGCATACCTCCAGATGGTATTAGATTAAAAGCCAGCTCCGACAATCTGATTGTCTTTCAATCATTCTGTCTTGCTGCGATTTTTCGCTGGCGTCTCTTGAGACGCCGAATGGCCTTTTTTCGCTGAATCCTTCGCAGTTCGCTCTTTGATACAAACCATCGCTTGCGGCGGACTGTACTCAGGATCCCACTTTTCGCGACCTTCTTGCGAAAACGCTTGAGCAATTGCTCTTGCGATTCGTTGGGTCGTAGAACAACAGTCGGCACTTCCATTCACCTCCCTCCGCCAGATGCTTTGGGTTTCGTTTCCCTGGGCATCACTCCCCAGGCTGCAATAACTTCTCAAGCCCATGCTCAAGGAGCTCAAGGTCCAATCGCTCTCGTTCCGGGTCGAAGGCAACAACGCGAACACTAACCTTGGTGCCAGGTGTGAGCGCAATTGTTCCCTCCGTGGAACGCAACAGACCTTCGGGTCCCTCCTCCAAGAGAATATAAATCCCAGATGCTGCGACGTGAGAGACGACACCCCTCAGTTCCTGTCCTTCCTCGATCTTTCCAACCGCAGCTTCCCAAGGGTTGGGCTGCAAGCGTTTTAGACTCAAACCAATGCGATTGTTCTGTTGATCCAGACGGATTACCTGGATATCGATTTCCTGGCCGATCTTCAACACATCGCTTGGATCATCCACTCTATTCCAAGACAACTCAGAGATGTGGATCAGCCCATCGGCACCGCCAATATCCACGAATGCCCCAAACTCACGTAGGCTGGTGACCACACCTTTCCGAATCTCCCCTACCTTAATTTGCTCAATCATTTGCGCCTTACGAACCTGGCGCCATTGACGTACGGCCTTACGCTCCGAGAGCACGAGTCTCCGACGTCGCGGATCCACTTCAATAACCTTGAATGGCAACTCTTGTCCGATCATGCGCTCGAAATACTCAGCTCGTTTCGTCTCATCCAGCCCACGTGGAAGATCACTCAGATGCGAAGCTGGGACAAATCCACGCAATCTACCAAACGGTACGATTAACCCCCCTTTGTTATATCCACTCGGCTCAAGTTCCAGAATGGCATCCTGATTCATTAAACGATGTGCGTTCAACCAATCTTCGCTCTCACGAGCCTGTGAGATCGAAACCACTAGATTACCATCCCGATCCAGGGGATCGATTACCATCACGGCTACTTCATCACCGACAATGGGACCTGGTTCATTCACCGGCAACTTCTCAAGATCTGCGCAAGGGACGATGCCATCACGTTTCAAACCCAGATCGACAATAAGTCCATCTGCATCAACTGACAGAACCAACCCATGCAGAAGATCACCTCGCTGAGGATCGGCAACTGTTTCGACGTTGGAAAGAAGAGCTGAAAGGTCGTCTGATCTGTCAGTCATCCCATCTTTCTCTGGCAAAAAAGTCTGGCCAGCGCGATCCCAAGCCGGCCAGACCAACTCACGAACCATGCGATTTTTATGATTGTTTTGATACCTGCCCTATATACTCCTCATAAAGATCCACGCAACCCGAAGGATGCTTGCGAACGCAGGCCTATTATACTCAGGGCATACTGAAATGTCAATCTTCGTGCCCTCGCATGTACCTCACTAGCAGATCTTTGCGCCTGTAGACACGAGAGAGATTACAGAATCTTATTAGAAAGTACCACTGCCTCAAACCCTCACTCGAAGATCGGCATAGATGCGCAGCAACAGACTGCGTAGTCACCTAACCCAGCTGTTGGATATACGCATAGATCGCAAGTCTTCTTCCCAAATTGCAGGCAGGGAGATTATTACTAGGGCTCAGGCTGATCTCGAAGCACTTTATCGGGACCGCGGTCCAATTCCCAGGGGTAGATGATATAGGCATCCGTGACCGCTGCATAATAATTGGGTTTCGCTTGTGTGAATAAACTCCGATACGGATTGTAATGAAGCACACAGGTGTACGGCAAACCCCCTACAGCTGCCACACGGTTCTTAACAGCTGTTATCGTCCTGCCGGAGCCCCACACGTCATCCACTACCAAGACTCGGCGGCCTGCGAGCTGATGGCCATCGGGAAACTGAATGAATTGCGGCCAAGCGAGGAGTTTCGCCGCTTTTCGTTCGGCTTCAAAGGGAAAATCCACAGAGGCCGTAAGCACGTCTTCAATATTGAGGCGCTCAGCGAGCATGCCTCCGGGTATGATACCCCCGCGCGTTACAATCACCATGGCCTCGAATTCGATTTCAAATTGAGGTGTCAGGTGATCCATTAATCGCTCGACCTCTTCCCAGGTCAGCAATTCTCTCCGCTCTGACATACTACTCGGTCCAAACGTATGGCTGATTCCAAGAATGATAGCATCAGGTCATTCCAGATACAAACACCTCCGGTTCATGAACTTGTTCCATCAAGATCGACACGTGACGCCGACGAACGCGTGTTAGCAACACGATAGCTTGATTTTCACCTCGCAACTTCAACTGACGCAGGAATAATGAGGTGTCAACGGCCGACCCGCGTTTCTTTAGAGTCACTGTTCCCACATCTCTCGCACGTAGCACAGCCCTAAGCCGTTTCAAACCGAAAGGAAGGACCTCCAACACCCGATAGGTTCGCGCGAAGGGCGTGAACAGGAGTTTGTTTGTCGTCAGCAGCGAAATCGTCATGTCAATGAGAGAGGCGTTCAACTGAGCGCCCAAAGTCCGCACCAACCTGGCGCGCAGGATTGCAGGATCCGGTTCGTAGAGATAGCGCTGGGGTGGAACAACGTCCAAATCAGGTTCCTGCAACCCGGTGAGGCTATGTGGACCGGGAAGTATCGTCGCTCTTCGTCGTGCAGTCATCAATGCGCGGAACCAGAGTGTGGCCTCTTTCAATTCGGAATTCAAGGAGACAAACTCGATCTCACAATCGAGAGCGTCGATCTCATCCCAGGCGACCGCGGGACTGACTTTCACCGCCACAGCATCCAGCGACTCGAGTTGTGTTAGCACGCTGTGTAAGGGAGGGCGGTAGTCCTTGACGGAAACTCGTCTTCTCGCGCCAGCACGCCGTGACGGATCAAAGAATACGGCTGTCTTATCAGGAAACCACCAGGCAGGCTTGAGGAGATTTCCGCACACAGGCTTGATGCGATCTTCGATGCCCAAGCCCCTTGCATTGGCTTTCAACAACAACAGTCGCAAGCGATCCTGGTCGACTGCTACAACAGGCGCCGTCTGTGCCAGCGATAGCGTATCGCCACCAATCCCGCATCCAAGATCAAATAACAATGGAAAGTCCGTGAGACGGGTCGCTCGATAGATGGCGACCGGCTCAGGTGTGGCTTGCTCGAGTGCTTGGCGCGTGAAATACATACATTGTGGGTTTGAGAATTTCGCCCGTGCACGCTCCCTTAATAGTACTTGGTCGATCGCCGCGCGCGCCAACTCGGCGGGGAAGCGTCTTGAAAGGCGCTGATACAAAGGCAAAAAATCGGTCTCAGCAGGATTTTCGGCGTGAGCCGCAGCCAAGGCTTCCTGTCCCAGCGATGATAAAAGGAGTTGGAGGATGCGAGCGTCGGTCATGCCCGTTGAAGAAGCAGGAAGGTTCTTGAGCGTGAAGCGATGATTAAACGCCTCGTCGTTGTTCTCTTATTCGATAGAGCGGATGAGCTCAACGAATTCTTGCCACTCCTCGGCGAAGAAATGAAGTGTTGCAGTGCCAAGCTCAAGATGAAACGTCACTTCACCGTCTGGCTCATTCGCTTTCCAGGCGATATAGTTCGCCGTCTCCGCAAGCGTCGTGGTTTCAATTTGGGATTCTTCTGCCATCGTTCACTCCTCCAGGTCGACCCCCCGGTCGAAAGATTGCAACACCTCCAACAATGCTATAAGACTTGCACCAGAGTGTGGAATTTCATCCACTTCAGGAATCGAGTAACGTCTTTCGAATTTGTTGGCAACAAATTCGGATTGTGACACCGTGCGCTCCACGGCCGATTGAGTCGAACGCCTGCGCCCAACAGACCAATCTCGAACATGCTTAGTCCAATAGACCTTGTATGCGAAATCTGAATGCGATTGTTCAGGTACGCTTGCACTCGCCCGGCTTAGAAATCGACGTAAAATCTCCCGAATCGAAAACATTTACTCCTCATGGGAAGACAGGTGATGGTCTTTCGATCTTCGAATACACAGTGTCATCATACTTGTGGAATCACTCGACCCACTTATCTGCTTTTCCATCTTTGTTGAAGGCGTTCGACCCATTGTAATAGGCGCAAGGGCCGCCTACCAGGCCGACTGAGAACATCAATTGGAGGTTCCCACGGGGAAAGGTCGAACATCTTGCGGTATGTGTATTTTCCCAGGAGGACGAGCGAGGCCATCATGGGTGCAGACAGCAATAGTCCCAGAATGCCTGCCAGGCTCGCCCCTATCAACAAGGCGACAAGAATGACTGCTGGATGCAGGTTGAGCGAAGCGCCCATGATACGAGGCACGATGAGATAATCGATCAACTGATCCAGAATCGCAACACATATTACCACCAAGATTGCATGCCCGAGTGGTGTCAGACCAAACCAATTCGTCGGTTGGAATAACGCCACCAATGCAGCAATAAAACCAGCTAAGAACGGTCCGATCATGGGTACAAACTTGGCTATACCTCCTAGCACACCCAGACCAAGCGAGAAGCGAAGGCCGAGGATCGACATAAGCATCCAGGTCAGCAATCCCGTTGATGTCACAACCACTAATTGGCCTCGCAAGAATGCATGCCATACGTCAGCCAAGGCGCTGCGTAATCGATGTAAATCCTCCTTGTACCCCGGGATAGATATTTCGATCACTGTGGAGCGTATGCGAGGATAATCAAGGATGATGAAGTAAGCCACCGCCAACGTAAACACTACACTGGCAATCGATTCAATGGCTCCAGTCGCTAACGAAGCAATAATGGAACTCATTCGCCCTAAGATCGGTTGTATCGAGGCCAGCAGATTTTCTGCCACTGCTGGGAGATCAAACTGTGCAAGGTCGAATTCCCAAGGGCCAAAAATGTAAGTCTGCTGGCTTATCGCAGCGAGTTGATCTGGGAGTTCGGTGAGAAAACGTTGAATCGTAAGAAAAAGTGCTTGAAGTTGCTGCACCACCGCGAAACCGGTCGCTGTGGATACACCGATCAAGATCAGTAGAAGGATCAGAAAGCACAAGTTGGCGCCCAAAGGCCAAGGCACTCGTAACTTAACGCACAGGAAGCGAACGACAGGGACGACCAGAAAAGCTAAGATGATCGCCATCACCAAGATCGGGATCACCGCCTGGAAACGTGAGACTAGTCCAATGAATACGACCAATAGGGTTAACGCCACAAAGGCTTTCGTAAGAACGCTCCACTTTGGCGAGTTACCTGTGTTCTGGCTCATCCCCACTCCGTTCATTCGTTTCATGTTCTTTAGGTTGAAGTTTCGCCCTCAGCCCCGATACGAAAGTGCGAAAGCCACTCGGCCGCCGAGGTTGTACCACTTCGTCAAAACTCGGGAGGTCCGGCCAGGCCTCTAGACCGACGGTTTTACGGTACGCATAACCCGCCCACAACCGCATGGTGGCAACCGTTGGTGCTGCGAGTATCAAGCCTAAAACACCCGCGAGCAGCCCACCCGCCAGGATCGAGATCAATACAGCGAGCGGGTGCATCTTGAGGCTCTTTCCAATAATCCGAGGAACGAGAATATTGTTTTCAATTTGCTGGATGATCAAGAAGATCACCAGGATAAGTGCACCATAGCCAAGAGGGCTGAAACCCAACCAATTGCTTTCCTGAAAGACTGCGACCAACACTGCAACGATTGCAGCGATCAACGGGCCAAACATGGGGACAAATTCCATTAAGCCGGCGATTAATCCCAGAACCAGCGAGAATTGGACGCCTAATATGGATAGGATGATCCACACTCCCATTCCGATAACCAGCGCCAAGATTCCCTGGCCACGGAGAAATGAACTCCACAGCTCAGATGTTTCAACGAACATGATCCTGAAGTCGCTGCGATAGGCAGCAGGCACCCACCGGAGGAAGGCATCATCGAAACGGCCAAAATCAACAAGCATGTAATAACCCAAAATCATGACCAAAAAAACCAGCGTCACTGCCGAAGCCGTAGCTCTCGCTATCGAGGCGATCAAACTTCCAGTTTGGGAAAGTATAGGACGCAAGGCGGTGGCAACCTCGGATAAGAAGGGCTCCAGGTTTGTTCTTGTAAGGTCGATTTGCCAAGGCCCAAGTTGAAAGGTCTGCTCCGCAAGAGACATAATCTGTTTCGGCAACTCCACCGATAGGTCTCTTAAATACGATCCCAACTGAACCACGCGCTCAGAAGCCGCCAAGCCCAGTCCCGTTGTCGAAACGAGGACAATTACGACAAGTATGATGTAAACGATCACCACGGCGAGTGTGCGAGAAACTTTCAATTTGCGAGTCAGAGCGCTGACTGCGGGGTGAAGGATGTAGGCGAAAAGGGAAGAGATTATTAGTGGGGGAATTAGCTCACGTAGCAACCATAAACCGATCACGAGGAGCAGTATTAGGGAAGTGCCCACCACCAAACGAGTTCCGGGTTCCCATGGAGGGGATGCCTTTTCACGCTCGCCAGATGAATCCATTGTCTTTCCTAAATTCACAATCAATGCAGATTGCCAAGACTCACACCAAATGTTTACACAGGCTTTTCTGTGAGTAGTCAGATTGTAACCAACTCAGCATATACATACAAATGGGTAGAGAAGAGGAACAAGCTGTCCCCGGTATTATGCCGGGTGACTGGACAGGAAGGTATGGGTTGAAAAAGTAGATGCGTCCAAGAGGTCAGTACGGGTCTGTTTTAAAAACCTTCTCCTGTGGTCGCTGGTTGGAGGATCGTGGGAGATTGCGAGATGCCCTTCGACATGCTCAGGGTAAACTCCGCTCCCTGGCCCGGCTAGGACGGGCCAGGGAGCGGAGCCGAGGGGAAGAGATCCCCAAGCTATGACAGGGAGATGGTTTCACTTCCAACTTGCATTCATAGACTCAGGCGCCACCCTCGACCGTCAAGATGACGAGTTTAGACAACTCCTGGGTTCTTACGCAATGAAATAAAAGTACGCGCATCCAATCTTCGATTAAGGATTGCGTGTCAAAGGAGTTATTTTCCCCTCCCGCGTGAACCAGAATCACCCCGACTTCGCGATCGCCCGCCCGACCGTCGGCTTGGCCGACGATCCCGTGCGATCGCTTCCTCAGGTGTCCAACCTTCCAGAACAGCCTGCCGGGAGAGACGAATTCTCCCATCCTGATCGATATTGGTCACCATGACCGTGATCTCATCACCCACTCCGGCGATGTCCTCGACACGCTCGACGTGCTCACTGTCGAGCTGAGAGATATGACAAAGTCCGTCAACCTTCGGTAGGATCTCCACAAAGGCACCGAAGTCGGTTACGCGCACCACGCGACCTGTGTAGATTCTGCCAACGACCGCCTCTTCGGTAAGGCTTTCGATCATCTCCTGCGCCTTATCGGCACTGGGTCCATCGACAGAGGCGATATACACGGTACCATCATCCTCGATGTCTATTTTGGCACCTGTTTCGTCCTGAATTTGGCGGATTACTTTGCCACCCGGACCAATCACCATTCCGATTTTCTCAGGGTCGATCTTTAAGACCGTCATGCGAGGTGCGTGCGCTTTGAGCTCCGCACGCGGCTCTGGGATACGCTCTTCGATCTTGTCGAGAATGTGCAACCGCCCATCTCTCGCCTGTGCAAGTGCTACTGACATAAGCTCGGGGGTTATACCGGCGATTTTGCTATCCATTTGCAGCGCGGTGATGCCCTGACGTGTCCCAGCAACTTTGAAGTCCATGTCGCCCAAATGGTCTTCGATCCCCAGGATGTCCGTTAGAATCGCGGATTTGTCACCCTCTTTGATCAATCCCATCGCTACACCGCCGACAGGCGCCTTGATGGGCACGCCGGTGTCCAGCAACGCTAGCGTCGATCCACATACCGAGGCCATGGAGGTCGAGCCATTCGAAGACAAAACCTCAGAAACGAGACGCAGGGTATATGGGAATTCTTCTAGCGAGGGAAGTACAGGAAGCATAGCTCGCTCCGCCAACGCGCCGTGGCCAATCTCCCGTCGCGATGCCCCACGCAGCATACGTGTTTCACCGACCGAGAAGGGTGGAAAATTGTAGTGATGCATGTAGCGTTTCTCCTCGATGGGAGACAACCCGTCGAGTTCTTGACGCTCCCGAGGGGTACCGAGGGTCGCAAGTGTAAGAACTTGCGTCTCCCCTCGCGTGAACAAGCCAGAGCCGTGAGCGCGAGGGCTCAAATCTACATCTGCTGTGATGGTGCGAATTTCTGTAAGCGATCGCCCGTCGGGGCGGTGATTGTTGGTTAGGATCCGATTACGTACTTCAATCTTGTGAATCTCTGCGAAGGCTTTTCGCAAATCTGCTTCAGCATACGCGCCTTCTTCCATAAGCTCAGAGATCACGTCGTCACGCAGG
>WVZH01000167.1:50532-61098 GCA_011772595.1 Anaerolineales bacterium
TTCGGCACGCATTTGTTCCTGCAGCTCGAGGAATGGAAGCATGGCGCGATGTCCAGCATCGATTGCCTTAACGATGGTGCCCTCATCGACTTCATTGGCGTTACACTCGACCATCAAGACAGCGTCACGAGTGCCGGCGATACGCAAGTCCAGGTCAGAAGCCTCCACCTCGATGTACGTGGGATTGAAAATAAAGTTTCCGTTCTCTCGAACCACCCTTAGGGAAGCGACGGGACCATCGAAGGGGATGTCCGAGATCATCAATGCCGCGGAGGCTCCAAGGATTCCTAACACATCGATGGGGGTTTCATCATCTGCGGACAAAGAGTACAGAATAACTTGCACGTCATTGCGCATGTCTTTTGGAAACAGCGGGCGGATCGGTCGATCTGTGAGCCGGGCGATTAACACCGCGGCTTCCGACGGACGACCTTCACGCCGAAAAAAAGATCCGGGGATGCGCCCCCCTGCATATAAGCGCTCTTCGTAGTCCACGGTTAGCGGGAAAAAATCGATTCCTTCCCGAGGTGAACTACCCATCGTGGCAATCGCAAATAGGACCGTATCCCCTTGACGGACTGTCACGGCACCACCCGCTTGTCCAGCGAGTTTGCCGGTCTCTAAGGTGATGGTTTTACCATCAACTTCGGCTGCATATTGCTTTGTCCCTAACATGAAAATATCCCTTCCCGCCTCTCGTCGACGTGGGTTAGGGACTGGAGTACGGCCGCCAGTACAGGCAACGCGGGTGCCTGACGAACGAGCCCCAATTCCCAACCCTTCTCACAGACCAGGGCGCAATGGTAACGATTCTAGTATCCAACTTGCTGGCGAGGGGAAGTGCACCCAAACCGGAAACGAAGAACGAGCAGATGATGAACCTGGCATCACCTACTCGCCCATCTTAAAGACCTATTTGCGGCGTATGCCTAACCGTTCGGTTAAAGCCAGGTAGGTAGCCGCGTCCTTGCGTTTCAGGTATGCGAGGTGTCTTCTTCGTTGCCCCACCAACTTTAAGAGCCCTCGTCGAGAGGACTCATCATGCTTGTGTTCATTCAAGTGATCGGTGAGTTGTTGAATTCGTTGCGTAAGAATCGCAACTTGGACTTCAGGCGACCCAGTGTCGCTTTTGTGTCGGTGAAACTCATCGATTATTTTCGATTTTTCTTCTTTCGATAAAGCCATGACATCTGCTCCTTCGCAGGTCACCCAACGGGAAGTCCTGAGAAACCGCCCGTCGGTCTAGTCACCAGGATGGTGTGATTATACCAAGCAGGAATTATGGGGACAAGGTGCGTTCGAGCAGGATGCGTTGTCGGGAGGGGAAGTTCTCGATCAAGCTCCGGGTCATCTTCCGGGCGGCACCACCCTCTCGATTTATCTCATCGATCAAAAATCGAGCCGTCTCTGGGGGAGAGCGTGTCGCCAGTGTATTTACCAAGCTGTATAAGGATCGCTTTTCTCTACCTTGCGACGTGGCTACCCTGCCTGTGATGAGCCGAAAAACGGTTGGGAGCTCATCGAAGTCCTCGTCGTGGGCAGCTGCATCGAGAGCCTGAAGGGAAAAAACTCGCATGCGCAGGCTCGAACTCTCGAGCCACTCCGCGACCTTACTCAGGAACATAGCCACATCGTTTGCACGCCAACCTTGCAAGCCCACTCTGGCAAGCTCGGCCAATGCAACACGATCTTCGCAACTGGGCACCCAATCCGTCACCCAATCTGCGATCTCGGATTGGCGATACGCGCCTAAAATCACGCACGCGAGTTGGCGTGTTTCTCGATAGCCTGCCTCCCACAAGGCACTGGCAGCCGCGTAAGCCAGGTCGGGCCGTTCAATCACCCGCGTCTTCAGACCCGTCCCTAATGCACGTATTACCGGTCGTGGCACGCGAAAGATCCTTACCGCATCATCAGCGCTGCTCGAAACACTCGGTCTCCTGGTCCGATCGGCATAGAAGTCGAGTATTTCCAAACATTCTCGTCGCAGCGCGACTGGGTCGTGCAAGCACGCCAGTAACTCTCCAACTTGTGTGTTGAGGCGCGCGGGATTGACGGCCGCCATGGCAGACTTCACCCTTGATCAGTACGCTCTGGCGAAGATCGCCCGCTTGGTAGCCTTCTCACCACAGTGAAAACAAACACCCTCCCCACCTGGCTGATCGAGGGGGATGACGCGTGAGCTAGCTTTGGTATCCTCTTTAATGTCCATCTCGCATGACGTTTCGCAACACCACCAAACATCCGCCCATCCCTTTTTAACTATCTCTTTGAAAGTCTCGTAATCCTCAGGCTGGTATGTGTTTTCATCCCTGAACGTTTTTGCTCGTTCGAAGATTGAGCTCTGTATCCCCGTGAGCAAATCAGCAACCGCAGCGCTCAATCCCTCCTGTGGAACGACTTGTTTCCCGGCCTTACCTGGTTGATCCCGTCTTGCAAGCGCTACAGTCCTATTCTCGACATCCTTCGGCCCTACCTCGATGCGTAAAGGTACACCACGCATCTCCCAATCGTTGAATTTAAACCCAGGGGTCAGTCCTTCACGATCATCCAGCTTGACGCGAAAATCACCCAGTTGCCCTTGAATCTTTTCAACGGTCTGCATTACAACGCTGCGCTCGTCCTCATTCTTGAATATGGGCACGATCACGACCTGGTAAGGAGCCAGACGTGGAGGTAGGATCAACCCTTGATCGTCTCCATGGACCATGATGATTGCACCAACAAAACGTGTGGAGAGACCCCAAGAAGTAGTCCAACAATACTGCAAATTGTTATCACGGTCCAAGTATCGGATTTCGAAGGCGCGCGCAAAATTCTCGCCCAGATTGTGTGAGGTTCCTGCCTGGAGGGCGCGTGTATCCCCCATCATCGCCTCGATACTATAGGAGTGAAGTGCTCCTGCAAATTTCTCGCTCTCACTCTTCAGACCCTTGATAACTGGGACCGCTGCCTCATTTTCAGCAAAATCAGCGTAGACATCCAGCATCTGAAGGGTTTCATTTTTCGCTTCTTCTTCGGAGACATGTGCCGTGTGCCCTTCTTGCCAGTAGAACTCGGTGGTACGCAAGAAGAGTTTGGTGCGCATTTCCCAGCGAACCACGCTATTCCACAGGTTGATCAGCACAGGTAAATCCCGGTAGGACTTGATCCACTTGGCATACATGTGACCAATGATCGTTTCCGAGGTTGGGCGCACGACAAGTGGCTCTTCCAATTCCTGGCCTCCCCCGATGGTGACGATAGCCAATTCAGGAGAAAAACCTTCCACGTGCTCTCGCTCCCGCTCCATGAAACTCATGGGGATAAACAATGGGAATGCGGCATTTACGTGGCCTGTGGCCTTGAATCGTCGATCGAGAGCGGACTTGATGTTCTCCCACAATGCCCAGCCATATGGTCGTACCACCATACAGCCTCGTACTGGCGCGTAATCGGCCAGCTCGGCCTGAATGACCAATCGGTTGTACCACTCGGAAAAATTCTCTGTTCGGGAAGGTAATTGCTCGCTAACCATTGCTATCCTCTCGTAAATATATGAGATCTTTACGGTGAAATAAATTCAGCATTCACATCGCATGCTTGATAAAAATTACGGACGCACACAATTTCCACCGCATAGATCACGAACCTAAAAACTCAGGCATGAGACCTCAGGCGACGGACGAGATAATCAACTGCGTCGTCGACCCCATCCTTGAACGTCAGCAATTCGATATCCTTTGGCGCCAGGTAACCGTTCGCTGTCGCGATAAAATCTCCCATAATACGCTGCCAAAATTCGCCTACCAGTACGAACGGTCGCGAAGAAATCTCCTCCGTCTGCATTAGCGACCAAGCCAATGCGATCTCGGAGAGCGTCCCTAACCCGCCAGGCAGGGCGACCAGTGCTTCTCCAATCTCGATGAGTCTGTATACCCTTTCCAGCAGCGTTGAAACGCGAATTTCTTCGCTCACCCAAGGGTTGGGACTCACACGCCTCCACCGCTCAATCTGTTCGCAGGTCACACCAATAACGTGCCCCCCTGAAGCCGCTGCCCCCTTGCTCACCGCTTCCATGGTTCCGACGTAACCACCTGTGGCCACGCTGAAACCCACCTCTCCCAGGTTACGACCCAGCGATTCCGCACTACGATATGCGCGGTCCCCAGATCCGGGCGCCGAGCCTCCAAACACTGTCACGACATTCGCTTTCATGCTCATAGCTCACCTATTCTCCGGGTCACAGCCTGAGCGACAGGATTAAGCCACACCTCATCGAGTTGATCGGCTCGTGCTTCCAACAAGGACTCCGGTGACGCCGCTAATAAGTCGACCCACTCCTGAAGAAAGCGCCACATCATGGCATGATCCCAGAGCATCTCCCACTTGTCTTCCTCCCACAAGACACCGCATTTTCCAGCCATTCTCTCCCGATAGTGGGTAATGATTTCAGCTTGGCTTAGAGGAAGCGGATCGAACCACCATGTACTCTTATTTACAAAAACCAATAAGTCCATGACCCCAGGACCTATGGAGGCCAGTTGCCAGTCATAAACGATTTGGCGTTCGTCTTCTAGAATGGCGATATTCCCTGGCCAATAGTCGCCGTGCAAGAGGGTGGTTGGCTCATTCCGTAAAGGCGCCACAACCCTATCTGCTCTCATTGTAAGAGCGGCCAAAACCTGCATTCGTTCCCGTACACCGACCAGCGCTTCAGGTTCCCCCTGAGCCACAATTCGTTCGATGGCTTTTGCAGCTGCAGCGACGTGAACCTCATAATCCGCCGCCAATGGTCGCCCCAACCACGGAAAAGCGTTGAAATCCTCTCCAAGCGCCCAAAACCTGTCGTGAAGGTCCACGAGCGCTTCAATCGCATCGCGGTAATCCTCAGCAGCCCAATCGCCAGGATCACGAGCAGGTTGGAAAGCGAGCATCAGTAGCCAGTCTCCCACGGAAGAGGCAGCGATCAGCGTAGGGGTCTCAATAGGAAGATGGCTTGCCAGCGACTGATAGACACCCACTTCTCTCCGACCAGCGCCAGCCAATCCTGTGCGTGTTGTACCGCGGGGTTCTTTTACAACCAAGCGACAGGTCCCATGCTCGTCCGCAAGCGTATAGTCCACTTTCAAAGCCCTCAAGCGACCAATGGCAGGCCGACGATAAGGCATTGACAGTGGCTCTACGTCGGTGACACGCACAGAGGTGTCCCCCAGGTAGCGACGCAGTCCTGCAGTCAGATCTGCTAGGCTGAAAGGCCATCCCCAATCACGATTCTTCAGATTCATCGCCACAATACTTTGGATTCAACCTTTCTACTCCCAGATATCAGGCTCGATCAATGAGTGCTCTCGCTCGAAGACTGCACTCAAAGTTCACACTGCGGTAGGGAAAGACATTGGTAATTAAGCAACCTTTGTACTCCGTCTCGGTCACCTCGATATTTCGCAGTTGATGAGTATGACCGTGTAGCATCAAGGCCGGCCGGAAAATATGTATTAGCTCGAGAAACGCCGTAAAACCCACATGCGCTTGATCATTCGCGTCGTGGATCCCTCGAGGGGGCGCATGTGTAACGAGAACATCCACAGCCCGCCTGTGTCTGATACGGTTGTAAAGCAGTCGGGGTACCAACCGGACGATCCGTGAGCGCATCTCAAACTCTGAATATTGGTGCCTGCCCTCCTTTTTATAACGCCTACTGCCTCCTAAGCCCAGGATAAAGCAATCATTAAGGTTAATGAGTCTTCCATCGATATTCACGCCGCCAGGGACATGAAACTGATCAGGGTCGTGGTTCCCAGGGACATACACAAGGGGAACATTTAATTGCGTGACAATGTACTCTAGATAATATGCCGGCAAATCCCCACATCCTACGATCAAGTCCACATCTCCAAAGCGCTGTACAATGTTCGGACCGTGTAAATAGGGGACGATGCGGTCGCTCAAAGCCAGGATCTGCATCCTTTACCAATCTCGATCGTAGTTGGTACGAAGCTTATCCATTACCGCCTGTTCCAAATCGATGTTGCTCAGACTTGCCAATTGAAGCAAATACAACATAACGTCCGCCAGCTCAGAGGCGAGTGCCTCGTCGTCTGGGCGCTTATCCTTCCACTGAAACAACTCCATGACCTCAGCCGCCTCAATCACAAGTGATATCGCCAGGTTTCGCGGTGACTGAGGTTTTGGGCTGTCGGGCGCATACCATCCCATCGCTTCGACGAATTGATGCATGGCATCTGTGAGTTCAGCAAGTTCCATCGACCACACCTTCTGAAAAAGAAAAGCGGCCTCCCTGCGATCTGGGAAGCCGACCATCGAAAGGGTTGCTCCAATGCTTCAACCAGACCAGCAACACTCGCGGGTCACGTTGGGTGAGCATGGGGCCGGGTTCGTCTTCAAGAACATATATGGATTATAAGATATGCATATGTGGATGTCAAAAGATACAGGGGCGATTCGAGAACCGCCCCTGTGTGAATGAGTAATCGCAATGTGGGTTACGCGACCATCTCCTTTGCACCTGCACCCGCCTTGATCGCTTCCAGACGGTCGAGGCGCTCCCAGGGAAGATCCAGATCATCACGCCCAAAATGCCCATATGCTGCGGTTTGGTGGAAGATCGGTTTGCGTAAGCCGAGATCGCGGATGATTGCCCCTGGGCGGAGATCGAAGTGATTCTCGACCAGACCGATGATCTCCTCGTCTGGGATACGTCCCGTACCAAACGTTTCGACATTAACCGAGAGTGGTTGTGCCACACCGATCGCATAGGCGACTTGAAGCTCACATCTCTCCGCGAGACCCGCTGCGACGATGTGCTTTGCTGCCCAGCGTGCCGCGTAGGCACCGGAACGATCCACCTTCGTAGCGTCCTTACCGCTGAAGCAGCCTCCACCATGGCGGCCCATTCCACCATAGGTATCGACGATGATCTTGCGACCCGTGAGACCGGAGTCACCAAGCGGTCCACCTACGACGAAACGCCCTGTCGGATTGATGTAAATCTTTATCCTTTCGTCAACCAGTTTTTCAGGCAGGACGGGTTGGATAACGTGCTCGATGATCCCCGCGCGGATCTCCTGCTCATCGACTTCGGGAGCATGTTGTGTGCTGATCAGTACTGTGTCCACGCGTTTCGGTTGGCCAAGATTGTATTCCACGGTTACTTGCGATTTGCCGTCCGGGCGCACCCACGGCAGCACACCGGTTTTACGCACCTCTGCTAGACGACGCGTGAGCAAGTGAGCGAGATGAATGGGCATCGGCATGAGTGTGTCGGTCTCGTTGCACGCGAAGCCAAACATCATACCCTGATCGCCCGCGCCGATCGTCTCAACTTCTTCATCTGTCACCTCACCGGTCCGATATTCGAGCGCCCGATCCACGCCTTGGGCGATATCTCCGCTTTGCTCGGCGACCGCAACTTGCACCCCACACGTGTTGCCATCAAAGCCCTTCTCGCTGTTGTCGTACCCAATTTCCTTGATAACCCGGCGAGCTAACTCGTCATAGTTGATCTGTGCTGCAGTAGTGATCTCACCAAGCAGCATCACAAAGTCGGTCTTGGCTGCCACTTCACATGCGACGCGTGAATAGGGGTCCTGCTCCAAACAGGCATCTAACACAGCGTCGGATATCTGATCGCACATCTTGTCCGGATGCCCCTCGGTGACCGATTCGGAGGTGAAAAACAATTGGGGTGATTTCATGAACGTTGTACTCATTCAAACTTCCTCCTTAATAAATTTGCCCCTTCTACGCGAGAAGGGGCATTGTCACCAACTCAAGCCTCCCTCTCATCTTTCAGACACTCTGTCTGTCGGAATTCGCACCACGCCAGTAGATTTCATCTGGTAGGTTGCCGAGGCTTCACAGGGCCGTTCCCTCCACCTCTCTGGATAAGAGTGCTTTAGGGGCTATTCGATTGTCACAAAAATATACCATAGCCGTCCACAGTCTGTCAATTAGATACATTCTCTAACCGCAGCGCTTGGAGGTTGGCGTGCCAGCGTTATGGTTATAAATCTCCACCGTCTCGGTGGGGGTTTGTCATCGATCGCGGGTTCGAAGTGCTTTATTTCTTCCCGCCATCCTCAGGGATCCGGCCTACACCCCAGATCACAAGAGCAACGCCGACTCCAAGACCGAACCCACCCAGCGTGCCTGGGCTCGCCACCCAGCGACCGATTAGCACAAATGCAGCTAGCAATCCTAGCATCGTAGCGACCGCATACTGCCAGACTTTCATCCTGACTGATTGAACGGCCAGCCAGCCAACACCTAAGCCGAAGGCCATTGCGCCTGCAGCGCGCAGGATAATCCCAAGGACCTCCATGAGATCATAAAGGTCCATTGTGATATCTCCGAGGATCCGAAAAGATTGTACATCCATGGCAAATCCTCCTATCCTTCAATTGTTATGACTGCCATCAAGGTAAGATAATAGGCCGCGATTGCTATTGGCACAAGTTTTGCACTGCATAAAACCTGGCTCCAAACCAACATCACATTGGAAGGAAAAATGGCACACAGGAAGCGGTGATCAGCGTATGGTGTCATATTGTGTGGTCGATACGGTTAAATGAGATGACGTCGCCAAGGTATATTTGGTTCCCAATCTTAAGGAAGGACATGAAAAACCATTACACCTCCCTCCTATACACCAGTATGACTGATAGGCCCTTGACAGGAGCCTAATTATTCAGATGATTATGGGGAGGAATTAGGCGGCAGTGCATCTAGCCCAACAAGCGCATGACGAGAGCGAGAACATCGTCATCACGCTCCTGGCCAGAAATGCCCCTTCACCACCTGAGAATGGTCAACAACGAATGACAGGTAAAGCTTCTCTTCCCGGGAGAAAGTTTTCATTGCAAGGTGGTCGCGAATTCATTTTGGCAGCCTTCGTGATGATCGCCACATTTATGGCTTTCGCGCTTGAGCCTGCAATTGCTCAAACCGGGGCGAGCGCGAACGTACGCGGTCAAGTGATTGATTTGAGGACCGGGGTTCCGATCACCGCTGCACAAGTCACTGCATCCAATCTGGGATTATCGATAAAGACCGACGCTTCCGGCCGCTTCGCCTGGAGCAATATTGCTCTCGACGAACCCGAGTTCCTCACCACGTTAACTGTGACAGCAGCCGGCTACGGGGACTGGACGTTGCAGGATGTCCGTCTTATCGCCAACGACACTTTAATCCTCTCCGTCGAACTCGGAAACGAGCCAAGAACGATCGTCGTTCCTCCACCGCGCGCCGAGCGACCAGCTGATCCAGAGACGATTTTCGGAGCCGCGGCTCTCGTCAAGCCACTTGCAGATCAAAGTCTATTACTCATTCCGACCACGATCCGGGTGCGTATCACGAATTATGCATACTGCGATCTGGATCGAGAGTACACGGTTGAGACTGTGGATTTCAAGGATTACGTCAAACACGTTCTTCCCAATGAATGGTCACCCGCCTGGCATCAGGAATCACTCCGCTCAGGTGCCATGGCTGCCAAAATGTACGCCTGGTCGTACATCGCTATCGGCGGAAAATGGCCCGACGCCGACGTCTACGACAGCACCTGCGACCAGGTTTACAATCCGGCGATCGAATATCAAAGTACGAACGACGCCGTGGACGATACTTGGGATTGGCGCCTTATGCGCGGGGATCAACTCGTGCGTACATACTACCGAGCCTATGTCAGCCAATGTCCCGATGGGCTATCCGGGAATTGTATGGGTCAGGTGGAATCCCGCGACATGGCTAACCAAGGTGACACTTGGGACAAAATACTTCTCACCTTTTACGAGGATAGTGAAGTCTCGTTGATGTTGCCGGTAGCGGGAGGTTACTCGCTGCGCTTTTTCGGAAACGCCGAGGATGACATCGACCGCTTGAAGGTTTCGATCGACGACCCTGCTAACAGCGATCCCGGACCACCCGTCGACGTAGGCGCGGGAGATTTCACGATCGAATGGTGGATGAAGGCCAATCCCGGAGATAATGCTGCCCCCACCTGTGATCCGCAGAATGAACGCTGGGTANNGTATCGTTAGCAGACGGCCGTATCGCCTTCGGGATCAACAACGGTCCCGAAAATGACACGCTATGTGGAACCATCGACGTTGCGGACGGACAGTGGCATCACATTGCGGTCTCACGAAGTATTGATGGGATAATGCGCATCTTTATTGACGGTCAGTTGGACGCCACGCAAGTGGGACCGATTGGAGACATTAGTTATCCGGACGATCTCACGCCTGGGCATCCTAACGATCCCTACTTGGTGATTGGGGCCGAAAAGTACGATCAGAACAAATCACAACGACCCGCGTATGACGGCTGGTTGGATGAGATGAGGGTCTCCACGATCGTGCGCTACAATGAACCATTTTCTCCTCCCACTACACCCTTCACCCCGGATGCGGACACGGTGGCGCTCTACCACTTCGATGAGGGTTCTGGCGATGTAATCCACGATTCATCTGGTCACGCCGATGGGCCCAGCGACGCCCTACGTTTGCTTGGAGGCTCACCTGTTGGTCCACAATGGTCGATCGAGTCCCCTCCTGGGTGGTACGT
>WVZH01000167.1:61172-61385 GCA_011772595.1 Anaerolineales bacterium
GCGACGCCAACAAACACGCCAACCTCTACTTCAACCCCCACGAATACTCCCACAGCAACGAACTCGCCTACCCCAACAGACACAGGGACACCTGCGGCCACACCCACAGACACTCCGACTGCGACGATGACATCAACACCCACGAACTCACCCACCCCCACCCCAACCGCCGTATTCGGTGACGTCCCCTACGGTCACTGGGCCTTCGATTAC
>WVZH01000095.1 GCA_011772595.1 Anaerolineales bacterium
AAGAGGAGGGCTGGCACGAGCCGTATGAGCTGAGAGGTTCATGTACGGTTCTGTGAGGGACTGGGGGTGAAATTCCCCCGGTCTACTCGGCTCGAAAGAAGGATTTCCCCAATTCATGGATTGTTGACACTTCGACTATGAAACACAACTGGCCCTAGAAAAAAGTCGCTGACGAACGACATCCGCACGTATTACACACAGAGCCAGAGCATAAGGCGTCGGATGCTAGCGAGAAGGGCCAGGGGTTGCCCCCTTCTTCGGAGAGAAGGAGAACTTGGGAGCTAAGCTGAGGTTTTGACTCTGACCGTCATCCAAAGAAAGATTAGAGAATGGGTTGACAGAAATTGCTTGCTTTGGATAGGAATTTAATAGGAGATACCACACGGCCGAGATTCCTCTGTGGTTCAAGAATCGAAAAGGTCAAACCATCCGGGAGGGTAGGAGGGAGGAGCATAGGGCAGAAACAATCTGGGGTTTTCCAGATTTGGCATTATAGATTGGCTAGAGAGGGGGCTGCCCTAGTAAATGTTGATTCGTTTTTTTGAGGTGCAAAGAGGGCAGAGGAGAAGGCGTTGTGTAGGTACAACAGCTCCGTCCAGAAAAGTGGGCTTTTCACCGCCGGTAGTGACTATTCTCGCTAAACGGCCGGAGAAGATAACAAGGGAAAACGAGTTTGAACTATATGGCAAATGGTCTTCTATGATTTTACGATGTTCCCTTTGCTCTGTGACACACAACGCCATTTCTCATATACTCACCCCATCAGAAAGCGAGTTCTTATCACTTCACTAAACCAGGAGGTAAGCCAATGCAAATTCGATGGCATAATGCTTTCAACATATTTCTTCCAGCACTGGCGGTCGTCATGGTCGGAATCTTAAACGCCGGAGCGCAGACGACTCCACAAAAAGACGTCCAGTCCACCGTGGTTCCGGGCCAGATTGCTCCCCGGCTGCAAAACCTGGGGAACCATAAGTTTCCCGTGACGACGAGCTCGGCGCGTGCACAGCTCTTCATCAACCAGGGCATGATGCTGACCTATGGGTTTAACCACGCCGAAGCCGCTCGTTCCTTTCGCGAGGCGGCGCGCCTGGATCCCACGTGCGCCATGGCCTACTGGGGGATTGCGTTGGTGCTTGGGCCCAACATCAACTTGGCGATGCCGCCGGAAGCCGAACCGCAAGCCTACGCAATGATCCAAAAAGCGATTGCCCTGAAAAAAACCGCTTCCGAAAAAGAGCAGGCCTACATTGATGCACTGGCAAAGCGCTATTCCGGGGAGGCTAAACCCAACCGCACCGAGCTTGACCGCGCATATGCCGAGGCCATGCGGCAACTGCACGAACGTTACCCCGACGATCTCGACACCGCGACGCTCTACGCCGAGGCGCTCATGGATCTGCGGCCCTGGAATTACTGGACGCGTGACATGCAACCCTATCCGGAAACCGCTGAGATTCATCGTGTGCTGGAATCCGTGCTGGCGCGTAATCCGAATCATCCCGGGGCCATTCACTACTACATCCACTCGGTTGAGTTCGGCCGACCAAAGCTTGCCGAAGCCGGGGCTGAAAGGCTGAGGAGTTTGGCGCCCGGTGCCGGGCATCTGGTTCATATGCCTTCCCATATCTTTCGCCGCATCGGCCGCTATAGCGATGCGTCCGAAAGTAACGAGGATGCCATTGCGGCTGACGAAGATTACATCACGCAGTGTCGCGCGCAGGGCATCTATCCGCTGGCCTACTACCCGCACAATATTCACTTCCTGTGGGACTCGGCCAGCATGCAGGGACGTAGCCATACGGCAATCGAAGCCGCGCGCAAATCCGCATCCAGCATCCCGGAGGGCAGCTGGCGCGAGGTGCCGCTTTTGCATCAGTTCCTGGTAGCGCCGCTGTTCGCGTACACGCGGTTCGGGAAATGGGACGTGATTCTCAGTGACCCCCGGCCGCCTGAAGACAGTCCTTTCTGGACGGGTGTGTGGCACTATGCTCGCGGTCTGGCCTTCACGGCTGGTGGAAAATTGGACGAGGCGGCCCGGGAACTGGACAGTCTGCGAGGCATTGCTGCGCAAAAATCTTTGAACGGCTACCGGGTGACGTTTTCCAGAAATGGGGCCAAAGCGATCCTGGAAATCGCCACTGAGGTGCTGGCAGGCGAAATTGCCGCTAAGCGCGGAGATTACGATAACGCCATCGCCCGGCTTCACCGGGCCATCCTGCTCGAAGACAACCTGATCTACAACGAACCACCCGACTGGCACGTTCCGGTGCGGCAATCGTTGGGTGCGGTGCTGCTGGAGGCTGGAAGGGCTGACGAGGCCGAAGCCATCTACTGGCAGGACCTGAGCCGGAATCCGAAAAACGGCTGGTCCTTGTTCGGCTTGATGCAAAGCCTCCGGGCGCAGGGTAAAGCAGAACAGGCCGCCGAGATCGAAGAAAGATTCCGGAAAGCCTGGAATCAGGCGGACGTATCCCTAACCGCCTCGCGCCTCATGGGGGAGGCGCGCACCGCCATGGCAACAACGGAGGGAGCAGGGTCCGGCGTTCCGCAATGATGCCATAGTGTCCGAAAAGAAGAGGCACTTTTCAGGGCTAGGTCGGCAAAGCCTCGAAGCTGTAGGTCTAATTATTCGTTTTCACCACAACGAGGTAGACAGGGAGGGACGATCATGAAAATCGAACAAACAACTTCGTCCGTCATTGAGCAATTGTGGGGACTGGTGGGACCAGGTGTAAAGGAATCGAAATGCCTTGAGGACGCTGCGCAGAGTCTGGCCACCCAGTTACATACACAGTTTGGTGAGTCAGTTGTCATTGCTCGCGTCTTCTTCACGGTCCCTTACGACGCCTTGCCCCCGAAGAACAAGGAATTCGTTAGCAAACTGGCGGAGTCCGCCCAGGCAGCCTCCGAGTTGAGGGCCACCACACCCGTGCTATCGCTCATCGGGACCCACGGCCAGGAGGAGAGTTGGTGTGATCGCCGTCAGTCCAAGGGCCATGTCGGAATACCGTTGATCTCTTCAAGTTTTGTCGACTCGATCCCGATGATCTCGCGCCTGCTCAAAGAACTCGGTGTCCCCGTGGAATGGGTGGACAGTCATGACGCGGAAATCATAATAGAGACGGTTGGTCGTTCGGCAGGCTTGTTTTTCGTAAAGAACGCCGCTGAAGCCACGGATCGTCAGGGTAGGAAGATCATTGCAGCACAGGACTTTGTTTCTGACTACGGCGTGAAGAGCGTTTTGGGCATCGGGGGAGCTTATCCTAATGGCGAGATGATCGTGGTGGTTGCATTTTGCCGTGAGACCTTTCCACGAACCATTGCAGAACATTTCTTACCACTGACGGACTTGTTCAAGAGCGAGACGGCCTCACTCGTTGGGGGAAAGGGAATCTTCTCAGAGGCTTAAACACTTGTCGTCTGAGCTCCCTTGAGGTGAAAGCTTAGTGTCAAGAAGATTGGGCAAGGCCCAATCTAGAGAGATTTCTTCCATGAAGGTTGCCTGTTATCAAGGTCCTTTTTCCTTATTAGCTATATAACTTAATCCCTCTTGTTGTAGTTGATCGAGCTGGCGGCTTCCTGATACGTGAGACCCCTGCTTGCCTCGAACAACCGTCTATCCGTGCTGCTTCGCCGCAATATTTCTAACTGAAACATGGCGTCCCGCCCTGCTCTTAGACCTGATGATTTGCGATGCAAATAAACGGAATTGGTGGAGTTAGCAAATAGCGACTTCTTGAATTAGTTGAGGGTCACAGACAACATCCTGACGCATTTTGGACTCATAGCAGTGAGGAGAAGGTCTCCAGCTGGTCGAGATTGTGCGGAGCAAGCTCACCTCTGCCCAGACTGTGCAGATCATCGGTCAGGTTATGAAGATGGCTGGGAAACACCGATTGTTCTCCAAAAGGAAGCGATTAGGATCGCCATGAACAGAATGCAGCTCGCGGCAGGATTCCTGCGCCCTGACAAGACTTCAGGATAACAGGCGGTCTGCGAGATAGCACATTGGTTATATCCGGGCGAGATTTGTCAACTTTGCAAGGTAAAACTGGATCATCATCTCTATTCCCATCCGTGTCGTTTTTGCGTTCATTCATCCACCACCAGACGTCCATTCATAGACCCGTGGTGTGGACTGCAGAGAACATTGCAATAGAAGGTAAACGTACCCGTTCGGTGGGGAACAAACTCGATTGTAGTAAACTCCCCAGGCGATATTGGCCCTGAGTTGACACTGAACTCGGGCAGGAGAAACCCGTGGGTCACGTCCTT
>WVZH01000439.1 GCA_011772595.1 Anaerolineales bacterium
CCTGGGCTACACACACGCTACAATGGCCGGTACAACGGGCTGCGAAAGCGCGAGCTGGAGCTAATCCCCCAAAGCCGGCCCCAGTTCAGATTGCAGGCTGCAACTCGCCTGCATGAAGGCGGAGTCGCTAGTAACCGCAGGTCAGCAATACTGCGGTGAATACGTTCCCGGGCCTTGTACACACCGCCCGTCACGTCATGGAAGCCAGCAGCACCTGAAGCCGCTGAGCCAACGCGCAAGCGAGGCAGGCGCCTAGGGTGAGGTGGGTAACTGTGACGAAGTCGTAACAAGGTAGCCGTACGGGAACGTGCGGCTGGATCACCTCCTTTCTAGGGAGTGACGCAGAGGCCACAACCGCCCTGCCATCTCCTAGGTCGACCCCCGAAAGACACTTTCGGGGCCACTGATAACACCCGCCAAGCGCTTCCATCCGCTATCCAGGGGTTAAGGGCCAACCCGGCGGCCAGGCGGCGGCCCTGCTGGCGATAGAGGGGCCAACACCGCCGACCCTGAGCAGGTGGGCGATTAGCTCAGCTGGTTAGAGCGCGGTCCTGATAAGACCGAGGTCGGTGGTTCGAGTCCACCATCGCCCACCACAGACGGAGAACTGGCGGGGCCGTAGCTCAGTTGGGAGAGCGCCGCCTTTGCAAGGCGGAAGTCGGGGGTTCGAGTCCCCCCGGCTCCACCAAACATTACCGCGGAAGGGGTGAGATTGGCGGAACGCCTGCTCTTGACAATCGAATAGCCGAGCGATAAATAAGGGTCTGGTGCATGTAACAGGTCGGCCAGCATCGGGCCGGCCTCTTTGTGGGTGTGAGAGCTTGGGGCCGGACTTCCCCGCCTAAGGGAGCTTCGACGGGGAAGCCCGGCGGCAAGCCGGGAGCACGTTAACAAACGAATAGAGAGTGTACCTGAGGCACCCCACTCTGTTTGTGGTGGTAATGGGCTGGTGGTCCAAGCTACTACGGGCGCGCGGTGGATGCCTAGGCACTGGAAGCCGAAGAAGGACGTGGCGAGACTGCGATAAGCCTCGGTTAGCTGTCTAGCAAGCTCAGCCGGGGATCTCCGAATGGGGCAACCCGCCTCGATGAATAATCGGGGCACCCGCCTTTGGCGGGAGGGAACCGGGGGAACTGAAACATCTAAGTACCCCGAGGAAAAGAGACTATTCCCTTAGTAGCGGCGAGCGAACGGGGAACAGCTCAAACCGTCAGGGAAGGTATCGGCTCACGGGCCAATGCCCTGGCGGGGTTGTAAGACACAGGTGGGCCAAGCCGTGATGCGGCCGGGAAGTTACCAAGCCCTGCTCTAGCAGAAGGACCCTGGAAAGGGCCGCCGTGGAGAGTGAAAGCCTCGTATGCGAAGGGGCAAGGGCCTTCCTGATCTGTGTTCTTGAGTACCACGGGACACGGGGAATCCCGTGGGAAGCCGGGGGGACCACCCTCCAAAGCTAAACACTTCCAGCGACCGATAGTGCAGAAGTACCGTGAGGGAAAGGTGAAAAAGCACCCCGGGAGGGGAGTCAAANNCGATTCGTCGGGGTGACGGCGTGCCTATTGAAGAATGAGCCGGCGAGTGAATCTCAGTGGCGCGGTTAAGCAAGGAGACTTGCGGAGCCGCAGCGAAAGCGAGTCCGAACAGGGCGCCTCCTTCGGGAACGTCGCTGGGATTCGGCCCGAAACCTGGTGAGCTACCCATGGCCAGGGTGAAGCCTCGATAATATCGAGGTGGAGGCCCGAACCATTTGACGGTGCAAAGTCACTGGATGAGCTGTGGGTAGGAGTGAAATGCCAACCGAACCAGGAGATAGCTGGTTCTCCCCGAAATGCATTGAGGTGCAGCCTCAGCACCAGTCTCTTGGAGGTAGGGCACTGGATGGGCTAGGGGGCACAACGCTTACCAAACCCAACCAAACCACGAATGCCAAGAGATAGGCCTGGGAGTGAGCCCGTGGGGGATAAACTTCACGGACAAAAGGGGAACAACCCAGACCACCGGCTAAGGTCCCTAAGTGTGGGCTAAGTGGGAAAGGATGTAGGACAGCCCAGACAGCCAGGAGGTTGGCTCAGAAGCAGCCATCCTTCAAAGAGTGCGTAACAGCTCACTGGTCGATGCCGTCCTGCGCCGAAAATGTAACGGGGCTCAAGCCCACCACCGAAGCCGTGGTTCCCGCCTAAGGCGGGAAGGTAGGGGAGCGTTCCGTTCAGCGGTGAAGCCTGGCCGTGAGGCCCGGTGGAGCGGACGGAAGTGAGAATGCCGGCACGAGTAGCAACAGGCGAGTGAGAATCTCGCCCACCGAATGCCTAAGGTTTCCTACGGAAGGATCGTCCGCGTAGGGTTAGGCGGGCCTAAGGCTAAGGCGCA
>WVZH01000265.1 GCA_011772595.1 Anaerolineales bacterium
AAGGACGCCGCGGCGCGCGGCATCCAGCACATCTGCTGGGACGGGTGCATGTTCTCCAACGCAATGCTGGAAACGCAGGATACGTGGAACAAGATCCTCGATGTGATGCTCAAAGTGCGGGCGGCGCACGGGTGGACGTCTTAATTGTGAATTCGGAATTGGTGCTTCACATATGCTTTTTTTAGCCTAAGAACTTGAATAAGGAATCACTACAATGACTAAAAAACTTAATATTGGACTGATCGGATACGGTTTTATGGGCCGGACGCACTCCAACGCTTACTGTAAGGTCAATCATTTCTTTGATACGCCTTATGAGCCGATCTTGCACGTGGTGTGCGGGCTGGAAGCCAAAGAGGCCAAAGCCTTCGCCGAGCGGTGGGGCTACAAATCGCACACCACCGATTGGCACAAGGTCATCGAGGACGACAAGGTCGACGTGGTTGACATTTGTGTGCCGAACAATGTACACGCCGAGATTGCCATCGCCGCCGCCAAGGCCGGCAAGGCCATCTGCTGCGAAAAACCCCTGGCGCTCGATGGTGCGCAAGCTAAGACGATGGTCGATGCGGTGGAAAAGGCGGGCGTGGCGAACGTCGTCTCGTTCAACTACCGACGCGTGCCCGCCGTCACGTTAGCCAAGATGCTTATTGACGAGGGCCGCCTGGGACGCATCTTCCACTATCGCGCCAACTTCCTGCAGGATTGGACGATCTCGGCTAAGGTCCCCCAGGGGGGCATGGCTACTTGGCGGCTGGATGTCAAGGCGGCAGGGTCGGGCGTGACTGGTGATCTGCTGGCGCACTGCATCGACACGGCCATGTGGCACAACGGGGCTATCGGCTCGGTCTGCGCCATGACCGAGACCTTCGTCAAGGAACGGATGCATTTGGATACGGGCAAGGTCGAGCCGGTAGGCATCGATGATGCGTGCACGTTCATGTGCCGTTTCGACAACGGCTCGCTGGGCAATTTTGAGTCCACTCGCTATGCTCGTGGTCACAAGGCCCTTTACACGTTCGAGATCAACGGCGAGCACGCATCAATCGGCTGGGACCTGCATGACCTGCATCGGCTTAGCTACTTCGACCACCGCGATGAGTCGATTGTTCGCGGCTGGCGGTCGGTCCACATCACCGACAGCGACATGCCCTACATGGACAAGTGGTGGGTTCCGGGACTGCAGATCGGGTATGAGCACACGTTTGTCCACCAGGTAGCCGATTTCCTTGAGAACATGGCCCAGGGCAAGCCGACGGCGCCAACCTTCCGGGATGCCTTGGCGACGCAATACGTTTGCGATGCGGTGCTCACTTCGGCCAAGAATCAGAAATGGGAGACAGTTACAAAACCGTGAGCCGGAGACCATAAACTCACAGGTAGTTTATATATATATATTTATGAAGTAAGGAGAATTTATGTCTGCTAATTCTATTGCGACCAAAGCACTTGAGCAGGGCAAAGGAATTGTCCGCCTGGCGCCGAACTGGGTGCCGCGTTCATTTTGTGTGCCTGGCCGGCGCATCAAACTCCACCCGGACGACTATTATGCGCTGGGCGGTGAGCGAGGGGGGCTCGATGAACGCTGGTTTGCGTCAACCACGCCCGCAGATAACGGCCCTTTGACCGCGCCGAATGAAGGCTTGAGCTTCATTGTCTTCGATGATAATGGAAAAATAGAACGAGTGCTTCTGAAAGATGCGATTGATGAGCTCAAGGGCGAACTTATTGGGGACAGACTATGGAAGGAACACCAGCGCTGGCCG
>WVZH01000103.1 GCA_011772595.1 Anaerolineales bacterium
CAGACTCCTGCGACGGTTAGTTCGCCGCCAGCTATTCTTGAAGAAGGTAACTGCTCTGGGACCAGTACAATCTACATAAACAAAACGAGTGCAAAGGTCAGCGTTGTAGCACCAGCTCCAATACCAACATATTATCCGAGCGACTACAGTATCTCAACAGGGTCTTACTTTTCCGGCAGCGTTCCGTTGAGTGTTGAAATTGTTGACTCAGACTACTTTATTGTGAAAAGTTCCGGTCTGTACAACCCTTCTGGCTATAATTTACTGGGGTCGACCGAATTTGCTGGCGGAACAGTTTCAAACTTGGCTTTGAATGATGGCTCGCACATGACGTTTAGGAGTTATCCATCCACATTCTCGTCGACCAGCAATACCTCGGCGATCATTGCCTACCGCTCCAACACTGGCGACAACTCCTTGAGTTCACCCAAAAGCAGAGCGTGGAACGGTTCAGCGTGGTCCTCCCCAGAGAGCGAGATGGCGACCGCTGGCAGCTCGGTCCGTTTCGTTAGGATTGCTTATTCCTCTGTAGCCATGAGATATTATGAGAATATCGTTGTAACGCTTTCAGACGATGGATATCTGGACGCTTATGTTTGGAACGGTTCGTCATGGGTAATTTCAAACGACATTGCCTCGGTTGGAACAACACAAAATGCCTACAGACCCTTTGACATAGAGTATGAGAAAACCTCTGGTGAGGCATTGTTGGCTTACTTCCCCAACAGTGCTGCAGAAATCGGCTACAAAATCTGGAATGGCACGGGTTGGTCGCAAGAATACACATATGACCTTGTGTCATCGGCGACTGTCGGTGTGCGTTGGTTATCCTTAGCTCAAAATCCAACCGGCAGTTCGAACGAAATCGCCTTAGTTTGCATAGACGAAAGTAACTCCGATGTTTATGCTCTCGTCTGGGACGGTTCGTCTTGGGGAGACAAATACCTTTTGACTTCTTCTGTGACTACTGCTAACTGGGAAGATATAGCAGTTGCATATGAACAAAGTAGCGGTTATGCAAATTTTGCTTACGGAACCGGTGACGATGCTCATGTGGTTCGACGCACTGACGTCGCAAATTACACAGACTATACTGTTGACCTAACCGAATCCCGGCCACCCAACTGGTTTTCGTTGAAGGGCGATCCCGCGTCAGACAGGTTGATGCTGCTTGCCGTCGATAGTGAAGCTAAGTTGGTCACTGCTGACTGGAACTCCACAACATGGACGTTGCACGGCGTTCAAGATCAATCACTCGACAGCAACTCAACGAGAAGTGCAGACATCGCATGGGAACCTACCGGAAGCAAAGCCCTGATGGTTTGGGGAACAAAAAACAATGAGCTAACCTACAATGTTTGGACGCTTGGCAGCGGTTGGGGAACTGATTCAACCATTACAATGACTGGCACTCACCCTTGGATTCAACTCAGACATGACCCACGGGGCGTCGGCCCGAAGATACTAGGCGCAACATTGGATAGCAACAGCTGCCTCGGCAGCTTAAAATGGGACGGAACCACACTGACTGGCACCGC
>WVZH01000479.1 GCA_011772595.1 Anaerolineales bacterium
GGATTTAATCAATCTCGGAAAAGTCAAAAAGACGTCCTATATTTTGTCAAGCCCCAATTTTGAGGTTTGGGGCAGGTAAGGATCGGAAAATAGCAATAGGCGATAGCGGGTGCTTCGAGAAGACACTAGGAAGCCCCTGGTAGAGCGATTTGAGTTAGTACCTTAAAAACAGACCTATCCGACCAATGACACTAGGAGACGACTAACAGCTCGGCAGTCTGCTACAGGCACGGGTTAGTGATCGACGCGCGGATGCGATTGGCGATAGGCGCGATAGTCTTCGACCTCCAAGAAGAAGGGGCGCTGGTAGCGCCACATATCGTAGAGCACATTGGTAACAAAATCACGCGCGACGGCGACCAGAGCGATGTAGTGGCCCTTTCGCGGCGGCTTGCGGTTCTTGATACGTTGGTACATGGCTTGGTACTTGGGCACACGCTGGCTCAAGTGTAGGGCGATGTTGACGCTGGCGTAGCGGGCGTTGGGAGACCCCTGCTTGGTGATGTGCTTGGAGCGGAACAGGGTGGTGCCCGAGATGTGTTTGCTGGTGGTGAGGCCCAGGAAGCTGGCCAGATGTTCGCCATCGGCGAAACGCTGGCTGCCTCCGGTTTCACTGACCAGAGCCAGGGTGTTGCTGATGCCAGCGCCGGTGACGGTTTGCAGCAATTGGGTCTCTGGCCGCGCTTCGATCAAGCGATAGCCGGTCTTGAGGAACTGCTTTTTGTGCTGCTGACCGGTCAGGATGTCAGCCGTGAGTTGCTGGACCCGGCAACGGATGACGTCGGGCTGGATGGGATGGGTGAGGGTCTGGCGACACAAGGCGACCAGTTGCTCGGCTTCTTGCTGACCGAAAGCGGTTCGGCAATGAGCTCTGAGGATGGCGGCGACAGCTTGTGGGCCAGCCATAACGAACTCCTCAGGCAAGACGTAGTGCTGGAGTAAGGCATAGACCGCTGGATGGTGAAACTTGGCTCTGGGGAAGACGTGGTTCAGGGCCGGGTTGTAGGCGCGCAGCAAGGAACGCAGTTGGTTTTTCTTGTCGTTGATGTGCCCGGCCAGATCGCGGGCGGCTCGGGAACAGAGGCGAGCGCTGAGCAAGTCGGTATCTTCGATCAGGGTGGCCTCCGGCGTCCCGCCCAGGCGGACCTGTTCGGCCAGGGCATAGGCATCCACCAACTCGTTGCGCACGCGTTTGGAAAGGACTT
>WVZH01000457.1:0-928 GCA_011772595.1 Anaerolineales bacterium
CGGTTTGGTGCTCAATCTGCGCTTGGTGGACGATGGGAGCGGCACACCGCATGGCGTCTAGCGGCAAAGTGGACTGGTATGCAAACGATGTGCTCTTGCGGGTTGAGGGCGCAACCGATGAGCTATTGACCCAACTCGCGTTCTATGTCGAGTCTGAAACCAAGATCCGTATGAACGTGGATACGGGCTTTATGCGCAACGCGGTTTACGCGATCACCCCGCTTGCCAATCGCAGAACACAGGCACAGGGGGAAGCCCAAGCGGTAGCCGATCGCACTATGGCCCCCGATCCCGATGTGGGCGCACATACAGCAGCAGTACACGGCGCAGCTGAGTATACCATCTATCAGGAAATGCTCAATCCCGCTTTGTATCCTGCTCTGGAGAAAGCGCGAAACGTGGCCCCCGGGATCATTCGGGAAGTGGGAAGGGCCAAGCTGTGATCGATCCGTATACCACAGTGCGCGCTTTTCTGGCCGCTGATGCTTCCCTGGTGGCCCTAACGGGCTCGCGCCTCTATGCAGCGCGGGATGTGCCTCCCCCTGGCTATGATCCCAACGATGGACAGGCGATCACGTTTCGTGTGCGCGGGGGCACTCGGGATTATGATGATGCGCTTTTAATCCCCAGCGTGCAATTCAAGTGCTATGGGAATACCGAAATCACGGCGTATCAGTGCTACCGGGCATTGGTGGACGCCTTGCACAACGGGCACAATGCCACCATCAACCATGCAGAAGAAGAAACGTTCGGGCAGAGTTTAGAGGAGCCAGATACAGAGTGGCATTTCGTGCTCTGCTTTTTCACGATCATGTTGAGAACATCTTAGGAGGTTAAACGATGGGAAATCCATCGGTGACGAATATCGATCACTCGGGAGCTATCCTGTGGGAAGCCCCTGTTGCAACGGCAAACCCCGATGAGACAA
>WVZH01000457.1:986-1836 GCA_011772595.1 Anaerolineales bacterium
CCACTTACGCTGGCCTATACGAGTGAGGAAACCGATATCAATGTTGAGGAGGAGCTTGCACCAGTCAAACGGCGGCGCATTGGCGAGGGCTTGGTTGTCGAAACCGTCTTGAGCGAGTTGACGCTAGGCTATCTCCAGAAATCAGCGGGAGAGCAGGATAGCGTGACCTCGGTTAGTGCTGCAGCAAGTCAGGATGGTTATGAATATACAGGTTTGGGCGGCGAAAGCGTTTTGACAGAGCGCAAATGGGGCTTTGAGTGGCGGCACATTGATGCGGCCGGACTCGATCAGCCTGCACGCTGTTTCGTTCACAAAGCAACCACTGTGATCAATGGCAACTTGGAATTCTCCAAAAAGAGCGATGACTATCCAGGGATCCCCATCCAGATCAAAGCGCTGGCAGATACAAGCCAAGCAGTAGGCCAAAAGTTCTGCCGGTTTGAGCGGGTGACAGCTGAGAAAACAAGTTAATGCCGAAATCTGTAACCGTAACTCTGAATGAAACTGAGTATACCATTACAGAACTGAGAAGCCGCCAAAATGCAGAGTGGCGCAAAAAGCTCGAAGGGCCATTCTCAGAATTGGTGAGCCTCCTGCAAGATGCGCCAGAGACAGAGCTAACCGATATGCAAGCGCTGGCTAATCTGGTGCGCTCTGTAAGCGGCTTGCTCTTGCACAGCATCGACACGGTAAAAGCGCTTTTGGCAGAGTATGCGCCTCACCTGCCGCTTGATGATGCCTATGATAGCGAGATCCTAGATGCCTTTACGGAGGTGTTGAGTCTCGCCTACCCTTTTGGCAGGCTGATCGCCAAAGCGCGGCAACTTGGCTCTCCCAAAGCGCAGATGTA
>WVZH01000270.1 GCA_011772595.1 Anaerolineales bacterium
CGATGCTGATCCGTTCTGCTGCTTAGCGGAGGGTGCATTACACGGATTGTAATTGTTTGCCAGCATGCTGGTATGCGTTGGAGCCGGTTTGATTGGCATGGAATCGGGGCCAGAAGCCGGCCATGGGGTTGCTATCGCTCAAATAGTCGGCTCGCATTTGCAGCACCGCCTCGCTGGTGTCCCGTTCCCAGAACTTCTCGGTTCCTTTAATCCGCCGGTTGATGAGCTTGACGGTGGATTCGATGTGAGCGCTGGTGATGGGGAGTCCTTGCTGCCGATAGGCGGGATAGTTCATATGGCTGGCGTTGTTGCGGAAATAGGTCAAGGCCCGATCGACATGATGCCGAGGATCGGATGGCATGTCCGCGGGGCCCTTACCGTGAACCAATTCCAACGTCTGCAAATGCTCGATGACTTCGGCCACGTCGCCTTGCCAAATCAGTTGTGCCCATCGCGGATAGGTTGCTTCATCTTCATCGATTTGTGAAGCACTCCAGGCGTAGGACAGCGCGTGAATCAAGTCTGCAATGGGTATCGCTTTTGGGAAGTGCTCCTGTTGTATGCGCCAGTTTGTCTTCGCACCATCGGCAACAAATGCCTGCCTCTTGGCAGCAGGAAAATTCAATGTCAGAGCACGCCCTTCCAACTGCCAGCCGAACTCACCGGAGCTTTGGCCGCTGGCGACAACGTCCCGGCTTTCCAGCTTTGGCGGTTCGTATGGCACTTCGTCATCCGAGCAAGGCATGGCAGACACGCTTGCCAAATCGTTACCCGGAGACGTTTCGGCTAAAGAAGCATTTAACCGGCTATTTCCCGTGATTTGCGCGATTTCCTGGACCACCGAAGCGCGGGTAAAGGTTTCGGGAATCCGAGGACAAGGATCTTCCTGGTGCACCTGGCTGGTCATCGAGAGCAGGCAGCCAACCTTGGTTTCTCGCCAATGGGTTTTGGATTCATCCTTCGACGTGCCACGCGATTTTGCTTCGCCTCGCAAAGCGAAATGATCACGTCGTTGATAACGGCCTCCATCCATCATCACCACGGCGACTTGCGGGGTTTTNNACTTGCGGGGTTTTCTGGTCAGCCAAACCACTTCGCCGGGAAGGCAAGTCCATGCTTTTGAGTGCCTCGACCGATTCATCACGTTCTGCAAGCCGTGCCTCACCAACCAAGTTGACTTGACGACGAATTCGCCCGGAGGAAACATTCTGCTCGGAAAGTTGCCGCAGGCCATCGGCCGCCATCGCATAACTTCCCAGGTTACTTCCCGCCCATACCATCTTTTCGGTCAACTTCGGAGTCACCGTGGCTCGCGCGGGCAAGCCGATCGAGCCGGCTACCGGGAAAAAAAGCCCGCCGACACGACGGGCAATGATAGGCCGGTTCGTAATACTCTATTGGCCCCCGCGAACTGTCCAGCTTTCGCTGTTCCGTATCGGCCTGAGAGGTCGACTGCCCACAATCCGGACACGGTTGGGAGCCCGCGTCGGCTACCTCATTACTACGCTCCACGAGCTGACCGCTCATCAATTGGCGAGTCACTTCGTCACCAATCTCACAGGCTAGCTCTTCTAGCTCGACAAACGTGCCAGCGGCCCGAAGCCGTTGATGTTCCTGCTCGGCAAGCTGTCTGACGATCCCTGAAATCCTTGTAGTTAGTTCACTATCCAT
>WVZH01000495.1:0-190 GCA_011772595.1 Anaerolineales bacterium
CCCGTGACGGTTCGTCAGTTGAGCTCGACTTTCCATATGAGAGAGGCCACACCAACGGAATCGGAAAACTCCAATACTCCGAGAGAAGTGAAGACCGATTGGTCCTGAGTCCCCAGGGAGCGATAGGGGAATTATTCAAAACAAAGGGGTTGAAGCAAGGGCATGCGCATTTCCGTTAGATCACGAGTTA
>WVZH01000495.1:315-1028 GCA_011772595.1 Anaerolineales bacterium
TCTCGGGGAAATCCATGGGGTGAATGATGTATTTCGTGAAGAGAAATAGGGTATTTTAGAAGGTCACCTATCCCAATGGGCATTTTGAAATCTTCCAACAAAGCCAATTGACGGTCTCCGAGACACCCCCACCTGCTTCTTATAGCCTTTCTGGAAATACTATCTGTCCCACCATCAAAATACATCATAGATTCTCCCAGAATACAGTATTTGCCTACTTTAATTCTCCCTCTGTCTGATTAGGATTAACGGATAGGACGTTTAGTTGATAACATTTTGAAATGAGACTCTGAATGGGAAACGGGACAATGGGTAAATACAAAATACTCCTGGTAGATGACGATCCTCAGGTCCTCGAAGTAGTTGGACAGGTTCTTGAAGATCAGGGCTATCAAATCATAGAGGAATCAAGCGGTGAGGCTGCTGTTGAAACCCTGGCTGAAGAAGATTTTGACCTGGTGATCACTGACCTCAATATGTATGAAACAGACGGTTTCACTGTTCTGGAGAAGGCCAAAGCGCAAAACCCAGAGACCATGGTCATTCTTTTTACCGGCAGTGACCATGTGACCTTACCTACCTTTGCTCGTTCATTGGGTTTTGATGATTACCTGCTAAAGCCCTTTGGTTTATATGAACTGTCGGAGAAAGTGGCCAATTGCCTTGAGAGACTGGAAGATAATCGTGCTATGGCAGATAGACAGGGACAAGGC
>WVZH01000495.1:1132-7430 GCA_011772595.1 Anaerolineales bacterium
GATTTGCTCGATGTGTGTCAGATATTTTCTGAAGAAATGGACGGCGATTCGGCTTTTCAGCTAGAAGTCGTGTTGATAGACTCTAGGGAAAGGAGGCATCTCATCAGGGGAGCGGTGAGATGGTACCGACTGAGCAAACCAGAGAAAGACATTCGCCGATTCCAAGCTGGTGTCTATTTGAAGGATGCCGAAAGCCGGACGGTTGCCAAAAACATCGTCGAATCGATCACCCCCGATGGCAATCAATTGAGGAGAAGAGAAATCTCGTAACGCCCCCTAGCGCCCCATGCATTTAAGGGCGTGTTGAATTCAAGATGATATCGCCGAATCCCGGCCTTGCCTGAAACTGCTTAATTCTGATGCAAATCAACACTTCTGGGGGCTGCTCCAGAGTGTTTGTGTCAGTTAGGATCAGCTTCCCTGGTGACGTTAATCGCCGATGCGATCCTAAGGGTCTTGATCCCCATTCGATATCTGAAGAAGCGGGAGGTTTCGGATACTGCCAAGATCTGTCACGTATTGAAAAGCACGGTTTCTTTTTGATATTCTCAATAAATCAAAGGTTTTTAGATTCATAGGCCAACCACAACATATGGCGCACTGTGGATTTTCAACCCAAAGATCCTCCCGCCGAGAAATTCTGGTCGATATGCGTCTATAATCCGCAGACCCGCTCCATGCTCCAGACCGACCAGCCTTACCCGAGCAAGCAAAGCCAGCGCGACAAGATGATCGTCAACGATGACGGGTCGATCGATCTCTATTACGGCCCTGAAGCGCCGGCCGGTAAGGAGGCCAACTGGACCCAGACTGTTCCCGGTAAGGGTTGGTTCGTAGTCTTACGTCTCTACAGTCCAACCGAGGCGTGGTACGACAAGACCTGGCGACCGGGTGAGATTGAATTGGTGAAGTAAGAACTTATATCAGCTCGCGAGAAAAGAAATCTAAATCAAGAACAGAAAGGAGAATTACAATGAGTGGCAATTACAATCAAAAGGAAAGAACAATTAAAGCGATGACATGTATTACTGTGTGCTCTGTGTTCCTGCTGGCCTCAGTCGCCATGGCCCAGGACTGGAAGACTGATATTCCCAAGGAAATTACGACGCCGGATCATGTTCAATCGAAGATTGGCGACCTCGATTTCAAAGACGGATATCCGACGCAGGAAACCGCCAATAAGGTCCGTGATGAACTCGATTACATCCACGGCGTCAACGCGTTTATGAACTCGATTCAGGGCGTCTCGCTTTACGCCTTCAGAAAGGGTCTCGCGGATGTCGGCATCAAGGACGGCGAGTTCTTCTATACCTCGAAAATGTTGGATTCGAAGTCACTTCTCCTGACCGCCAATGCCGACACGGTCTACTTCTGGGGCAATCTTGATCTCAGTGCGGGCCCGCTCGTGGTCGAGACACCACCGATGGTTCTCGGCATCTTCGATGATTTTTGGTTCAGGTGGGTCGGAGACTTCGGACTCGCGGGTCCCGACAAGGGAAAAGGTGGGACTTTCCTGCTCGTCGGCCCTGGCTACGAGGGCCTGCTCCCTGAAGGTGGATATTTTGTTTACCGATCGCGTACGAACCACGTCACGATGCTGTTTCGCGCTTTTCTCGAGGATAACGACCCAGCCCCTCCCATCGCTCGAGTAAAAGAAACACTGAAAATCTACCCCTATCAAGCGGGAGGCTTCGGGAACAGCGTGGGGAGCTATCTCGCCGGTGACGCGCCCCTGACCCTGACGCCCCCCGAGCGGAAGACACCCCGGCTCGTGGAGGGATCAGGTCTTGTCGTCAACACCATCCCACCCAACGATTTCGGCCACTTTGAAATGCTGAATGAATTGGTGCAGATGGAGTCTGCCGAGGCTTTGGATCCCGAACTTGCCGGTCATTTTTCGGCCATCGGCATCGAGAAGGGCAAAAAGTTTGCCCCGGATGCTCGCATGCGGAAGATCCTGGAGAAGGCAGTTGCCGTCGGCAATGCAGCATCCCGCAATTTAGGCATGGGTGCTGATCCGGTTGATGACTTTCGTCTCTATGGAAAGGAATCAGCCTGGTGGAACATGCTGTGGCCAGGAGGTTACGAATTCCTCAACCCGCCACCGATGATCACAAAAGAAGGCGTCAAGCCCTTTCCCAATAGCGGAGCAAGGAAACTGAATGCGCGCACTTCCTTCTTCTATACCGCAACTGGAACTACACCGGCGATGTGTATGCGGTTGGAGGGGATCGGTTCTCAGTACCTGGCTGTCAATGTCGACAAGAACGGCGAACCTTTTGACGGCTCCAAGACCTACAAGGTCGTCCTGCCAAAGGACATCCCAGCGGCGCGGTTCTGGTCGTTTACTGTTTATGACAATCAGACGCGATCGATGCTACAGACTCCGCAGGTGTACCCGCGCGCCGGCAGCCAGAGTTACCCATCTCCTGCAGCCGTACCGAATTCAGACGGCTCGACAACAGTATACTTCAGTCCAAAACGGCCTCAGGGTGTGAAGGAAGGGAATTGGATCCAAACAGACCCCAAGAAGGGTTGGTTCACGATCCTGCGCCTCTACAGCCCGCTACAGTCCTTCTTCGATAAAACCTGGCGACCCAGTGAGATCGAATTGGTGAAGTAAACAAGATCGAAAACTCCGTATGGGGCGTGCAGCAACGAATCTTGCCCCGACAAACGAAAGAAAGGAGAGCACAAAATGAAAACGAAACAAATCCTTATACTGGCAGCAGCGGTACTGATGGCGGCCGGAATGGCTTGGGCGGAAGAAAGCGTAAACCTGTTCGAATCCCCCGGAAGAAAACAGACGGCCAAAGACTTCAAACCAGCCCCGGCGAAGATAGAGACCACCTTTGGAGAACTCAATTTCCTCCAAGGCGCGTTCCCCACCGAGAAGTCGGCCCAGAAGATCTACGATGAGATGGATCTCCAGCGTGCCACCCAAGCGTACATGGATTTCTATCCTGCCCTGTCGCTCTACGCCATAGTAAGTTCACAGGTTCGGGACTTTGGACTCAAGACCTCTTCGGACATAGGGGTGATGGCCTATATGACGCCCAGTGAAAACTACCTGACAGGCAACGACGTTACCCCCTACGCCGTCGCATCGCTTGATTTGGGGTTCGACGGACCCATGGTTATCGAAATCCCTCCAGGTGTATTTGGAACGGCCAATGACGCGGCTTTCAAGTTCCTGACAGGCTTTGGCGTGGTAGGGCCGGATCAAGGAAAAGGCGGCAAGTATCTCTTTCTAACGCCCGGTTACAAAGGGGATGTGCCAGACGGTTTCTTTGTTATAAAGTCCCCGAGCTACCGCATTTGGCCTATGATGCGGGGTTTCGGAGAAGTAGGGACCGGCGAACAGGCCGTCCGCTGGTTCAAAGAACGCCTTAAAATCTACCCCCTCGCTACCGGTCCGAAAAAGAACAGTGCCGTCAACGCAGCGGGTATGGGAATCAACAGTTTACCCCCGGAAGATGGTTCAGTGTTCGAGATGTTGAACGAGATCATACAGCATGAACCCACGGAATTGTTCAATCCTGAACAGTTAGGGCGCCTGGCCACGCTCGGCATCGAGAAAGGCAAACCGTTCAAGCCGGATGCCCGGATGAAGAAAATCTTCGATCAGGCTGCGAAACAGGGAGTCGCGATGTGTCGGGCCATCGTTTACTCCTCCAGGGACCCGGAGATCAATTACTGGCCCAACCGGCGTTGGGAAAAGATGTTTGTGCGCAATACGGAGTTCACGCGGAATGGTTTCAGCGACATTGACGCCCGCACTCTCTGGCACTACCCGGCCATCGTAGTCGCCCCCCACCTCAACGCAACCAAACCGGGCGTAGGCAATTCCTACCTGACCGGCTTCCGGGACAAGAACGGAGAATTCCTGCTCGGAGATCGGACCTACAAGCTTCGGGTACCGGCTAAGGTTCCCGTCAAGAGGTTTTGGGCGGTGACGGCCTACGATCCGGTGAGTCGGAGCCTGCTCGATTCGGGGGGGCTGATCACCGTCAGCAGTCTGCGTGATCATAAGGTCAATTCCGACGGCTCGGTCGATGTCTTCTTGGGTCCGGCGAAGCCGAAGGGAGTCAGCGAAAAGAACTGGATCAAGACCGATCCTCAAAAGGGATTTTTCCTCGTCTTTCGTTTCTACGGCCCTCTCCAGGATTTTATGGACAAGACGTGGGTGCTGAACGACCTCGAACTCGTGAAGTAGTCGCAGAAGACCCATCGGTCAGCGCAGGGTTTTGTTGCCCTGCGCGAGCACCTGAAAGCTGAAAACTGGAAGCTCGGGGACTTCGAGCTGGTGAAATAAGCTCATAATACGTCGCCGGCAGCCTTATTGCCGGAACCATTTAAGTCAGATAAGAAAGGGGTATTGAGATAAAAAAAATGATGATGACAGTGTTGGTGGTGGCCCTGCTGCTGACGGTCGGCCTGACGGGGGCGGCCGAACCGCCCAAGATGAAGATGACCACCGAGATTCCGGAAGGGATCGCCACTCCGGACAAAGTGAGCACCCGCGTGGGGAACTTCGTCCTGCGGGACGGCATTCCCGACCAGGAATCCATCGAGAACGTTTACGACTACCTGGACTTTCACAATGGCGTCCAGGCCTACCTGAACGGCATCCAGATCGCGTCGATGAGCGCCTTGCGCAAGGGGATCCTCGAGTTCGGACCGCCCAACACCACGGCGCTGATTTTCGAGGAGCTCATGGACTCGAAGGCGCTGTTCCTGACCGCGAACACGACGAGCGTCTACATGGTGCTCTGGCTTGAGATGAAGAAGGGCGAACCGATGGTGATCGAAACCCCACCGGATGTGCTCGGCATCATCGATGATCACTGGTTCAAGTACGTCACCGACTTCGGACGGCTGGGGCCGGACAAGAACAAGGGCGGTAAGTTCCTGATTCTTCCTCCGGGGTGTCAGCTTGACCAAAAGGGCCGAAACAATGCGTTGAATCACTTCGTCCTGGAGCGCGAAGATGTCTTGGTAATCCCGATCATAGCGCTCTGCCCAGAGGTGTCCGCCCGTTGTGGCGTCGATGAGCTGAGCATTGATTCGGATACGGCCGGCAGCCTTACGCACACTCCCTTCGAGCACATATCGCACGCCGAGCTCCTCGGCCACCTGTCGAGTCTTGATAGGCTTCCCCTTGTACGCGAATGTTGAGTTACGGGCGATGATGAAGAGGCTGGAGATTTTGGAGAGATCCGTGATTAAGTCGTCGGTCATCCCGTCGGCAAAGTATTCCTGCTCAGGATCCTCGCTGATGTTTGCAAAGGGCAAAACCGCAATTGAGGGCTTATCCGGCAGAGCAAATGCCATCCTCTCCACAGAGGCAGGCTCTATTGGTGGAGGAGAAGGTCGGAGATAAAAGTGCCAGATACCGACGGCCGCCCCTCCCAAAACGACAATACCCGCCACAATTAAAGCTACATTACGCCAGATCCTTCCCACAGCCGCTTTCGCTTTGATCACCCTGTGAGCTGCAGCACCGGGAAAAGATAGCACCTTATAGACCCGCACGGGTTCAGGAATATTCTTGACTTCTTGCTCTCCGAGATACTCGTTCTAACCTTAGCTTGTTCTTGATCTGGTCATAGACAGTCCCTGAGATGCATATGCCTCCCCCTTCTGCAAGACCCTCTACCCGGGCTGCGATATTGACCCCGTCGCCATAGATTCTATCCTCCTCCTCAACCACGTCTCCCAGATTGACACCAATCCGAAACTCCATCTTGCGGCCATTAAGGTAACTCAGCGTTGCGTTCAGCAAGTTCCCGCTGAATCTCCACAGCGCAGTTCACCCCATCCACCACACTTGCAAACTCAGCAAGAACATTGTCCCCCGGAGCATCCACCACTCGACCTTTGTACTCCTGTATGAGCGAGGACATCGCCTCCTTATAAACCGTCAGAGTGCGGATCGTACCTACCTCATCCTGGCTCATGAGACGACTGTACTCCTTGACATCCGCGCTTAGGATGGCGCTGAGTTTGCGTTTAGTGCCCTGTGTTGTCATGGGGTCACCCACACTTGAGTTGCTGGCAGCGGGAGAGAATCAGGGAAACGATGTGTCAGGAGTGGATTGAGCAGGAGTGTGAAGTTTCGCGATCAGTGGGACCAAAGCGTGCTTGAAATCGAGGACAGCGAGAGACCTTCTGGATTCATAACTCTCCCATCTGCCTTTTCTATCACTACGGAGTTCAAATGGCAACTCCCTTTGCTGCCAAGGGGCATTCTGCCCTACTGTTCCGTCTAATGCGGAGGTTATGATTTCAAGATGAA
>WVZH01000538.1 GCA_011772595.1 Anaerolineales bacterium
CGCAGGTGCCGGTGGACGATAGTTCTTGGCACTATGCGGACGTACCTGATTATATTCCCTTCTCCACTGCTCAATCAATACCTTAGCTTCTTCAAGAGTCGTAAATATCTCCCGGTTTAGTAGCTCATCTCTGAGTTTCCCATTAAAGGATTCAATATAGCCGTTCTCCCAGGGGCTGCCTGGTTCAATAAACAGGGTTTTGACTCCTATTCGGTTTAACCAAGCTCTTATGGCTTTCGCGGTAAACTCCGGCCCATTATCAGAACGGAGATGCTTCGGTATACCCCGGAAGATGAAGAGATGAAACAATAGATCGATCACATCCTGAGTTGTAATCTTGCGGGCCACCAGAATGGCTAAACATTCACGGGTATATTCATCGATGATATTCAGTATCCGAAAGGCTCTCCCGTCAGTTGTCCGGTCTACCATAAAATCATAGCTCCAGACATGATCCTTATGCTCAGGCCTGAGTCTGATACAAGACCCATCATTCAACCATAATCTGCCACGTTTGGGCTGCTTCTTGGGTACCTTCAGTCCTTCTCTTCTCCAGATCCTTTCCACTCTCTTATGATTCACTCTCCATCCTTTCTCATTGTTTAACAAGGCCGTTATCCTCCGGTAGCCATACCTCCCGTATTTGGTCGCTAGAGCAATAATCTCCTCGGTAAGCCGTTTCTCATCGGAAGGTGGAATTGGGTGGTCCCGCTGAGTGGCCCTGGCTTGACCGAGTATCTTACAAGCCCGCCTTTCCGAGACTACCAGTTTCTGGCATATATATTGGACCATTTTACGTCTCTTGGACGGGCTTAGAAGTTTCCCCTTGAGGCTTCCTTGAGAATGGCGTTATCCAGGGAGAGGTCAGCCACCAGCCGTTTTAAGCGCGAGTTTTCCTGCTCTAGTTCCTTGAGACGCTTGGCCTGCTCTATCCTCATGCCACCGTACTCTTTACGCCAGCGGTAGTAGGTGCAGTCACTAACCCCGATTTTCTTCCAGACTACAGCTAGAGCAGTACCCTGGCTAAGCAGAACCTCTGCTTCGCGGAGCTTGTTTATAATTTGCTCCGGTGTGTAAGACTTTCTGACCATCTAATGCCCCCTTTCTTATTTTCCAGTCTAACATTAAACTGGACTACTTTTTGGGGGGCAGCAACTGTCTTCATGATACCTCCGCAGAAACGCGCCGGAGCATGATCGCCGGTTGCCAAATGGTCATCGTACGCATCATAGCATTGAGAATTGTCAGCAACTTACGCATACAGGCAACCAAGGCCACTTTCTTAGCCTTGCCAGCATCCACAAGGCGCTGGTAGAAAGCAGCAATGATGGTATTGCGCCGTGACGCCACCAGCGCCGCCATGTACAGGATAGCTCTCAGCTTGGCCCGTCCACCCCATACCGTTCGTCTCCCGCGCATGGTACCACTGTCGCGGTTGAGGGGCGCGACACCCACCAGGGCAGCGATTTTACGGCGGTTCAACTTCCCCAGTTCGGGCAGCTCAATGAGAAGGGTGGATGACACCACCTTCCCGACACCAGGCACACTCTTGAGAAGGNNCTCTTGAGAAGGTTGTCCTTCTCACGCCAGGAAGGGCTGCTCTGGATTTGACGCTCCAGATCATTATTGATATTGGAGAGAGCCTCCTCCAGCCACTTGATATGGGTCTCAATGCTTGGGCGGGTACCATCATCCGCTTGGAAAAGACGGTTGTACTCCGCAGTAAGCATTTCGATGAGCTGACGGCGGCGCGTGAGAAGATTACGCATCTCGCGGGCCTTCTGGTCCGGCAGTGTCCTTATCTCCGGCTTCACCCGGGCGCCGAAGAGAGCGAGTATCCGGGCGTCAATGGTGTCGGTCTTGGCCAAGGCACCGGTCGCGCGGGCGAAGTCGCGCACCTGGCGGGGATTGATGACTGCCTACTGGCAGGCGGCTGGCCTGGAGAGCCGCGGCCAGAGGCATTTCCAGATGACCGGTAGCCTCAAGGATGATTCCGGCTGGTTTTAGACCAGCGATATAGCGGACGGCCTGACTGATGCCTTCATCGTCATTGGTGAACTGCCGTGTCTCCCCGGAATCGCTGACCGCCACATCCAGAGTACTCTTGGCGACATCCACGCCGATACAGACTGCTTCTTCTGTCATTGACTTTCTCTCCTTCTTGGCCCGTCCTTGCATAATGCGGGCTTGATTAACCCTGACAACTGTTCGGGCTCTTTTGGAGATTCGGGCGTGGCGACCACGCTGCCCCACGGTCTTGGCAGACCTAAGGTCAATCGGCCTACCACACCCCGTCTCTGACAGACATCCTAACACATTGTTTGAGATACAAGGTCAAGGCCTTTCCAAGATCAGCTTATTGATAACATTCGTG
>WVZH01000047.1:0-176 GCA_011772595.1 Anaerolineales bacterium
ATCGATGTCATGTCAAGACTCTTGGAGGGAAGGGGCCACGTCAATGTTGAATCACCAATGCTAGTGGGAATAGGCATAATAGTGATAGTTGCTAGTGCGATACTTTGGACGGGACGTTACTTGGCTGGAGGGATAATAAACATAGTTCTAGGGGTAGTCACCCTCTTCTACGGGAA
>WVZH01000047.1:402-1390 GCA_011772595.1 Anaerolineales bacterium
CACAGAAGCGCAAGCATTGGGCCTGCTAGTCAGCCATCTCAGTAAGGCGCTGAAAGCCAGTGAGGGGGCAGAGCATGTCTATGCATTTGTGCTGGGCGACCATGTTCAGCATTTGCATGTTCATGTTGTGCCGCGCTATCCTGGAACTCCACGCGAATACTGGGGGCTGCACGTGGACGAATGGCCCGACGCACCACGTGGCGGTCCACGCGAGATAGCAATTCTATGTGAGCGGCTTCGCACCTACTTAGAGACGCGCGCTTGTGGGCCCGAAAATAAAAGGGGAGATAGGCCAGCTGATTAGCCAGCCTTGGGTTTTCTGTACGCGTAAACTATTGTTGCGATGCCCATGAACACGAAGCCTATGCCGAACAAGATCCACGAGTAGGATTGGTTTGCAACTGCGTCGGCTTCTTTGAGCATTGCGTTTGCGGTTGCCAGACTCGCCTCCGCTTCGTTTAAAGCAATATTGAGCTCAGCTTCTTCGAACTTTGCTTCCCACTCTGCTTCGGCTGAAAGTGCTTGACTGTACAGATCAAGAGCCGATTGATATTGCTCTCCAGCTAGGCCGTAGTCTCCGCGTGCATAGTACATGTCACCCAAGGATGCTTCTATACTAGCTTGACCCGCCAGTTGAGAGCCGTTGACAGTGTTGAAATCCCAAGCAGGATAGGCGCTGGCATAGGCATCGTATTCTTGAGATAAATCATGAGCGTTCGCTTGAACCGTTGGGAAAACAACAAACAGGTACGCCGGCGACCACCAGTTCCATCGGCGACTCCATGTCTCACCAACAGTTTGGGTAGGCCCACTTGTGGCGTTAACATGCTCCACGTAGATCGTATATTCATGCGGCCAATCGCTGGAAACTGCTTCAGCTGCGTTGGCTGTGAAACTGACCGTGAAAACCTTTGTCTGCTGCCATCCTACTTGTTCTATGTTCGCCGACAGATCCAAAGTTTTGTTTTGTCCCCAATCGAAGCTTACT
>WVZH01000124.1 GCA_011772595.1 Anaerolineales bacterium
CTCCAGCTACAACGAGCTGCTCTAGACCCAAAACAAGCGTAACATAATGCCTTGTTGACCGGTGGGCATGAGGTTGGCTGGCGGGCGCAGGCGCCCCCGCCCGACCTGTCTGTGGGTCGGGTGGGAGTCACTCGGTTGTGTTTTTGCCATTGGCGGCCCTCACTTTCTTTTGGCTTGCGGCCCACGCGAACCGGGACGTCCCTATCCCGGCGTCAAAGAGTGACGCTCAACACCGCAGCGGGTGTCGCCACGTTGACATTGTGTGCAGCGCGTCCACGCCGCGTAGGAACACATGCTGCCAAGGATTCCACGCCAACAAACGGTAGACCAACCGGCGACCGGTTCGCACCACCTGGCACGGCACCCGGACAAGCGCATTCACAAATTGCCTGAACCCCATGCGCAGCACCGTCGCCTTCTCGTAACCATGCTTCTGTTTCCATCGGCCCTGCTCCGGCAAGAGCAACGCGAACCAGGCCTTGAGGGTCCAAGCCAGGGAGGCCATCACCATGTACGCCCAGTTGCTCACCAGATTGTCCACCGGCACCCGCAGGGCACGGGCACCGCTCTTGAGCTGCTTGATCAGGTTCTCCTGGTTGCAGCGGTCGTTGGCCGACCGCACAATCCCCGAGGCCGTCATCGAGCGGTTGTTCGTGATGTAGAAGAAGTAACGTACATCATCGAACAAGGCCCACTCACCACGCTGGATCGACAGGTTTTTGCGCACCACGACGATCCGATAGCTACGCCGGCACCGACCGGGGGCGTAGTCAAACTCGGCCACCTCTTCCGACTGCAGCCGGATGTTCTCGAAGCCACGCTGCCGCACGATCGCTTCTTTTACGTTCACCGGGCGGTCGCGAGGCGTGCTCTTGACCATGTACTTCGCATCTCGGCGAAGAGGCTTCCAGGCCTTGTTTCCCAGGCTTTCCGCCATCTCAACCAAATTCGGCATCGCATCGGTGCCGAAGATGAACCGCACACCCGCAGCGTGCCAGGCATCCAAATGCTGGGTCTGGGTGAAGTCCGTGTCCCCGCGCAAGAGAACCCGTTTGAACCCCGCGCGCTTACACAAGGCAATGGACTGATCAAAACGAACGGCCGCCCCTTCGTGAGACGGGCGATTGCCGCTGCGGTTCACCAGGTACAACGGCTCGGCCGTGTTGGCCAGGGAGATCAGCAGCGGGTGATACCCCCACTGACCCTTGTGGTTGATGTCCATGCCGTGCTTGCACTCGCCGGTGGTTTCGGCCATCACGCCGTCGCCATCGATGATCGCTTCCTCCAGAAACGACGCCGGCTGCCGTCGCCATACCTTCACCCGCACGTTGTTGATGGTGTTCATCAGGATCTCGACATCGACGGCCTCAAACCTCCGGCAGAAGTCGCCCGCTGTGGTGGGATCGGGGATTCGCTGGGCCCCGAGGGTGTCCAGGTACACTTCGTCGTTTCGCCACAGCTCGAGGTCTTCCAGGCAGGTTCCGCCGGCCAGGAGGTTGTACGCGATGTTCAGAACATGGTCCGACTCGTGGTACGGCAAATGGACTTTCAGCACATGCAGCCGGCGGTCAATGGCCTCGACCAGACCGGTTCGCCGGGCCAGCAGGTGCATGGCCCCGATTCCGCCCGGACCCAGGCCGCGTACCCGGTCCGCCAGTTCGTAGCGGATGTTGCTGGCCGTGAACATCGGCTCGTCCTGCGGCGCCCAGTTGATGTCTCGGAGACGATATTGAATCCGCCGCTTCCGATTGACCAGTTTCCGCTTGCGTTCCGCCTTGCTTTGTGCTTTACTCTTGTTCACTCGAAATGCCTCCTTGCGTATTCGTGCCAGTTTTTTGACACAGTACGTTATACGCATAAATCAAGGCATTTCGAGTACTTTTTTTGAAATCAAGCGAATAAATCACGCTTGAACGGGGACTAGTGTGGCCCTCCGTTATAGCACCTGCGCGAACATC
>WVZH01000521.1:0-1424 GCA_011772595.1 Anaerolineales bacterium
CCATACGCCTTGCTGGTCAGCGCTCGACGGCCAGCCTTCGTTCTCGGTGCGCGTCGCCCAGCCTTGGCTAGACCACTCCCTCACGTGGTACAGCCTCAATCACCCACACGGAGGAGTGCGTGGGCACCAGCGCCGTGCGCGTGAAACCCGCTGCATGCAGCAGCGCCTGGAATTCGGCGCTCGTTCTGATACGACCACGTCTCCCGGCCGTTGCCAGCATGATGAGATCAGTTATCACGGTGTCCCAGAAGCGGAACGCCTCTCGTGGCTCGTCGGCGGCAGGCATGATCCAGTCTACGAGCAACAGTCTGCCCTGGGGTGCCATGACCTTGCGGCAGTGCTGCAGGGGCACGATGGCCTCCTCATCCTCCCAGCCAGACACCACAGCGGAGAGGATATAAGCATCGCCGCCGGGGGGGACTCCCTCGAATGCATTGCCACCGATGAATCGGCAGCGCCCAGTCAGACCCGCGGCGTCAATGGTCTGCTGGGCGTCCTCGGCGAGGCGGGGCAAGTCGAACACGATCCCGGTGGGCTGCGGGTAAGTGGTCAAGATCTCTACCATCAGTGCGCCGTTCCCCCCGCCCACATCGACCATCGTCCGGAACTGGCCAAAGTCATAGGCGTCCACTGCCGGGCGGTGCCGGTAACGCACAGCGCTGGCCATGGTCTGATCGAACAGCGCGCCCATGGCCGGGTTACTCGCCAGATATTCGTAGAACGGCATGCCGAAACGGTGTTGACTAGCCGACTCGCCGGTCCGCACAGTCGCAAGCATCTCGCTCCACATGGTATAGTGGACCTCACCGTTCAACAGCAGACGTGGCTGCATCGAGTCCGGGTGATCGCTCCGGAGGTACGCTCCCACCGAGGTCAGGCCGAACTGGCCATCGACGCTCTCTGTACAGACTCCTAGACTGACCAGGCCGCGCAGGACGCGCTGCAGCGCTGAAGCGTCAACGCCAAGCGTATGCGCCAGTTCCACAGCGGTGTGGTGGCCATGTTGGAGCTGGTCGGCGATGCCGAGCTTCGCGGCGATATAAAGCATCTGTGCGATCTGAGCGCCGTACGCCGCCTGGAGCAAGGCCGCCTGGGGCGCTGGCATGGATGTGTGCGGACTTCCTGGCTCTGTCATGACCCAACTCCTCTGAAAATCTGTGTTTGTCTTGTCGTCCCCGAGAGGTCTAACATTATATATTGAAATATATTGAACCGATTCCGCTTTTTTCACCGGGCTCTGTTAGCATCCATTCTACTGGATTGAGAAAAATAGTCAACATATATCGATTTACCCTTAATTTTTGGGTAGTTAAGGCCGATATAGAAAGAGAGGGCGGTCTTTCTGTGAGCTTGTCCAACGTGGTACGGAAGGCAAAAAGTCTGGAGAGCTATTTCTAACCTATGGATTTTCTGTCAGTCCGCAT
>WVZH01000521.1:1473-2600 GCA_011772595.1 Anaerolineales bacterium
GTAAGAAATTTCCCCTTAAAAGTCAATATCTATATCACCACGGGAAATGTGGGAAATAATCAGGAACGAATTGGAATACAGGAGGTTTATGCCCATTCAGTCAATCCGTCATAGGTGGGTTTTCAGGGCCCTCCTCACCGCATTCGGGTTGACATTCCATATCCGCAATACCTTATTCCTGGATGTCTGGCCCCGGATAATTTCGATGTTGGATCGCTTGACGCCCAGTCGTTCAGCCAAGACCTCAATCAACTTTTGATTTGCCTTCCCCTCTTTTGGAGGTGCGGTGACTTTGACCTTTAAAGCCTCCCCATGAAAGCCAACAACCTGGTTCTCTGGAGCGTTGGGCTGGACCGTGACTCGTAAGGTCATGGGATCTCCCGCTTTTTCCCTTACCATTGGGGTCCTTTCAGCTTACGCACTATCCATATTCTCGGGAAGTTGAATGAAAGAGATCTGCCGGCCAGTTCCGGGTCCTTCCGCGCGGTGGGAGAAAAAGATATCGATGTTGCATGCGGTACAGATGCGAATCCAGCAGCAGTTTTCATCCCGTATACCAAGCCCTTGCATCTGCTCGATATTGGCCTGGGCGAGATTCATACACCACTTATTTCCTCCCTTGGGCTTGCTGAAGGCTTCCCAATTCCACCTCGAGGAGCGAAACGGCCCAATAACGGCTTCATCCACTTCGTAACAGCATTCTCCGATTGAGGGACCAAGGGACACGACCAGTTCTTCCGGGCGGGTCCCGAAGTGATGGATCATCTTGAGGAGAGCTTTTCGGGCGATCCCCAGAAGGGTTCCCCGCCATCCAGCATGGATAATTCCTATGACCGAATGTCTTGGGTCCACCAAGAGGATGGGAACACAGTCAGCAGTCAACACACCAATGGCGATTCCCCTCTGATCGGTCAAAAGCGCGTCGTAATGGGCCTCCGAAAAAGCAACTGATGGGGGCAAAGGTTTATCGATGATCCATACTCGATCTCGGTGTATCTGGTTCATGGTAATGAGAGTCCCGGGCGCGATACGAAAGGTCCCTACAACTAAATCCCTATTTATCCAAACAACGGTTCCCTCATCATCGCCCTCGCCGAGGGTGCCGGGGGTATAAGCTCTCGCGTTTT
>WVZH01000436.1:0-2428 GCA_011772595.1 Anaerolineales bacterium
GGGCTCGCAGTTGGTGGTTTTGGCGTACGTGGGGCAGATGGCTTTCTCGTACTGATTAGACTGCCGATACGCGAGGTTCTGCTCGAGCTTACACGATTACTGGGGCTTGTGACTGGTGGTTTTGGTGTACGTGGGGCAGACGACTTTCTCGAACTGATTATACTGCCGATACGCGAGGTTCTGCCCGAGCTTATACGATTACCTGAACTTGTTGATACCTGTTTTCCCACACCGGAACTGGCTCCTGCCGGCTTTCTACCTTGCCCCGTCCCGCTCGTGCGGGGTGAAAGAGGGCTGCTGAGTGGTTTGCGAGTGCCAGAGGCGGTTGGGGGTCGTAGGGTAGAAGGACGGCTGGGCACCATTCTACGGGGCTGAGGATTGTGTAATATCCCGCTGGGAAGGCGAATGCTGGAGCTGATGGTTCTGCTGGAACTACTTCGGCTTGAAGGCCTTGAAGTGATTGCCCCGGTTGAAGGTCTACTGGATCGCGACCGAGCAGTAACTTTAGAGGGAGTTCTGCTGGTACTGGGAGGTCGGTGGACTCTTCGGGAAGAGGAGGGCTTTGGAGCTTGTCGGCTTCTTTGGCTGCCAGCGCCCGATTCACTGCTTTTCTTAGGCGCTGCTTCGGTTAAAATGGGCCCAGCGAACAGCATCAGGGCCAAAGTTAGTATTAAAAAGGCTATCTGAGCTTTTTTTTGGTATTTCATCGTTGACATAATACATCTCCTTTCCTCGGCGATTGTGGCAGGCTAATAGGCTAAACTACTCGCCTACCGACCTTATCCTACGCCTATTTTACACACGAGCAGGTATATCCTAAGCTTCCGCTCTATCTATTAAAGGCTGCAACTTGAGGTCAGGTAACAAGCATTCTACCTAAGAATCATTATTTTTTCAGTAATCAAGAAGGGCCTTCTGGTCAATCTATTTTTCACACACAAGAACGGAATATGTCCAAGAAATCGCTTCAGGTAGCTTGGCAAACAACGTTCATCCGGCGCGAAAACGCCGCTGCGGAAAAGCTTATGGTAAAAGCCCTGAGTTTGAGCAAGAAACACTTGAAATTTGAACGAGATTCTGGTATTATAGGTCGTTATGTGTGAAGGAGTGCCCGACGAAGTCGGGCTTGATCCGGTCCAGGCCTTTGGCATGGTTGCAGTTGATATGGGAAATGTCGGTTTATGCACAGAGTTCAAATACTGAGAAAGAATAGCTCTAAAGTTGTTTTGCTCCTGATGCTTGCTATGTGTGTATCTCTTTTTGCCCAGCGTCGTCCTCCACAGGACACCTCACGGTGGGGCCAGATATCTTTTGGACAATTTGAAAGCAATAAGAAGTACACTGGGACGAGCAATAATCGTATCGATACTCTTGTGATGGCGGCCTTGCGCAAGCAGGGCATCAGGCCCGCGAATCTGTGTTCCGACGAGGTCTTTATCCGCCGCGTGTATCTGGATACGAACGGCTCGTTGCCGGAGCCTCAGGAGGTACGCAGTTTCTTGCAGAACCGTCGTCCTCGCAAGCGTGCCGCACTGATCAATGCCCTGCTGAGGCGGGATGAGTTTGCCGACTATTGGTCGTTGAAGTGGTGCGATCTGCTGCGGGTCAAGGCGGAATTTCCCATCAATCTGTGGCCCAACGCGGTGCAGGCCTATCATCGCTGGATTCACGATGCGATTCGAGAGAACATGCCTTACGATCAATTTGCCCGCGAGCTGTTGACTTCGAGCGGCAGCAATTTTCGCGTGCCGCAGGTTAATTTCTATCGTGCGATTCAGGGGCAGGAACCCTCCGCCATCGCGGGTGCGGTGGCCCTGACGTTTATGGGGGTGCGCCTGGAAAAATGGCCCGAGGCCCGCCGTTCCGGTATGGAGGCTTTCTTCTCGCGCGTAGCGTACAAGACGACGGCCGAGTGGAAAGAAGAAATCGTTTGCCTGGATCCTGCGACAGCTGACCCCTTGAAAGCTGTGTTTCCCGATGGCGTCACTGTGCAGATCCAGCCGGGCCAGGACCCCCGCGCGGTCTTTGCCGATTGGTTGATCACTCCGGACAATCCGTGGTTCGCACGCAATATCACCAATCGTATCTGGGCCTGGCTGCTGGGCCGAGGGATCATCCACGAGCCGGATGACATCCGGCCGGATAATCCTGCCGTCCATCCCCAGCTCCTGGCCTATCTGGAAAAGGAACTGGTGAAAGCAGACTACGACCTGCGGCATATTTACCGCCTGATTCTCAATTCCCGCACCTATCAGCAGTCCTCGATTCCACGCAGCGACCATCCCGATGCCGAGGCCCTGTTCGCGTATTATCCGGTGCGTCGGCTGGACGCGGAAGTGCTGGTCGATGCCCTGTGTTGGATTTCCGGAACCCGGGAGAGTTATTCTAGCGCTATTCCGGAACCTTTCACCTTCATTCCCGAAGAAAA
>WVZH01000436.1:2504-4299 GCA_011772595.1 Anaerolineales bacterium
GCCCGCGATACTGGCCTGGAATCCGAACGCAACAACCAGCCCACGGACGCACAGAGGCTGCACCTGCTGAATTCCACCCACATTCAAAACAAGATCGAACGCAGCCAGCGGTTGAACAGACTGATCAAGACCGCCAAGGGAAACCGTCGCACGCTGATTAACATGATCTATCTGAACATTCTCTCGCGTTATCCAACGCAGCCTGAAGTAGCCGCTGCGGAAGCTTACTTTCAAACCAAGGGAATAAACACCAGACAGGCCACGAATGACCTGGTATGGGCGTTGATTAACACGAAGGAGTTTCTGTACCGGCATTGAGGCACTACAATAAAATCTATTTATATTAAAATGCCTATGAAAGGAAACGGTCATATGAACAAGCAACAAACAACAAACTTTATGACTCGGCGTGAAGCGCTGAAACGAGGGCTTCTCGGAGCGGCCGGACTGGCCCGCCTTACGTCTGGCGGGCTGGCCCTGACCGGTTCTTTCAGTCGACCGGCGAGGTCTGCGGCTCTTCGTACAAAGGCCAGGTCGGTTATACAGATATGGATGTGGGGCGGCCCGTCCCACCTGGACACCTTCGACCCCAAGCCGGACGCGGGCAACGACTATTGCGGCCCTTTCAAAAAGCCGATCCCCACCAATGTGGACGGCATTCGAATCGGCGAAATGCTGCCGCTGCTGGCAAAGCAGGCCGACAAGTATTCGCAGTATGACACACGGTATTAACTCGCATGAAACGGCGTCTTACATAGTGCAGACCGGGCGCGAGCCCGGCCGGCTGGTCTATCCCTGTGTCGGGGCTGTCGTGTCCCTGTTCAAGGGATATGAGCATGGTTATAAAGGGCTCATCCCGCCCTATATTGTGCTGACCCAGCCTCAAGGCCGTTTTTCCGAAGCAGGTTTTCTGGGGCAGCGATACAAACCGTTCGCCACCGGCGGCGACCCCAACCAATCCATCTTCGCAGTGGAAGGGATTGTCGCAAGAGGCATCTCCGACAGTCGCCAGCACAACCGTCGCAAGCTGCTCCATTCCCTCGACTCGCTCGGCAAGGCCATGCCGAAAAACCCGCACTTCAAACAACTCGACCGCTGCGAGGAAAACGCCTACGGCATGATGTTCGGCGACGCCAGGAAGCTGTTTGACCTGTCGCAGGAAAATGACGAAATCCGGACGCGCTACGGCCGCAATACGTTCGGTCAGTCGTGCCTTATGGCGCGCCGGCTCGTTGAACATGGCGTACCTTATGTTACCATCAATTACAGAGGCTGGGACACCCACAAGCAGCACTTTGAAACCATGCGCCGCAAGCTGCCGGAAATGGACGCCGGTATGGCCACGCTCTTGCAGGACCTGGCCGACCGCGGCCTGCTCGACAGCACAATTATATGGTGGAGCGGCGAGTTTGGGCGAGGCCCAAAAATCCAGTGGGAACCGCCCTGGAACGGCGGCCGGTCGCACTACGGCAAATGCTTCTCTGCCGTGGTTGCCGGCGGAGGATTCAAGGGCGGCCATGTCGTCGGGGCCTCGAACGACAAGGGCACGGAAGTGGCGCAGCGCCCCGTGTATCCGGAGGACCTCATCGCCAGCATGTACGAGCTGCTCGGTATAGACCCCGAGGGTCTGCTGCCAAACGAGCGCGGCTTGGACGTCAAAGTCATGCCCGCATCCGACAAAAGCGGCGGCCGACTCACGGAAATCATGTGAACACAGCCTACGCCGTTCAGCCTTTTCGGATTTAGAGCTTAGTACTTCGAGCTTCCGGCCAGAGGCCGGCGATTGGCTTTGTTT
>WVZH01000283.1:0-1070 GCA_011772595.1 Anaerolineales bacterium
TTGTTCCGGATTTCCCAAAAGCGAAAGGTCTCTGGCAGGCCAGCCTTGCGCAAGCCTTCCAGGAAACGATCCTTATCCGCAGGGTCCTTGTATCTTGTAGACATCGGCCAATTACTTATCCTTTTTATGCTTAGGCCGGCCACGTAAGGGCCCACTTTCTTGTACTCCTCGATCGCGGCTGTAGCCTCTTGCTTGCGGCCTAAATGTCCGTATGCAGCCGCCAGATAGAACCACACCCAATAATACTCGGGGTTACGTTTGAGGGCCCGTTCAAAGGAGGTCGCCGCCTCCTCGAACTCTTCCATACTGAACTGGGCGTGCCCGAGAACGACCAAGTAATAGGCTGGGTAATGCGGATCAAGCCGCATCGCCTTCTCCACAAAGTCGAGGGCCTCCTTGGGCCTGCCAGCGAAAATCAAAGCGTGAGCCATGCTGTGGTAGCTATCGCCATCATTGGGATCGAGGGCGATGGCGCGCTGTGCTTCGGCTATGGCCTTTTCGTGCTCTTGGGAATCTACATGCATGCTCGAAGCCACCTGGTAGACAATGGATGTGGGGTTATTCATGGCCTTTTGGAGGTACATTTCCGCCTCAACCATTAGCTCCATCTGGAAGATATCCCTCAAGTACCAGTCCCAGTAGGTCTTCGCCAGCATGGCATAGGCCCTCCCGTAGTTGGGATCCAACTCGACGGCCTTCTTAAAATAGCGAACTGCCTCGGCAAAATCGTCGGGCGTGAACCGCCTATAATGCTCCCGGCCGCGCAGGAACGCATCGTACGCCGCCACGTTGTCGGTATACTTGCGGGCGATTTGTTCCTTCTCACCAGCTGTCAGCTTCACCGCGAGGGCTGCGACGATTTTCCCGGTGATCCTGTCCTGCAAGGTAAGCACGTCGCCCATCTCGCCGTCATAGCGCTCCGCCCAGAGGTGCCCGCCCGTTGTGGCGTCGATGAGCTGCGCGTTGATTCGCACACGGTCATCGGCCCTACGAACGCTGCCCTCAAGCACATATCGTACACCGAGTTCCTCCGCAACTTGCCGGATCTTCACGGGCTTCCCTTTGTACGT
>WVZH01000283.1:1095-1349 GCA_011772595.1 Anaerolineales bacterium
TTGGAGAGATCGGTGATAAGGTCCTCGGTTATCCCATCGCTAAAATATTCCTGATCAGGGTCTCCACTCAGGTTGACAAATGGCAGCACGGCAATGGAGGGCTTATCTGGTAGCGGAAACGCCATCTTCTCCACAGAGGCAACCTCCGCCGGGGGAGGAGAGGGACGCAGGTAAAAGTACCAGATCGCCACAGTCCCCAGACCCAATACCAGCACTGCCGTTATGGCCAGAAACACATTACGCCATGTCCTCCT
>WVZH01000014.1 GCA_011772595.1 Anaerolineales bacterium
CTAACTGAGATATTCTATCTGGGCCAATCCGCTGAAGTGTTTATTTGTTCCGCAACTAAACAGTTTCAAGTATCGGTGATAACTTGCGATCTCATCTTGAACGAGAAAATAGGTTGCTATCCGAGGCTGCCAGTAATGACCTCACTTTTCGTCAAACACGCTAGTCACAGCGCGAATGTGCTCGGGAGATGTTCCACAACAACCACCAACAAGGCGTGCACCGGCCCGCAAGCATTCGGCAATGCCTGCCGCAAAAGCTGTCGGGTCCATTTCATACGCCGCCACGTTATCAACCAATTTAGGCTTTCCCGCATTGGGCTGTACCAAAATAGGCAGTGAAGTTGCTGACTGAAGGAGGGATACTACAACGCTCATCTGAAAGGGATCCAGATCACCACAGTTAGCACCAACAACATCTGCACCACCATCCGTGATTTTTCTTGCACACTCCTCTGCTGAGTTCCCCATGATCGTCCTTCCCCCCTTTGCCTCAGTCGTAAACGCCATCGAAGCAATCACAGGGAGCGAGAAATTATCCCTGCACGCACGAAGAGCACAGAGCGCCTCTCGCAGATCGAACATAGTTTCGATGATAAATCCATCCACTCCAGCTTCTGCCAGTATCTGGGCCTGCTCCTTGAACGCGTTGTAGAACTCCGACTCCTTGTAGGTCCCATATGGCTCGAGTAGTTGGCCTGTCGAGCTAATGTCTCCCAACACATATTGATCGTCACCAGCGGCCTGCCGCGCCAGTTCCGCTCCGGCTCGATTCACTTCTAGCATTCCCACGTCAATATGATGCGTCTCGATATAGATGCGGTTCATTGTCAGGGTATTGGTGATCAAGCCGTGACATCCAGACTGAGCATATTCTCGATGGATCCCCAGCACCACCTCCGGGTCGGTAAGATTATTCTGACCACCAGGTTTCAAACCGCGATTATCTAGTTGAGTTCCCATGGCTCCGTCAAACAAGATTCTTTTTTGTGTTTGGATGAAGGTCAGAAAATCCACGATTGTCTCCTGGGGGTTGTTTCGGACAATATTATATAAATGACATAAAAGGAATTACACGTTCGGGGCGATCTTTAAATAACAGAGTTATCAATTTAGAGCATAGGATATTTTCCTAAATTATTGATTTATTGTTAATT
>WVZH01000468.1 GCA_011772595.1 Anaerolineales bacterium
ACCTAAGGGAAGGCGCGACCCAGCTCTATCCCGACCGCCTGTGCCCCACTCGACCATAGAAGAATCAGACACCTCTCGATTGAGCTACCCAGACGAAACCTAGCCCGGGCTCGAACCGACAATTCCTATAGAATGATGTAAGTGACTGTGAGAGACTGCATTTCTCTTAACCTGGGGTAGACATCCTAGCATTGAACTTTTTACGGAAACTGAGACAAAATGTCAGGCTAAGGGGTTAGCATATTGCTGAAGGAAGATTTGAATACCGTTTAATTTTAGGTACCTAGAAAAGATACACGCAGTCTTTACCCTTGGCATTATTATTGCTCGATAATCACTAGAAAAACAAAGCTTTCAGATTCGACAAAGGTTAACTACTGCGAAAGGATAGGACGAGAAGTCACCGGGCTAAGGCTCTTATGAAAGCTGGCCCACATTATTCATCAGATTTTGAAAAACGACCATAAGCGGTTGTTATAAACAGGCAGTTCGAAATGTGTAAAAAAGCATGGTGTATTTTGCGACTTGGAGAAACCCTCTGCAGTATAAGTTTCTTCGGGAACCCGAGAATTATCGCCGCTAGGGCAGCGGGACCGTCGAACAAGGTGAAAAGATTACAAAAGCCCCTCCTTTGGGAAGGGATTTTTGCTTTTGATGGGCCAGAGGATCATGAAAGGGCTCCATAATTGTGTGAAGATATTTTGAATCTGCACCTCAAGAGCTCTAAAGACTGTCAAATGACTAAAGGGGAAAGCTATGAAGAATTTAAATCCATACATACGTCGTTCCTTGTATATGGCAATACTGGTCGGCCTGATCTTGTCTCTCCCTATCAGCCTTGCGGCTAACGTCGAGGCACCGCCCCCTTTCCTTGCCAAGTGGGGTTCGTTCGGCACGGGTGAGGGGCAGTTTAGGCGTCCGTGGGGCGTGGCCGTTGACAGTGCGGACAACGTTTACGTGGTCGATACGTATAACAACCGCATCCAGAAGTTCGATAGTGACGGCCGATTCCTCACCAAGTGGGGTTCGCGCGGCAACGGTGATGGCGAGTTTAATCTCCCAATGGGCGTGGCCGTTGACGGTTGGGACAACGTCTACGTGGCGGACACATCCAACAACCGCATCCAGAAGTTCGATAGTGACGGTCGCTTCCTCGCCAAGTGGGGTTCGTATGGTACGGGTGATGGCCAGTTTGTCTATCCTTCCTGTGTGGCTATTGACAGCGCGGACAACGTTTACGTGGTCGAAATATGGAAGCACCGCATCCAGAAGTTCGATAGTGACGGTCGCTTCCTCGCCAAGTGGGGTTCGTATGGCACGGGTAATGGCCAGTTTTACAATCCATCCTTTGCGACCATTGACAGCGCGGACAACGTCTACGTGGCGGACACATCTAACAACCGCATCCAGAAGTTCGATAGTGACGGCCGCTTCCTCACCAAGTGGGGTTCGTTCGGCAACGGTGATGGCCAGTTTTACAATCCGTCTTGTGTGGCCATTGACAGCACGGATAACGTTTACGTGGTCGATAGGGGGAACAACCGCAGCCAGAAGTTTGGCCCAAAGATCAAAGCCGAAATCGATATCACACCCGGGAGTAACCCCAACAGCATCAACCCGAAGAGCAAAGGGAAGCTCCCAGTGGCCATACTGACCACGGACACCCTTGATGCCACCACCGTAGACTCGACCACGGTATTCTTTGGTACAACCGGGGTTGAGGCTGGCCAGGTGTATTCTGCCCTAGAGGACGTGGATGAAGATGGAGACACCGATATGATCCTCCACTTCAAAACCCAGGACACGGGCATTGAATGTGGGGACAACACAGCCTTCCTGAGTGGAAAGACCACTAGTGGGCAGCCGATCAAGGGGGCCGGAGCCATCAACACGGTAGGATGTCACTAGGAAGCCTATTCAACCCCCTGGATTTCGGAACAGCATCTAACACACAGGCGCCCCCTTCGACGCGCCTTGTCTAAGCCACCTTGGGCAAGTTCGGCACTCCGGGAGCCGCCAGTCGATAGAGTTCAAGATTCCTCGAATTTTAGATGTGTAGGATTCTGATAATTATAAAACGCGGCCTGTGCAGCCCATAAAGGCACTCTGCCAGTGGGTGAGAGTCCCACCACAGCAAGGGT
>WVZH01000293.1 GCA_011772595.1 Anaerolineales bacterium
GGGCTACTAAAAACTGCGCGAAGCGCTTAGTTCAATGTATTAGGGATTAGTGTGGCGCGGGTCAGGCGTAGGGCGATGAATTGAAGGAAGGCAACTCAGGCGAGGTACCGAAGATAACCTGAGGCCGAGCCGCCACACAATCCTACTTGAACTAAGCCGCTATCCGAGCCGAGCATTCTATTTGGAATTTAAGGCGAGGGGAATTTGAAGAGGTGGGGTATCTTGTGAATAGTTGCAGATGGCGATGTTAAGGAAGCGGTCAAGAATTGACCCAGTTCAGGAGCTACGAAGAGCATATTGACTGCTATAGCGCAAGAGAATTGACCTGCAAATGTCCTGATCTGTCGGTTTTTCGAAATCAGGCATGACGAAGCCGTTGACGCTGTGGGACATGCACACCGCCTGGATCAATGAGAGCGATCGAGACCGTGCTCAAGGAGGGCGGTGGCGTTTGGGCTGGAGCGTTTCGACCAAGCGCATGGCCTGGCCGCACTTGGGGCAGGGCAAAGCCTGGTTCCGGGATGCTGGATTGACCAGCTGCGGATCTGTTTGTTTAGCGGTGCTAGCGTTCCCAAGCAGCCGCCTGACCTGGTTGAGCAAATGGCGACTACCGTGGCTGAAGAAGCCGTAATACCTGACCTTGACAAAGCCTCTGGGCAAGACGTGCTGCAAGAAACGACGGATGAATTCCTGGGCAGTGACGGTGCGGTGCCTGGTTTCTCCGGTGTCAGAGTCTTTGTAGCGAAAGGTCACGCGATCATCTCGCACATCCAGGATGCGATTGTTGCTGATGGCCACGCGAAAGATATAGGGGGCCAGATACTTCAAAGCAGCTACCCCACTGCCGACGGGTTGGCAATGAACTACCCAATCTTTCTTCCACGTCTCGGCGGGGACGCGCTCAAACAAGGGCGTCTTTTTCAATTCATCGCGGAACTTGGCCCGAAACAGGATCGAGAGGGGCTTGACGTGCACCAGGAAATCCTGCCTGGCAGGCAGCCAGCGCTGACCATCCGGAGCCAGAGCGCCAGCGGGCACCAGATAGTGGACGTGGGGATGGTAGCTTAGATCACGCGCCCAGGTGTGCAACACCCCAACCATGCCAATCCGGCCGCCGACAAAGCGCGGGTCTTGGGCCAACTGCTGTAAGGCGGCCGCGGAGGTGCGAAAGAGAATGTTGTAGAGGGTTTTTTGGTTGCTTCGGGCTACTTGCTTGAGGTCAGCGGGCAGGGTGAAGGTGACCATGAAGTAGGGTGTGGGGAGCAGCAGCTCCTGTTGCTCAACCAACCATTGTTCTGCGGTCTCATTCTGGCATTTGGGACAATGGCGGTTCTTGCAAGAGTGATAGCTGTACAGGGCTTCATCACACGCTTCACAATGGTAGACGTGACCGCCCAGAGCCTCGGTGCGGCATTGTTCGATGGCCGCCATCGCCAGCCGGTGACGGAGCGGCATTCGCTCGCCGAACTTCTCCCGATATTCGGGGCCATAACGGCGGAAGATCTCGGCCATCTCGATCACGACGGTTCCTCCATTAACCCATTGACGGCCTCAGCAGCCAACGCTTCGGCGAGGCGGGTCAGGTGGGTATAGACGGCGGTGGTCGAGAGGGAACCGTGGCCCAGCCAGACTTGAAGCTGGCGCAGATTGACCCCGGCTTCGAGCAGATGGGTCGCCCACGAGTGCCTTAAGGTATGCACAGTCGCCCGCTTCTGGACGCCGCTTGCTTTCAGCGCTGCCCCAAAAGCGTACTGCACGCCGCGTTTGTTCAGCGGTCCGGTGGCACTGGTCATAGCTCGGCGGTCCGGAAAGATCCACACTGGGTGGCGATGGGTGACCCAGTACTCGCGCAGCATGTGCAGGGTTCGTTGGGGCAGCGGCACATAGCGATCTTTGTTGCCTTTGCCCCGGACGTGGATCAGCATCCGGGCACTATCGATATCTGAGACCTGGAGGTGAACTCCTTCCTGCAGGCGCAGACCGCACGAGTAAATGGTACTCAAACAGACCCGATAGTAGGGTCGGCGCAGGCAGCCCAGGATGCGATGCACTTCTTCGCGACTGAGAACGACCGGTAGCCTTCGCTCCCGCGGCGGCCTGACCACAGCCAGTATGGCCCATTCTCGTTGGAGCGTATGCTCGTAAAAGAACTTGATAGCGCACAAGGCCACGGTCATGGAACTGTGTGTATACTGCTTGTCATTCTTGAGGTAGAGGAAGTACTGGCGTAACTCTTCCTCGGTGATCAGATCGGGCGACTTGCCGTAATGCTTTGCCAGTTGTCGCACGGCTATGACATACACCTCTTGGGTCCGTTCGGCCAGGCCCCGCAGTTGCATGTCCTCGATCATTCGCTGTCTTAAGTGGGTTGTCATGGCTACACCTCCTGGAGTTAGTAAAAGATTTTCCAGGAATATAGCCTGAGGAGCATGAGGAGAAAACTGTGAGGAATTCTAAGGGGTTATCAAGAACTGCGCGAAGCGCTTAGTTCAAGATACCTTATCACTAGAGACTATATACACAGTTGGGGGAAGAGGCTAGGAGAGATTTTCTAATAAAA
>WVZH01000431.1 GCA_011772595.1 Anaerolineales bacterium
GCAATGAAGAGATTTATAACAGACCGTGTTGACCCCTCGGTTTATAAACCTGCCAGAACCGGCCGCCGGGGCAAGGATGTTCACAGGATAGCGGTCGTGGGTGCAGGCCCTGCCGGCCTGTCGGCCGCTCATTATCTTTCTCTGCTTGGCTACAAAGTGACGCTCGTTGATGCAGCCGATGAGCCGGGTGGAATGCTTATTAGTTGTATACCAGCTTATCGCCTCCCTCAGGATGTGACACGCAAGGAGATAGAATTGCTCCTTGATGAAAACATCACCCTCAGATGCGGAACCGCCCTGGGTCGAGACATAACAATCGACGAATTATTCAAGNNACCTTCAGAAACGGAACCGCCCTGGGTCGTGACATAACCATCGACGAATTATTTAAGGACGGCTTTGAGGCAGTATTTTTGGCAATAGGGGCGGATAAAAGCTGGCGGCTGGGTCTTGAAGGAGAAGACACTCAAGGAGTATATCCATCAATGCAATTCCTTAAGGCCTTTAACCTGCGAGGCGAGGAATTGGCAAAAGGACACGTGGGTATCGTTGGCGGCGGTAATTCCGCTGTGGACGCCGCAAGAGTGGCTATTCGTCAGAAAAAAGTCAAGAGTGTAATGCTGCTCTACCGCCGTACCTCCCAGGAGATGCCTGCTTACGCCGAAGAAGTCGAAGCGGCTCTGGAGGAAGGTATAAGGCTTGAAACATTGGTCTCGCCAACAAGTATACGTTACATCAAAGCTGCTGAGGCGGAGGGGGTGAAAGTTGAAACATTTGTCCAGCCGGTAAAAATAGATGCGAGAAATGGACACCTGGCCGATATCCAGTGCGTCAGAAACAAACTGGGTGATGTCGATTCGAGCGGCCGACGCAGACCTGTCCCCATACCCGGTACTGAGTTTACTATCGCCCTGGATACCTTGATAGTAGCTATCGGCGAACGCCCGGACAGCGATTGCCTTGCTTCTATGGGCCTGGAGCTTGATAAGGGTGGCAGATTACGGGTCGATGCGAAAACTCTCTGCACCAATCGTAAAGGCGTGTTCGCCGGAGGCGACCTGGTGACGGGCCCAAATACCGTTGTTAATGCCGTCGCGGCAGGGAGAAAGGCTGCGAGAATGATAGACCGCTATATTCATGGCAAAGAGCTTGTCGAGCCACCGA
>WVZH01000370.1:0-402 GCA_011772595.1 Anaerolineales bacterium
AAGGGTTTCCCAGCTCCTGTCGGCGCAGCTTTCTTCAACTCGTCACGGAAAAAGACGTGCTCGACGTTGTCTTCAGGGTGAAAAATCCGTTTCGGATGAATCGCTACGCCGGAAACCTTGTTGCCTTCCAGCTGGAACGATTGACCGAACAAGTAGAGTTTCGGCTGGACTTTACTGGGCAAGCACCCGTGCCTCCATCGGCTTCTCACCTGGTTCTTCTTCCTCGAGCGGCAACTTTGCCACATCACGCAGGATCTTCCGCATTTCAGCAGGACGAATAATACCGGGACCGTATTCTCGCACGAACACGCCGAGCGGCCCAAGCAAGTCGATCAGCTTCTCATAGTCCAGCGCTTCCGGCATCCCCCAGTTCAGCCGCACCTGCGCCTCAGCCGGATCTAA
>WVZH01000370.1:416-658 GCA_011772595.1 Anaerolineales bacterium
CCACGCTTGGCGATTAATCGGGTGAGCGCCGTTTGCAGACCCAGATTATACTCGTCGTCCAAGGATTCCACAAGATAGTCGAGCCCGCGCATGCGCTCCGCGACAATGGTTTGCACTTTCGCGTCCGATCCTTTCGGCGGATTCCACACGAACCGGTTGCCTTTGAACCCTATCTTGCTGACGAGCGACTGAATCTGCTTGATCTTCTCTTTGTGTAACCCGGGCAGACTCCAGAGCTCGTT
>WVZH01000370.1:732-1484 GCA_011772595.1 Anaerolineales bacterium
CGACACAGCGAATACAAAGAGCCGATGCCCAACGGACTCGCCGTAATCACGTTGTAGGCCAGATGAATCAACTCGGTCCCAGGAATCGTCTTCGGCTCATACTGCCAATCCAGGTCGAGGCGGTCGAGAAAACTGGATGCGTTAAACTTGACGCCGCGCTCTTTAATGGCTTCCAGCGGCACCGGCACCAGCTTCGTGAGAGCCACCGGATTGTCCACCCACCAGAACACGTTGCCCCACCCCACGAGAAACCGCGCGGACACCTGCATCGTCTGATCGACGCCTGCGGTCTCGTTGAAGTCGTCCACCACTTCTTTCGCGGTTCGACCATCCTTCGTGGTCTCCGTGTACTGCTCATTCATTGTCGTGTAAAACTTGACTGCAATTTGATCTGCCAGCAAGTCAATGCTGGCGCGGGCACCTAGATCACCCAGATACACGTGCGTCATCGTTTTGAAACTGACGTCCAGCGAGAGCCCCATCGTCTTCTCGGTCTGCGTTAAGAAAAAGGCTTGGCGATGCCGCACCATCTCCGTGAGCCGCGTTAAGAGGCTGCTCAGCCGACTGGACAAGGATAGATCAGAGCTCCCGAGGTTCTACCAGCAAAGGGTGCGTTCAGTCAAAAAGCCGTTGTGAGCGTGGTTGTTTCATTGGTAGAAACACGCTAATAGCATATTTAAGCGAATAACGCTTAATTCTACCTTGTTTCACACATGCCGTTACTCACGGAGAAGGAACGCCGAATTCTCGAG
>WVZH01000370.1:1633-1780 GCA_011772595.1 Anaerolineales bacterium
GAAAAGTGAAAACTTGACCCTGTAAGGACGTGAAATGCAAAAATGGGATTTCAGTTCAAAATACCGCTGAGCGCCGCATTGGCGGTCGTCAAGGGCATCCAAACCGTCTCCACCATCATTCTAGCCGCTGGAGACCTCACCACGATC
>WVZH01000441.1 GCA_011772595.1 Anaerolineales bacterium
CCGATTTTGTAGATCGGTTCGAGAATGACTGGACTGGCTGTTAGGAACGAACCGTACAGCGCACGACGAGTAGCAGGCATGATCTGAGCAGGTCCTCGATGTACGGGGTCTTCGTGCAACTTGACGTCGAGAAGCATGACCTTAATCGCTCGCATTGGTTCTCCCGCCAGAGGGCCGCTCTCTGCGCCCCATCTAAAACCAGAGATAACTGTATCTTTGACTTCACGCAGATATTGGACCCCTTTGGTTGCGTCGATGATAATGTTCCTGTGATCTTCCAAGGCCAAAACGTTTCTCGCAAGGTCGGCTGGCCACCCCGCTTCCTTGCGAAGCACGACACCCATCTCCTTGCGGTTCATTATTTCAGAGATATCGCCTTTCTCGATCATTTCTACAACTTTTTGTTCAAGCGGTTCCACCTGCATCCAGAACCTGTTGTGCTTGTTAGGGCTCTTGGCCATGGCTAGCACGCCTTGCCCAGCAACGCTTTCTCTGTAGACAACGAGCGGCTTCGACGTGATGATCTCAAGGGTCCCGCGTGTGAAGTCTCTCAGGAATTTGCAGGCGATTTCTAGATGAAGCTCGCCCATGCCGCTGAGTAGGTACTCGCCCGTTTCCTGGTTAATTGTGGTTACGAGATTTGGATCTTCAATGGCTAGGCGATGCATTGCGTCAACCAAGCGTGGTAGGTCTCTTGGATGTTTGGGTTCAATTGCGATCGTTACAACCGGCTCAGACACATATTTTATGCGTTCAAAAGGCACCATAACATCCTTGTGAGTGGTGCCGATCAAGGTTTCTCCTGCTCTCGCCAGGTCAAGCCCCAGCAAGGCAGAAATGTTTCCAGCGCCTATGCGATTAACAACTTCTCTGAAAGCTCCCATGTACATGGAAACCTGCTGGGTTCGATATTCTTTTCTAGCGCCTATGAGGTATACTTGATCCCCTTCTGTGACCGCTCCGGAAAACAGTCTTCCAGTGGCGACGAGTCCAGCGTGAGGATCGAGCTGCGCCAAGGTTATGCACATGACGGTGGGTCCATCGTCGCGACAATGAAGCATGGCTTGTCCCACTTCAGAGTTGATGTCGCCCTTCCAGATTTT
>WVZH01000145.1 GCA_011772595.1 Anaerolineales bacterium
GACGGTAAGGAAGCTTTGACCAAAGCGCGTGACAAGGAGCCAGACCTCGTCGTACTGGACATCATGATGCCCGGCATGGATGGAATAGAAGTGGCCAAACGCCTGCGCCAGGGTGGCGATGTCCCCATCCTGATGCTTACCGCGAAAGGGACTGTTGCCGACAAGGTAACCGGCCTTGAAAGTGGTGCCGATGACTATCTGGTCAAACCCTTCGCCTTCGATGAACTGCTAGCGAGGGTAAGAGCTTTGCTACGGCGTCGCCAACCCAAGGAAGGGGAAATCCTTCGTTTCAGTGATTTGTCTTTAAATACTGCTACAAGGGAAGTAAGACGCGGCAACGAAATCATAGAACTTACAACTCAGGAATTTGATCTGCTTGAGCTGTTTATGCGGCACCCACGCCAGGTGCTCAAGCGGGACCTCATCTATGAGAGAGTCTGGGGATACGACTTTGAGGGTTTATCCAATGTGATAGAGGTCTATGTGCGATACCTGAGGTCAAAGCTGGAGGCTGGTGGGCGGCCAAGGCTGATTCATACCGTTCGCGGCGTCGGATATGTGTTAAAGGAGTAATGAATGCCAATCCGCTGGCGGTTGACACTTTGGTTCGCACTAATCCTGCTTGGCATACTTGTGCTGTCCGGTGCTCTGCTTCACATCTTACTGGAGCGATATCTTAGTAATCAGGTAGACGACCAACTCAGAGTACAATCGGCGCAGGTACACGGCACATTAAATCCGCAGGAAATTCCGGATCCCCTTGACTACGAAGTCATCCATTCCAAGTTGCCCCCAATAAACGAGTTTGCTTCACCTGGGATTTACATCCAACTAATTGACCGAAACGGGAATGTGGTGGTGAAATCGAGCAACCTCGGTGAGCAGGAGCTGCCAGTAAACCTCTCCCTGATAGAACAGGGATTTGCTGGAAATGTCGCAGTTCAGACGGTATCCGCTGGTGACGGCGCCAGGGTTCGAATTATGGTCTCACCACTGTATTTGAGGGATCAAGTCCTTCTTTTGGAGTTAGCTCAATCCCTGAACCATATAGACACAACTATGAGCCAGGTGAGATGGGCACTCTTGGCTAGCGTCTTGCTTGCGCTAGCATTAGCTGCAATATCCGGCGGAGCTATAGTGCGAAATGCTCTGTCCCCAGTAAGCCAGCTTGTCCGAACCGCCAGGAGCATAGAAGCCAGTTCCGACCTCAGCCGCCGGGTGGGCTATAAGGGGCCGCCTGACGAGATTGGAGAACTGGCTACCACCTTCGACCATATGATTGAGCATCTGGACAGGGTCTTCCAATCCCAGCGAGATTTCGTGGCAGACGCCTCACACGAGCTGAGAGGCCCGCTTACAGTTATCCGTGGGAACCTGGATTTGCTCAGGCGTGATCTCAGCGCGGAAGACCGACGTGAGTCAGTCAGGGCAATCCAGCAAGAGACAGGCAGAATGGTTAAGATTGTGGACGACCTTCTCTTGCTGGCCGAGGTCCAGTCCGCACAACCGGCACAGGAACAGAAAGTAGC
>WVZH01000430.1 GCA_011772595.1 Anaerolineales bacterium
TCTCGGAACACCCGAAGAGTAATCTTCCACTCTCCCTCACCATTCCATACTGCCTCTATACCATCGGACAGCTTCCATGGCAGGCCTCCACCCGGACTCAAGTACGTACGCCGGTGAAGCGGCACAGGGTCGCCGTTGGCGGAGTCCCTGTTCATGTCTGCATTGACGTCCACCACGATTTCTGCAGGCGCTCGCCCGGCTAGCTCAGCGAAGACATAGGCGACAGGTCTGAGATTCTTGTGATAAATGACTTTGTCCTGTATCGATCGACGGAGGTCACCGAGTTCAGCCAAAGGGACGATCGGCTGTGGCGCATCGCGAACCCCTGATTTCTCTCGAATCTTCGTAATACCCGGCCTTCCTTTAACGTGCAGGGTTGTCAGAGCATGGGGCGAACTCCGAACGTCGAGGGGAAGCCTCAATATCACTGGCAAAGGATTGACCTCGCTGGCTATCTGCATGTACCCCGCCACGAGACCATGGTTGGCAAGACGGATGGTGCGTGCGACATCCTCCGTCCCAATCCCTGATAACGCCGCCTTCTCCTTGTCGGGGACAAATATGACCTTTTGCTGATCGCTTCCAACAGATGTATCGACATCGACAACAAAGGGCTCTTGCTTCATGCGGACCTCTAATTCCCTCGCGGCGTTCTGCAGGGCAGAATATGGTGTCGCTTTTTGGCCATAGAGCTCCACAGTTAACGTAGAAACCACCGGGGGTCCTGGTGGTACTTCGACGAGTTTGACACAAGCATTGTAGGTTTGCGCGATCATTTCCAGATCACGACGAATGCGCAACAGAATCTCGTGGGACTGCTGGGTTCTGCGCTCTCGCCCGGCGAGAGTCACGCGGATATCTGCATAGTGAGACCCGCGGCGCAAATAGTAATGTCGTACCATGCCGTTGAAATCCATCGGCGACGGCACCCCCACAAAAGCCGTGTAGTCCCGCACCTCCGGCACTGCGCTCAAATGCTTACACAGGGCAGCGACAACACCTTGCGTCCGCTCAAGGGTTGTGCCCTCAGGCATATCGACGATCACCTGGAACTCATTTTTGTTATCATAGGGAAGCAGTTTGAGGGGTATCAGCCGCAGGGCAGGCAACGTCATGGAGGCCAAAAAAAGCAAGGCCACAATGGCGAGGAACGTCCAGGAGCGTCGACGGGTACTGAGAGGGGGCCTCAATAACGATGCATATACACGATACAACCTGGTTTCGGCGACGTCGTACCCGGAACGGCCGCGAGACGGCCTCAGAAAATTGTCAGCGAGCCACGGCGTCAGCAGGAAAGCTATCACTGTGCTCACCGTCACACTGACTGGGACATTGAATGCCATGGGTGCCATGTACGGACCCATCATTCCAGTGATGTAGTAGAGCGGGGCGAAGGCGATGATGATGGCAATGGTCGACATAACCAGGGCGCTTCGAATCTCTGCCATCGCCAGGATCACACTACGTCGACGGGGGCCTTGTCCTGTCCGCAAATACCGTTCAATGTTGTCGACACCCGTTATCGGATCATCGACGAGTAGCCCTAGGGCCAGGATGAGGGCGAAGAGTGTAACCCGGTTGATCGTGTAGCCCGCATATAGGTCGAGACTCAGAGTAATTCCGTAGCAGATCGGAACTGCCAAGCCTACAACCAGCGCGGCCCGCCAGCCCAGGAAAATCCCTAAGAAGGTGACTACGATAAGGACCGCCACAAGAAGACTGGAGACGAGATTGTTTATCTTATCGTTGGCAGTCTGGCCATAGTTTCGAATAACCCGGTATCCAACCTCAGGCGGGAAGAGCTCACGCTTGAGCTTCCCGAAATAGCCCTCCACCTCACGGGCCACCCATACGGCATTGGTACCTTTCTTCTTAGCGATGGATATGGCCACAGCCGGATAGACCCCGGGATAATCCTGCAACCGGTCGGAGGCCGGCCCAAAACCAATCCATGTGTAACTCGTTGGCTCGGCGGGGCCATCGATTATGCGTGCGACATCGCTCAGATAGACAGGGATCCCGTCGATGACATTGATC
>WVZH01000105.1:0-2899 GCA_011772595.1 Anaerolineales bacterium
GGAGAAGTAATCGTTACCGCGGGCACAGTTGTGTCCAGAATGATAGTGTCAGAAGACGATGTTGATGTCCACCCCGCCTCGTCAACGTATTGAACGTACACAGTTTTTTCGCCGTCACCTGTGGTGAGTGTCCAGTCTTTGGCTGATGCAAGAGGCTCCCATTCTTCAGTGTCCCACACTCCATCATTGCTGACTCTAAGCTGGCGGACTCCTGAAGTGGCGTCTGCTGAAGTTAAATTCAATGTAATAGTTTCAGAGGTGGTGTAGGCATCGTCGTCGTTGACGAGTACAACGCCAGTTGGCGGCGTCTTGTCAATGTTTGCTACTACGGCTTTTGGTGTTTCTTCGTTTCCCGTCTGATCGGTTGATCTGTAGTAGATGGTCAAGTGTCCCTCGTCGCTGATATTGAAGGGAGTTGAATAGGGAATCCACGTGGTGTTGTCAAAGCTATACTCTGTCGTTCCAATTTGATAGTCATCGGTTGCTAGCAGGGTCACCGTGACATTCGAGGTGAACCAACCAGCTTCTCCAAGCACGCCGTCGAGGCTGATTGTCGTGAACGGAGGAGTCACGTCGCTCGGGGCCTGGTAGTACATCGTGGACCAGAGGTCTACGCCGTAGTTCACGTTGACAGACCAGCCTTGCAGCCAGTCGGAGCGAGCGAACTGCAACGTCGGATGCCACCACATCATGTACATCAAGGCGTCATTGGCGATTGTGTTCATCTCGTTGTTCAGTCGTAGCAGTTCATTGACGTCACCAGCCCGGTCCGCATGGAGCGCAGCCGCGTAGCGCGTGTCAAGCGCGGTCAGGTTCCACAGATTCCACGAACAATAGGGTCCCGTCGACAGATACATGGGCGCGAGCCAGTTGAGCACGTGATTGTAGTCGGCGATCCACCCGCCCATGTACGAGTCGATCAGATGTTGTGAGGCTAAAGTGTATTGCTGTCCGCCTGGAACGATGACGACACTAAACTGGATGCCCAAATCGTTAAGGAAGCATATCGCGTTGAGGGCGTCGGCCATATGGGTGAGAACAGCTTCGAACGCGTCCGCGCCGTCTTGCACGTAGAACTCAACGGTTTTCGCACCAGCAAAGTTAGGTCCAAAACTGTTGTCGATAGTGCCTGGTGGAACAGCACTTCCATTGCTATAGAACGTGAAACTCGTCAGTGGATCGTTGCCCGCAGCGATAAGAAGCTCTTCGGCGCGTGCGAGGTCGTAAGAAAACGTAGGCTTCACGTTGGGATTGCATGCGCCGTTTGGAAAGGTGCCTGGCGGCACGATGTTGTTCGCCAGAATGCCGAATCGATTGTTTGCGAGGATGTTCATGTCCGTCATGTTCACTGAGCTTGCCGCGGCCATTCGTATTCGCCAGTCCGCGAACGGTTGCCACTCGCGGAGTGTTCCATCGAGGTTTGTGACGTTGGTGTTGAAGTCGAGCCACCATGTGGTAAATTGGGAGAATGGACCATGCATCGTCACATCTGGAATTATCGATTCAAGAATTCCATCGTCTATCCATCGGTCGCGGTCCGCGACCTGAAAGATGTTCGCAGTCGGTACAGCAATTCCGGTTGCTGCGCCAGTCTGCAAGTCGAGCAGTCGGGTCGCGAAGCTTGGCACATATCTGAACTCGATTGTCTCGATGCGCGTTTTACCAGCTGGGGGAAGGTTCATGTTGTTAGGTCCGCCCCAGTAACCATCATAGGCTTTTAGAATAATCGTGTACATGCCCGCGCTGTCCACGTAGTAGGGACCCGAACCGACCCTCCAACCGCCTACAGGGTGGACTAGACCGGTATCTCCTTTGCCAGCCATGTGCTCGAAGTAGGTAACGTAGTTGCCATTCCACGTTCCCCATCCGCTATTTGCGTAATCCATTGCTATGGTTGAAGTTGGGGATATTATGCCTGCCCATGGACCGGCCAGAATGGGGTAGAACTGGGTCGTTGGCGTCATAAGGTTCAGTCGGATGTGATAGTCATCGAATACGGTGACGAACTCCTGGTCGAGCACGGCTTGTACCCAAGCTGCATCGTAGGCTTGATCTTGACCACTAATGGCAGAAGACAAGCTGCCATTCAGAAGCTGCTGGACGATCCACGCCGCTTGGCTTCCCGGGTTTAGTCCATCGCCACTGGTGCCGTCAATGATGAGGAGCCGGTTGAGGCTGAACCATACGGCTTCCGCGTTGAACGGTGTTCCATCTTGGAACGTGATGCCTTGGCGCAAAGTCAGGTTGTACTGTAATACCTGACCGCCCACTTGAATCTCTGTGATGCTTTCTGCCAGCCACGGAATAATCTTCGTCGCGTTGTCTCCTTCATACCACAGCAGCGTCTCTACGGAGTGCCACAGCGTCCAGTAGTCAAATTGATAGTACGCAACGTGTGGGTCAAGCCACTGGTACGTAGCGCCCGTCTCGAACACGAGCTTGTTGTCAGTCACAAACGAGGGAACGGCAGCTTGTTCAGCTGCGACCCTAGTGCCCAACTGCACCGGTTGAGCATCAAATCGCAAGGTCAGCAAAAGCACAAGAAATGCCAGCACAAGAACCAATAATACTCTCGTTTTCAATTCTCATTCTTCCTTTCTGGAAAGCTGGCATATAGACGCCATCGGAATATATAATTTGTGAAACAACTTTCTAGTTCAGGAAAATTTGACCCATGATTTGACCTGATGAGGAAAAGCTTGCGTGGTCATCCGCAGAAAAAAGAGGGTGTTTGCGGGGAAACTCGGGTGATATCGCGCGCGGCAATGCTTGAGAACTCTGAAACGTTACGGAGTGGATGGTTATTTTTTCCCCTTCTTCCAGTATAGTACACCGCCAAGAATTGCGACAATGGCAACTGCTCCAATTATGGCGTAGATTAGCCATTCTCCAAACGGTG
>WVZH01000105.1:3009-3190 GCA_011772595.1 Anaerolineales bacterium
GTAGCGCATTGGATTGAAACGGACTGAGCATTCGAATAACTCCCTGCTGCCGGACTAAAAGTAGGCGTAGAAACTTTAGATGTTGGTAAGATAATCGTGTAGTCTGCTGAGGCAGTGTCGCTGTCTGCCATGCCGTCCTTGAATGCTTTAGCTTTAACCGTGATGTTAGCGTTAACTACGA
>WVZH01000106.1:0-812 GCA_011772595.1 Anaerolineales bacterium
GTCTCCGTCGGGTCCAGCGGCTTGGCATCCCAGATTTTTCCGTCAACAATGAGGATCTCTTTTCCAAGCTCCTTGGCTAGCGTGTTCAACAGCGTCGTATGGCTTCCTTTCACCTGATGCAGCAACGGGGCAAACAGGTCGACGTGTTCATGTTTGGACAATGAAGTGAGGTGGTCTACGATCTCATCCTCCGTCCACACATTCAGGGGATTATCACATTGAAGACAATGACGCACTCCGTAATTTGAGTAGAGTAGCCGAAAGAATGGATGTAACCCAGATGCTGAGGCCAGGGTTGACAGTGGATTGCGGTTTAGCAGATTCTGTCCAACCGCAATCGCGGGTCCCAATCCGGTGATTGCCGTCACTTTTGCAGGAGCCAGCCGTTGTCCAGATCGACCATACAAAAGGACGTCCAAGAACCGTCGACGGGCTTCATGATACAGTGTGTCAAATACCAGGGAGGTCTTCCCGGAGCCTGACACCCCAGTCACAACAGTGAGTCCATCTGCAAATCGCACATTGATATCCTTGAGATTATGTTCTCTTGCACCTTGAATACGGATATCCATCTTTACCTCACGAAACTAAGTCGTCATCGCCAATGAGATTTGTAGGTGCACCAATATCCTCCACGTCCTAAATAAATCAACGGGACCCCGTGTGCGCGGAGATGTTCCGACAAACCACTCGTTTCTCGGTTCTCAAGTGAAAGTTTCTCACTTTCTCCATAATTTGCGTGCCGAATCTATAATAGCCTTAAGTTCTCTCAATAGAGGTGCACGCGAAGAAGTATTCAACTGCTCGATGGA
>WVZH01000106.1:943-1844 GCA_011772595.1 Anaerolineales bacterium
CAGCTTGGGTTGTGGAGGAGAGCGGATCCTGTATCATACGAGTGAGAAGACGCTACCGAAGAGGCACCAGCTCTTATTGAGGTTCCGAGATGGCAGCTACCTCACCGTCACCATCTCCGGATGGGGTGAGGTGCGGCTTCTTGAACAATCCGAGGTTTCAAATCACCCTCACCTGAAAAAGGATGCGGTCTCCCCTTTGAGTGACGCGTTTACCTTTGCCTATTTCAACGGCTTGTTTGATGCTTTGCCAGAGAAGAAACGGGTGACCGCCAAATACTTTATCATCAGCGAACCTGGCATCTGGGGCGTTGGCAATGGTTGTCTGCAAGACATCTTGTATCGAGCCAAGGTGCACCCAAAACGTCTGATGATAAGCCTATCGAATGAGGAAAAACAGATGCTCTACCTAGCGATCAAACAAACGCTTACAGAAATAGTTGAACTCGGCGGCAGGGACAGTGAGCGTGACTTCTATAACCGATGCGGCGGCTATCAACGAAATCTTCACAGCAAGATGGTAGGTCGACCCTGCCGTGAATGCGGAGCACCTATTGAGAAGATCCAGTACCTTGGTGGCGCGGCGTACTTCTGCCCATCATGCCAGGTGGAGTAATCACCTTAGTATGGATGGACACAAAAGGCACTTTACTCAATGATTTCCCAAACGACGGTGTCGGCGCCGCCCGTCGGACTTGAACGAGCATCCAGTGGCGGTGTCACCCGATTTATCTCCGCACACCGCGCGCGCACACCTACCGGTGAATAGGGCGCAACGCAACGAAAACCCTTAAACCGTTGCGTCATCGAAAAAAGCTCTGTAACATGACGGAGTGATTTGAGATGCTTGAAGGTAGGACTGTGAATTTAAGGATAATTGAGAAAGAGGATCTGCCGATACTGA
>WVZH01000262.1:0-923 GCA_011772595.1 Anaerolineales bacterium
AGCTGAAAGGCAAAGAGCTCCGCCCCGGTGACCGAGCTGCTCGTGCCGAACTTGTCCGTCTCCTGACCCGCCGTGTGGTCCGCGAGGGCCACTGCCGGCACGAGTTCCTCAGGGTCCACGCTGTAGAAAGAAGAGGGGGTCTTCTGGTTGTTGTATTTGGTCTTGATCCAGTCGCCGGAGCGGGCGGTGCTGGAGATGCGCACCTCGTCGAGGTTGCCGATGAAGTTATTCGACCCGAAGGCTACATTTGAGGTGCCCGACACCGAATTGCCCGCGATGTCTTGAACCGAACCGGGTACAGAGGTTTCGGTGCCAACTGGATCACCATCAAGATAAAATGTCGCAGTATCGGTGAGTGTTCCTCGATGGAAGACCGCGGTCACATAATGCCATTGGTCAGCGGTCACACCGATACCGCTGTTCGAGTTTGCGATAAACCGTTGCGAGCCATCAGCGACCCTAATGTTGATCTCGTCGGTGTCCTTTTTATAGTGGAACCAATATCCTGCGCTAGAGGCTCCGCCACCGCCATTGAAGACAATGGTGGGTAAGTTCTCAGTCATCGCAGACGACCAGCGGAACCATGCCGAGATCGTAAAATCGCTCGTGCCCGCGTCCAACCCGCCGTCGGCAAATTCCCAGTTGCTGCCAGGATCAGGGATCCCGATCGAATCAACGTTAAACTCCTGTCCCGCCCCGATCTGTCCATCTTGCCCGGTGGCATCCACCCAGTCATCGCCGTGGTTGGCGTTGGAGGTGGAATCCTGGTAGAGATCAGCCGTGCCCGTGCCGGGTTGCTCCTCTTCAAGGTGCCAGACGCCCGCGTAGTTCGAATCCCACACGCCCGCTGCATTCTCCTGAGACTGAGTGATGCTCGGGTTTCCGTAGTAGAGGTAAATGACCGTGGGTTCATTGACCTTGAG
>WVZH01000262.1:944-1665 GCA_011772595.1 Anaerolineales bacterium
GCGTCTTCCGCCCTGAAGATGATGTCAAAGCCATCGGGACGGGTATTGTCCTCTATTTCCTGAAAGTCAGCGCCCGTGAGCTTGACCATAAAGGGGAAATTATCGAGATTTGACGAACCGCTGACCAAGGCATTATCGATGGTGATCCGCTTCCGGTGGGAATAGGTATCGACCGTCGTGGTGGTGAACTGCTGGGTAGCGCTCACCGTGCCTTGTGCGTTGCTGTCGTCCCAGAACGTGATACGCCAGTAGTAGGTGGTGGCATTCTGGAGGCCTGAGCCGGCGTAGATGATGTCGGGCGAGCGGTTTCCCGTAATGGTGTCTGCCATGGTGGTACCCGATGCGCCGGAGTCCCACATGACGGTGCCGGCAAAATCGCTCTGGGTGTTCACCTCGACGCGGTACTTGTTGGCGGTGTCCCCCGGGTCGGGGTCTTCGTAGATGGCGCTGAAGGCGGGCGTGGGGTCGGTGATATCCGTGGGGTTTGTCTGCCCGCTCTGGGCGGTGGTGTTGTTGGAGTAGGGCGTCGTCGGGGCGCTGGGGGCTGAGTTGAGGGATACCTCCGAGTCCACCGTAATAAAACCATTGGTCGGGTATTGGGCCTTGTTGGGCCACTTCTGGTTGTTGAATTCGGTTTCGATCCAGCAGTCTGAGCGGTGTACGTTGGAGATGCGAACCTCGTCAATCTGGCCGGCGAACAGCGACCAGGCGCCGGGTGTGG
>WVZH01000377.1:0-1996 GCA_011772595.1 Anaerolineales bacterium
CTCATAACCTGCCTCCTTTGTAAGAATCATTCTTAAAATCCTAACATAACACCTGGACCAGTTTTTGGGGGGTAGGTCAATTTATGGGTTGCTGTGGGAGCAAACGGTCAAGGAAGGAGCCATCAATGGCTACGCCCACCTGATTGCACCCCCCGGTTTCCTGCTTGCGCCAGAGGACGGGATGGCCGTGGTTTTGCCTCACAATTTGATGCACTTCGTGGAGGTTCTGCAATTCAATCGAAGCGGCTACAAAACCTGGTATGACCTGCTCGCGCTTGGATTTCGGATAACCGCTACGGCGGGGAGCGACTACCCCTGCGGGGGACAATCCCTGCCCGGCCACGAGCGCTTCTATACGAAAGTCGAAGGGCCCCTGACCTACCCGAAGTGGATCGAGAGCGTGCGCCAAGGCCGCACCTTTGTAACGTCCGGTCCCCTCGTCGAGTTTCGAGTCAACAGCCAGGATATCGGCAGTGAGATCGTGCTGGACGACGTATCCACCGTGGAGCTGACCGGCAGTGTCGTTTTTGACCCGGATCGGGACGATCTGTTTGCCGTGGAACTGCTGCAGAACGGAAACGTCGTGAACCGGTTCTCCCGCGTCATGGGAAAATCAAAGATCGAATTCAGGGTCAAGCGTCGTGTCGATGAATCGTCCTGGTTCGCCGTCCGCGGCTTCGGTGCACGCATCGACGAGAACACATTCGTGAACCCGATAATCTTCAGCTCCTTCGATCCGACGAGCAATGTGCATACATCTCCAATCTATGTCTCGCTCAGAAACCAGCCAGGGATCGAGAAAACCGCACACTCCAAGGCGGTCGCACAGAGCTTCCTGGCGAGATTGAACGATCTCGAAAAGGTGCTCGCAGAGGACAACATCGAGGCGCTTGCCGCAAAGTTGTCAGACCCGAACATGGATGCCGTCCCGAAGGACGTCTTCCTCAAAAACAGGCAGGCTCTGCTCGACGAGATTCAAGTGGCCAAGAAGTTTTTCAAGTCAAGAGCGCAGTAAAGCCTGCTGGCGCTCCTGGTAGGGATGGGTCGAGGCGATCTCCGTGCTTTGGGGTCAGTTCCCATTTTCTCACTTTTATTGTCCTCTACCTCATCCAACATGGGGATATAAGAACTGACCCCACAAACGCTTCCCTCCCCTCGTCCGCACAATCTTCCCATAGACGAAAAAGGAGTTGACAACAGTCAGGAAATTATCTTAAATAAGAATATGTCCAAAATGTCTAAAGGGATGGAACTGGTGCTTCGCGAAAAAGGCGCGCGGATCACGCCGCAGCGGATGGCTATTCTCCGGGCTGTCGAGATATGCGGCAGTCACCCCGATGCGGACACCATCTACCGGCACGTGACGGCGACCTATCCCCATATTTCCCGGGATACGGTCTATCGTACGCTGGCGTTCTTGGAGGAAAAGGGAATCATCGGGGCGGTCCTCTTCGTCGGGAACTCGAAGCGGTACGATCCGAACACTGAAACGCACCATCATCTGATCTGCATCCGGTGCAGGAAGATCATCGATTTTAACTCCCTGCCGTTCGACAGCTTGGAGCCTCCACCCTTCACGAGGGAAAGTTTTCAGGTGTTGCGAACCACAGTGAACGTGGAGGGTATCTGTGAGAAGTGCCGGCGCCGAACACAATTGTAGTAGGTATAAAAACGGGGAGCAGGTCACAACAACTCACACAACGAAAGGAGGAAATATTATGAATGAAGAGAGCAAGTGCCCGGTAACGGGCGGAGCTAACAAACCCACTACCGGCAGAGGCACGTCGATCCGGGACTGGTGGCCGAACCAGTTGAACCTCAAGATTCTGCACCAGCATTCCTCCAAGTCCAACCCGATGGGCGAGGAGTTCAACTACGCTGAGGAATTCAAGAAACTCGACCTTGCGGCCCTGAAGAAGGACCTCTATGCGCTGATGACCGACTCGCAGGACTGGTGGCCGGCCGATTACGGTCACTACGGGGGGCTCTTCATCCG
>WVZH01000377.1:2033-3411 GCA_011772595.1 Anaerolineales bacterium
TGCTCTGGCCGATCAAGCAGAAATACGGCAACAAGATCTCCTGGGCCGATCTCATGATCCTCACCGGCAACGTCGCCTTGGAGTCGATGGGATTTAAAACCTTCGGTTTCGGCGGCGGACGCGAAGACATCTGGGAGCCTGAAGAAGACATTTACTGGGGGACTGAGACAGAGTGGCTTGGCGACAAGCGCTACTCCGGTGACCGGGAACTCGAGAATCCCCTCGCTGCCGTGCAGATGGGCTTGATATATGTGAACCCGGAAGGGCCGGACGGCAATCCTGACCCGGTCGCGTCGGGCCGTGACGTTCGCGAAACCTTCGGGCGTATGGGCATGAACGACGAGGAAACGGTCGCTCTCGTCGCCGGCGGGCACACATTCGGCAAATGTCACGGCGCTGGCGATGCGGCGCTTGTCGGTCCGGAACCTGAGGCCGCCGGCATCGAAGAGCAGGGTCTCGGCTGGAAGAGCAGCTTCGGCAGCGGCAAAGGCGGTGACACGATCACCAGCGGCATCGAGGGCGCCTGGAAGCCGAACCCGACCAAATGGGACATGGGCTATCTGAACGTGCTGTTCAAATACGAGTGGGAGCTGGTCAAGAGCCCGGCCGGCGCGCATCAGTGGCTGGCCAAGGACGTGGCCGAAGAGGACATGGTGGTTGACGCACACGACCCGTCGAAGAAGCACCGGCCGATGATGACCACGGCGGACCTCTCGCTACGCTTCGACCCGATCTACGAGCCGATCTCGCGGCGCTTCCACGAGAACCCCGAGGAGTTCGCGGATGCCTTCGCCCGGGCGTGGTTCAAGCTGACCCACCGCGACATGGGCCCCCGCTCGCGCTATCTCGGCGCAGAGGTCCCGGCAGAGGAACTGATCTGGCAGGACCCGGTGCCCGCAGTCGATCATGAGCTGATCGACGCGCAGGACATCGCGGACCTCAAGGGCAAGATCCTGGCTTCGGGGCTGTCTGTTTCCCAGCTGGTCTCGACCGCCTGGGCGTCGGCATCCACCTTCCGTGGCTCCGACAAGCGCGGCGGTGCGAACGGTGCCCGCATTCGTCTGGCGCCGCAGAAGGATTGGGAGGTCAACCAGCCGGCCGAACTGGCGAAAGTGCTGAAAACTCTGGAAGGTATCCAGAGCCAGTTCAACAGCGCGGCCTCTGGCGGCAAGAAGGTCTCGCTTGCTGACCTGATCGTTCTGGCCGGTTGCGCAGGTGTCGAGCAAGCTGCGAAGAATGCCGGTCACGATGTGACCGTTCCCTTCACGCCGGGACGCACGGATGCGTCGCAGGAGCAAACCGACGTGGAGTCATTCGCCGTACTCGAACCGGCTGCAGACGGGTTCCGTAACTACCAGAAAACCAAATACGCCGTATC
>WVZH01000445.1 GCA_011772595.1 Anaerolineales bacterium
TAGTCTGGTGAAATCAGGCCTGGGTTTTGGCCCCCTAGGCATATAACAGGGGTGATGTGTATCAAGAATCCAGTAACCATGCGGTTCTAGGCTTAACCATACAGGAAAATTACCAGAATCTCCTAGGCACACGAATTAGTGGTTTTTCTCTTGATTTTACTCATAGTATATGATATAATACTAGGCATGTACTTGAGAACGACTAAAAGAAAAAATAAGGATGGCTCTGTAGTCACCTACTATCAACTAGCCCATAGCCTGTGGGATCCAGAAACCAAGCAATCCGTTACGCGCGTTATTCACAACTTCGGACGTGCTGACCGACTGGAGCGAAACCAATTGGTCCGGTTGTGTAGGTCCATCGCAAGAGTGTGTGATATTCAGGTGACCGATCCGCTGGAAGTATCGAAAGCTACTGCTAGTGGACACTCAGACTTGTCTTGTCTGCCAGGGGACCTGCAGCTTGTGCGCACGCTGGAGCTTGGTGCTGTGGTGGTTATAGAAGCGCTCTGGGAAAGATTGGGTATTGGCAAGGTGTTGCGGGAGGTAATCCAGCAATCAGACTGCCAGGTACCATACGAGAGGGCGCTGCTGGCCATGACTGCTAACCGGCTATGCGAACCAGAATCCAAGCTGGGTGTGTGGGATCGTTGGCTGGAGAAGGTGTATCTACCTTCGTGTCAGGAACTGAAGCTACACCAGATGTATGAAGCCATGGACTTGCTGTATGAGCATATGGAGAAAGTGGAGGAAGCCATCTTCTTCCAGACAGCCAGCCTGCTGGACTTAGTGGTGGATGTGGTGTTCTACGACACTACCACAGTGGCATTCTCCATTGACACGGAGGATGAAGAGACCGAAGATGACCAGGCACTGAGGAGATATGGCAGATCCAAGGAAGGTACCTGGGATCCCCAGGTGGTTGTGGCTTTGGCGGTCACCCGGGAAGGACTTCCAGTGCGCAGTTGGGTGTTCCCAGGTAACACCACTGATGTGGAAACCATCCAGAGGGTTAAGGCAGACCTGAAGGGATGGAAACTAGGACGCGCTTTGTTTGTGGGCGATGCAGGACTTAACTCGGAAGAGAACAGAGAGGAGTTGGCCAAAGCGTGTGGCACATATCTACTGGCGACGCGTATGGGCAGCGTGAAGGAGATCAAGGGAGAGGTCTTGTCACGCCCAGGACGATATAAGAAGCTCTCAGAGAACCTGCATGTGAAGGAAGTGGTGGTTGGTGGACAAGGAGTGTCACGCCGCCGTTACCTCTTGTGCTACAACCCCAGAGAAGCGGAGCGCCAACGTAAGCATCGGCAGAAGATGGTGCAGATGCTGGAAGCAGAACTGGCAAAGCATCCAAGCAAGTCAGCCACTGCTCAGTGGGCCATCGAACTGCTGGCATCGCGTCGCACCAAACGCTATGTTACTGTCACTTCTAAAGGACAGATTAGCATCAACAGGAAGGCTATCCGCGAAGCTGCACGCACTGATGGCAAGTGGGTGCTCCAGACTAATGACGACAGTCTGAGCACGGCAGATGCTGCATGTGCGTATAAGGCTCTGGCAGTCATTGAGCGATGCTTCCGCACACTCAAGCGCACCCAGCTGAAGCTGAATCCTGTGTATCATTGGTTGCCGCATCGGATAGTAGCGCATGTGAAGATATGTGTGCTGAGCCTTCTGATAGAACGAATAGCCGAACTGGAATGTCAGCAATCATGGGCTCATCTTCGACGGGTGTTAGGTGGTCTACAGGTGACGGAGTTCCATACGTTTTCTCATGCTTTCTTTCAGCGAAATGAGCCATCTTCAGCGCTTGTGGAACTGCTGAAAAAGCTCTCAATTCCGCTCCCCACAAGCGTTTTGGGCATTGTTCCCTTTGAGAAGCCGCCTCAAAACGCCTAGGCACACGCCTCTTTTGAGACAATCTCTCAATGTCGCATCAGAACTGGCTTTACAGGCGATCGTTTACCTAGTCACCCAAAACCCAGGGAGAAGGGACATGA
>WVZH01000224.1 GCA_011772595.1 Anaerolineales bacterium
GCCTAAACGCCCCTCGCAACCGCTGGCCCATTCTCAGCGGCCTCAGCGATTCTTTATCTCGTCCCGCCCGAGCGGGACTTCGTCGCCCTGTTCGGGCTCCTACTCAGAAACTAGCATTGGCATGTCATTGCGACGACCGGAGGGAGGAAGTCCCGCGTAGGCGGGACGAGGCAATCTCCGTGTANNCAATCGATTTTAGGTGTGTGGGCGTACTTTAGTTGTGGGGCATGGGATGCAGTGTGTCGTTTCAGGGATTTCTCTCTTCGCTCGTTACACTGAGTGTCAAATCTGGGTAGCCGACATGGTTGATTAGCGGTTGTGAACGAGTGCTTTCGTTCGTATAAGTTAGAAGGTGTTGGTAACGACGCTAGGCAGCTCCTTAATAATCAAATTGGTGTCATTTTGCTGGCAGTGAACCTGTATGTTTACACTGAGTCGGCTATGTCATCGGCAAGGATGACAAGAGACGGGTTCAGGGGCTCAATCGGTATTGGCCAGTCTGCGGCGGCGATGCCTTCAATATCGGCCATAGCCGCCGCAAACTGCTGGCGCACGGTGTGGTCATACACCCGCGCATAAATCAGGGTCTTGTTGATGTCTTTGTGGCCCAAGAATTTCTGAAGCGACGTAATGGGCATGCCGTGATTGACGAGCAAGGTGGCTAGCGTGTGCCGCAGACGATGCGGGTATAACCGCTCGATGTTGGCTTGTTGACCAAACTGACGCAGACGACAAGCAATCAGGGACCGCCCGAGCGCAGCGCCGCGCTTGATCAATAAGTGATTGATGGCGGCCGGTTCCCGCACCGCCAAATACTGGCCCAACACACTGGTCAGGCGCTGCGTCAGGGGCAGAATGCGGTCCCGATCACCTTTACCGGCCCGGACTCGCAAGCGTTGTCCGCTCAGGTCAAGGTCCGCCAGGCGCAGATTGAGCAGTTCGCCTCGGCGCAAGCCGGCGTGCGCCAGCAGATAGAACCAGGCCCGATTAAAGCGGTCTTCAGCCGTATCGGCGGCGGTAGCGGTTAAGATGACGTGTTCCAGGCGTTGAAATTCTGCCGGCGTGAGATAAGCCGGCAAGGGATCACCGGTCGGCGGCGCTTTCACCAGTAACACGGCCCCATTCGTCACCCGTTCCTGGTCCAGTAAGTCGCGCCAGAAACCACCAAAGAGCGTTAGNNGACGCTTTAAGACCTCGGAGTTGGCATGCTTCCACATAGGCTTTCAGGTCAGCTCGCTGCAATTGATCCAGAGCAGACCAGTGGCGCTGCTGCACTAACCAGCGTCCGATACGACACAGGGTCGCCAAGCGATTATGGGCGTGGAGACGCGCCTGGTGAGGCTGCCAGCCGTTGATCCGGCTGATAAGATGCTGACGCAAGGCTTGCTGAAGCCAGGCCGGTAAATCGGCCGCCAAATAGCTCAATTGGTCAGCGATAGCCACCGGGTCAACGCGTGCCTCGCGCTCGGACACAAGCGACTGAAACAGGTCAGGCTCGGCGCATAGGTGCGTTTCAGGTGAAGTGGCCGGGGCGCGGGTGACTTGTTCCATGGCCTGCGCAAAGTCGTGACGTAGGGTGGGATCGGCGCCATCAATGTACAGCTGGGTGGTTTGAATACTGCGGTGGCCCAGCAGCTTGGCCAGGCTTTCAATCGGCACGCCGCGTTCTGCCAAACGCCGGGCGAAGGTGTGCCGCAGTTGGTGGCAGGTGACCTGAACTTGCGCCTGCTGACAGTACTGTTTCAGGCGATATTGGATGCCGGACACAGTCAAGGGCTGCCCGCGCTGATTAAGAAACACATTCGCGGTCGAACTGGGGGGACGCTGCCGCAGCCACCCTTGAACCGGACGCATGGCTTCGGCCGTCATCCAGGTGATCCGTTCTTTATCGCCTTTGCCACTGACTCGCAGCCGGCTCAGGATGCTGGTCTCGATCATGGGCAGGTCTTGCAGCTGCAATTGAACCACTTCGCTCACCCGCAGCCCAGCACTTAGCATGAGGGTAAACATGGCTCGGTCACGCTCATCATCAATGACGCCAAATAGGCGCTGGATGATGTCGTCGTTCACATCCCGCGGCAAGTGACGCCCGACTTTCAGGCTGTGCCGTTTCCAGTGCACTGGATTGTGCCACTCGTCATCTTCAGCTTGCTCGGCCAGAAAGTCGAAAAAGCTGGACAAACTGGCCAAGCGGCGGTTGATGGTGGCCGCTTTCAAGCCTTGTTGGCTTTGGCTTTGCACGAATTGGTCGACCGTTTGCACGCTCACGTCTCTCGGGTGTATTTCGCCCACGAACTGGCGGAAGATTAACAAGTCGCTGATATAGTGTTTGGCCGTGCTGCGGCCTGCGTATCGCCGCTCCAAATAGCCGCGAAAGTTAGCAATAGCTGTATCCATCTCTGAGTCCTTTTTCGAGGTAGCTCATTGTACCTCACTTTGTTTGTTGGACTCAGTGTAACGTTCGCAATGACACGCAGAAGTAGCTGATGCTCTGGGCAAAGTGTCGTTGACCGCTGCATTATCCGCGATCTGGCGAGAAAACCACCAAAGGGGCGTTTCACTTGATGATCACAGGCAGAT
>WVZH01000222.1 GCA_011772595.1 Anaerolineales bacterium
GCGACGTGACCAGAGCATCAGACTGCCAGTTGGCTGTGCAACAGACTGTTGAACATTTGGGCAAGCTGGATATTCTCTTCAACAACGCTGGCATCATCCGACGCGCGTCGGTGGTGGAGACAAGCGAAGAGGAATGGGATCTGGTGATGGCAACCAACGTTAAATCGGTCTTTTTGCTTTCGAAATACGCTATCCCGATCATGGCTGAAGCGGAGGGCGGCGTGATCATAAACACGGCCTCGGGATGGGGACTGGTCGGTGGGCGGAATGCGGTCTCATACTGCGCGTCAAAGGGAGCGGTAGTGCTCTTGACTAAGGCCATGGCTATAGATCACGGTGCGCAGAATATTCGCGTCAACTGCATCTGCCCTGGTAGTACGGATACGCCCATGCTACGCAACGAAGCCCATCAACTTGGTGAACCTGAAGAGCAGTTCTTAGCCGAAGCAGCGCAGCGTCCGCTACAGAGAGTTGGTCGTCCAGAAGAGATTGCTCAGGCAGCACTGTACCTAGCCAGTGACGCATCGTCGTTCATCACCGGCACAGTACTGGTGGTGAACGGCGGGGGACTGGCAGGATCAGGATGAGGGAGTAGATTATGCGAGGTTTGAGAGGTAAACGAGTTCTCATTACTGGCGGAGCCAGAGGTATCGGTGCGGCAACAGCGGAACGTTTTCTGGAGGAAGGTGCTTGCGTTGCCGTGCTGGACTGCGACGAGGAGGCACTTAGGCACATTGAGGATGCGTTGCCCTCGCTGAGAGGCACCATCTGCGCTGATGTGTCGGATGCCGATGCTGTGGCACGTGCCTTCGAGGAACTGGATGAACTGCTGGCCGGACTGGACGTGCTGATCAACAATGCGGGGATCAGCGTTCGACGAGCCTTTATGGATATCACGCCTGAGCAATGGCGCAGGGTGATGGATGTCAACCTCAACGGCATGTTCTTCGTCGCTCAACAAGCTGCTCGACGGTTGCTGGAGGGCGATGGTGGCGTGATCTTGAACATGGGCTCGACCAATGGGTTAACGGGCTATCCTTTC
>WVZH01000252.1 GCA_011772595.1 Anaerolineales bacterium
TCATCAGTTGACTCCGTCCACGAGTCACCGCTGGGCGGATACAACAAAACCACCGCAGGCTCGTAGGTGCCCAATACACTTGCTGTCTCTCCTGTCACAACAGTAACGGCCTGTGGCGATGGAGTATCATAGCCAAAGAAGTCTCCAAACGAGACGGTGTGACTCCCAACAACAACAGTTCGACTTTGGGGGGCAATCCCCCAGCTCAGACCATCTACAAAGACTTCACCCTTAACCGGAGTAGTATCAACGCTTAATGTTCCCTCTTCCTCATTATACACTCCAACAACAGTTCGACTCTCACCATCGACGAGTGTAACAATCTGAGAACCTGGTGTCACATAGCCTGCAACATCACTAAAACTCACAGTATACGTCCCAGCAGTGACAGTGTTTGATTGGGGAGCCAAGCCCCAACTTACGTCATTAACAAAAACCTCACTCTTGACTGGAGTGGTGTCAACCGACAGGGTTGCAGGTGGAGTTTCGGTTGTAACAAAGCTGTAGATAGGCGAGGCGTTCCAGTTGTTTGAAGTGTCGTTGGCGTATACTTTCCACCTTATGGTTTTTCCGATACCTGAGTCCACAACTTTGGTTACATTGGACCAGTCTTCTTTCGAGGAAATTGGCCATTGGATCCATGTGTCATTTGCAAATGCGCCCACACCATTGTCAAAAGAGAATACGTACCCAGATAGGCCAACGTTGTCGATCCACCTTAGTCTGAATTCTACTGAGGCTCCCGCCCATGTAGAACTGGTTGAGCTATCGGAATATTGAGGCGTGTTGGTGTCTTCGGCTTTCTCAAAGGTCAAGCCGTCGATGTATGCGTCTGTTCCATCATCCCAACCGCCAAAAATGATCCCCTCTATATCGTAGAAATCGTCAGCATCCTTATCCACATCGCCATCAGGATCGACAGTTGGAAGGTTTGACAGATCGATCGTTATAAGAGTCCAATCCACGTGTTCTCCTGTCCATCCACTCTTCAGGTCGCCCCTATGAAAGTAGAAGTTCCAATTCATGTATTGATCGGACAAGAACCACCGTATACTATCCCCCTTGTGCCAGAACCGCAGCTGGTACGTGTTATCTATCGGCGTTACGCTGAAAAGTCTATAGAAGTACCTATGGTCGTAGTCTGTACCGCTATAGGTGAAATGCAGACTATTCGCACCAACTGCACAATCAGGCGAAGCAGCTAATGATCCCCCGCTGAATCCCCATTCATCAGTTGACTCCGTCCACGAGTCACCGCTGGGCGGATACAACAAAACCACCGCAGGCTC
>WVZH01000353.1:0-126 GCA_011772595.1 Anaerolineales bacterium
CCTGTTTTTTGTGCTGCTTCCACCGAGCGGAGTGTGTGACGGTCAGCCGCTGCATGAACGCCCTCAGGTCTTTATCATGCTTTGGCCACATCACAAAATGCCAGTGATTGGGCATCACCCAGTAGG
>WVZH01000353.1:319-610 GCA_011772595.1 Anaerolineales bacterium
CGATCGCCCCCGGATGTCAATATATGTACCTAGTATCTTGGTCATGGACGGCCAGGAAGTCATGATTTACGTTTCTAGCCGTACTCAACGGCCGCAGCCAGGTGCATCTGGCAGCGGTCAACGGCTTGTAGATCGAAAATGCCTCGGTACACCAAGACCGTGGGACAGCCTGATCGCAAGCCGTTCATTTGGAACCCGAACCGTCGCTGGAACCGCAGCATTGCGAGTTCGAATTTACTAGGATGGGACACAAATGATGAAGAATCCGTATCCGTTTTCACAGTTCATTGG
>WVZH01000353.1:698-958 GCA_011772595.1 Anaerolineales bacterium
GAGGCCACCGGTGGCTATGAAGATCGCCTGGTGACCCTGCTCCATCAGCACCAGATCGCGGTGGCGGTGGTCAATCCCCGACGTGTGCGCCAATTCGCAGACGGGATCGGCAGCGACGCCAAAACCGACCCGATCGACGCGCGGGTGATCGCGTTCTACGGGCAAGTGGTGAAGCCCGCACCGCAGGCCGCTCAATCGGAAGAAGAGAAGAAGCTCAAGGCCCTCGTCGAGCGTCGTCGTCAATTGCTGGACTTGATCAA
>WVZH01000353.1:998-3967 GCA_011772595.1 Anaerolineales bacterium
TGAAAAAACAGGCCAAAACGATCGACCAACGCCTGGCCAAAAGTGTTCAAGCGGACACGGCCAACGCTCGAAAAGTCGAGATCCTCCAGTCCGTCAAAGGATTCGGACCGGTAGCCGTCACGACGTTGGTGGCAGAGTTACCGGAACTTGGGAAACTCAATCGGGGGCAGATTGCCAAGTTGGTCGGCGTGGCCCCCCTGAACCGTGATTCGGGAACATTTGCAGGAAAACGCCGCACGTTCGGCGGACGATCGTACGTCCGTCGCGTGCTGTACATGGCCACCCTGGTTGCCACTCGCTTTAATCCCAGGATCAAAGCTTTTTACCAGCGCCTGTTGGCCCAAGGCAAACCGAAGAAACTTGCCCTGACCGCCGCCATGCGAAAGCTGCTGACGATTGTCAACACGTTGATCAAGAACAATGTCCTCTGGAATCCAGAACCCCAAAAAACGAGCGTCTGAGGCCTGGGCCGCAGACGCTCAGGGATACGCCCTTGGCGCACCGTTGGCTTGGCGATCCCTCGAGAGGTTGGGTTCCCACAGAGCCTCTCGCGGTTTCAACTGGTACGCACACCGTAAACCCAACAGTTGCCTCTGGCAGCCACCATTGGACACCCGAGCTATGCCTCAAAAAATCTCCCGTGCTTGGGGGCTGGCCCCCAAGCACTCCATCAATCACTCCCCCTGAAAAAAGGAATTCAAAAATGTTTTTTGAATCAGCTCTTGACAGAAGTTAAGACCGTCGCTGTCCGGTTTATCCCCTGGCTCCCGGCGTGGCGGCTGCCGGGGGACGGCACAGGAGTGACCCGATCACGGCGATGGCCAGGTTGAGCGCCAGTCCGTAAAGCCCCGGATGGAACCCGTACGGTTTGCCGCCGACCAGGGTGACGTGCAATCCCAGGTCGAAACCGAACGGCTTGGCGCTGATCACATAGGCCAGCGTCAGCGCCACGATGAGTCCCGACACCAGGCCGGCCAGGACAGGACCCGGACGCAGTCGCGACCAGTTGGTGCCCAGGATGAAAGCCGGCGCCAGCTGCACCAGGAGATCGAACTTGCGGTCGAGCAACCTGATCAGCGTCGCTTTCTCACGCAAAGCCAACGCCAACACCACCAGGGATCCCAGGAGCACCCACGACACGATCTTTCCGAGCTGCGTCAGCCGCGCCTCCGTGGCTGTACGGTCGACGCAGCCCGCGTAGAGATCCTTCGTCACTATGGAAGAGATCGAGAGCAGGGCCGAATCCGCTGTAGACATCACCGCGGCCAGGATCGCGGCGAACAGGATCACGACCAGCCAATACCCAAGGATCGAGCCATGCTGGATTTCGTTGAGGACGAGGGTCAGGGCGCGGTCCGATTCCGGCCCGGCCAGCCCCGGGTGATGCGCCAACGCCGTGATCCCGACCAGCACGGCGATCAGTGCCGTCGTCAGCGGTAGGAACGCCATCACCGCCAGGCTGAGCCGCAGGCCGCGACCCGAGCGGGCCGCATAAATCCGTTGAATCGCCTGGGGATACAAGGCCCCGCCCAGGCCCACGAGCAGGAGATAACTGAGCCACTCACCGCAGCGTGGCAGGCCCGGCGGCATGACCTTCGACCGCGTCGATTCTGCCGCCAGCAAGCTCTCGGTGGTTGTCGCCAGGGAACCATAACGATCGAACAACATCACGACCAGGACGGCGAAACCAGCGAGCAGCAGCACGCCCTGGATGACGTCGGTCCACGCCACGGCGCGCAACCCTCCCAAGGTTTCGTAGATCACCATGATCAACGCCAGCACGATCACGCCGTAAAAGTACGCGGTCTCGGGCGGCAGACGGGTCAACCCCTCCAACGCCCGGCCCATGGCCATCAACTGGGCGAGCAGATAGTTCGACAGCGCCACGACCATCACCAGCGTCGCGATGGTGCTGATCGCGGGAGACGCGAAGCGGTGCGTTAGATAATCCGTCGGCGTGATGAAACCGAACCGCTTCGACTGGCGCTGCAACTGCGGCGCAAACAACAGGTAGCAGACAATGATGGCGGTCATGAAATGCACGCTCATGACCCACGAGTAGCCGATGCGGTATGATTTGCCGGTGAAACCGAAAAGCGTGTTGCCGCTGTACTGCGTCGCGTAGAGCGTCAGCACGAGCACGAAGAAACCCATGGTGCCACCGGCCAGGTAGAATTCACGCAGGGTCTCGGACCGACGCGCCCGCCGCCCCAGCCAGCCGATCACGATCAGCGACAGCAGGTAGACCGCGATCACGGTCAGACCGCCCGGACCGAACGACATGATCCCGTCATTCACGGTTCATGTCCTCCGGTTCCCCTTCCACCTCATCGTCCGGCGGCCAGCAGTAAAGCAGCAGCCAGAGGGTAAAACCCGAAGCGGCGACACTGACCCCCACCGCAACGACGACCCACGCCGGCAGACCGAGGACGATCGTTGCATCGTCCCGCGGCCAATACCAGGGAATGCCGACCATGGTCAGCACGGCATAGACACACCAGATCCACCAACGCCACATGCCTTGCTTTTGATCGCCAATCATCGGTGTGCCGTTCCCTTCGCGACGCGCACGGATCAACCCGCGAGGCTGGCGCCCATGCCCACCGCCGTGGAAACGGAATGTCCTATCAATTCAGTTATCAGCATCTTTTTGTTATTGACGGTACTGAACAAAAGCGTTCTGCGTCATCCCTGCGATTCAAGTAATCTACTTGACGAACTGAAACGCAATCAATGTCCGTCTTTAGGGAAAATACAAATATCACCAGCAGGATACGCCGCCTTTTCTTAACTTGCTAGAACACAACTTTTAACAATATCTCGCGAATTGATGCATTGGAATCCAGGCTGAACGCCATCCAGAACCTTCCGACGATTAAGCACGTGCTGGAGAAGAATCAGGAGCGGGGGTGTTGACGCCGTAATTAACAGGACCGCGTTGTCGTCAGTAGGCTGCACCGCAGCCGTCA
>WVZH01000353.1:3979-5725 GCA_011772595.1 Anaerolineales bacterium
GTAATTTCCGGTCAGTGAATAGTTCCTGTATACTTGAGCCATCCATAAAAGTTGGGAAAGGATGGAGCTCGCATGAAGTTTATTTCGATTGTCCTTCTTTTTGCTTTCGCCCAGACATGCTTCGGGGATGTTTCCTCCAGGCCTAATTTTTTCTTCATCCTTGCGGATGACTTGGGCTATTCCGATCTCGGTTGTTACGGCAGCGAAATCGAAACCCCCAACCTCGATTCCCTGGCCGCCAACGGCTTGCGCTATTCCCAGTTCTATAACACCGGCAGGTGCTGGCCCACCCGCGGTGCTCTGCTTACCGGTTACTATGCCCAGCCAATACGCCGCGATTCCATGCCCGGAGTCAAGGGGAGCGGGCAAGGGCCGCGTCCGACTTGGGCACCTCTTCTTCCTGAACTTCTAAAACCTGCAGGGTACCGCAGTTACCACAGCGGCAAATGGCATGTCGACGGGAAGGTGCTTGCCGGCGGGTTTGATCGTTCATGGTGGGTTAACAACCACAACCATTTCTTTACACCGAAAGGAAATTTTCTGGACGACAAGCGCTACAAGCCGGAATCCATCGACAAGGATTATTACTCAACCACCGCAACGGCCGATCATGCGATCGAGTGCCTGCAGGACCACCAGGAAAATCATTCCGCAAAACCTTTCTTTCATTACCTCGCCTTTATCGCTCCTCACTTTCCCCTGCACGCCAAACCCGAGGACATTGCCAAGTATCGGGACCGCTACCTTACCGGGTGGGATGAGTTAAGAAACGAACGTTTTGCCCGGCAAAGAAAGATCGGTCTCCACCAAACCACACTTTCCGCACTGGAGCCCGCAGTCGGCCCACCCTTCCCTTTTCCCGAAGCCATCGAACAATTGGGAAGTGGAGAAGTGAACCGGCCTCTCCCATGGGACTCGTTAACCGAGGAACAAAAGTATTTCCAGGCTACCAAGATGGCCATTCATGCAGCCATGATTGACCGGATAGACCAGGAGGTTGGCCGCGTCATCCAGCAACTCAAAAAGATGGGAGCCTCTGAAAACACCCTCATCTTTTTTGCCTCCGATAATGGGGCAAGTGCGGAGATCATGATACGCGGGGGCGGGCATGATCCAAAGGCGGAGATGGGAAGCGCCGCCTCCTACCTCTGCCTGGGCCCCGGATTCTCCAGTGCCGCCAACACGCCCTTTCGCAGGCATAAGACCTGGGTGCATGAAGGCGGGATCAGCACGCCTCTAATTGCTCACTGGCCGGCCGGCATCAAGGCGAAAGGAGAGCTGAGACACTCGCCCGGACATGTGATCGACATCGTACCCACCATTCTCGAACTCGCCGGAGTGGAAAAACCAAAATCCTGGAAGGGATCCAAAGTTCCACCGGCACCCGGCAAAAGCCTGGTTCCATCTTTTCAAGACGATCTAACCATCAAGCGAGATTCGATTTGGTGGATGCATCAGGAGCACCGGGCACTCAGACAGGGCGACTACAAACTGGTTGCCGCCAAAGGGGACCCCTGGGCCTTGTACGACTTAACGAACGATCGGGCAGAATCGAACGACCTGGCCGGTAAAATGCCAGTTAAGGCAAAAGAACTGGAAGACCTCTGGAATCAAAAGGTGAAAGAGTTCAAGACGTTGCTGGAGGTTGAAACCAAGAACTAAGTTGGCTGGAATTTCAATTCCCTGCGGGCGTTGATGTAGAGCCTCCGGGAAAAGCAATTTCCTCTTAGTTTGTAGAGTGGGCGA
>WVZH01000271.1 GCA_011772595.1 Anaerolineales bacterium
ACCTCTACTACGGAGACAGCAACGTCACTTCCCCCACTGAGAATCCAACCGGCGTCTGGGATTCGAATTTTACGGGTGTCTGGCACCTGAAAGAAGACCCATCTGGGGCGGCTCCGCAGATGAAGGACAGCACGGCCAATCCTCATCACGGCACTTCCGGTGGGACCATGGCCCTTGCCGATCAAGTTCCGGGACAAATAGGCGGAAGCTTGAAGTTCGATGGCGTCGACGACCTCGTCAATCTCGGAAACTCGTCTGACTTCGACGTCGCCAACATCACCCTTACCGCCTGGGCGAAGCTGGACTCAACATTTACCGATCTATATCCCAAGATTATCTCAAAGGGCAACCTTGAAGTCTACCAGTTCTATTACGAAACTACATATTACGAGCACAAGGCAATGGTAAGGGTCGGAGGGGTTGACGCCGTTGCCACTGGAGATGGGGAAACCGATACGCTCAGGTTTTACGCCATGACGTACGATGGCGAGACGCTTGAGTACTTCATAGACGGCGGAACTCAGGGGAAGACACCAGCCCATCGGGAAACATGGACACGAGTAGCGGTGACCTGGTGATTGCCAATCGATTGACGGATGCCAGGCACTGGAAAGGGATTATCGACGAGGTCCGCATCTCGAACATCGCCCGCTCAACCTGCTGGATCCAGACCGAATTCAACAACCAGAAGTATCCCAACAAGGCCCAATACCCGACCAATGGTTTTATTACGGTGAACCCGGAGGTATCCCTCAACTCAGCCCCCAGCGCCCCGACGACGCCATACTCCGACAACATCCGGGACGACCATGGCAGACACCATCGCGGGCAACCGCTCGCCCGACATCATCTACGCAGGCTCCGCCCTTCAGGATGCCACCACCTATCACTGGCGCATCACCTTCTGGGACGATAGCGGCGCCGAAGGAGCAGTCAGCGCTACACAGCAGTTCACCACCACTACCCTGGTGAACGCGCCCCCAACGGCCCCCACGACGCCTTACAGTAACAACGACACCGCCCAGAGCGGGCAGACAAACCCGACCGATATCACCGATACCACGCCCGCCTTCAGCGCCATCTACAACGACCCCGACCCGGGGGACACCGCCAACAAGTACCGCGTCGAGGTCAACACCCAGAGCGATTTCACCGGCACGGTCATGTGGGACTCCGGGGCATCCGGCACCACCATGGCAGACACCATCGCGGGCAACCGCTCGCCCGACATCATCTACGCAGGATCTCCCCTCCATGATGCCACCATCTACTACTGGCGCATCACCTTCTGGGACGATAGCGGCGCCCAAGGAGCAGTCAGCGCTATCCAGCAGTTCACCACTACAACGTTGGTAAACGCGCCCCCCACGGAACCCACGACGCCCTACTGTAACAACGACACCGCCCAGAGCGGGCAGACAAACCCGACGGATATCACCGACCTCACGCCCGCCTTCAGCGCCATCTACAACGACCCCGACCCGGGCGATATCGCCAACAAGTACCGCGTGGAGGTCAACACCAAGAGCAATTTCACCGGTACGGTCATGTGGGACGTGGGGGCATCCGGCAACACCATGGCAGACACCATCGCGGGCAACCGCTCGCCCGACATCATCTACGCCGGCGCACCCCTCCAGGATGCCACCACCTACTACTGGCGCATCACGTTCTGGGACGATAACGGCGCCGAAGGAGCGGTCAGCGCAACCCAGCAGTTTACAACCACTACAACTACAACGGTGGTGGACGTTTGGGTGACCCAGGGCTCAGATGATGCGGAGGAGTACAAGAGTGACGGTTCTATGTACCTCGGTAGCTCCGATTTGGAACTCGCCTATGAAGATGGAATAAATGCACAATGGATAGGAATGCGCTTCCAAAATATTACCGTTCCTCGAGGCGCGACCATCACCAATGCCTACGTTCAGTTTACGGCGGACGTCGCCAATTCGGGGGCTACGGATCTTACGGTTTATGGTCAAGACATAGGCACCGCTCCTACCTTTACAAGTGCCGTTAACAATATCTCTGGCCGGGATAGAACATCTGCTACGGTGAACTGGGTGCCTCCTGCATGGACCGGAGGCGACCAAGGTGTGGACCAGAGAACCCCAAATATTTCCTCGATTATTGAAGAGATTGTGGGGAGAGGGGACTGGGCGAGCGGTAATGATCTGGTAATTATTATCGATGGTACGGGCGAGAGACAAGCGGAATCGTATGAGGGTGCTACTATTGACCATGCAGATCCGTCACTCGCTGCCTATATACACATAGAATATTCGATGCGCCCGGCCGCCACCACCAACTACCGCTCAATCGGCACCAACAACGGGATACTCTACAACACGGGCACTGCCTCGATCGACATCGGCACGACGACGGTCACCTTTGGCGGTGGGGCGAGCCTCCCCGTGCCGGCGGCGGTAGGTGCTGTAGGGCAAGGGGACAAGCTAATCATCG
>WVZH01000069.1:0-19396 GCA_011772595.1 Anaerolineales bacterium
CCGACGGATACACCGACAGACACGCCGACGCCGACGGATACACCGACGGACACGCCGACGCCGACGGATACACCGACGGACACACCGACGCCGACGGACACACCAACGGATACGCCGACGCCGACCGATACGCCCACGGACACGCCGACGCCGACGGATACACCGACAGACACGCCGACGCCTACGGATACACCGACGGACACTCCCACACCGACGGCAACCGCCACACCGCTGGACTGGTACAACTGCAGTTATCCACACCGCAAGCGCATCCGCATCGATCCTTCCAACGTGGCGGAGGATCTGACGAACTTCCCGGTGTTGATCAGCCTCCCATCTGACGCCGACCTGGCCGCAGGTACCCAGGATGACGGCGACGACCTACTCTTCACCGCCGGAAACGGATCGACGAAACTGAATCACGAAATCGAGTATTTCGACGAAGCGACCGGGGAGTTGATCGCATGGGTTCAGGTGCCCTTCCTGTCGTCGTCAGCAGACACCTATCTCTATCTTTATTACGGTGACCTCTCGATCGGCAACCAGGAGAATCCCACCGGGGTGTGGACGAACAACTATGCCGATGTGCTGCACTTCGATGAGACGATTGGTACGACGCTCAACGATTCATCCGGCAACGGTAGAAACGGCACCAAGCTTTCGGCTACCGAACCTAATCCGACAACAGGCGTGACACTCGACGGCGCACAAGATTTCGACGGGAGCAACGATTACGTCGATTTCGCAACCTACAACTTCGGAGACAATTTCACCGTTGAAGCCTGGGTGCGTTTGTCCAGTGCGACGGACGACGTTGAAATCATCCTCTCCAATTCAGCCAGCGGGTTCACGGATGGCTTCCGATTCTTCATTAATACCTTCACCACGACCGATCGCAGCATTCATTTCGAAACTTCGGATGGAGTGGCCATAGACTCGGCTACGACCAATGCGGGTGTGGTCGATCTGGATACATGGAACTATGTCGTTGCGGTAGTCGATCGAAGCAGTGGAAATGGGACCATCTACAAGAACGGCGCCGATGTAACCGCCGACAACACGATTTTCACGACGTTCATGAACAACAGTGATTGGGAGATCGGGCGCGCAGAGAATGATCTCTTCTGGTTCAGCGGTGCGATCGATGAGGTGCGGATCTCGAGTATCGAAAGATCGGCAGGATGGATCCTGACTTCATTCAACAATCAAAACGCGCCTGCCTCGTTCCATTTCTTGAGCGCAGAGCAAGATTCATCCTGCCCGGCGACGTCGACTCCTACGTCCACGCAGACGGATACGCCGACACCGACACCGACAGATACACCGACGGCAACCGCAACTCCGACAGATACCCCGACACCCACGGCGACCAATACCGCGACTAACACCCCAACTAGCACCCCGACTGCGACAGCTACGTCTTGTGGTGGTGGTTTCGGGCCCTATGGTACGGTGACGACAACGATTGGTAGTTCGGATGAAGAAGCCCAGGCCATCGCCATTCAATCGGATGGCAAGATTGTCGCCGCTGGATACACCAATAACGGCACGAACAATGACATCGCCCTCGTTCGCTATAACGCGGATGGAACGCTGGATAACACTTTCGGCACCAATGGTAGGGTGACGACACCTATCGGCAGTGGACGCGATGAGGCCATCGATCTCGCCATTCAATCGGATGGGATGATCGTCGTTGCGGGAATGAGCCATAGTGGCAGCGACCTCGATTTTGTGGTCGTACGCTACGATACGAATGGAAATCCGGATGGCGGATTCGGCTCTGGTGGCGTCGTCACGACGGACATTGGTGTCGACGATGAAGCCCGCGCAGTTACGATTCAACCTGACGGCAGGATCGTCGTCGCGGGCTACAGTCACAATGGGAGCAATATGGACGTCGCTGTCGTTCGCTATACCGCAAGCGGTGTGCCCGACAACACTTTCGATGGGGACGGCATCGTCACCACCCCCATTGGCAGTGCTGATGATCGAGGTTTTGCGGTTGCAGTTCAATCCGATGGCAAGATTGTCGTTGCTGGGGACGCAGACATGGGTCCAGGTCCAAGCACCAGCTGGGATTTCGCAGTCTTGCGGTATTACAGCAACGGCGCTCTTGACAACACCTTCGATGGCGATGGTATCGTCACCACGGATTTCGAGTCTGGCGTCCCTAATCACGGACGCAGTCTCGCCATTCAATCGGACGGCAAGATCATCGTGAGTGGGAGTTCCAATGATGGGATCTGGGATATCGCCGTTGCCCGCTATTACAGTAATGGTGCACTTGATTCAACCTTCGATACCGACGGCAAGTTGATCACCTCAATTGGCGCCAGCCACGACTTCAGCGAGGGCACAACGCTTCAATCAGACGGCAAGATCCTCGTTGCTGGGTCAAGCAATGATGGGATCGACAACGACTTTGGCCTGGTCCGTTACAACTCGAATGGCGGCTTGGATAACAGCTTCGATGCCGATGGATTGGTGACCACCGACATCGGAGGCGACAATGACACGAGTTACGACATCGCAATTCAAGGCGATGGTAAGATCCTTGTAGCAGGATCGAGCCATAACGGAAGCAATCGCGATTTCGCAGTCGCCCGCTACTACGCAGATGGAAGCCTGGATGATGGCTGTGCCGGGAGTCCTCCAGCGACGGCAACCCCCACGGCAACCCCGACCTCAATTCCCGCTGGGCCGCAATACTATGAGAAAACCGTAGCCTCATTCACAGATTCATCAAGCAACTGGGTGAATGTGACCGGTGGCAATCTGACCTTCACGCCTTCTGCCTCATCGGAGATATGGATTCTGCTCTTCTCCGCCAGGCTTAGTTCGTCCACCACAACGGAAGAGTCTGTCGAAGTCCGCTATCTGGTGAATGATGTGGAGCATGGCTACGGAGGTATCCAAAACAGCGCTGCAAGTATGGGAGCTTCCTGGCAACATTTCTATCGTATCGCCGGTACCACCGCCCAGCAGAACATCCAGGTTCAACTCCGTAATGTTGCAGGGACAGGCACGATTGAAGACCTTCAGATCATTGCCTTCAAGCTGCCTGATAATGCCGATTTCCAATATGCCGAGACGGAAGGGATTCAGTACGTCACTGGGTTGATCTGGGCTAGCTATCAGGATCTCAGTTTCACGCCATCCAGTGCCGGCGTTTACCTCATCATGGCCGTGGCGAATGGGCACGAGTTTCCAGGGGCTGCGACTCTTGAACTTAGGCTTCAAGATCCCGTCGCCGCATATTGGCCCGTCGATTCCGGCAGCTCTCATTACCACAGAAATCCACGTGATCCATGGCAGTCGTATTTCGTTTCCCGAGTTTATGCGCTCTTAGGAGCACAAACCTATCAGATTCAAGCCTCTGGACCCAGTTTAGGGAGTGAGCTTCGATTCACACGGATCATGGCGTTCCGTACGGATGCTTTTGATGACGTTGAAAGCGTCGAGGATGTGGCCGAGACCTCTACGACTTCCACATCCCCGGTGGTGAAGTCCATCTTGACAACCGGAATTCCACCTGCATCCAGGGATTACATCGTCATCCAAAGCATGACACTCAGGGCTGATACTGCTGTGTTAGAAGAACGAAGAGCCGGGTTTGAAGCGGATGATGTGGTCGAAATGAGTTACAGTCATGTCATCGATAATTTCGATTATACGGCGAGCTTCGGTTTCTTCGATGCGAAGACGACGTCAAACTCAATCAAGTACGAGAATACGTTCTCAACGTCGATCAATACCTTTACGGTCTATGCCAAAGAGTCGGTCATCCACGTGCTCCGCTTGCCAGGTGGATGATCCCCCTTTACACCGACTGGCCCAGCCAATCCAGGTAGTTGAAGCAATCACGCGTATGGAGTCCGTAGGCTCTGCCTAAGCCCTATCCTGAGCCCCTCGACACAGCTTGGGTTAAACTCCGTCGAAGGGGTCGGAAGCAGAGCGTCCGGACTCCATATGGTTCCCGAGTAATAGTGGGCTGAACAGGAATAAAGCAGACCGGGCTGCCACGCCCGGCCTGCTGCGAAAGAGGTTCACTTCCGATGAACCCAGCGGCGTGGGAGCCGCTGCTCCTTTAAAAGCGACTGGGCTCTCACGCTAATCTTGAAAGGATAGAAGGTGTAAGGACGAATCATCTGCCAGTACCGATGGGGGAAGGATTTTTTGTGGAGGGGTATGTAGAATACATTTACCGCCAGTAGGGAGGCCGAAAGTGTTCCATATCCGTATGCTCAGCCGTGGAAGGCATTATCGCGGCTGGTCGATCTATTGCGCGGATGGGTGGCTGCGCCAAGGGTGTAAGAGGCTTGGTTGTACGGTCGTCGAACGATTCGGCCGACGGGGATTCCCGTCTGGACCAGCTGCGCGATATTGCGCGCTGGTTGCTTATCGTACCTCTCATCCTCATGTTGCTATTCGGCTGTGGCACGCTGGCTTTGCGCGGCAGCCGAATAGCTTTCGCCGACACGCGCTCCAAATTGGAGGCCGATTATAGTCCCTGGACTTTCACAATCATCCACTCTATCAACCCTGCGATCATTAAGGAAATCCAGAAGGACGAGAACCTATACCCAGGTCCCGAAGGCATCGAGCCTCTACCTGTCATAAGACAGGGACCTTTTTGGGGGCCGCCCACACTAGGCCCCAGTGCTACACCGACGGCGTCGTTGACCGCCACGATCCCCCTCTCGCCCACGAGCTCAGCTTCGGCCACGATTCCAATCTCGGCGACGGCCAGCTCCACCTGGATACCCTCCGAGACCTTGACACCGACGAACACGGCAACCAACACCTCCACGCCTATTGCCAGCTCGACGGCGACTTCCACTCTCACACCCTCCCTCACACCAACCCCATGGCCTCCACCACCCGTACCACCGCCGATCCCGCCGTCTAACACTTTCTATTTCCATAACACCACGATTCCTTTTAGCTACATGATGTACTCGAGCATGCCTGCAGGTGCCTTCCGTAGCAGCTCCTCAGTGACCTTCTACTCCCCACAATACGCTGCCGGGCAAAGGATACAGGTGGGGATGACGAGAGCGCGCTTCTATGCCTACAATCCTTCGGGTTCGACCGTGGTCTTGAACGTTCAATTGAGGGCCGGGAGCACTATCTTGGGTTCGGGATCTTTCGCATTACCGCCGAACGCGTCTGTGGCTAGCTACTACACGGCGTCGATCTTGACGTCGCAACATGACTTCATAAATGGCCAGCGGTTGATCCTGCGTCTGACCGTGGGATCGCCAGGCGTGATCTTCTGGGATGGTGCGTATCGCTACTCTGGCGTGAGTGTTCCGGCCGTCGTGGCAATTCCGACGGTGACAGCGACATCCTCGGCGACGATCACAGATACCCAGACGATCACGAACACGCCGGCGCCGACGGACACGCCCGCTCCGACTGACACCCTGCCACCGCCTCCGCCAACGGCGACGGACACGCCCGGGCCGACAGCGATAACGACGGATACAGGGACACCAACAGATACCCCGACGTCGACGGATACCCCGACGGACACAGCGACGCCGACCAATACGCCAACGGACACAGCGACGCCAACGGACACACCTACGGACACGCCGACAGCGACCGATACACCCACAGATACGCCGACGTCAACCGATACACCCACGGACACAGCGACACCGACGGATACACCGACAGGCACGCCAACGCCTACGGACACTCCCACGGACACGCCGACGCCGACAGATACACCGACAGACACGCCGACGCCGACGGACACGCCGACAGACACGCCGACGCCGACGGACACACCCACGGAAACACCGACGCCGACGGATACCCCAACAGACACGCCGACGCCGACCGATACACCCACGGACACAGCGACGCCGACGGATACACCGACAGACACGCCAACGCCGACCGATACGCCTACGGACACGTCGACACCTACGGACACACCCACAGACACGCCGACGCCGACCGATACACCCACGGACACAGCCACGCCGACGGATACACCGACGGACACGCCGACCCCGACGGCGACGCAGGTGCCTTGGTACGACTGTGGCTACCCGTATCGCAAGCAAATTGTCATCAGCGCTTCGCAGGTGCCGTCCGACCTCACGGATTTCCCTGTGCTGATCAACCTCGCTACAGACGCAGACCTGGCCGCTTATGCCCAAAATGATTTCGACGATATCCTCTTCACCGCAGCGGATGGTTCTACCAAGCTCAGCCACGAAATCGAGGATTACGACAGCGGCACGGGTGAGCTGGTTGCTTGGGTCAAGGTGCCTAACCTGTCCGGCAGCGTTGATACCGTGCTCTACCTGTATTATGGCGATCTAGGGGTGTCGGATCAGCAAGACGCGATCAACGTCTGGGATACAAACTTCGCAGGTGTCTGGCACCTGGATGAAGAGCAAGTCGGTGTAGGAAACCCAACACTCTATCAGGATTCAACCGTTAATAGCAATCATGGCGACGACCAGGTATCTGCAACTGGCCAAACCGGCCAAGTGAACGGCGGACAGGACATTGATGGAGTGGATGACTATGTGCACATCATTGACCCGGGTGGGAGTTGGGAGTTCGCAGATGGCGGCCTGGATGCCGGCACCAGCGATTTCACCCTCTCGGCTTGGGTACTCTACGATGACGCTGCTGCTGAGGGTTTCCCAACGATCCTATCTAAGGGCGGTGGTGCAGACACGAATGAAGGCTATTGGTTCAACTATCAGAAAGGCACCGACACGATTGATCTACGGGCATCAGACGGGACCAGTCGGGCGATCCTTAATTCGAACCTTGGTATCGGTCTGGCCGACGGTCAATGGCACCTCGTCCACACAGTCTTCGACCGCGAAGCGGGCAGCGACACCGCCGATTTCTATCTGGACGGGTCATACGTCGGCTCGGAAAGCTCAAGTTTGATCCTGGGCAACTCAATATCTGCCAGCGATGATCTGGCATTCGGCGGAAAGTTGCCTGGCAACTTCCGACCATGGCAGGGCAGCCTCGACGAAATACGCATCTCGAGCGGGCTGCGCTCGGCCGACTGGATCGCCACAGAGCACAACAATCAGTCCAATCCATCGAGCTTCTTCAGTATTGGATCCCAGGAGACCTCCGGCTGCCCAGCAACGGCAACCCCGACACCGACAGACACGCCCACGCCGACTGACACGCCCACGGCCACACCAACGCCGACAGACACAGCGACACCGACGGCAACCCCGACCGAATGGTGGAATTGCGATTACCTGTATCGCAAACAGATAACCGTTGACACCGGCGCGGCTGCTGTGTCGAGCGATTATTCCGTTTCACTGACCTTTGATCACGCTTCCCTGGTAGGTGCAGGTAGATCGTTAGCGAGCGGAGACGACGTCCGTATGGTGCATTGGGACGGTCTCTCGTTAAATCAGATCGACCGCGCACTCGATCCGCTCTCAGCGTGGGGCACGCCCACAACCACGATATGGTTCAAGCTGGTAGATCCAATTCCGGCGACCAGCTCAGACACCAATTACTACCTCTATTATGGAGACGCCTCCGCAGGGGCGCCGCCGGATGATTGGGCGAACGTTTTTTGGGTGGGGGATGATTTCAATGACAGCACGTTGACGACCGGACTGAGTACGTCTACCAGCGGAGCTGCGACGATCAGCGAGACTGCTGGTGAAGCGGTAATTGATGGTGGAAGTGCGAATGCAGACGCAGGCATCATCGTTGTCGGTGCCGCGCTGCCGGCCGATCGTCAGTTTGCTTTCAACCATAAGGTCAACCACGTTAGCGGTGATACAGATCCGCTTACAGGTTGCTGCAATCCTGAGGTGAAGGTATACGGGATCGTAGATTCCGCCTCTGAACCTACCGTCGCAGATAGCTCAACTGAGAATCCCCGCCGACGCGTCTTGTCACTCCATCGTGCCGACCAAAATATGGAACCAGGTAGAGAGCTAGAATCTCACATCTTTTACTTCCAACCTGAACCCTCACCAACACCTCACGCCAATGTCAATTGGGACGGTTCAGCGTGGCTGGTAAAGCCTACCCCTGAAGGTCATCGGTGGGCAGACCTGCCGATGAACACCTACTACATTTATGACTTCGTCAGCGATGGGACCAGCTGGAACGTGGAAGTTCGCGATGCAGGTGGGACGCTTCAAACTCAGACCACGCCGGTCTTGTGGAGCACAGTCGAAGGGTTTAGCAATGATGCATGGCTCTATTGGGGTGAGGTCTACATCAACGCGTATTGGGGTGAGGTTAGGAGTGACTGGTTCTATCTACGGGATTATGTCGATCCTGAGCCAACGACCTCAGATGGGCTCGAGGAGATGAATACATCTTACTGCCCGGCAACCGCAACACCCACTGCGACCCTGACACAGACAGACACGCCAACACCAACGGCCACGCCGACGAATACTCCGACACCGACAGATACACCCACGCCGACGGAAACACCGACGGATACACCCACGCCGACGTACACGCCCACCGATACGCCAACGCCTACGGATACGCCGACGCCTACGGACACACCGACGGATACACCCACGCCGACCAACACGCAAACCAACACACCAACACCGACGGATACGCCGACGCCCACGGCCACGCCGACGAGCTTGCCAGCGACAGTAATCTATTATTCGGTTGGAACGGATACTTCCGCACTGTATTCGGGGAATGCCTCGGCAACGAGCGGCACGCTCACATTATCCAGTTCAGCCGCGAATAACATCGGTGTGGGAGACGAGATTCGTGAAGGATTGAACCGCTATTACATCACCGGGCGCAATTCCCCGACAGAGTTCACCATCCAGAATTCAGCCGCCAACGGTGGGACACCCGGCGACACCAACATCACCTTTGGTTCAACAGGGATCACGATCTACCGGGCTTTCAACTCGTTGTTCGATGCGGAAGCGAACTCCTCCGATGTCAGCCACCTAAATACCTCAAACCTGGTGAGCGGCAACTACCAGCTCAACTGGGTGGGTTACGGCGATGGCGAGGATACGGCTTCTGTTCTTGTCGCAGGCTGGACCACAGGGCCGAATAACTACATCAAGGTCTTCACACCGACCTCATCGAGCGAGGTTGGATCAAGCCAGAGGCATGCTGGGACCTGGGACACCTCGGCCTACCGTATCTCAAACACGGCGGGTGTTGATTATGTAATCCAGGTAGAAGAACAGTATGTCCGTATTGAGGGAATTCAAGTAGATCTCAAGAATGCTCCAAGTGCTAGTGGGAATATACGCGGGATCTATATCAAAGATGATGGATCGGATGCCCCTGTGGAGGTTCATATCTCAAGCAACATTGTGCGGATGACGTATGGCACTCCCGCAACAAATGAGGCAACAGGTATTCTTGCCTTGGATAATTTTGCCACCGCAGATAATAGCCTTTACATCGCTAAAGTCTGGAACAATGTGGTTTATGGATTTGTAGGTACCAACGGTACGCGGACAATTTTCGCTGATAATTATGGGACGGTATATGCCTACAACAATACTGTGATCGGTGACAGCGGGTTTGGTTTGAGTTCGTACAGCTTTGACGGAAGCAGCGCGAATGCAAGCGACTTCTATGTCAAGAACAACATAGCCATAGACGCGACGGATCCTTACGGGGATGTTCATGCCGGAGCTGGGAGCTACAACAACGTTTCGGATACCGGTGACGCACCGCCTATTGGAGCGAGGAATTGTGAGCCAACGTTTGTCAATAAAGCCGGGGATGATTATCATCTGGACAGCAGCGATACCTGTGCTCTAGATTTTGGCGCCGATCTTTCGGCCGATTCGAATCTAGCCTTCACGGATGACAATGATGGCGAGACGCGTTCCGGCACTTGGGATATTGGCGCTGATGAGTACGTTTCTCCTCCGGCGACAGCTACACCAACACCTACATCAACGCCTACCTCCACACCGACAGCCACACCCACACCGACAGCCACGGCCACACCGACGCCGACCGACACGCCAACGAACACACCCACACCTACACCGACGCCAACCGATACGCCGACGAGCACATCGACGCCTACGGATACGCCGACATCGACCGCGACCCCGACAGACACGCCGACGCCGACACCCACGTCAACAGCCACCAACACACCTGCTGCGGGTGGCGGCAAGATGTACTGGGCCGACAATGGTACAGACAAGATTCAACGAGCGGATCTCGATGGATCCAATGTCGAAGATCTCATCACGACAGGTCTAACGGGTCCGTGGCGCCTCGCCCTCGACACTGCCGCCGGTAAGATGTATTGGACTGACAAGGACACCGCCAAGATCCAGCGCGCCAATCTCGACGGCTCAAGTGTTGAAGATCTTATTACCGGGCTCGGTGTCCCGCGCGGCATTGCCCTCGATGTCGCTGCCGGTAAGATGTACTGGACCGACACCGGTTTTGCCAAGATCCAGCGCGCCAATCTCAACGGAACGGGTGTTGAAGACCTCGTCACCGCAGCCGGCGACCCCCGCGGCATTGCCCTGGACATCGCTGCCGGCAAGATGTATTGGATCGAAAACATTTCCGATCAGATCCAGCGAGCCAACCTGGACGGTTCAAACGTCGAAAACCTGGTTAGTGGGCTGAGCACGGCGCGGGCGATCGAGTTGGATGTGAGCGGCGGAAAGATGTACTGGACTGAAATCGGCGTTCAGATGATCCGCAGGGCGAACTTGGATGGCTCTAATGTTGAAAACATCATAACGACGGGCCTTTTTGAGCCATCAGGGATCACGTTAGATGCTGCCGGGGGCAAGATTTATTGGACGGATTACGGCACGGACAGGATCCAGCGCGCGAACCTTGATGGGACGAATGTTCAAGATCTGATTACCAGCGGGCTTACCGAGCCAGTCGGTATCGAATTGAATCTAATCGGTGGTGCGTCCAGTTCGCAATCACTTTCAGCAGGTTCGTATCACACGTGCGTACGGCTTGCTACAGGTGAGATCAAGTGCTGGGGTGGAAATAGCCAGGGTCAGCTCGGCGACGGGACGAACGTGGATAAATCGACACCCGTTCCGGTATTCGGCATGAGTAACGCTGATGAAGTTGCGGGAGGATTGGACCACACCTGTGCAAGATTATCTTCAGGAAGCCTTGAATGTTGGGGTGGAAATACCTTTGGGGAACTTGGAGATGGATCAACGACGGACCGTTGGACTCCGGTTCCTGTCGTTGGCATTTCCGATGCGTCACAAATTGATGGGGGATCTTACGACACCTGTGCGCGTCTATCATCGGGTGGCATTGAGTGCTGGGGCTTCAATAACTACGGCGAACTCGGCGATGGGACCAATACCAACCGTTCAACGCCTGTACCTGTGACCGGCATTTCAAATGCGAATGAAATCGCAGTTGGTTATTACCACACTTGTGCCCGTCTTCCATCAGGTGATATTGAATGCTGGGGGTACAATTCGAACGGTCAGATTGGTGATGGGACGACGACCGATCGCTGGACGCCGGTGCCTGTATTCGGAATGAGCGGCGCTTATGAAGTTGGCGCAGGTGGATACCACACTTGCACCCGTGATAGCAATGGTGATGTGTACTGTTGGGGCAGGAACAACGATGGTGAACTTGGGGATGGTTCCACCACCAGTCGATCGACTCCTGTCCCGGTATTCGGTTTGACCAACGTCGTCGAGGTGGCGCTGGGCGGCTACCACACCTGTGCGCGATTAGATTCCGGAAGCGTTTACTGTTGGGGCCGCAATAGCGAAAATCAGCTAGGCGATGGGACAACGATCGATCGCTGGACGCCTGTACCGGTGTTTGGCATCACAGACGCAGTGGAAATCGCAAGTGGCCACTATCATTCGTGTGCACGTCTTGCTTCGAATGAAATTGTCTGCTGGGGTTACAACAGTAACGGACAGCTTGGGGATGGATCGACGACGAGCCGAGGAACGCCGGTGAAGGTTGTAGGCTTTTCCTCGCCAACGTCAACACCAACAGCGACTCATTCACCTACTCCGACTGCAACCAGCACGCCAACTGACACACCTACCGATACACCTACACCAACACCCACAGCGACGCCAACCGATACACCGACAGCCACCCCATCCAATACACCGACACCGACTGCAACGCCAACAGACACACCTACGTCCACCAGCACACCCACACCTGCCTTTGAGCAATCGGGATATCGTTGGTTTGCCAATCAGGATGCTACCGCTGAGTTCGGTAATGCCGGTGTGATCAACGGGGATTCGTCGAGCATGGGCGCCTTCTCCGTCGCCACGGATTCGACCTACATGTATGTGGTGGGTTACAACGATGCGGAGGACTTTCGCATCGAGAAGCGTCGCTTAGATACCGGCGCCCTCGACACCGGTTTTGGTTCTGGTGGAGTCATTATCGGAGACGCGGCCAGCCGAAGAGCCGACGGCATAGCTATTGATTCGACATACATGTACGTGGTGGGTCATGATGACGCCTACGACTGGCGTATCGAAAAGCGCCGTTTAGACACCGGAGCGCTTGTTCCAGCCTTCGGTAGCGGGGGTGTCGAGACAAGCGTTCTGATATCATTCATCGCTTACGACATCGCAATCGATTCGACACACATGTACGTGATTGGCTATGAAGAGCCTCCAGCTTCAGGATTCCGGATCGAAAAACGTCGCTTGGACACTGGCGCGCTCGATCCCGCATTTGGCGTTGGAGGTGTGATCACAGGGGAAGGCGGAGACATCGCCTACGCCGTTGCGACAGACTCGACTTACCTTTACATGGTGGGAGAAGTGGGTGGGGGACCGGATTGGCGCATCGAGAAGCGCCGCCTCGATACGGGTGCGCTCGATCTTGGATTTGGCACCAACGGTATTGTCACGAGCACTGCAGGAGAGCTACCTCGCGACATCGCCATCGATGCGACCTACATGTACGTCGTTGGCTACGCTGGGTCTGATTGGCGCATCGAAAAGCGCAGTCTGAGCGATGGTGGGCTCGATCTAGGATTTGGCTCCTCCGGCGCAATTACCAGCTCGGCGGGTTATCGAGCTTACTCCGTCGCTATCAACTCCGGATACATGATTGTGGCCGGTGATGATGACACGCCATGGGATTGGCGATACGAGAAGCGTAGCCTGAGCGATGGTTCGTTAGACACTGGCTTCGGCACCAACGGTGTGGTCACCTCTTCCAGTGAATCCGAGACCGCATGGGATGTCACGATAGATTCTGGCTGGATCTACGCCGTCGGTTGGCGCGAGAATCCGGATTGGTGGATAGAAAAGCGTTCCTTCTCGGATGGATCATTACAAGTCAACGTTGTCGATGTCGGTGCGCCATTAGCAGGGAACAACTCGGCTGCAACTGCGCCAGTACAGGGTACCCCATTCCGTCTACGCTTGTTGGTCCATACCAGCGTTACCGATTTGGGGATAAGCGCCGAGAACTTCAAGGTGCAATTCGCTCAACGCTCCGGTACCTGTGATACGGGTTTCGTCGGCGAGAGTTATAGTGATGTCATTGGATCCTCGCTGATCGCCTACTACGACAACCCAACCCCAGCCGATGGCTGGCCGCTCACGCCCAATGTGAACGATCCCACCCATGGCGGCGATACCGTTATCCCGCAAACGTATGAGGAAGCCAACAACCTCACCAACTCAGAAAGTTCCATAGCGGTTGGCGAGGACGGATTATGGGACTTCGCACTGGTGGACGACTCGGCCGCGGCGAGTACGACATATTGTTTGCGGCTGGTTCTGGCCGACGGAACCCCCTTAGACAATTACAGTGTCATTCCGGAAATCACGACTGCACCATGAGTTAATTTATTCAAACAGTCTATTCATGCAGGGGAATTGGGGGGCATGATGCTCCAAAACTTCTCCGCCATGACACATTATTTTCTCTTGGTATTATCTGAACGATACGAATCTCAAATGCTGTCTTAGGCAGATAAATACCGATTAAATCGCTTCCAGAGAACCAATTTTCTCATCTGTCCATGCATCGAACGCCGTCCGTGTGGGGGACATGTTACCTTTGTGCTATCGCAAAAAATGCGATTCTTCTGATAGGAGTATAAGGAAGAATGGACACCCAGACGGTGAATCGGAAGGGTGGGGATCTGAGTGAACTGGATAGCGACTTGCCCTAGCAGCGCAAAGTTCAATTGCGGTGTATAGTATGGTCTGTATTTGAGAAATCGGGTCTGTAAATGCTGACCTTGGGTGGTAGGTGAGGTTTGGGAAGATACCATGACTGAAATAAGAGCCCTCGTCGCGGATGACGATCCGCAATTGTTGGATATCATGGAACGCCGCTTGCGCAAAGCGGGACTGGAGCCGGACCGCGCAAAAAATGGCCGCGCGGCGATCGCGCTCATCGAGAGAACCGACTACGACCTGATCGTCACCGACATTTACATGCCAGGTGCAACGGGATTGGCATTGCTACGAAAGGCAAAGGAGCGCGATGCACATGTGCAGGTTGTGGTCGTAACGGCAGGGGCGACCCTCGATAACGCCATCGAGGCCTTGAACGAAGGCGCGTTCGGATACCTAGCCAAACCCTTCGATCATATCAGCGTCTTCGACAATATGATCGCTAGAGCTCTTGAGTTTCGCCGCTTAATTCTGGATAACCAGCGCATGGCAGAAGCACAAAAGCGACGAGGTGACATGCTCGAGGAAGAGGTCACCGATCGAGTACAGCAATTGCGGGTACGGCAACGGCAGCTGATTGATCTCCTTGGGGCTTTGCCGGACGGTGTCGTTCTGGTAGAAGAAGGAGGTCGTGTCGTCATGAGCAGCCCTGTGGCTGAGAAATGGTTGGCGCAGGAACTGCGTTCGGGCGGGCAGCCGATCCAACGTTTCATCGAGAAGGTTCATAGTGAGTTCGCCGAGGAAGAGGCCGAAGTTCAGATCGGCTCGGATGTTCTGCTCCTCACTGCAGTAGAGTTGCCGTCGTATGACGATACGAGTCGCAAGGTGGTCGTCATTCGGGAGCTCGAACATGAAGCACCGGATTACGCTCCCAAACTTTACAACCCACTGCTCAATCTCAAGAAGGGATTGGGGTGGCTCTATCGACACCGAAAGATGGGAGAGGTCTCCGGATTACTAGAGTACCTGGCACTTCAGCTAGCCGACATTGAAAAATTTTCTGGCCTTTCGATCGAAACTGGTGATCAAACTGAGGCTGATCTGAGCGAGATGCTCCAGGCTGAGGGAACACCTCCGGCCATGCCTGAAGTCGAGGCCCTTGAAGCGAGCCCACCAGCTGGGTTCGAAGGGCCGGAGGCGGCCTTGATTCCCGAGAAGCCCGTAGAAGACGTTGGCACGTCGCCTGAATTGGAAATTCAATCGACAACGGATACACTTCCAGGCGTGCACATCGTCGATTTTGAAGGTGTGGACGCCGAGCCTGAATCCAAGCCAGAGCCTGTGCTTGAACCTGAACCTGAGCCCAAGCCTGAACCAGTACAAAGACCTAAGGGGAGATCCGCTCCTTTGCGTCTAATGTTCCAGAAGGCTGCTCAAATTGCGAAGACGAAGCGGTTATCGCAAGAAGAGATGCAGGCTGCGGTTAAAGAGGGCGCGGAGGCAGCAAGCAAAGGCCAGGATGAAGCCTTTGACACCCTGATCTCAATGCTGGACGAGAGTAAGAAGTCGACGACGGGCGAGCCTGATGAGAAGCAGCCACCAGCGTCAGAGCAAGCTCAAGTGGAAGAGGGTGAGGCGAGTGGCGAGGAGACACATCCAGGGAAATCGACATCCAAGGATGATACGTGGCCTCCACCCCCTCCATCTGAAGGCTAATCGCTTTTACCTTCCCGGAGGCACAATGCTTCCGGGAAGTTTTTTNNCTCCCTTACGGAACTACCTGCACCATGTATGATTCTCTCAAACCACAATCGGCTGTGTTACGAAGCGAGCTTGTTGTGTTAATCACGCATATGGAGTCCGTAGGCTCTACCTGCGGTCGGAAGCAAAGCTTCCGGACTCCATAAGATTCAATATGTAAGTGGGATATGAAGAAAAATATGCAGGCCGGGCGTGGGAGCCCGGCCACATGTTTGTCAGGGACAATATATTGGAAGGTAGTGCACCTTCAGTCTGAATACGAAGAACTATTTAGGGGCGCACGGCCGTGCGTCCCTACATGGATCCGGATACCAGCCCGGAAGTTTCAAGTTTCCAGGCCCGATTTTCTCTACCCCGCAGCTCTGCGTGCTCCCTTTCGGAACCACCACCGCCACTCGCGGTTTTCCCATACCACAAGGATCGGAGCGGCATTGAATATCGAGGAATAGGTGCCACTGAACACACCGATCACCAGAATGGCGACGAAGTGACGCGTGGTCACCCCACCGAGCAGTAGCAAGGCCAATAACGTGAGCAGGACCGTAAGCTGAGTGTTGATGGATCGATCCAGTGTTTGCACAATCGAATGGTTGACCAGCGTTTCGAAGTCCAAACGGCGATATAAACGCTGGTTCTCGCGGATGCGATCGAAGACCACGATGGAATCATGGACCGAAAAGCCGATCACCGTGAGTAACGCTGTTAGATACAGAGCGTCCACCTCCCAACCGAGAAAGTGGCCAAATATCGCTTCCACTCCAATCACGACTGCGACATCGTGAAGCATGGCGACGATGGCTGCGATTCCATATCGCAGGGCGTTCGGAACCCCTCGAAAGGCATAGGTGATGTAGGCGAGGATACCTATTGCGGCCAATCCCACTGCGCCAGCAGCGCGCTGAGCGACTTCAGCACCGACAGAAGGTCCAACTGAATCGAAGCGCAGGACTGTCACAGGGCCACGAAAACGCTGCTCCATTTCATCCAAGATTCTGGCCTTGGTCTCCTCATCGATGGGTTTGCTGCGTGCGATGATGTCCATCGTGCCTGCGCTCTGGACCAGAGGATCTTGAATCCCCACGTCCTGATAAAGCTCCACGACTTGAGCGGGCGCTGGCGGTGAACCTGATTCGAATCGAACCTCCAGCAAACTACCGCCAGTAAAGTCAATCGCCAATGGTAACCCCCACAATGCCAGAGCTAGGATGCCCGGGATGATCACGATCAGAGAAAGGGCGAAGAACCAATAACGTTTGCCGACGATGTCAAGCATGTTGGACTCCTGGAATGCAATCCTTTGACATAAAGGTGAAAAGAGTATTGGGATCCATGGCAGCGCCTATATCCCGAACCAACGAGGGTGTTCGGTAAGACGAATGTTGTCGAGCACCAAGTGTAAGAAGGTGCGCGTGACAGTTATGGCTGTGAACAAGCTGATCAACACGCCAAGTGCCAGCGTGATCGAGAAGCCTTTGACGATGCTGGCGCCGAAGGTGTTACCGAACCAATAGAGAATCAGGCAGGTGATGAGTGTCGATAGGTTGGAATCACGGATTGACGGCCAGGCGCGCGAGAAGCCGAGGTCGATCGCGTCGCGTAAGGAGCGGCCCGCGCGCAGCTCCTCTTTCATGCGTTCGAAGATGAGCACATTAGCGTCCACCGCCACACCGATTGAGAGCACGAATCCGGCAATGCCGGGTAATGTGAGGGTGACAGGGATAAGTTTGAAAAGAGCGAAGGTGAGCACGGCGTAGCAGAGCAATGCGAGATCAGCAAGCAGGCCTGGGAGGCGATAATAAAGCGCCATGAAGGCCATCACGATGCTCAACCCCACCAACCCTGCGATCGTGCTCTTACGAAGCGAGTCTTGTCCTAAAGTTGGGCCGACGGTCTTATTCTCAACGATCGAAAGTGGCACAGGCAGTGCGCCGTAGCGCAATTGGACAGCGAGATTGTTGGCTTCTTCGAAGGTGAACTGCCCCATGATTTGGGCTTGGCCGTCAGGGATGGCGGAATTGATCACCGGTGCTGATAGCAATCGTTTATCTAGAACGATCCCCAGGTGGCCTCCGATGTGTGTCGCCGTATAATCAGCGAAGATTTGCGCCCCTTCAGTGGTGAATTCGATGCTGACCGTGATGCTGCCAACCTGATCCTGTGTAACACCTGCGGTTTCAATGTGCGCGCCCGTAAGCACAGTATGAAAGACCGGTTCGCTGGTGGGGGTCGGGCTTACAGATTCAGGAGTGGGTGCTTCTCCTGTGGGGGTGGGCGAAACTTCTGTGCTCGTGGTTTGCTCGGGTTTTTCCGTCGTTGAATCTAGGGATGGCGTCGGATCCGGGAGTTCAGTGGGCTCTGGTCGTTCGATACCGAAATCCGTCTTGAGCGTTTGACCTGGAAGAATGGAGAAGGCATCCCCTGACGTCATTTCGACGAATTCGAGCAGGCCTGTCTCTTTGATCGTTGCCACAGCGAGTTCGGGATCCCCAATGCCGGGAAGTTCTACCAGGATGCGTCGTGAGCCTGCAACTTGTACAACAGGCTCTGTGACACCGAGCGCATTGACCCGGTTTTCGATAATGTCTCGCGCAGTCTGTAGTTGATCGATCTCAATCTCAGCCTCTGAGGGAAGATCGGCTTCCAGAAGAACGCGTAACCCACCTTGTAGATCCAATCCTTGAACAACCTTGATATCCTGTTCCCAGAACGGGAGACGGATACCAGGATTATCCGGTAGTACGACCCAGACGGCCCCAGCGACGAGGATCAGAATGAAGATCAGTCGAACGGAATATCGTCTGAACATTGAAGGACCTACCTCCTGGTTCCATGAAAAACCAGCCTCTCCTGACTACCGTCCGCGGAGCGCTGGCGTGGTTCGGAGATTATACTCCTCCTGAAGCGCACATGACAACCTGGCTCTTTGATTATCTGGGCGTTGTTGGGCTTCACATCCTTCCCTACATCGATGAGTTGAATACGTATTCAGGCCTCACCACTCCTTTGCACTTCTTCTACGAGAGCGGCACTCGGAGTGTGGTTAGGTGTACGCCTGCAGAGCATCCAACACCAAAGCCAGCACTTCTTGGATTGCCAGATCATCCGTGTCGACGTAGATGTGGCAGTGTTGACGAGCGTGGCGTAGGCGGTGTATTTGTTCGGCATGCTCCTTGGGAAGCCAATTGAGCTTCTTTCGATGCGTGCATACTTCATAGGAGGCATTGAGATAGACGAGCACGTCCGGATTGGTGATTAATTGCCACATCGCGGGTACGTACGAATGCTCCTGGGCGATTTGTCTTGCAGCGAGGCCACGCTCTTGCAGCGCGCCTGCGAGAGAAGTTTTACCGGCGGCACAAGGGCCTACGATAGCGATTGTCAGGTTGGGTAGGGCCTCAATCATGATCGAGCAATCAGGGAGACATTCATAGCGGCATACGTGCTGTCAGGTAGCGAGCATCGTCGTTTTCGTGAGGTAGTATTGCTACGACGAGCACACTGATGTCGTCAGAGGGACGTCCCTCATCGAG
>WVZH01000069.1:19411-43254 GCA_011772595.1 Anaerolineales bacterium
TATTACCAGCAAGTGTGAGTCCATCGGTAAATGCGACCGCCGCTAGCCCTTCTGCGAGTGGATACTCCCTGATCGAAGGACGGATCTCCCTACGGATTCCAACCGGATCAACGGGATCGTCGATCAATTGGATCTCACCGTCTTGGATGAGGATCACAGGAGCGTGGTTGTTACGGACGATGACAAGAGTATTGCTTTGTAGATCGATGGAGAGGATATTCAGTGTCGCCATCACTTTTCCGGAACGGTGTGTGTATAGGTAATCCGAAGCCGCACGGGCAGCTGCGCCATCACGAACCCCATCCGCGAGCAGACTGATGGCTTTTCGAGCGACAACATTTGAGATCGCCTTCGCGGATTTGCCCGAGCGTTGCCCATCAACCAAGACAAAGGACATTCCGCCGCTGGGTCGCTCGACCATCTCGAGCGTATCGCCGCTTTCCGAAGTGGCATACTTTCCGATCTTGGCGACAGCAAATTGCGCTTCCATAGAGTGGATTGTACATCTCCCCTTGTGGCTTGTCCAATTTGTAAGTAAATAGCAAGGTGGCTTGAAAAAGAAGTGGGATATTGTTAGCATGATAGTACTCTAGGGGTAGCAAAAGTTGCGCAGCCAGGATGGGAGGAAGTTTTGGTTAGCATAGATCACAAAGCCATCCACTTGCCAACGGCCATGGTCCAGGCGATCGGTACGGTCGCGGACCTTGTCGGTGATACACAGTATTCCGTGGTATCGGAATATCCTGCGCATTTACCGGCCATTGAGGGGGACGAAAGCCGTCTCGTTCGCGTGATCGCTAGCATGGTTGCCTACATTGTCCAAACGACGCCTCATGAAGAAGTGCGCATCCGAGCTGATTTGGTCTCTGCAGGTGAGCAATTGGCTTCGATGGGGATCTCAGAAGAGAAAGTGCGGGATCTCGAAGAGCGAAGCCCGTGGGTAGTTGTGTCGGTGGCCGATGTTGAGCCCGAAGTCTTACTTGAGACTCTCGAGATTGGCCAAGATTCGCAGCCCCAGGAAGAGACGGGCGGCGTGACGAGGCTCGATCTCACCGAATGTCGTGAGATCGTCTCAGCCATCGGGGGCTATCTATGGCTTCAAAGAGGGCAGGAGACTGGGACTAGATTGCAGATCGTCTTGCCCTTGAGGGCGACTCAAGTCAGCGACACGGACGTCACACCTCTGCGACGTTTTGTCGAGGAGCGGTTATCTGATGGGGAACAAGCGGATAACACGGTTCTGGTTTTGGTGGATGATGACGTCATGCAGGAGCTGCTCATCAAGGAACTCGTTGCTGCAGGATATCATGTGATCGACGCGACAAGTGGAGGTGATGTACTTCCCCTGGCGCGTGAACATCAACCAGATTTGATCCTTCTCGATTTGCTCGCTCGAGATCCCACAGCGATGGATGTCGCATTGGTGTTGAAACATGATCAACGCACACACAATATCCCGCTCATCTTCCTGACGACGACCAGTGATTCTACAGGAAGCATACGCATGGGGGCAGCCAATTTCCTCGTCCGTCCTGTAGGTACAGGCGCATTGTTGGCCACGGTGAGGGCTGTTTTACACTCGGATCTCAACCCGGCAACCCGTGTCTTGGTTGTGGAGCCCGACGAGGTCACGCGAGAGAATATGGTCATGATGATCCAAGCCCACGGTTATCGTGTTACGGTGGCAACTGGTCCCGAAGAGGCGTTCGCCCTTGCCGAGAGGGTGGATCCAGGGCTTGTGTTGGTGAACGTACGGTTAGCCCAGGAGCGAGATTATTGGTTGCTACGTGGCCTTCGACAACTCTCACATGAAAGCAACATCTTCGTCCTCGCAGATGCTCTGAGCGAAGAAGATGGGAAGGCGGCCATGAGCCGCGGTGCATCTGGCTACAGTGATACAGGAAAACTCTCTGATCTTCTCACACGTGTGCGTGGTGAGGAGGCAGACTAACCGCATTGCCCCCGTTTTTTACGAGAATACATCTCTAATCAGGAATAATCGAATCCTGCTCTCGAGCAGATATTCTAGATTCAAGAACGCTTGACAATTTCACCGGGCATATCCAAAGAAACACGGATTCTCGATCAAGGGATTTGTGCTTGATGATCATGTTGTACATGCACGTGCATCACCGCTGAAACCTGATAGCGTGAAGATACAAGTTCTTATCGTATGGTGTGAGAATTGCCGATAGGACTTAGGTGACTTCTACCGTCGTTCCGTGACCTGCTTTGATGATTTCGTTAGCTGGAACGACGGGCGTTGTCCAGCGGTAGAGCCACTTCGCCTCTTCGCAACGCATGTTGACACAACCATGACTTTTGGGGCGACCGAAGTCTGTGTGCCAATAGGTTCCGTGAAATGCGACCCCAGTTTTGTAGAAGAAGGACACCCAGGGGACGCCTGGCAGCTCATAGGCTTCAAGATCCGCCGTCAGGCGACCGTCTCCCATGTGACGAATGGGGGTCTTCTTTGTGATATAAAAGCGACCTTTCGGTGTGGCAGTGGGAATGCCGTTGGGGCCGGGGCGTTTACTTGGGATCCCGCTTGAGATGCGCGTTCGGAAGATCAATCGTCCTTTCTCGAAAGCACGCAGCTCCTGGTGTGAGAGAGAGACTTCAATGAATTTCTCATGAGGCGGGACATCCGGAGACAGAGGAGAGAGTTCGTCGGCTTTGATGATGCGCATATGTTCCGCACGAACGAAATATTCCACCTTCAACAAGTCGTCTAGCAGGCAATACCACAATCTACCATCGGTTCCCTCTTCGAGGCGAAGGACCCATGCAGTCGACTGATAATACAGGCGATATACGGGGGAAGAAGTGGTATCGGGTTTGCGATATGAACGCGTATAGGGGACACTGACCTCAGATAATACGCCGCCTTCAGGTATGTCGGTTTGGGGTGCTTGGGATTCCCAACGAACCTTTTGCAGTCCACCTGAGTGAACATACCCTCCCGATACCTGATACCATAACGGGTTGTGCAATGGACCTTCATCAGAATTTATCCGCGCTAGAAGCGTAAGCAACGTGTCGCGCTCTAGGTATGCAAGCAGGTTCGCTCGAAGTGAAGGCTCGCTGTACAAACCGATGGAGGTTACCGTGACACGCCCCAAACCTACCGGCTCAATTGGATAACTCGGAGGAGGAGGTTTGAACGCCAACCCGCCTAGAGCCATTGTCGACAATTTTAGGAAGGAACGACGATTGACGACCTGTGACATGCCTAAATTCTACAAAATTGGTCGTAAAATTTCAACAGGAAGATAGGGACTATCGTACTACGCGTGTAATTCAATATAGGGCATATCGAGGCTTGTGGGATGTGACTTTTCCCGTGCCCAAACCATTACTCAATCCCGCGTTTTATGTATCGTCATGGACAAATGCCACAAGATTGGGGAGCATGCAGGCGTGGTATAATGCGCGGCATCGTGGATGAGGCACGCGATCTTGAAGATTCTGTTTCATCGGCGATTTCAAGAACTTACATTTATTTGCCTCGCGAGATTCATCAGGAAACCAGTTTGACCGACGTTCGTACTTTCATTGCCATCATTCTTCCCGAAATTATGCTCCGGTCGTTGAATGAGCAGATTGACCTGGTTAAAGAACAAGTACCCTCAGGGGCGATTCGCTGGGTACGGCCTGAAACCATCCATTTGACTCTAAAATTCCTTGGAAACGTTGCACCTACTCGTCTGAGTGCGGTTAAAGCCTCTACTGAGGAGGTGGCAACCGGGCACTCTCCCTTCGCTTTTGCGGTTTCGAGTTTTGGTTGCTTCCCGAATTTCCGCCGACCGCGGACTTTGTGGCTAGGGGTACAAGATCCTTTAAACAGGCTTTCATCCATACATTTCGATCTGGAGGAAGCATTTTCCCGGCTAGGGTTTTCGAAAGAGGGGCGTGCGTTTCACCCTCATCTCACACTAGGGCGTGTGAAACGCCACGTTCGTGGGGAAGTTGCACGTACGCTTTCTGAAGGTTTGGAGCAAGTCAAGATTGGCGATCTGGGCCGGGTCGAAGCTAGGGAGATTTGTGTCATGCGCAGTGACTTACTTCCATCTGGGGCGGTTCACACGCAACTTTTCAGCGCCCCATTGAAAGGCACAGCATGACTGCAAAGCATACACCCGTGGTCTCGGTAATCGGTGCTTCCGATTGCGCGCAGGATCAAGCGGTGATGGCCGAAGAAGTTGGCCGGCTGCTCGGAGAGAGTGGCGTTGTTCTCGTCTGTGGAGGGCGGGGTGGAGTGATGGAGGCGGTGTGCCGTGGAGCTCATAATGCTGGTGGGTTGACGGTTGGTTTACTTCCAGGACGGAGTCATGAAGAGGGAAATCCATATTTATCCCTAGCAATTCCTACCGGACTCGGTCACGCGCGTAACGCTCTGGTTGTTCAAGCGGGGCAGGTTGTGATCGCGATCGGGGGGGAGTATGGCACACTCTCTGAAATCGGTTTGGCCCTGAAATCGGGAAAGAAAGTTGTCGGCCTGNNAAAATCACCGCAGGACGCGGTCTCATTGGCATTGTCGTTCCTTCAGGAAAGTGCTTAGGTTGTCTGGCGAATGACTGAAACCGGCTTAGAGATCGCACACACGATCGTCGAATCCTTGGAAGAGAAGAAGGGTGAAGATATTCTACTTCTCGATTTAATCGGCATTTGTTCTTTTACAGATTATTTTGTTGTTTGTACTGCAGGTAGTGAGCGCACCCTGAAAGCTCTCGCAGAGGGAGCTCGTCTCCAGGTTAAAGAGAAACACTCGCAGGTCACGATCACCGTCGAGGGGGATGCGGAAAGCGGATGGATCCTCATTGATTATGGGGATGTAATCCTACACCTATTTTCCACCGCCTTACGTGAGTACTACCAACTTGAGGAACTGTGGCGCGAAGGCCAGATCCTGTTACATATCCAGTAGCATTTTGAAGTGCAGAAGTGAAAAGCCCGGTGCGATTTCGCCCGGGCCTAGATTTTTTTCAGTTGTCGCCCCTTCATTTCTATGGGACACGCGTTGTGAGGCGAAGACGAATACGCGAATGATGTCTCACTAAGCGACGTCTGTCCCTCGTTTGTAAGCTTCGATCGCTTCTTCGAGCTGGTCGTCCTTCATATATGCGTCACCGAGGATCTGCCATAACGCTGCGATCTCTTCATCTCGATCCAGTGCAACGCGCAGATCTTCAATAACCTCCGTCAGTTCCTTCTTGCGTTTTATAAGCGTGCTATAAAGGGAGGTGGCACTTTCGATCTCTCCGGCTGCCAACGCCTGGCGCGCGTCTTCAAGTACCTGCGCAGGATCGAATTTCGCCCGTTTTGGTTTTACCGCAGGTGGGCTTGGGGGCTCGTCCGGTGTGACCGGTGGCTCGTCTGCCGGTATCGCCTCCTCCGGCTCAGGGAATGGAGCGGTTTCTGCTTCCTCAACAGGAGCAGGTGGAGGAACCATCTCTTCAACCGTAGGCGCAACAATCTCTGGCTCAGGCTCAGGTGTAGGTTCAACTTCCTCAACAGGTGCAATCGTCGGAGGGGTCACTTCAGCCACCGGAGTGACAGGCTCCAGCTCAGGCTCAGGTGTGGGTTCAACTTCCTCAACAGGTGCAAGTGTTGGAGGTGTCACCTCAGCTTCGGGAGCTGCAGGCTCCGGCTCAGGCTCGGGAGTGGGTTCAACTTCCTCAACAGGTGCAGGTGTAGGAGGCGTCACATCCACCGTGGGTTCAGCAATTTCTGGCTCGGGCTCAGGCGGCGTGACTGGCTCCTCGACTGGCGGTTGTACTGGAACGAAGACCTCAGGTTCTGGAACTGCTTCAGGAGCCACTGGAGGCTCAGCCGTGACTGTCGGTTCAATCGTTTCCGCCAACTCTTCTGCACTTGGCGGTGGCGTTACAGCTTCGAGAGGTGTGACGTCGGCTTCGGGAGGAGGTTGTGGTTCGGGTTCGGGGGTTGGCGGAGGGAACTCCGACACATCCTCGGGTGCGAATTCCAGCGGTTCTGGCTCTGGAGGCGCGAGCGTAATCTCGGGCTCCGATACCTCCAGATCTGGTTCGCTGATTGGTTCAGGTTCGTCGATCTCTGGGAACGCCTCTTCAGGGAATGGCTCCGTAGGTGGGAGTTCTGGTGGAGGTGCAGTTTCTTCCACTGTTGCGCGTAGCCACTCGGGAGCTTCGAATTCACTGATGGTATCCTCCAGGAGAACCTCCTCTGGAAGAGCCGGGGCTTCAAATTCGGGTGCAGCGGGTACCTCCTCGTGAGGTACGGGAGGCGGTGAGATCGCTTCCGGCGCAGGTTCTGAGATTTCCGCTTCTGGAACTTCAGCTGGAGCCTCTGTAATCGGCTCTTCCGCAGCAACTTCTTCCAGCCAATCGAATCCCTCCATCTCAAGTGGTGGTCGTTTGAATGGCTGCGTCGCCATGCGGTCCAACCATTGTGCGGTCTCCTCGATAATTTTCTCCTCATCTACAACTTCGGTTGGTGGAGCCTCTGTGGGCAAGATCTCCTGGGCTACTTCCCTTTCCTCCATCTCAAGTCCGACATCAGCGTCAATGCCACGTTGAGAGGCAAGATTGTCGAGCCAGTCCAGGCTCTCTTCAGGTTCCGTAGGAAAGGCTTGATCCTCAAGCAAAGGGGCCCTGGCAAGTTCCTCAAAATCCGGAGGTAATGGACGTTCGCGATCTTCCACGCTCACGTCAACTCCCTCCTCCACAGCAGTTTGCTTGGCAGCGAGGTCTTCAAGCCATTCGAAGATTTCGTCCTCCTCCATTTCATCGGTGGGTGCAGCGATTTCATCGGCTTGTACTATCTCGGGAATCTGAGCGCTGGGTAAGGCCTCTTCTTCTGGTGTGACGGCGAAAGGAAATTCGGGAATAATCTCCGCTTCGTCATCCGCTGTCGCGATCTCCCTCAGCCAGTCGATTGCTCCTTCATCAGTCTCGGCAGCAGGGACTGCAGCTATCTCCTCTTCGGCGATACCTTCAAGCCATTCAGGAGCGGCCTCAGTTGGAGGTGGAATCTTGAGGTCGATATCGGTGTCAGGCTCAGCAATACCTTCCAGCCAACTAGGAGCTTCTTCACCGGGCAATAATCCCTCTGCAGTAGCGTCAGTTTCGGTTTCTGGTTCGACGACTCCGCTGAGCCACTCGGGACCCGCATCAGCAACAGGATCCACATGCGGTACGGTATCTGGTTCGGCGATTCCCCGTAACCATTCGGGACCTTCTTCGGAGGGAGTGGGCTTAATGATAGGGGTTACTTCATCATCTTCCGTGACGTCTAAAAGCCAATCTGGGGATTCCTGGGGTACCGCCTCTTCTTCGGGTGGGGGCTCTTCTGCGATCTCGCGCAGGCTTGCGAACCAATCCGCTGATCCTTCAGGAGCTTCCGGGATCCCGGGTGTGGGTTGGGTTACCGGTTCACCAATGGATTGAAGCCATTCAGGTGCTTCAACCGCATCAGGAAGATCCACCTCAGGAGGTTCCGCCTCCGGTTCCATCTCTGTGGGGGCTTCTTGGCGGTCTTCGGGGGAAACAGCGAGGGTTTGCTCCTCAGCAATACTTTGCAGCCAATCTGGAGCCGGCTCTGTCGTCTGAGGGACGTCTTCATGAAGCAGTTGGACGTCTGGTTCGTGCTCAGTTTCTGGGACCTCTTCCGGCAGTTCGCTGGGTTGGATTTCGTCAGTCGAGTATACCGCCTCTGCCTGTTGGGCAGCTACTTCAGCGACGCCTGCTAGCCAGGAGGGTTTCTCCTCAGCTGCTGGTACTTGTGGCTCAATCGCCACGTCCTCCATCCACTCAGGGGCTTCCTCATCAGCATCAACAACCGCCTCGGCAGGAGCTGGAGGGGCATCCACCTGCGCCTCACTAGGACGTTCTTCTTCAGCACGCTCTCCAGACGACCGATCACCCAGCCAGGTGATGATTGTCGATGTTGCACCAGGTTCATCTTTATCAAGCCATGCCGGTAAACCTGCTGCGTCTAACAGGTCTTGTTTTTTGCCTACCCCAAATACCGGCGTCTCTCGCCCCTCGATAAACTCCTCCACGTCCGACCTGCTGTAGAACGCGGGGGTCGGGCTTGGATCCGGTGTCACGTCGCTTACATCAGCAGCAATGTCGTCCATCCAAGTAGGTAGCTGTTCCCCTTCTTCTACCGCTTCTTCTCCTACTTCTCCCCCTGCTTCTGATGGTGCGATTTCATGCATCCAATCAGGGATCTGGGCAGGTGCGAGCTCACCCTCTTCGTCTTCGCCTTCTACGGGGGGCATATCTCCAGAAGGAGGTTCTCCTACCTCGAGGGCGGAGAGTTCCTCATCTGAGAATGAAACAGGGCCTTCCGGCACTTCTCCATCAGACTCCGTCCATCCAGCTTCTCGCATCCAATCCGGGATCTCTGCATCACTCGGAGGCGTCTCATCTTCGGGTGTCTCGGTGCTTTCCTGAGCCTGTACGGGTACGCTGGGCTCTTCGAGTGGAGAGGGCGGTGGTGGCATTCGTTCTGATTCGGGTTCTTGCATCGACTTCTCGAGTTCTTCAAGCCACGATGACCCTTCAGCACCGAGCGGCTCCGGGCGCGCTTCCTCATCGCCGAGTTTCACGCCCAATGAGGCTGCCCACTCTGGTTGGCCAGGTTCGGCAACAGGCATCGGTTGTCCAGGTCTCCACTGGAGCTTGTCGATACGGACGCTATTGGGGTCCACGGAATTGGGATCGAGCCCCGCAGTCTCCAAGAATGCCGTGTAAGGGTCTATGGCAGCCAATCGACGATGATAGGTGCTTGCCTCTTCGGCTTTATTACTTGCTTGGAAGATGGCGGCAATGATGCGGTTGGCATCACGGCAGTAGGGTAATTTCTCGAGGATATGACTACAGACTTCAGCGGCTTCGATGTGCTGATCCGTACGCCAATACATCATGGAGAGCAAAACTTGGAGATCTGGGCGATCAGGATCATTCTTGAGAGCCGCACGCAGCTCAGCAATCGCCTGGGGATATAGCTCGCCTTGAGCGTACATCCTTGCCAGTGCTCCTCGAGTCATGCGGACTTTGGCAGGTTCAATCCCATCGCGATTGCCGATCAATCGACGAAGCTCCTGCTGAATCGCAGGATTGGCGGGATTGGTTTCGAAGGCGCGTTCCATGTGCCAGATCGCGGAGTCGAGATTTCCTTCATCTTCACGAACAATAGCCATACCGATGTGTGAAACGAAATCGTCAGGGACTGCGGAGAGAACGCGTTGAAAGATATCCGCTGCGTCGCCATACCGCTTCGCTTCCAGATACGACTTGCCTAGCAACCGGTATGTCGCAAGGTGTTTAGGATAGACTTCGAGGATGCGCCGACAATGTGCAATCGCCTCATCGAGTTGGTCGTGCTCAACCAAGTCGTCGATTTCCTTGATATAGGCGCGCAAACTTATTTCTGCCATTGAGGCACCTCAGCTTAAAGTATGCCTTAGTTGGGTTGTTTGCGCAAGAGAGAGTGAAATTGAGGGGGATTTCTCTGAAAAAATTGAAGAAAAGATGCTCTCTTTCTATAAAACGGCGGTTCACGAATTGATTCCGGGAGTACTTGTTTTTGCATGCCAGGTGAGAGAAGGGTTTGGTGGTGGTCGTTCACGATTTGAAATCAGTGCTTATAGACCGTGGGCCGACCTTACATGGTTCAAAACGGAATCGATATTGGGTTCGGGAAAGGGAGCCGATCCGAGCCTGTCTTCGATCATGCTATATCCCACCATCGCATGAAAAATAGCGAGGACGTTGTCGTTTAGTGCTTGCGGATCGTAACCGCCCTCGAGCATGGAGATCATCCGCCCGCCACAATGGGCATCGGCGATCTCTTTCAGAGCCCGCCCCAAAGTGAAATACCCATGTGTGGATAATTGCAGTCCCGCTAAAGGATCGCTCCAGTGAGCGTCGAAGCCAGCAGATATGAGAAGTAGATCGGGCGCGAAACGCGCTGCGATGGGCTGGATGATCTGCTCACAAATCGCCTCGAACGCATGGTCTCCTGCGCGGGGAGGGAGCGGTATATTGACAACAGTTCCAGAGCCGGCATCCGAGCCGGTTTCGTGTACGTACCCTGTTCCAGGATAGATACCGGCTTGATGTGTGGACAGATACAAAATGGTAGCGTCTTGATCGAATATGTCCTGGGTGCCATTGCCATGATGGACGTCGAAGTCGACGATCATGATGCGCTCTATGCCAAATGATTGGGCAGAGCGTGCGGCAATGGCGATGTTGTTGAATAAGCAAAATCCCATGGCTCGGGTGAACGTTGCATGGTGACCGGGGGGGCGGATCAAGGCGAAAGCAGCACGCGCATCACCCCTTAAAACGGCGTTGACGACCTCGATTCCGCCACCGGCTGCGTTGAGCGCAGCTTGGTAGGAAGCAGGTGTGATATAGGTATCCCCATAATCTAGGAATCCAGGTCCTTTGGCGGCGGCCTGCTCAAGCGCCAGGAGATAGTTCTTAGGATGGACGGCGACAACGGCCTCTTCGGTGGCTGCCTTCGGCTCGATGAGTATCAAACGTTCGGCGAAAGGTGTTTCGGAAAGCTTGTGGAGATGTTGAAATCGGTTGGCGTTTTCTGGATGACCCTGAAGGGTATGCTCAGGGGAGGGAACCAGGGTATAGGCGATCAATTCTGAATCCGTCATTTGTGGGATCCTAGCTGCGAGGTCGATAGCGGTTGGGCGCGAATTCGATTTCTCGGGATATTAATTTAGAAGGCTCCCTTGCCCTGAAGCACGGCGATGGGAGTGTTTAATAGAATCTTGATATCCAACCACAGGGAGTAATTATATATGTAGTACAGGTCTTCGTCAGTATTCAGGTGCATTGGTTTTTCGCTGCGGCCATTGATCTGCCACCAGCCGGTGATACCTTGAGGAACTGCAAATCGCTTCCGTTGCCAGGGCTTATAACGCTCGACCAACCAGGGTAACTCCGGGCGTGGTCCAACAAGGGACATATCCCCCTTTAATACATTGAAGAGTTGAGGTAGTTCATCCAAGCTGAAGCGGCGTAGGAAACGACCGACCGTCGTTACTCGTGGGTCGTCGGCGCGCTTGTGAACATAGTCTTCGTTTGGCGTGCCTAGCATCATTTCCTCCATTTGCGTCTCGGCGTCAGCCACCATCGTGCGAAACTTGAGCATCTCGAAGAGTGCTCCATTTTCGCCGACACGTGTTTGGCGGAAAATGATCTCTCCGGGAGAGTTTAGACGGATCGCGATGGCGATCAGGCCCAAGAAGGGAGCAGCGAGGATGAGAAGGAGAAAACAGATGACGATATCGAAGGAGCGTTTGATCAGACGCGGGAAGCCTCGTATCACAGGTTCTCGCAGACCGATGAGAGGGAATACGCCGAGCATTTCTACACTTGCCTGCACCAGTGCCAAGGAGAAGTAGTCCGGCACAACCTTTATACGCACTGGGATGCTTTCCAAGCGNNNNAGATCATCGAGGGTTCCGAGGATCGGATGCCCTTCGATCTCTTTGTCTTCAAGAGCTGGGTCGTCGTCCAGGTAGCCGACGATATGGTATCCCGAAGTTCGATGTTGGTTGAGCGTACGGACGATTTCCCGCCCCAAGCTGCCTGCGCCGACGAAAAGGATATTGCTTGGTTCCAACAATGACGAATCGCGCTTCAATCGTATATAGAGCAAAACCAGTCCGCGTAGTGTTATTAAAAGAGCCAGGGTTAATATGAAGGTGTAGACGAATTGCAAGCGAGATACTTGCCTGTAGGTCATGTATAGGGTCCCTGCCAGAAGGATCGTCGCAGTACCGGCGGCCGAGGTGAGTTGAGTTATGTGGGATACAAAGTTTCGTGGCCGACCGAAGCGGTAAGAACCGGAAATCACCAAAGAGCCCGACCAACAAAGCACGGCAAGGAAGTAGACGGGAAGCGGCAAGATCTCACCGCCTGGTCCGAGAATCTTTCCGAATGGTAGCTTCGTTCTCAGAACACTGGCAAGAAATAAACCTAAGGGTGTTAGGATTAAATCACCGAAGAAGAGAAAAACTGCAAGGCGGCTAATCCTTTGGGTCATGATCTATCCTTTTATACTTCCCGGCGACCTGAGTGTACTACCTGCTCCTGAAATCCGGCTTTAGAATGAAAATGACGACGACATGTTGAGCGAACATTATGATCCTGCAATCATTAAAGTACGCTGGTCGTTCATTCAATCGTATAGCGCTTCAGTCCTAACGCTTGCTCGAACATACGAAGGATAAACAGCGGGTTGTCGACTAGGTATCGCCGCCACAAGCGGCGTGGCTCGGTCAGGAATCGGAATAACCATTCAAGGCCACTAACGCGCATCCATCTAGGAGCTTGCGGCAGGCGACCGGATATGAAATCGAAAGCCGCTCCAACCGGAATGAGAACCGCACCCTCAATCAGTCCAACGTGGTCTGCGACCCAGCGATCCTGCTTGGGCGTGCCGAGTCCGATCCAGACGACGTGAGGCTCGGTGAGATTGATCCTGTCGATGTCTTCCTTTTGTTCTCGGGGCGTTAGGGGACGGAAGGGTGGGGAATGAAAACCGGCGATCTGCAATTTGGGATACCTTCTTCGTAGCTCGTCGGTTAACGCTTGGGGCACGCCCGGAGCTCCGCCGTAGAAAAAATGCCGATATCCGGATTTCTGCGATTCGCGGCACAGTGTCAACATGAGGTCGGGTCCATAAACTCGTCCCATCTGTGAGTAGCCCTGCATGCGTCCGATCCATACCAGTGGCATACCATCTGGCGCTACAATCCCAGCGCCATTGACCACGGTGCGAAGAGATGGATCACGGTAACAGTTCATCACTGTGTGGACATTACAGACACTCAAGTATTGAGGCTGGTTGGTTTTCATCCAGCCCTGGACAATTTCGACTACCGATTTATTGTTGACTGCACTAATACCAACCCCTAGGATGTTCACACGGGGGGCATGAAACTCGACAGCACCAAGCCGGATATCTTCTTGTTCATGGAATGAGTGTGAACTCTCGTCGGTCATCGAGCTGTAGCTCTCTGGGATTCATTATTAAAGATCGCCTGGCGGTATATATCGATCAATTGCCGATAATTTTGTGCTGCGGAATACGTTTCGAGATATTTCATTCTCCCATTGATCCCCATGCTCATGATTTCTTCCGGATGTTGCATGATCCATCGTACATTCTGTCTGAGTTCTTCGATATTCCCCGGCGTGAAAAGTAAGCCGGTTTTACCTTCTTCCACGATCTCGGGTAGAGATCCGAGTTTGGATGCCAACACGGGAATACCACAGGCCATCGCCTCCAAAATCGCCATGGGAAAACCCTCATACCATTCAGAGGGAAATATTAGCACTAATGCGCTTTTCATGAATTCGAGCACTTCTGAATGCGGTAATCTACCTAAGGCTTTTACGCGAGCATTGGATTGCGACGCAATCATGCGCTGAACTTTTCTCTCCAGTGGACCGTCCCCGATGATTTTTAAAGATGGGAGGTCTTCTGCGCTCCAAGCGTCGAGGAGAGTCTCGATTCCTTTCTCCTGGACTAGGCGCCCTACAAAGAGTGCGTAATCTCCTGGACCTGTTCCAACTCCTGGGTCGTTGGAGAGGAAATTCGGTTTAACAACCACTCGGTCAGCTGGTAATCCAGCTCGGAGCATGATATTTCGCATGAAAGGTGTAAGAGCGATGTAAAAATCGACAGCTGTTTGCCAGGTTCCTATTCCAGCGTGCAGTGCGTTCATGATGGCCACGGTGCCGCTCTGAACAGCCGAACCACGATAGCACCGGTGTATGATGGAAGGCCAAGCGAAATACCGTCCAAGGCAATCTTCGCACACTCTTCCATTGCGTACATGAGTGGCGGCAGGGCAGGTAAGTCGATAGTTATGAAGGGTTTGGACTGTGGGAATGCCTAGTCTTTTGCAAGCGTGATATGCAGCAGGTGAAATACGTGCAAAGGTATTGTGGAAGTGTGCTAGATCGGGAGCTGCATTCTGAAGAAGATTTGTGAGTTCATTAAAGGTACGTCGTGACCACAACGCCTCCATGGCAGCCCGCACGCCAGAGAGTTGCTGGAGCTCGTGGTTTGAGCGTGTATATTCCCATACTTTATGACCGTGATCAAGAAGAAGTCTCGCTTCGGCCCGAAAGACCGAGTCTTCCCCGCCAGGTTGGCGATACGTGTTATGAATGAGGAGAATTCTTTCGGGTACTACTGACATTGAATATTTACATGTTCGAAGGGACTACTCGGGTTTAATGGGATCCTTCACGCCTGGTCTCGGAAGGATAGGATATCCATATCGATGTAGGAGGGGTGCTGTTAGAGCAGATGTGAGTAATATTTCGAAAATTCCTAATTTGCGTTTCCATTCCAGATCAGGCTGAATGGTAATAGTCCCCGTCTTGGTTCTGACAGGATTTCCTGAAACTGTGTGGTGTGATCTAAGAGTTATCTCAGATGAGCCCTTGAAAAAATCCAGTGAATCCTCAATATCTATGAAACGAAGGATTCGTTCTATTATCTGCCGGGGTTGTGAGGCGAAATCTTCATACCTTACCTGCATATAGTTCGAGTTTGCTTGATCTCGCCACAATTTTTCGATGGAAAAGTTCCAGACTGTCCAAAGTACACTGTTTTTCACCAAACTATTTTTAACCATATACCGCTCTTGCGCAGGATCGAATTTTTGTTTCCTCCATGAATATCCTGTACCACGCGGATCGCGAATGAGGTGAAGGATTGAGACGGATAAACTTGGGATGCGCGAAAGGATGTATCCATATGATGGGATCTTAGAAGAATCAACGATTATTTCTTCCCCGGTTGCTTCTACAATGTTATGAAATAATGAAGCGATTTCATTGGTATACACTGGGAATTCGGAGTCCGCAGATTCTCCATGACGGTATAAAAGCATTTTGGGAAGATTTCGGGTGCGAGCAAATTTTCTATGCAAAGCGATCATCTTGCTTGAGGGGATAAGATTTCCTTTTTTTCGATGACGATGGAGTATAGATTGCCACACTTGGCAATTGGAGAATCTTTCATTGCAACCACATAATCTATTCTCTTGGATGCCGCGTTCCCAAAGGTACCATAGTTCGCCAACGTGGAATAAACCTTTACACTGACTGAGGATATTCCCCACTATTGTGCTGCCGCTGCGTCCCCAACCGGCAATAAAAAGGATTTTCACTTTATCTGTTGACATGTTTTTCCTGGGTAACGTTCCTGAACATCCTTCGTCCAATATGTCTAAGGATCACGCCTTCTTCCTCATCAAAGCCCAATATGAATAACCCGATCCCAAACACACCTATTGCAAGGGTTGCTGTGAGCGTCAGGCGAAGTGCTGGATTGTCGAGGTTTAAATACCGGGATGCAATTACAACCCCGACCGATAGAATACTCGCAAGCAACATTTTGCGATAACGCTTGTCGTACGGCCAGAATCCAAGGTGCCTCCGCACTTGTACCAACCCAATGATATATAAAGAACAAACAGCAAGAGATGTAGCAGTTGCAGCGCCCATCAAGCCGATTTGTGGGGTGAGGATGATGTTGATGATAACGCTAGAAATAAGCATCGCGGTTGTCGTCCAAAACCACTTTATGTGATGTCCCGTCATCATCAACATCCACCCAACCGACCCAGATGCGACGTTTACCAACTGTCCGATCGCGAGAATGAATAGGATGGGGGCACCAACCTGATATATCTGACCAAACAAGACTGTCAACAATTCCCGTGGAGCGGTTATGACAATAATGAACACGGGGAGGCTCAAGTAAAGGCCCCATTTGGTACTGATCACGAACAATTCCTGGAGTTCATGTCGTTTCCCTCGATGGAAAAGGTTGGCGATCATCGGAGAAAAGACGTAAGTTATTGCGCTGAGAATGAGTGCGAATAATAATGAGATTTGTGAGCTCGCTTGATAGATACCAACATCTGCCTCGGGTCGAAATACTCCGACAAGTAGTCGATTTACCCAGATGATGAACATTGTAAAAGCACCTGCGAGCCACGTGGGCAACGAAAAGGACATGATCTCTCGGACCATCCAGGTTGCCTTTGGGTATCTTGAAAAAACCTCAGGAAAAAGCCTCTTAAGGAAGAAGATTCCTAGTATGAAAGATAGCAGGTAAGCAGTTAATACTGAACCTAAAGCCGCGGTGAGTTGAAATCCAAGCAGGTAGAGGGCAATAAAAAGAACCAGACTTGCTACTGAAGGCAGGACATCTTCCAGGGTCGTAGCGTATTTCATCGTTTGTGTCACCCTCGTCGTTGCGGCAATTACTCTAGTAACCGAAATTAATGCGAACGCGGGAGCAAACCATCGAATAACCTGAGTCATGTCAGGATTTTGGAAGAAATCATGTGCGATGGGAAAAGCTGCCAAACAGAGTAGCAACGCCATGATCGACCCGGAAGCAGTTGACAGCCCTAGGGATTGGAAAATAGTCCCTTTTAATCCTGCTAAATCCAATTGCCAATATCGCGTAGCATACTGAATGGCTGCTTTGTCTAGACCTAAGGGTGCTATCGTGCCGCCCATCTGTAACATCGTCCAGCCGATGGCATAGAGACCGAAAGCTTCGGGTCCCAAGAAGCGTGCGATGAGGATTTGCCCAACTATCAAGAAGCCTCGTCCGAAGATCCTGCCAAATAATGCGATCCCAGTGCCAGAGGCCAGGCGGCTAAGTGCAGTCTCGGTCCACTGTGAGCCCGATTTGGTGGTCTCGATTTCGTTTCCCTTTGTTGGTTTCGTGGGGTTTTGCATGCTACAGTTTTTCCTCTCATTCCTGTGACGAGCTTCCTATGCCATTCCATTCACACATTGCAGAGAGGATAAAGAATACGAATCAGTTTGGGCGCTTGGATATTGGATAGTCCGGGTCTTCGGATGCTGCGAGCGCCAAGTGCGAGGAAGTATTGTACATTGCTGTTTAGGGATCGGAAAGTCGGTGGAAGATAGAGTTGGAGAGATCAGCGTTCCATGTACTTATCAGGAACAGTTTGTACATCGCGGAAATCATGACGAAAGCAGGTTTCATCGAGGCGACCGGGTACAGGCGCTTACGAATCTCTTCTACAGCCCTTGAGTAATGCTTGGGCCATATTGTACAGGTGTGAGGAGGACGGGAGAATCAGTAGTTCGACCTCGGCGGCCATTGGTACAGGTCAGATGCCACAACATAAGACCGGCGTAATCCTGCCAGACAAATTCCGCGCGACACTCGTTCGGCGTTAGAGGAGACCTATCTCGATCCGCCTGAGTGATCACTTGCGTGAAGGCGTGTGTGGCGGTGTAGGGTTGCCGTAGAACCCACCAGCATGAAGGTTGGCACGTCGGTGGATTCTCATCCTGGATCCATACAAATCGATCTTGCAGATAAAATCGCAAGGCGACAACCGATTCGGGGTCTGAGAACCACACCTCGGGCATCGCTTCGACCTCCAGGACGCCGGAAAGATCGCGCCACTCCTCTTTTGCATATACATGATTGGTGTGCACCTGATACCCGCTTTGAAGGCCGATCCAAAGAAAAGCGAGTGACAGAACGACCGGTGACCATCCCCAAAGGATGCGGTCAACCCATGGTTGAATCACACGCCATGCGCGTGCCGCTCCTATGGCGACGATTAAGGCGCACGATGGTAGGAAGACCGAGAAATAGCGGTCCATATAAATCGGACGTCTTTGTGAAACGAGCCAGACTGAAAATATGGGGACGATGAGGCCAAGAAAGAATGTGCGTGTAGCCATCGAGCGGGTTTTCCTTCCGATCTGCGCGCAGATCACGAAGGTAAATCCGATCACACCGAATAGCGTGGAGGCAAGGGTGACTTCACCTGCGTATCCTGAGAACAGGTTCCAGAGGGTCGGGAGGATGTCCCAAAGCCTAGGGCGGCTGATCCACCCGATTCCGAGCATCGGATCGGGTAAGAGTAAATACCAGGCTAACCATGCACCAAGTGGAATGAGTGCGATGAAGAATTGGAATGTGAACAGGCGAAAGGATCGTGGCTCATCTTTAAACTCAGCCAGCGCGATCAAAATCAAGCTGAAACCAACAGCCCAGACGAAGAAATGGGTCATCAAACCGAGACTTAGGGTGAGCAGACCGAGGGCAAAGTTCTGCAGTGAAGGTCGCTCTCGAAGTTTCAAGTATGCGTAGATTGTCGTAGCGGCAAAGAGGGTTGCGAGACTGTATGGTCTTGCATCGCGAGCATACCAAATCGCCATAGGGTGAAACGTCCAGAACCATCCGGACCCTATCATGCCAGCACGTCCCCCGAGCTTCAGACCAATTTGCATCACAATAGCCAATGTGAGGAGATCGGCCACAACTGGGACCAAGCGTAGGACGGCTTCTGATTCCCCAAAAACTCCAATGGTGATCTTCTCAAGGGTGAAGAAGACCGGTGGGTGAACTCCCAACTCACGCAGTGCTTGCAAGAGATCTGTCCATGGAAGACGTGCTAACCACCACGTGTGCGCCTCATCGTGCCACAGGCTGGGATCGCCTAACCGATACACGCGCATGAGGATTGCGAGCAAGAAGAGGAGGACAATCCATAATTTGGGATCTTGTAAAAGATGGAAGAATCTTGGACGGGTGGCCGGGCGTTCAGACAGAAAATCCGTGGTATCGGTCAGTCGTTGACCCATGGCCACGGTTTTACTCATTTTGTCATCTAATGCAAGTGGAGAAGCGGTCATCGAAAAGGTGGGATCCTGGCAGCGTGTCACAATAGAATCAACAGGCTCGGAATCATCCGAGCCCTGTGAACTCGATCTGGTTTCTCAAACTTAATCGGCTGCGCCGGTCCCTGCACCCTCAACAGATACCATTGAGGTTGGGCGTTTACTTTGCCATACTGCCCAAACCAGAGCCGTCAATAACACTGCGACGATCGACCAACCCACGATCCCCAAAGATTGATACTGTACGACGATCGGCGCGATGATCACAGAGACCAGATTAACCACTTTGATCATTGGGTTAAGGGCCGGACCTGCGGTGTCCTTCATTGGATCGCCGACTGTATCTCCGATGACACCTGCGATGTGACGATCCGATCCTTTGCCGAGGTTGCGGGACGGATCTGAGGTCTCATCTTCGATCGCCTTTTTGGCGTTATCCCAAGCGCCGCCTGCATTGTTCATAAACACAGCCAGCAGTTGACCTGAAAGGATGATCCCAGCGAGAAACCCACCCAGCGCCTCAACCTGCAACACCAAACCTACAACGATGGGCGTGACCACTCCCAACAAGGCAAGCGAGATCAATTCCTTTTGTGCTGCGGTCGTCGCGATAGCAACTGGCTTCTGGTAATTCGGCTTGACCTTTCCTTCCAGAACTCCGAGTTTGAACTGTCGACGGACCTCTTCAACGATGAGTGATGAAGCTCTACTCACGGCGTTGATGGCGAAGGAAGAGAACAACCAGGGCAATGCGCCACCGATCAACATCCCGACGAAAACTTGTGGAATATCAATTCGAATCCCAATCGCCTCAATTCGCTCTGCAACAGGAATACCAATCGTAGCCTGCGCTCGGCTGACGTCCACCAAGAATGAACCGAAGAGCGAAACGGCGGCGATGACTGCGGAGCCGATGGCGACACCTTTTGTGATAGCCTTGGTCGTGTTACCCACAGCATCAAGGTCGGCCATGATCTGCTTGGCCTGGAGTGTTTCTTCGTCATAATTGTCTTGCCACGACATTTCACCGATCCCGTTGGCGTTATCCGCGATTGGGCCGTAGGAATCCATGGCAACGTTGTTCCCCGTGAGAGTCAACATGCCGATACCAGTCATCGCCACACCGTAGAGGATGTAGGTCACGCGTTCCGTTCCTTCGATGCCTGGGATCGTACCGAAGATGAGGATCGAGGCGAAGATCGTGAGGGCGATGACGATAATCGACCAGACACTGGACTCATAACCGAGAGCAATACCTGAGAGAATGGTGGTCGCTGGACCGGTATTCGTCGCTTTCTTGATTTCTTGCACGGGCGGGCTGTGACTGCTGGTGAAATACTCTGTCAGACGGTCGATCGAGATCGCAAGGAACACGCCGACAGATGTCGCCAGGAACGGTCGCCACCATCCGCCGGGAATGTCGCGCAAGTAGAAGAATCCCACCAAGCCGAATAGAACGATGGAGATCGCTGCGGAAGACAGGAATCCTCGGAAGATTGCCTTCATAGCATCTCCACTCTTCCCTGGTCCACCTCGAACTGCATAGGTTCCGATGATGGAGGATAGAACGCCTATGCCACGTACCATGAGGGGGTAGATGATCCAATGTAGATCGCCGGTGATACTCCAGAGAGCCAGTGCCAGGATCAAAGCGGATACGATGGTGACCTCATACGATTCGAAGATGTCGGCCGCCATGCCGGCGCAGTCTCCAACGTTGTCCCCCACGAGATCTGCCACACACGCCGGGTTGCGAGGATCGTCTTCAGGGATTCCGGCTTCCACCTTACCTACAAGATCTGCTCCAACGTCGGCGGCTTTTGTATAAATCCCTCCCCCCACACGCATGAACAGGGCAATCAGAGTGCCGCCAAAACCGAATCCCAGTAGGGCGTCCGGGGCAGCGATTCCGAATAAGATGAAGATGATCGTACCTCCAAAAAGGCCTAAACCATCGGTGAGCATGCCAGTTATCGTGCCAGCGCGATAGGCAATGCGAAGCGCATCGCCGAACGAATGCCTCGCTGCAGCGGCGACTCGGACATTGGCTTGGACAGCCATCCTCATGCCGATTTGCCCAACCGCAAGACTGAATCCGGCCCCCATGATAAACGCAACAGCTCGACCGAGCCCTACGCTGAAGCGAACGCTTTCCTCATCCATCCCTGCAAACCTCTCCAACGCCTCGGGCGTTGGAGGGACAATGTAGACAGAGAAAAAGAGTGCCAAAGTAAGCGCAGCGATCAAAGGCAATACGCTTTTCAATTGTGTTACTAAATAGGCATCCGCCCCTTTGCGTATGGCGTTCCATACTTCCCGCATACGAGGGGTTCCCTTGTCCTCGCGCAGAATCTGTACGCGCAAAAATGCCGCGTAGATTAATCCGAGAATCGCAACGCCCAATACACTCCAGATGGCGATCTGTTCGAACGCCCTCAGACCTTCCATCGCAAACATTGACCTTACGCCTCCTCCAAAGGTGGGTGCGGGAAGTTGGATTGTAAATGTCGTTAAAGATGATGTCAAGCAGAGACAAATATGGTAAATCTTGTCGATTTAGCCTTGAATCCGGTAGATCCTCAAGCATTAAGATGAGCGTAGGTATAGAGTTTAAAAAGTGCCTATTGACTCGCCTATTATATTTTATGTATAGTGTGCTCTGTAGCTTTTCTCAGATTTCATAGCATACAAGAGTATAAACATCCTTGCTGAGGCTGAGGGTGTAGTCTCGGAGTGATTACTCTTGTCAGGAGGTCAATGTCGGGAAGAGGTAAAGAATAACACAGTGAATCTTGTACGTTTCGAAGTGGTGCGGGACAAATTCACGCTCTGGAAGGCTTAAAAGTCTGTTCGCAGGAGGAGACACCCCTTTTGGCGGAAATCAGATGCAACAAGGTTGACACTCGGGGGGTAAGTACCAGCAAACATAGTCGCACAAACCTTAAGGGCTCTCCAGACAAGGGTATTCATCGAGATCTTGCCTTTCCTTAGTCTGCTGGCACGAGACCCAAAGGCTTGCCTGAACCGAGCTTGTAACGAAGCGTATTAAGTACAGATGTTGATTCCACATCGTTGAGGTCGGATAGTCATATCCGATCTATGGCATTCGTATCGTCGCTTGTGTTTTTCTGATCCTCCCAAATGTAGGTTAGGCAGTTCATGAATGGGATAGGATCGTTAGTCTTCAGTTAACGTTTGTGTTGTAAGCTTGATCGTGAGACTCATCGAAGTCTATGTTACAGAATTAAGGGAATAGAAACAAAACTGTGAAATTTTCGCAGTATGCTGAGAGAGAAGATGTCTGGAGAGCGTGAAATAGGGAGAAAAAACAAAAAACGGCAGCCGGCTAATTTCCAGTCCGAGATCGATGCGCGCCTTGATGCGAACGAAGAAGGGCTGTACTCAGAGGAAGAGCATCCCGGAATCGGACAACTCATCGAACTCGGGAAGGAACGCGGCTACGTGACCATTGACGATATCCTCGCGGTTTTCCCGGAGGTAGAGCGGGATATCGATCAACTCGAAGACGCTTATGCAGCGTTGATAAGCGCCGGCGTGAGCGTTCTTGACGACAAAATGAAGGGGGAAGGCGAAGCGGATCAGGATGCCGATGCCGCGAATCAAAATGGTTCACCCGAGGTGCTGGAGGATGAGAACTACCTTTCCGCTGTCGACACGGATGACACCGTAGGATTGTATTTGAAAGAGGTCGGACGCGTGCCACTTCTGACGGCGGACGAGGAGGTCTCCTTAGCGAAAAGGATCGAAAGGGGTCGAAGGGCGCGCGAGGAGTTAGCAAGCAATTCGGTTTCAATCAAGCGCCGTTCGGAGTTGCAGCTCTTGGTCGAAGACGGATGGGCCGCACGTGAGCACTTAATCACGGCGAATTCTCGCCTCGTGATCAGTGTCGCCAAGAAATATATGGGCAGAGGCGTCCCCTTCTTGGATCTGATTCAGGAAGGAAACATCGGTCTCATTCGAGCGGCGAAGAAATTCGATTACCGAAGAGGGCACAAGTTCTCGACCTATGCAACTTGGTGGATTCGGCAAGCGGTAACTCGTGCGATCGCCGATCAGGGGCGTACGATTCGTGTGCCGGTTCACATGGGAGATCAGATCAACAAGCTGCTAAGGATCTCGCATCAACTCACTCAAGATCTGGGAAGGGATCCAACCACAGAAGAACTCGCTATCGCTCTGGACGTGACTCCAAAGAAAGTCGAAAACATGATCCAGGTTGCGCGACGACCGCTCTCCCTCGAGACTCCGACGGATGAGGAAGAGGATTCAGTGTTGGGGGATTTCATCGAGGATGAGGATTCCCCTGCGCCGCCGGACGCCGTGACACAAAACCTGCTCAAAGAACATCTGCGGGATGTCCTCAACAACCTACCGCCAAGAGAGGTTCGAATCCTGCAATTACGCTACGGCCTCATGGATGGTCGAAGCTACACTTTGGAGGAAGTAGGGCGCAAGATGGGCGTGACACGCGAACGCGTGCGCCAAATCGAGGCGCAGGCTTTGAGCCGGCTGAGACATCCAGGTCATCGACGCAAGCTTGCAGATTACCTACGAGAGTAAACCCAATCCGTTGCCGTCATTATGCAGGTCACCTGTGTATCAGGTGGTCTGCTTTATTTTAACCGTGCTGAGTTCCGCCAACCCGATTGCAGTCCACAAACTGATAAATGGGACGAGTGGAATGTAATAACGTTGGAATGGCAGGGGGATAGCGATCAACATCGCGATGGCCTGTAAAAGCGTTGCGAGGCCTAGTAGCGTAAGCTTGCGTCGCTGCAAGTCATCGCTCGTTTTGATTATTCGTGAGACCCCAAGGAAAACCCCGAAGAATGCGAAGACCAGCATCATGCCTCCCCAAAGATTGCCTCTAAAAAGTCGATGCAATGGGACCGCTAGATAAACGCTCTCACTCGAAGCGGTTTGCGCCAGGTAGTTGCCCACCTCGGCGAATTGAGGAGGTGTGAGAAAGAGGTGACCCATCATGACTGCGATCTTCATTGGCAGCGTGTCCATTACCTGGTTAGGGAGGATCGCTCGCAGCGTATCCACTTGCCTGGCAAGAAGATCCTGACGCATTTCCCAAAGCTGCAAACTTGCCTG
>WVZH01000069.1:43270-59412 GCA_011772595.1 Anaerolineales bacterium
AGATTTTTCAAGATCCGCTTTGGTTCACGCTTAAAGCTGGAGGGAATCCATGCGATGGCGATGAGGTTCACCAAGAGCATTGGAGCAACCGAATACTTGGCGCTGAACGCCAGGCTGGCACCCAAGCCTGCCAGAAGTGGTTTTCGATGCGCAATCAACATGCCCAGGATGGATAAACAAAGGCAGACGGTCATGACGCCTTCAGACATCGCTCTTCGGTTATGAATTAGGACGAGTGTATTAAACCCAAAAAACGTCGCTGCCAGGATTCCCGTTCGTTCACCCCCCAACTCTTTGCCACATAAATACATCAACACCAGGCTTACAGGGAGCAGCAAGGTGACGGCGAGTCGCCCTCCGAGGAGTAAATTCCTCTCGGGTAAAGCTCCGAGAGATGCGTTCTCATGCCAGCTTTTGGCCCAATTCCAATCAACGGCGACGGAGCTGGGACCGTATCCAAATAGCCTTCTCCCGAGTCCGATGATGTATTTTCCTAAAGGGGCGTTGAGCGCTCGATATTGTTGGTCGACATCCTCGTTTTTCGCTGGATCCCACGCTAACGACCAAGGTGCCGTAATCAGTGATTCGAGATCCCGGCTCTGGTACAAAAGAGAGCTCTCGTCGGGGTGAAAAGGAACTTTCGTCATCCCCCAAATTACGAAGGCGCCATACAGAACCAGGAACGTAAAGGTAATTGGTTTACGCATTGTGCATGTTATGGATTAGCAGCTAGCTTGAACACCAGCATGTTTTTACTACCATAAATATCGGTTGGGAAGTTCATCTGCTGGCTGTATAGTTCCTGGAATGTCTGGTCAATTAAAAGCCCATTGCGACCATACACTTCGAGAATTACGAGATAGTCTGGTTGGAGATCCACCACAAGCTCGGGTGGGATTGCATAATTGATCACGTAATATTCATCAGGAATTGGGTAGTAAGAGAGGGACTGTGGTGAGATGAGACCGAGAGTATCTAAAATGCGAGCACCTGTATAGTAACCTAAAGCACCGATGTCACCGGCGGCGAGGGTTTGCCCCGGCCCGATTTGGTCTTGCAAAACTTCCGCAACTTGACGATATAGAAGTTCCAATTGAATGTAGGCCATGCTTGGCGCAGGACGATGCGGTCCGTGATCTGGACGGAAGGTCCAACCACTCAGGGTCGAAGATATCGCGAAACCGGCGAGGATCAGGGTAGGTAAACGGGATTTCAAATCATCCCCAATCCGCTTGCTGCCCAAGAAGATTCCCAGGAAGTAGATCGGAAGTGGTGGTGTTAGATACCAGCGGAAAATGAGAGGGTTGGCGATCGCAAAGGCGGCCAAGTAGATCCAGGGGTAGGCGAATAGCGGCCAGACACCACGATCTTTCCGCAGCGCGATCAGCGCTCCGAGGAGAAATAGCGAGGGGTAGAGCAACAGCCCCACACCAATCCACCAAGTGTCGAAGATGATGTGGCCCAAGAAAGGGGTGGCATAGTGTTGCAGCAGGCGGATGAGCCCGGCCTCGGTTGTCAATCGATATGCCGCCACCTTGGCCATGATGGAATGTGGGATCGGATTTCCATAAACGTAAGTGCCAATAACGCCCCATATCAGAAGTGGTAGGCAAAAAACAATCACCTCAATACCAGTGATCGGCTGTGAATGATTGTCATGTTTTTTCATTGCCAGCCCGCGACGGATACGCTCAAGCAAGATTGGGAGGATGAAGAGCAGCGCGTCCGGGCGTGTGAGCAGTGCGATACTAGCTAAGAATGCTGCCTCGACTGGCTTGCCTTTGGAATGCATGTAAAATGTGCCCGTCATCAGGAGGACAAATAGGCTTGTCTCCATCCCGCCAATAGCGAACGTTACAGACCACGGAGCGATCGCCCACACAAGTGCGGCAGCAAGACCTGAAGGACGGGAGCCGAAGGTGGTCCCTAGCCTGACCAAGAGCCAACAGGTCAGAGTGTCGGCTAGGGCATTGAAGATCAGCGAAAGGACCGGAAAGTCGGCCTGAGGTCCGCCGGAGAAAAGACCGAGGCCTGCGAGGAGCACCGTATAGACAGGAGTAGTGGTCCCCAACACTGCTTCGCCTGGATTGTAGACCATCCCGTTGCCGGTCAATAAGTTTTGGGCGTAGCGATAAGTGATGTAGGCGTCATCGACCGTGCGCGGTCCAGGCAACGTGCGGGCAATGAGGGCTAACAGGACGATAAGGATTTCAGGTTGGATCCATCTACGCAATCGCACCACGGCATTATACAGAGAGGCGAAAAGGTGGGAAAGCGGTATCTTGCCTTGCTTGCTGACCGGCCCCATTTCTTGGGCATCCTGTTCGTAGCAGTTGCTTTGAAGGTCGTTCTGCTGTCGATCGATGCCTTTCCTTTCAACTCGGATGAAGCCATTGTCGGGCTGATGGCGCGTCACATTCTATTGGGAGAAAGGCCGATTTTTTTCTACGGACAAGCGTACATGGGAAGCCTTGATGCGATTCTCGTTGCACTAGGCTTCGCTGTGTTTGGTCAAAGCGTGCTGGTGATTCGCGGCCTCCAGGTTCTCTTGTTTGCAGGTACCGTATGGACAACGATGCAATTGGGCTGGAGGATTTTTGGTACGAGATGTGTGGTTTGGATTGCTGGTTTGTTGATGGCTGTGCCGACAGTCAATGTCACACTCTATACTACGGTCTCGTTGGGTGGCTATGGGGAGGCTCTGTTCATTGGAAACATTATTTTGCTTCTCACATTACGGATTCATGAAGATCCGGAATCATGGTGGCCCTATGTGGTATGGGGAGGCTTTGTAGGTTTGGGTTTTTGGGGGTTTGGTCTGACGCTGGTTTACAGCATCCCCAGCTGTCTTTTCGTTGTTTGGACATTACATAAACGATCTGTCGGACAGAAGGTTTTCCCTCGTCTGACCGCGCTGGTCATGGGATTGGTTGTTGGTGCATCCCCCTGGGTTGCTTACGCAGTGACACAAGGACCGTCCATCTTGCTGGAAGAATTAGCTGGATCTGCCATCGCGGGTGCCTCACCGGAAGGTTTCTTTGCAGCGATCTTGAGCCGGGCATACAATTTCCTGCTCTTAGGTACCACCGTGATTTGGGGATTACGACCCCCATGGGGAATACGCTGGCTGGCCTTGCCCCTTTTACCTTTTGCTCTTGCGTTCTGGTTGATTGTAAGCTCAAGCTCGTTTTTGAGCCTAAGGACGCAAGATTCAAGTCGACAAGGACGGATTTTGTTGTTGAGTGTTGTTGGAACTTTAATCGCGGGATTCGTCCTTACACCCTTTGGCGCAGATCCATCCGGAAGGTATTTCCTGCCGCTCGCGGTACCCTTGGCACTTTTCGCAGCGGATTTTATCTGCGGATTAAGGTCACGAGTTTCAAAATTTTGGCAGGGGGCTGTGGTTGTCGGCATGCTGGCATTTAATCTCTGGGGAACTCTGGAAACGTCCCTACGCAAACCGCCAGGCATTACAACACAATTCGATTCCATCACCTGGATCGATCATCGCCGCGATGACGAATTAATCGCATTTTTGGAGAGACACGGTGAAACGCGTGGCTATAGCAACTATTGGGTGGCCTATCCCTTGGCATTTCTTACTGACGAGAGGATGATCTATGTTCCCCGCTTGCCTTACCATCAGGACTTTCGCTATACGCATCGATATAATCGCTATGCACCCTACAACCAAGAAGTCGAAGATAGCGAGCGTGTGGCTTATATCACTACAAACCATCCAGACCTCGATAGCACCCTCCGTGAAGGTCTCCGTGCATTAGGGGTAACTTGGAAAGAGGCGCGCATCGGGAATTATCTTGTTTACTATGCTTTATCCGATCTTGTACACCCTGAAGAATTGGGCGCATTTTGGCTGAATGATTAATGGGAGCGTTAGATTAAATCAATCGGTTTTGATGTGTGCAGTCTCAGGGAAGAAGCGATTGTGATCCTGCTTCACGTGCGCATGCTAGTGGCCTCTCACATTTGAGAGACGAAGTTGCGAACTTGACCGGTGAGGGTATAGTACGGACTTGGCCCTCGTTTGCGGAGGAAACGCTTTGAGTTTTAAGCGATTGGTTCTCAGCTTCACTTTTTTGGCAATCTTTACCATGGCTGTAAGGGTGTCGGTGGATACAGATACCTGGTGGCACTTACGCGCTGGGGAGTACATCCTCGAACAAAGGGAAATAATCCGCCACGATCCATTTTCGCTAACACGCTTTGGGCAACCGTGGATTTATCCTGGTTGGTTCGCCCAGATACTACTTTATGGGACGTATAAACTCCTTGGTTTAGGGGGGTTGAACCTTTTCACAGCGATAATGGTTGTGCTGGCCTTCGCCTGTGTCTGGCCACTGCTTGATGCTCCCCCGTTAATGCGAGCATCAGTATTGCTCCTCTCGGCGACGGCCTCAGGAATTTACTGGTCTGCACGCCCGCAGATCATTAGCTTTACCCTCTCGGGATTGTTCATATTCGTATTGTGGCGGGCAAAACAAGGAAACCAAAGAGTTCTTTGGGTTCTTCCTCCGATCATGGCGCTGTGGAGCAACATTCACGGCGGTTTCGCGATTGGATTCCTGTTTATCGTCTGCTTCTTGCTCGGAGAGCTACTGGAGGCGTTTTCCAGTTGGGTACGGGAAGGGATTCCTCCAAGAGAAATTTGGAGTGTTCACAGAGATTGGCTCCTCCGTTTGGGGATCGTGGGATTAGCTTGTGCTGTTGCCGTCTCACTAAATCCGCACGGGCCGCAGATGCTCGTTTATCCGTTCAAAACAGTTTCTATTGGGGTTCTGCGAGATTACATTCAGGAGTGGCAATCACCCAATTTTCATCATCTTGAAGTACAGCCATTCTTGTGGTTGCTCTTGCTACTTGTAATTACCTTCGCGCGATTGTGGAGCGAAGCAGATTGGGTGTCGATCATCTTGGTAGCCGGATTCACATATCTGAGCTTTTTAGCCGCACGCAATATCGCTTTATTTGCGCTCGTGGTTGCTCCCGTCTTATCTAAATACGGGTATCGGGCCTTGCTACCCTATCTCAAGCGCATCAAGAAAGGGACTCAAGTTCCTGTCGCCATAGCGAGAATTCTAAACCTTGTGCTCATCGTTCTCATGGCGTTTGCGGCACTGTTAAAGATTGTAGAACCACTGCGTAACGAGACCATCCAGAAGGCGGTTTCTGAGCAGGTGCCCGTGGATGCCGTTTCCCAGATCCTTGAGGACGTACCACCAGGTCCCATGTTTAACTCCTACAATTGGGGTGGGTATGTTGTTTGGTCGATGTATCCACACTACAGGAGTTTCGTGGATGGTCGCACGGATCTTTTCGACGATGAAACACTCAACGATTATCTCAAAGCATGGCGGGCGGATTCAGGATGGGAGCAGGTGATTGATCAATGGGATGTCCAATTGGTTTTATTAGAAGTTGGGGCACCGCTTGCCAAGTCACTTGCGTATCGTGGCTGGATAATCTCATACGAAGATGACATGGCTGTCGTTCTGCAGCGGCCACAGCATCCGCAATCCATTGAGACACAAGGGAACTAGATGACGCTGCGGTCATTTGGACCAGGAGACCGGATACCTGAAAGATTTCCATCGAGGATTGCTCCCCTAGAGGCATTTCCACAGTTGTTGTGAGGTCCTGTGAAGGATGAAATCAAACACCGAATTATCGATTAAATATCTCCTTCAAGAGGCGGTTCTGTTTCTTTCTTTGAGCTATGTGATATTACTCGGCGGGACATTCAATGGCTTGGTACTTTTCGAATTGAACGTAGCGAACACATTGCTTCTGACGGGTCTTGGAGCCGGCTGGTTCATCTGGAGTGTCATCAGAAGGCGCTCGCCTCCAACCACGAGACTGGATTGGGGGATCCTCGCAATACTAGGGGCATATGTCGTTGCGACCATATTCTCTTCTGATCCACGCCGCAGCATGATCGCATTGACGCAGCTCGCTATTTATACGCTCATATTCTATCTCTGCGTGGATATGCTCCGCAATGGGTGGACAGCGGATTTGTTTGTGAAGACGTTGCTCATTGTCAGCGCCTTCATCGTATTCTTTGGTTTGTGGGAGATCTCTCGCTGGTATGCTACTTGGTTTTCTATTCGTGGCGGTTCAGGGTGGGTCCCGCCGTCCACTTATCGCGTGCGTGCCTTCTTGGGGCATCCAAATTTTGTGGCAGACTACTTCATACTATTGTTGCCACTGGGCGTTGCTCGGCTGGTCAACACGCGTCGTCTTTTCAACCGCCTTCTGCTCGTAGTGTGGTCTTTGCTGGTGTTGATCATCGTGTTTTTTACGTCTTCACGAGGGGGTTGGCTTGGGATGGCGGCGGCGCTCGGGTCGATGATCGGGCTGATGATCCTCGACCAACCAAACATCGCAAGATCCGTATGGATGCGATTTCGAGCACGGCCGGTATTAATCATTCCTTTACTCTTCGCGTTCTTGTTCGGCTTATTTGTGCTTCTTCCAGCTTTAGGTCGTCAGGCGACACACCCAACACATGGGAGTGGATTTGCTTCACGCTCGGGTATATGGGGCGTAGCATGGGATAGCTTCCGTGAAGATCCTATCAGCGGCCGTGGTCCGTTTACCTACGGTACTGAATTCATGGGGCGACACTCATTCCCACCCGAGATGCTGCTCGCGCATGCACACAGTTACATCATCAACACGGCTGGAGAAGTGGGAATCCTGGGACTTCTTGCAATAGGATTGTTCATGATCTTTTTGTTGAGAGCGGTAAAGATTCGCTGGCGTGGAACCTCATCAGGGAATCGAATGCTGCTTATTGGTGTACTTGCGAGTCTTATGGGAGTTGCAGTACACAGCTTGTTCGACACTCCAGAGACATTTCCGGCGCTCAGTATTATTATCGCAATTCTTCTTGGGCTTATAATCGGGAAAGACAAGCCACCGCCACGGCGTTCGCAATTCTGGCTAACAAGTGGGATGCTACTCCTCTGCTGGTTGGGTGTGGTCGCATTCATGTGGTATACGCTACGGGCGTATGCGCCCCATATACGCGGCGTACGTGCCTCAAACGAAGGAAACTGGGAAGCAGCTGCCGAACAAATCCAACAAGCAGCTGAGCTCGATCCGGGCTTGGCCTTCTATTGGTTCCAAGTTGGATATGCTCATGGCCAGCTCGCTTTGTCCGCGGATGGTTCTGTCCGGGATCGAGAACACCTAAGCGCTGCTATCGAAGCTTATGAACGAGGAATCAAAATAGAGCCCATGTATGCCACCAACTGGGCGAACATGGGGATTCTGTACTGGGCGCACGGCGATGCTGATCGTGCGATTTCTGCATTGGAAGAGGCTGCGACGCGCGCGCCAAGGGAACCTGCGTTCCGTCTAACGCTCGGTCGCATTCTCGAAGCGACTGGTGAAATTGAGCGAGCCCGTACGGCGTATGAAATATCGCTCTCACAGCGTCCTTTCTGGGCTCGCGCCTACTTCTTTCGCGCAACGGAATTTCGTAAAGCTGTGCAAACCGTTTGGATCGACGCGAATCCATTGGCTCACTTTCTTGGAGCTAATCAGCTAGAAGAAGGCTGGGATGCCATCCAGGATTCGCAATTTGAGAAGGCTCAAAGGATTTTTGAGGAGGTACTAGGTGTTAATACTTCCGAAGCTTATTTGGGTCTAGGGGTAGCGTTGCGTGGTTTGGGCATGCTGGATGAAGCAGGGCAATCCTTAGAGAAAGCAAAGTTCGTCTCTCATCTCTCGGGATGGACTACAGTCCTTATCGAATTGGAGATGGGGAAGCTCGCCACAATCCGTGGGGACTGCTCGTTAGCAATCCAACACAACGAGAACGCACTCGAACTTCTCAATAGAACAACGTCGCTCGGCATAGGTAGAATGGGACTATCGGAATATGGTTGGTACATTTATTATCGAGATAGCATTGCCGCTGATCTGCTACCAGGTGTGGATTATATTGTGTATACCGATGAGGTTGTCCATGGCATGCTTGAACTGGCCGAATGTTACATAACTATGGGTGATCATGAGCAGGCTGCGTCAGTTTTGACATATGCTCTCAGCGTTGCACCGGACGATCAAGCGATCCAGGATCGGTTGAGGGATTTGGAATAAATCAATGAACACAAACGTATTCGTGTTTGCCTTTTCATAGATTCATCTGGTTTAAGGAGATCATGTTTGTTCATAATGGTGGGAATGGGAGGTGGACACAAAATTCGATTTATATGTTGTCATGTGCTCTGGATCCCAAGAGGATTATTACAGCAGAGATGGTGATAACGACTGGATCGAATATCGTGGGTAAGAGATTGTGAAATCCCGTTTGCCCCGCTTTCCCTGGAATTTCGTAGTTGTATTCTTGGCGGTGCGCCTGATGCTTATGATGGCGCTGCCACTGGAAGGCCTACGTGGGTATGGTGATTTCGTTCATTTTTATCAACTGGCGTCATTAGGCCGTCCATTTCTTGATTACTGGGTAGAGTTCCCGCCTGTCTTTCCCTTTCTCATTAACATTCTCTTTTCTATCACTGGTGGNNAATATCTTGCTTTTCGCCAAGCTGTCGTTGAAGATTTTCGACGAGGTCCGAGCGAAGAGCCTGACAGGCATCTATTTAGTTTTTTTGACGGGATTGGCGTATGGCTGGTGGTATTTTGACCCCTTGGTCGTTCTTTCGATTCTAGCGGGGACCTATTTGTTGTTGAATCAAAAAGACCTTCTGGCGGGAGTCGCGATCGCCTTAGGAACACTGACGAAATGGATTCCCTTGCTTCTAATGAGTGTTGCCTGGCGTTTCCGCCCACCTCGCCACGCGCTGCGGGTGACGATCATCGCCTCAATGCTCATCATCGTCGTGCTGGCCGGGCTGTATTTCTTGTCTCCAGATTTCACTTTGGCGTCTTTGCGATCGCAGACGAGTAAATGGTCGTGGGAAACCGTTTGGGCGCTATTGGATGGCAATCTGATTACGGGAAACTTCGGTCCAGAATGGCAACGTTTCGATCCCAAAACCGCAGAGCAGTCGTTGGGTAATCCACCGAAACTTCCTCCATCGCTCACAATCGTTCCATTTCTCATAATTGGTCTTTGGTCCTTCACCCGAGTTCGGTTGAAGGACGATCGCGTGGCGATCTCATTCTTGGGCCTGACACTGTGCCTCTTCCTGCTTTGGTCTCCGGGTTGGAGTCCACAGTGGATTCTTTACTTGATTCCGATAACATTGTTGGCGATTGACTCGCCCAGGAGTATCATCTTCTGCATCAATCTTGTGTTTGTTTCTCTGTTAGAGTGGCCGATCCTACTCTCTCGTGGTCGCTTCGACTTGCTGTGGGCGCCGGTAATTCTTCGTACACTTATACTATTGGTTCTGAGTCTTGAATTTGGTCGCACGGCTCTCAAGCCGCTGGGTCTCCGGGTTCGTGGAGGTGTTGTGTGAGGTCAGTCTACTTCAGTGGGACACGCATTGCACTTTTCGTTCTCATCCCTTTAATGGTGTTCGGCTTGGTTTACGTTAATTTCCGTCTGGCGATGCAAATTCCAGGAGGGAATGATTTCCTTGCTCGCTGGACGGGAGCTCACTATTGGCTCGTAGAGAGAACGAACCCGTACGACGAAGAAGTTAGCCTCGCAGCACAAGTGATGTTTTACGGTCGTCCAGCTGATCCCACGAGTGGTGAAAGTCTTGCGCACTTCTATTATCCGCTTTATGCGATGATTTTTTTCGCGCCTTTTGGCTTGCTTTCATTTCCTGTGGCGCGTGCCATCTGGATGACTCTCCTTCAGATTGCTTTACCTTTGTTGTTGTGGATTGGCTTGCGCATCGCGAAATGGAATCCTGGGACTGCGTTATTAGCTCTGTTGATGGGCTTCTCGATCTTCTGGTATCCGGGAGTACGATCGATCTTCGTGGGTCAATTCGCCGTTGTCGAGGCACTGCTAATGGCGGGAGCGTTGCTGGCGATTCAGTCCAGAAACGATGCGTTGGGGGGTATTCTTTTGGCACTCTCAACCTCGAAACCACAAATGGCTGTTTTATTCATACCCTTTGTTTTGATCTGGGCAGTTTCGGTGAAACGCTGGCGCTTGTTACTATGGGCAGCTGGGTCGATGGTCACGCTTGTGGTCTCATCCATAATCTTGATGCCGGATTGGCCCTTGCGCTGGATCTGGCAGATCATGGATTACGCCCAATATACGAAGCCAGGTCAACCTATATCCATCATCGCAAGTGCCTTTCCTGATATCTCAAGAGCGCTCACTCTAGGTCTTACAGTAATCTTCTTACTCTACCTGGCCTGGGAGTGGGTATCGGCATGGCAAAAGGATTTTCGTTGGTTCCAATGGACTGCCGGCCTCACGATAGTGCTAACCAACATCGTCGCTTTCCGCACTGCGACGACAAATTACGTCGTCATGCTGCCTGCATTGTGCCTGATCTTTGGCAATTGGATAAAGCGATGGGGTCGGAGGGGGACGATTGCTGTTTTACTTGCAGTGTTGATCCTCGGTGTGGGTCAATGGGTCCTTTTCTTTTCCACCGTTCAAGGGAACGATGAGAGTTTAATCATGTACCTCCCTATGCCGTTCCTCACGTTGTTGGGATTATGGTGGGTCCGGTGGTGGTCGATACGACCTGAGAAGCTTCCCTTAGAAGGATCCTTCCACGAGCGACCAGCTTAAAGCTAATGAGAGATCGAGAAACGGCGATTAGTCTGGAGATTACGGTGACCTCGCTGATTCTGATTAGACGCTGGATAGCCCAACCCGAGCATGCAAATGTCTTAAAGTTTGATTGATTAGGTTTTTCGACAATGTCGAGAGACGACGGGTCAGGAGAAATGAAAAAGCTTCTAGTACCCTTCCTTTTCCTGCTTTGGGTTGAGGGCGTAATCGTAGCTTACTTTTGGATTCATAAGCCTTGGCCTATCGGTCTGTCTGCCTCTCCAATTCTTTTGGTGGTCGACGTGTTGCTAGCTTGCGCACTGGTGGCGCTTGCTGGAGGTGTTGGTCGTCTGATTCTACGGGATCTATCGCCATGCTCTGAGTTGGAAGTTCTGGCGATGCAACTTGCTCTCGGTTTGGGAGTTCTCGGTGTAGGGGTGTTGATTGTTGCTTCCATTGGATGGATCGGAACCTTACCTGCTTGGCTGGCATTAGGTGCAGGCTTAGTGCTATTGCGGAAGGAGGTCTTTGCCTGGCTGTCTGCATGGCGATATTTGGCAGACGGATACCAACAATTCGACCGAGTGGAACGATTTGCTGTTTGGTTTGTCGCTTTCCTCGTATCCCTGAGCCTGATAGAGGCCTTGGCGCCACCGCTCAAATGGGACAGCCTTGTCTACCACCTTGAATTACCCAAACGCTATCTCGCTAGCGGTAGGGTGGGTTATTTGGACGATAATCTCTTTTTTGGTCAACCGCAGCTGGCTGAAATGCTCTTCATGTGGGCGATGGCACTTCGCTCGGGCGAAACCGCAGCGACCATGGGATGGGCAGTGGGTCTGACTGCGCTCGTCGGTGTTGGAGGATTGGCGGGACGACTCNNGCGCAGGGACTAGGCTGGGCGTATGTAGATCTCTGGGTACTCCTCTTCGGCGTATCCGCGATTATTACCTTGGACCAATACACGCGGACGAAGTCGGACCGCTGGTTGATCCTCTGCGGCGTATTCGCTGGGTTAGCACTAAGCACCAAGTATTCGGCAGGCATTATGCTTCCGGTGATATTCTTCGTTCTGTTGGTTGATTGGATCCGTGGCCGGAGCATCAATTATCGATCCGATCGACCTAGTGGTTTTGCGGAGGAGGTTGATCATTCGTCTCCGTCCCAGGGTACAAAGACGTTGAATCAAAACCTTCGGATAGTTCGAGTGCTCCTACTTTTTGGAAGTGTCGCAGTTCTCGTCGCTTCCCCCTGGTTTCTCAAAAACCTTCTCGCCACAGGGAACCCTGTTTATCCATTTTTCTTTAAAGGTCGGGGAATCGACGAATTACGGCAGGCATTCTACGCTGGTGAGGCGCCGATCCGCTCAATCGCTGATGCACTGCTCTTGCCCTTTCAAGCGACGGTGTTCGGAATTGAGGGAGGTCCAGATTTCAACACCAGCATCAGCCCCTTATTTTTGGCGCTTCTACCTGGAGTCCTCCTTGGATGGCGCACCTTCACTATGGACCAGCGCTATAGCCTCTCAAATCTGCTTGTCATATCACTTGCCACGTGGATCATCTGGGCTGTCGGGTCACGATTTGCTGTGGCGCTTTTGCGTTCGAGGCACTATTACTCAACTTTTCCTGCGCTCGCTGTGTTGGCAACAGCGGGGTTTGTGGCCGCCTCCCAGTTACGGACACCCCGGATCCGGTTGGGATGGCTCATCCGTGGGCTCGTGTTTTTTGTAATGCTTCTCTCCGTTGTTGGAGGAGTGATAGATTTTGCAAAAGTGAATCCATTGCGCGTATTATTTGGAATTGAAAATGAGGAGCAGTTCATTACAGAGCAATTGGGATGGTTTGGGCCAGTCATGGAGACGATCAATACCCTGCCACCTGATTCTCACATCGCCTTTTTTTGGGAACCGCGAGCCTATTATTGCCATGCTTCCTGCTCTCCGGACGTCATACTAGATCGCTGGTGGTATCTGCGTCGAACCATTGGGGGTGCTGAAGAAATTGCGTCCTGGCTTCATTCGCAGGGTTTCTCACATGTTTTGATTTATGATCTGGGCGTACAATTAGAGCGGGAGTGGAGAGAAGCCTTCACGCTTGAAGATTGGGAACAGCTGGAACGCTTCAAGACAGATTTTCTCCTGAGGATCGAATCGTTTGGTGAAGCCTATTCACTCTATGCCATCGAGAATACAATCGTTCCGCGCTAAGTGATGAAGTTCTTTGCCATGAATCTACAATATGCTTATGGTGAGCCATGACTGAGGACCACAAAAAACCTGCTGCAGTAGTTGAAGGAGTATCGGACCAGGTAATCTTTCCTGGGATTACCGTTGTCATCCCCGCCTACAATGAACAAGAGGGGATACGGTTGGTATTAGAGCAGGTCAATTTGATTCTAACGGAGCGGGGTTGGCCATATGAAATTATCGTCGTAGACGACGGCTCTGAAGACAACACAGCGATTGTGGCCGAAAGCTTTCCGGCCACGAGGGTCCTCCGTCACCAAAGCAATCGGGGTTATGGAGCAGCGTTGAAAACAGGAATTCGACACGCCCGATATGATCTCGTGTCGATCACCGACGCGGACGGGACGTATCCAAACCAACAGATTCCGGCTCTAGTCTCGAGGATCTATGAGAATGGTTGTGACATGGTGGTNNAAACTGGCGGAATTTGTAGCGGGTGAATCGATTCCCGATCTCAATTCAGGGCTTCGCGTCTTTAAACGGGAGGCAACGCTATCCTTTTTCAATATGATTCCCGAAGGCTTCTCTTTCACAGCGACGATAACACTTGCCATGTTGTCGAACGGCTACCTCGTCGAATATGTTCCTATCGAATATTATGCCAGGGTGGGAAAGTCGAAAATCAGACCGATTCGGGATACCCTCAACTTCATACAACTCGTTCTGCGCATCGCTCTCTATTTCGCACCCTTGAAGATATTCCTGCCGATCAGCGGCATTCTGATGCTACTCGCCCTTGGGTGGGCCGCATTCAGCACCTTCGTTCTTGGTCGTCTGGCAGATGCGAGCACAGCAGTGATCTTCATGACCGCGGTTCAGGTGGGCGTTTTGGGTTTGTTGGCTGAATTGCTCGATCGTCGTTTACCAACCTTTCACCGACCAGAGGAGCCACCACACCAATGAAGGGCGTACGCGTAGTACGCAGCATCTGTGAGTGATCGCAGATTCTTTCTTGGGTCTGCACCATATCATATCGTTGAATTAGACCATTGTTTGGAAACAATATGCCGAGTGAGGTTAATCAACGTTTGCAGGATGATGTAATCGGGGCTGGACTTTGCACGCATTGTGGGACTTGTGCAGGTTTATCAAACGGTGCCTTGAGGATGCACCAGACTGAGCGAGGCCCGCTTCCTGTCCACATTGCCGGAGTACCTGATTTGGATGAAATGGTTTATCAGGCTTGTCCCGGCGCGCAGGTCAACTATCCTAAACTCTACCGATGGCTTTTCGGCCGAGTGCCTGAAAACTGGTTGGTGGGAAATTATCACAAGATCTACCTTGGGTATTCCACCGATGCAGATATTCGTCGTCAAGCTTCTTCCGGTGGGGTAATCTCCCACATGCTGATCTACTTATTGCGGCGGAGAATGATCGAGGGTGCGATCGTTCTAAAACATGGATGGCCTGAGGCGTGGTTATCGACACCCATAATCGCCACGACGATGGAGGAGATTCGAGAGGCCTCACAGAGCGTTTACGTTCCAACTCCCGTGAATACGATCTTGGATGAAATCAATCATTTCGAGGGGCGTTTGGCATACGTGGGGTTACCCGATCAGGTAGCGTCAATACGACGGTTGCAGCAATTGGGTCATTCCGGCGCAATGAAGATCGAGTATGTTATTGGTCCTTATGTTGGAACGAGTATGTATTTGGGCGCCATAAGGAGTTTCCTGCGCTCGAATGGGATGAGGAAGTTGGAGGACGTCATTGAGTTACGATATCGAGAAGGTGAGTGGCCTGGATTCCTGCAGATAAAACTACGATCCGGTGAGGTGATAAAAGCGGAAAAGTTCTATTATAACTACCTCATCCCGTTCTATCTGACGTCTAGCACTTTACTCAGTGTGGACTTCACTAATGAACTCTGCGACGTATCCGTGGGTGATGCTTGGCATCCTCAACTTGAGGCTAAGGGTGAGGGATATTCTGTCGTTGTAGCTCGAACTGAGAGAGGGCAAGAGACGCTGGAGGCGATGCAAAAGGCTGAGCTTTTAGTTCTTGATGAGCTTTCCTTAGAGAAGGCGCTCTCGATGCACGGGCATATGCTCGATTTCAAGAAGCGTGGCGCTTTCATCCGCAACCAATGGAGGCACGCGTTGGGTCTGGCCACAACGAGCTATGGTTATCGTCCAGGAGCAATTCCCTTTACTCGGAAAATCGTTGAAGGTTTCATCGTGAGTCTCTTAGTGTTGGGGCGGTCACGGTTGGCGAGGCGTTTCGTGGAATGGGTTCCCCTAAGGATAATCGGACCAATATTTGACACGCTGCGAAAGCTTTGGAAGCAAATATCCAAGCCCACAAAACGTAGCGGTCTTAGATCTATGACTTTCGTTATCGAAGATGGTCCGGGTGTTCACGGCAGGTAAGCAACTCGCGCCTTGATATGTGGACACTTCAATCTTGAAAGGTTAAACCTGGACATTGTTGTGCATGACTGAGAAGAATTTGATCGGGCGAATAAAGGAGGAGTGGGGACACTGGCTACGGTCGGAATGGACGTTTGAAGATGTAGCATTCCACTGGGATCGTACTGAGGATTATGACGATATAAACCGAGGTACGTATTCCTACTTTCGACGATTTGTCGACGGCCTCAAGCTAAGCGATCTGGGATTGCAGCAGCGTGTGTTGGACTTCTGTGCCCGCACGGGAAATGGTACGACATTCTTTTTTGAAAACGGCAAGGTGGGCTCGGCCGTTTGTGCAGATGTTTCTCAGCAAATGGGTGAGATTTGTATTCGTCGATTGCACGAAGCAGGTTTGAAGGATTTTATCTGGACGCAAGTTCTTGACTACACGTTACCCTTTGCCGATGCAGCCTTCGACGCCGTTTTGTGCTTCGAGACCGTAGAACATTTTCCGAAGCCTGAGCGCATCGTCGAGGAAATCGGCCGAGTAACCCGACCCGGAGGTTCCCTCATTCTCACCACTCCGAATGTCCTTTGGGAGCCCATTCATGCCCTTGCCGCTGTTCTCAAGCTTCACCACTCGGAAGGACCACACAGGTTTATTCGTTTCGGTAGATTACTAGATATGGTTGAGGGTGCTGGTTTTTCCATCGATAAGGTAGAGACTACAGTTCTGGTGCCGGCTGGACCTGAATTGCTTTTGAGATTTGGTGAATGGGTCGAAGAGCGAACACGAGGTTGGCTAATGCCGCTTTTCGGACTTCGACGTGTTATCGTCGCCCGGAAAAAAGCAGTCGAGGTTTCC
>WVZH01000069.1:59425-62046 GCA_011772595.1 Anaerolineales bacterium
CGCTTGCTGGGTGTAATCCTCTTGGTGTTTCTCCTCACGCGTATCGACGTCATCGCCCTTGTCGACACGCTGAAGTCTGCAGATCCACTCCCAGTTCTTGTCTCTGTGATACTGGTCGTGCTGTTGATCTCGATAAAAACGGTTAGGTGGCAGGGGATTTTACGTGCTCAGGCGATAGCCCTTCCGCTGACGGAGGCGTTAATCGCCTATTTCGCCAGCCTGTTCATAGGATTTCTGACACCAGGAAGGTTGGGAGAGTTCAGTCGTGCGCTTTACATCAGCGAGGAGCGCAACACCCGGCCAGGCGTCGCCTTCTCGAGCGTACTTGCCGATCGTCTCTTCGACCTTTACGCGCTGCTGTTGGTGGGATGCGCGGCACTCTACTCGTTAGGTACCGACAGACTCCAAGCCTACCTTCTTATCCTATTTTTCATAGCACTAACCGCACCCTTTGCGCTATTCCTCTACGACCGATTCTTTCTGTGGCTTAGGCAGCTTGGACAACGTATTGGGATCGTCGGTCGGAATTTATTCGCCGAGGATGGATGGCTCGTTGGTATGCGAGACGGTTTGATGAGAATGAGTGTATCTTGGCTTCTCGTTAGTATGGTGTTGACTGTCTTGTCGTATGGTGTTTTTTTTGGTCAATGCTATCTCTTATCCAGGGCAGTGGGAATCCGGTTGGGGTTTATGCCCATCACGTATGCTGTCGCGTTAGGGAGTCTGGTTACACTCTTGCCTTTCTCGATCTCGGGCCTTGGAACGCGTGAAGCAACAATCACAGCTTATCTGGCTTTAAGTGGCGTTCGCCCGGAAGTTGCACTAAGCTTTTCCCTACTGGTATTTGCTACCTTCTATATTGCCGGAGGATTAATGGGTGCTGTCGCTTGGTGGATCAAACCTGTACCATTCAGCGCTCTCCGCCGTGTGCGTGAATAAATTCGGCATGAGCATACGTCGTTGTATTATCCTGTTGGCTGTAAGTTTCACTGTCTTTTTTGTGACCGCCTGGTGGGTAAAGACACCAGGCTATATGGACGCGGAGTATTACTATGCCACGGCTCGTCAACTTGCTCGGGGAGACGGCTTTTCGGAACCTTTTCTTTGGAACTACTTAGACAACCCCGAAGGTTTGCCCCATCCTTCGCACACATATTGGATGCCTTTGACAAGCATTCTCTCAGCTGGGGCGATATTGTTATTCGGAGAGAGTTTCCGTAGCGCGCAAATTCCCCATCTCATACTTGCTGTATTCTTGCCTCTGCTCACCGCCACTCTCGCATTTCGCCTTCACGGTGATCGACGATGGGCGTGGTTTTCCGGTATATTCGCCATTTTCTCAGGTTTTTACTTGCCTTATCTGATCACCACAGACACCTTTACACTGTACGCTTGGCTTGGTGGTGGAGCATTATGGTTGACGGCTGAAGCGAGTAGACGGCCAAGCATGTTGCGATGGTTGCTTCTCGGTGTACTTATCGGCTTGGCTCACCTGACGCGGGCAGATGGTTTGCTCTTCTTTCTTCCAGCGTTGCTAGGAGTCGCATGGGCATTTGGTTGGCTAGGAATTTCAGCGTAACAGGAGGTCTTGTTCCTCCAGGAGCAGGACGGTCGCTCTGGCTGCTTTCCTATGATGAGTTATTTTCTTATCCGGCGAGCCTCTTGAACCCGCTACGGTGGTGGCGCTCGGGATTTGAGGCAATCTTGATGGCGCGGATTCAGGCGATGTGGATAAATCTCCAACGATTAATTGCCGAGAATGGTCTCATCTTCTTAGGACCGTTCATTGCTTTGGGAGCACACCAACTCTGGAACCGTCGTCTTGTACGGCTTTCGGTGTTGTACCTGATCATTCTGTTCATTTTTATGAGTTTCGTGTTTCCGTTTTCTGGTGCCAACGGGGGTTTCTTCCATTCCGGTGCCGCGTTGATGCCTATTCTATGGGCGCTCACGCCTGTGGGTATCGATCGCGCAATTCGGTGGGGTGTGAAAATACGAAATTGGAGACCAGCTAGCGCAATGACCGTTTTTAGAGTCAGCTCGATGGTGTTTGCCATGCTGCTCACCGTTGGATTAACGTGGAGAAAGGCTGTTGGATCAGTCCCTTCGGAACCTCAATGGCAAAGCTCATGGAGAAACTATGTTCGCGTTGGTGAGCGCCTTCATCAACTCGATCTCTCACCACGGTTGGTAGCAGTGAACGATCCGCCGGGGTTCTATTTAGCGACTGGAATAAATGCGGTTGTGATCCCCAATGGTTCAGCTGAAACACTGCGATTGGTCGTCGAGAAATATCGGGTTGGTTGGGTCGTGCTAGATTCGAACCGACCTGAAGGATTGGCGTCACTTTTCGAGGGAAAGATCGAGCCTGATTGGCTGACCTCCCCAACGCGCTTCGAAGTCTCATCGGGGGATGCATTTCTCTTGATGAGAGTCGAGCCACTGAGAGAAAAGCCGTGAGCGGCCTCTCGGTAAATTCTAAAATCTTGCGCGCAGTAGTTCTCTTTATCACGACCGCTATCGTCGTTGGATTCAGCCTGTGGGTTAGTAACAAGGTTTACGGCCTTGGCTTTCCGTTAGATGATGCCTGGATCCATCAAACCTATGCTCGAAATCTTGCT
>WVZH01000069.1:62051-68586 GCA_011772595.1 Anaerolineales bacterium
TGGACCATGGCGCTAACCCTTGGATACGTGCTCGGGATCGAGCCGAGAGCCTGGAGCTATTTTCTAGGTGGATCGCTGCTCTTTGTCACGGCCTGGATAGCTGGAGAATGGTTCGCTACCCGGTTAGGAAACAATCAACAATGGTATCCATGGGTTGGGGTGCTTATTGTGGTGGAGTGGCATCTGGTCTGGGCATCAGTATCGGGTATGGAGATCATGGCACTCGCTTTGCTTACCATTTGGCTTCTCTACCGCCTGGATAGAGGTCGCTGGAATCCGATAGTCATTGGAGCTGCGGTAGGAATGGGTGTCTGGATCCGTCCGGATGCGGTCTCTCTACTAATCCCAGTCGTTTGGGTTTGCGCGGACCAATCCCAAGCTCGCGTTTTGCAGTTTTCAAGAAGCCTAGTCGCTATTGGATTCGGTTTTCTCCTGCTGTTCGTTCCATACTTGGTATTCAACTACGCGCTCTCGGGAGCGATATGGCCGAGTACGTTTTATGCCAAGCAGGCGGAATATGCCGTGATGCGNNGGTGTTCTATTGATCCCTGGCATCCTTCTTGTTGTTTGGAAGATCATTCAGCAACGAGCTTGGTCCCGCGCTGCGCCATTGATCTGGGTAATTGTGTTTCTGGCAGTCTACGCATGGCGGCTTCCAGTCACGTACCAACATGGACGATACGTCATGCCAGTCATGGCTGTTGTGTTCATTCTGGGTTTGGAGGGTATGTTCGGGTGGGTAAAACCTCGATCCACATCAACTGGGTTAAGAGTTTTATCCCAAGCCTGGATAGGTGTGGTCCCAGTGGTGGCGACGGTTTTTCTCGTGCTCCGAGGTTTTCAAGCTTACGCTCAAGATGTGGCCTTCATCGAAACCGAGATGGTGAGGACGTCACGCTGGATTGCTGTCAATACGGAGCCAGATGCGATAATCGCCACGCATGACATTGGTGCGTTGGGATACTTCGGTGAAAGAGCCATGCTCGATTTGGCGGGATTAGTCTCTCCGCAGGTCATCCCCATCATACGGGATGAAAGTGCAATTGCGAGCTATCTAGATTCTGAGGGTGCGAACTACCTTATGACTTTTCCCAATTGGTACCCTCAGCTTGTGCTTCTTGCAGAGCCGGTGTATGTTACAGGAGCAGAATTCAGCCCGCTCTTGGGCGGGGAGAATATGACAGTCTACCGCTGGTCTTCGGGGGGTTTGCCCCACGAGTAGTGTGTGCTATACTCGCCGATGTTAAGAATGGGTGGGTCAACTATGGAAAGAATTCCTGTCATCATCGTTGACGATCATCCTCTCTTTCGAGAGGGAGTGCGGAACGTACTTGATTCGGAAGACGACATCGAAGTCATCGCCGAGGGGACAAGTGGGGATCAAGCGCTTCAACTAGTTCGTGAAATTAAACCACGAGTTGCCCTCATTGATGTCAATCTCCCCAACATGAACGGCATGCAAGTCACACGCCAGATATCGGCCGAGCGTATGGATACGGCCGTTGTCCTTGTCACGGCATATGACGATGTTGAGCAGGTGCTCCATGCTTTCCGTGCCGGCGCTGCCGCATATTGCTCGAAGGACGTCGAAGCCGGGAAGTTGGTCGACGTGATCCGCCATGTGGCAAGGGGTTTCTATGTCGTGGGTGATCAAGTTTATGATTCGGCAGGACTGGACCAATGGCTCTCCCGAGGTGTTGAGACCGTCCGTCGTCCTCACCTTGATGGAGACGTAGAAGCCTTCACACCACTGTCGCCACGGGAGATGGAAATTCTGCAATACGTCACGCGCGGCATGAGCAACAAAGAGATCGCTGCTCGCTTGGGTATTAGTCATCAGACCGTAAAGAACCACATGACATCCATCCTACATAAGCTGGATGTCGAAGACCGCACGCAGGCCGCAGTCTACGCCCTTCGACATGGGTGGGTGCGTCTTCAAGATACTCGAAAATAAGCTGGTGCCATGATGGTTGAAGCGGAAGTCGAGCAACTCAGCCCCATTGAAAGTCTTATCGAAAACACACGTCAAGAATTGGAACAGGTTCGTACGGAGTTAAAAGAAATCAGTATGCTGGTGGAGCAAAGCCAGGGTGAGGTCGAAAAACTGGTGCAAAGGAATTCCTCCATCACTGCACATCTACATCAGATGCAAGCCCACTTTGAGACGGTTCCCAGGGAAGATATTCGCTCTTCGTACGAAGCCTTCCAGGATGCACAGCAGCGCCTCTTCACAATGCGAGGACAACTTGAGAAATTACAAAGCGATGAGACGCATCTGCAACGTTTTGTGGAGCACCTCTCAAATGTTCTCGGTGTGCTCGAGGGTGGGCCTGATATTCCATTGACCGATAAAGCTTTTGGGGGTGAATCCCTCATCGAGCAAATTATCGAAGCCCAAGAAGAGGAGCGGCGAAATATATCACGTCAGCTTCATGATGGGCCTGCTCAATCCCTTTCGAACTTTATCCTTCAAACGGAAATTGCGGTTCGTCTATTTAGCTCGGACCACGATAAGGCCAAGGAAGAGCTCACCAACCTCAAAGGCGCCGCGGCATCTACGTTTGCTCAAGTACGAGACTTTATCTTTGACCTGCGCCCCATGATGCTTGATGACCTGGGCTTAGTCCCCACAGCCAGGAGATACATCGAAGCCTATCAAGAAAAGACAGGCGTGGAGATCAGCACAGTGGTGACCGGCACAGAACGGAGACTTGAATCACACCTCGAGGTCCTGATGTTCCGAGCTATTCAAACGCTTTTACGGAACGTTCGCGACTATGCCCAGGCTACGCAAGCCAAAGTGATGATCGATATTGGTGAACGAGAGGTAAGGGTAACCGTTGAGGATAACGGTCGTGGTTTCGACGCCGAGAGCCTCACCGAAGAAGATCGGCAAAAGTATGGCTTCGATACAATGGGTGAGCGCATCGTGCAAGTAGGGGGGGAGCTTCGGATTGATAGCGCGGCAGGCGAAGGAACTCGCATCGCTTTCTCAGTTCCGACCTCGGAATAACGACACCTGAGTGCATCCCCAATCTTTCAACAGTTAGCAACACGGTACTTCGTTTTCGGAGATGTGAATATTGCAGATACTGCTGGACCCTCTTCGATAGGAAAGAAGGACCATTCCGAGAGAGGGAAAGATGCATCGGAAAGAGGTCCTATTGAATCCACTTTGGGTAGGTCCTATAATTTATTTTGCCTTATCAGCAAGCAGTTAAAAGCTAAATGAAAGGAGGTGAAAGGTATGTTGTACGCTCCTAAGGAAAAGGGCCAGGGTCTCGTTGAATATGCTTTGATCCTTGTCTTGATCGCTGTCGTCGTTATCGTCATTCTAGCGTTGCTCGGGCCCGCTATCGGAAACGTGTTCAGCAACATCGTCAGCAACATTTAATTTTCGTCGCTGGCGCCGAATAGGGAACATCACGACATCGTGATAAAGCCGTAGGAGCCCTATCCTCGATAGGGCTCCTAACACAGAGTCAATCCAATTGATGGAAGTAGGATTCTTAAATTAGGGCAACTTGACTTTTAAGCCGGAACGATTAACATACGCGCAGTATCATGATGTTTGTTCTGAAATCCAAGTGATAAGGAGGCGCCATGCGCCGCGGTCGCACTCTGATCCTATTAGCGATAATCTTGCTCTTGGGCGTTCTTGCAGCCTATCTATTCCTACGACCGGGTGAGGAAGAACCCCCTCCGCCAGAAGTAGAAGGTGTCGCTCCAGGTCTTCCGTCGGATATGACTTTCGTCGTCGTAGCCGGACAGGATATCTCTCGAGGCGCCGTTATCCCTGAACAGGACGGTGTAGTTGTCTCACAAATGCCCGAAGACCTGGTGGTGGAGACGATGATCTCTGGACCAGATGAGGAGGCACTTAAGAATCTCGTAGTAGGACGACGGGCGCGGATGGACATCGCCCGCGGTATCTTCATCACAGAAGGCATGCTTACCGGCGATCCAGGGGATCTGCTCGGAGTGGGCTCGGATGCTTCCATGGCAATCGAGCCCGGCTTCACAGCTATCGCCATTCCATTGACACGACTTTCCGGTGTGGCATATGCGCTCAGGGCTGGGGATAGTGTCGATGTCCTTATCACTTTCTTGATGGTGGACGTCGATGCCGATTTCCAATCCAGACTCCCGAACCAAGTTGTACCAATTATCGCACCAGGAGGGACGCCAGATTTTGCAGCACCCTATATCACTATGCTCGTCGGACTTGAGCTAGCAGATCCGGGTGCCGATCCCCTACCGCCCATGCCATATGGGAAGATCGAAACGGAGGCGGAATTGGATCAGCCCATCCACTTCGTCCCCCAAGAGCAGCAACGCCCCCGCCTTGTGACCCAGCGCTTGGTTGAAAAGGCGACGGTGTTGAATGTGGGCACTTTTTCGCTTGAAGATATCATGCCTAAACCAGTCACGGTTCCTGAACAGGGAGAAGCTGGAGGGCAACAACAGGTTGAGGCAGTAGAAGAGGAACAGAAACCTCCTGATATCATCACTCTCATTGTCACACCACAAGACGCGTTGGCTTTGAACTGGGCACTCAAGATGGATGCGGATATGGTCCTGACATTGCGAGCTCCCGGCGACAACACGATTACCGAGACGACCAGTGTGACATTGCAATATATATTGGATAACTACAACATCACCGTACCCACCAAACTGCCCTATGTGATCGAACCATCCGTCGACAAACCCATAGTTCCTGAATTGCCGAATGATCAAAAAAAGGGTGAGTAATAGTACAATTAGGTATGTCCGTTGGTTATTGGGAGGGTTGAATGTCTGAAAGCGCGGAAAATAACATCCGCGTCCTGATTGTAGATGATATTGCGGAAACACGTGAAAACATCCGTAAGTTGCTGCAATTCGAATCGGACATCGAGGTCGTGGGCGCAGCGCGCACGGGTGAGGAGGCGATTGCGTTAGCAAGCGAATCCGAGCCAGATGTCGTCCTGATGGACATCAACATGCCGGATATGGACGGCATCTCAGCGACGGAAGCGCTGCTGAAGGACGTACCCTACGCTCAGATCGTTATTCTTTCTGTCCAGAGCGAAGCCGACTATATGCGCCGCGCAATGCTCGCCGGCGCAAGAGATTTCATCGCTAAACCGCCCTCTGGAGACGAATTAATCGCAACGATTCGTTCGCTCTCCAGTCGAGCCCGAGAGCAGAAGAAGTCGTTAGAACGGCCTTTACCGCAGGTGGCTAAGCCACAACCCGGCTTGGGATATGCGCTGCCGGAAGGCAAACTAATTTCTCTCTACAGTGCGAAGGGCGGTGTTGGTTGTACGGTACTGGCAACTAATCTTGCGGTTGGATTGCACACAGACGAAACACCAGCGGTTTTGGTCGATGCATCATTACAATTTGGAGATATTGCCGTCTCTCTAAACCTACAAGCTAAGTTTAGTATCGCCGATGTGTCCTCCAGAACCGAAGAGATAGATCCGGAATTTATCGAGGACGTGTTACTCAATCACGAGAGTGGTCTCAAGATCCTTGCAGCTCCGCCGCGACCAGAAATGGCAGACGAGGTACATGCAGACCAAGTTCGTAAGGTTTTGGCGCATTTACGTCGCCAATTCGCATACGTGATCGTGGACACGAGCTCGAATATGGATGACATCGCGCTTGCCGTTTTGGATTTAGCCGATGTTCTTGTGATGGTGGCAGCGCCGGAGATTCCTTCCATCAAGGATGCGCGCCTGTTGTTCGATTTGCTATCGGTTCTGGAATTTCCGAAGGAACGTGTCTTCTTCATTCTAAACAAGATGGATCGCAAATCTGGTATTACGCCCGACGCCATCGAGGAAAACTTGAGTTGCACTGTACACGGGGTCATCCCGTTTGATGAGAAATCCGTCTCCGCATCTGTGAATCGGGGCGTCCCCGTCTTGCTCTCGGACCGGAGTTCTGTAGCAGCAAAAAGCATCTTTGAAATTCTGGGAGCACTCAAGGCACAGCTCGTGAGCTACGAGAAGGTTGTTGAGGAATAACGTCAGGGCTAGTTTGGAAAATAGCTCAGCGGGAATTTGGGAAGGATGAGTTGATTAGGAGAGTGAAATGTGTCGTTGCTAAAAAGAATTGAAGAGGGTCAGGCTGACGCTCCTGCGACCCCCGATGAGGCATCTCCAGCTGGCGCGCCGCCTCGCACGAGCGGCTTGGGCGCACGGCGAGTTGCACCTCCTCGAGCAGCGCAGCGAGACACTTATTACGACTTGAAATCGCGTGTGCAGAACAAGCTTTTAGCAGAGCTGGATCCTTCCATGGATGTCAGCCAAACGGCAGAGGTTCGTCGTACGATTGAGGAGCTTTTCGAGAATATCCTGTCGGAAGAAAAAATCGTCCTTTCGAGGCCGGAGCGTCGTAGGCTCTTTGAGCAGATCGTGGCCGAGATCCTCGGCCTTGGTCCGATTGAGCCTCTCTTGGGGGATGACTCAATCACAGAAATCATGGTTAACGGCGCCAAGCAGATATTCATCGAGCGTAAGGGTAAAATCCACCGCGAACC
>WVZH01000069.1:68617-83225 GCA_011772595.1 Anaerolineales bacterium
GGTTCGCGTGTTAATGCCGTCATTCCGCCTATCTCTCTTGTGGGTCCCGTACTCACAATCCGTAAGTTTGCTCGAGACCCAATCACGGTCGAACAGATGATTGATTTTGGCACCCTCACAGCCGAGGCGGTTGAGTTCCTAAAAGCCTGTGTGGTTGCAAGGATCAACATTATTATCTCGGGAGGCACCGGTTCAGGTAAAACAACTCTCTTGAACGTTCTCTCCCAATATATCCCCGCAGATGAACGCATCATCACGATCGAGAACGCGGCAGAACTCCAATTAAGGCAGGAGCACGTTGTCACTTTGGAATCGCGACCGCCGAATATCGAGGGTCGTGGTGAGGTCACCATCCAGAACCTCGTCGTTAACTCTCTCCGTATGCGTCCTGATCGCATCATCGTGGGTGAGATCCGCGCCGAAGAAGCGCTGGACATGCTCCAGGCGATGAACACCGGCCATGAGGGCTCGATGACTACGGCACACTCCAACAGTCCACGCGATACTCTGGCGCGTATTGAAACCATGACATTGATGGCTGGAATGGATTTGCCTGTGCGTGCAATCCGGGAGCAGATTTCCTCAGCCCTAGAACTGGTCGTTCATCTTGAACGTTTGCGTGACGGTACGCGAAAAGTCACCCATGTCTCGGAAATTCAGGGTATGGAGGGTGATGTCATTACCATGACGGATATCTTTATCTTCGAACAGACGGGTTTCGAGAACGGCAGGGTGATCGGCCGCTTGAGACCCACGGGATTGCGACCTCGGTTCATCGATAAAATCGAGACGAGTGGTATTCAATTACCAGCTACGATCTTCGGCATGGGCGAAAGGATCCGTGGCTATTAGAGCATGAACACGAATCTAATCTTGATGATAGGTCTCGGATTAGGACTCCTTCTGTTAGGCGTCGGGCTTGTTTCATCGCTAATCGGAAGCGGCTCCGTAGTGGAGGAGCGCCTCGGTCGCTATTCCGAATCGAGCAGAATGTCCGTAAGCGGTGATGCCATTGCGGAAGAAGGGGGTGCACGTGCAACCCCAATTTCGGATTTCCTGAATCGACTGGGTGAGGGAACGGATGCCTTTGATTCGATCTCCAAGAATCTTGCCCAAGCGGATATTAAATTGCGACCAGCCGAGTATATCTTCGCCATGCTGGCATCTGGGTCTGCCGTCGGAGTTGTCGGTTTCTTCTCGAGCGGGCGATCGATTGTCTTCGCCGTCATCTTTTTCATCATCGGATTGTTTTTCCCGCAAATCTACGTGAAGCTGGCTCAACGACGACGGTTGAAGCAGTTTGATAATCAACTAGGAGACATGCTCAACCTGATGGTAAATGGGCTGCGAGCGGGTTATTCGACCCTTCAAGGTATGGAGGCCGTCAGTCGTGAGCTGCCTAGACCTATTTCCGTCGAATTCCATCGCGTGGTTCAAGAGGTTCAGCTCGGACTCACGATGGAAGCTGCGCTTGACCATTTAATTCGACGAATCGATAGCGACGATCTAGACCTCGTGATCACGGCCATCAACGTCCAGCGCGAAGTCGGCGGTAACTTGGCGGAGATTCTTGACGTCATTTCATACACGATCCGAGAGCGCGTTCGAATCAAGGGGCAAATCGCCGCCTTGACGGCACAAGGTCGAGCCACGGCATGGGTAATTGCAGCATTGCCCATCGTTCTGGTCATGCTGCTATTCATGCTCAACCGGGAATACATCATGGTGCTATTCGCTCCTGAGACAAGAGGATGCGGAATTCCCATGGTCATTCTGGCTGGTTTAATGATCATCAGCGGGTTTATCGCCGTTCAAAAGATCGTCGCGATTGACATCTAAACTTTCGAATGTTGAGAGGGTTTTCTTCAGGCCGGGTTCGTTGTTGCCACGATTGTGTAATCTTCAACACTCTCAGAAAGTAGATCTTACAGGGAACGGTTTGGTTCAAGGGTGAATGCAAAATGAATCCGATGATCATTGCCGGAATCGTCCTGTTCGTAATCTTACTTGCGGTGGTTCTAGTGATCGCGGGTATCCGGGCTCCTCAGGCCAGCGATCCGATCCAGGAACGGCTGGCGGAATTCGCTGCAAGTGACGAACAACTAACACTGGAGGAAATCGAGCTATCGCAACGCTTCTACGACCGAATCATCTTGCCAATCTTCAATCGGATCGGTGAGATTGCTTCAAAATTCACCCCACAAGCGACGCTCGAGAGTGCCCGTAGACGCCTCGAAATGGCCGGCAATCCGATGCAGCTAGACCCTGCCTTTTTCCTGGCCTTGCGGGTCATCATGGGCATTCTTTTCGGGGGAGCGATTTTTGCTGTTTTTTCAATGACCAAGCGCAATTGGTTGCAGGGTTTAGCATTATCGACGGTCTTTGTGTTCTTGGGATTCTGGTTCCTGGATCTTTGGTTGACGGGTAGGATCAAATCCCGTCAGAGAGCGGTGTTCCGTGCACTGCCGGACGCCCTTGATCTGCTCACGGTGTGTGTGGAGGCGGGTTTGGGTTTCGATTCCGCCATGGGAAAAGTTCACGAAAAGTGGGAAGATGATCTCGCCCTTGAATTCGGGCGCGTCCTTCAGGAAATTCGCCTTGGGAAGTTGCGACGAGAAGCGTTGCGAGATATGGCTGAGCGCATCGATGTCGCCGAGCTCACGAGTTTTGTGGCCGCGGTAATCCAATCGGAGCAATTGGGTGTAAGTATGTCGAAGGTCCTGCGTATTCAATCCGACCAAATGCGTGTGCGACGACGACAAATGGCCGAGGAAGAGGCCAATCGGGCTCCGATTAAGATGGTATTTCCAATCGGCTGTTTAATCTTTCCATCAATCCTGATCATCCTGCTCGGTCCGGCCGGTTTAACCTTAATGACCTCTGCTCTAGGCGGACTCTTTCGATAGGTTGATAGCGATCTTCTATCATCGGGGGACGAATTGCCGCGATCGATCTCCCACTCCTTGCTAAGCTTGCCGCAACGCTGGCTTGAAGTGGGACTCAATCTTATTTTTCCTCAGCGCTGCGCCGGCTGCGGTCGGCTGGGGGATGTCTGGTGCCGCAGTTGCTCACGAGAGATACGTAAACTATGTGGAAGTCTATGCCCGAATTGTGGCATCCCCGTACGATTACAAAAGCTTTGTCCAGCATGTAGCGGAGTGCATTTTCCACTCAAGGCACGGTCCTTCGCTTGGTATGAGGGTCCGATCGTTAAAGCATTACTTCAGTTGAAGTACAAGCCCAATCGGCGTCTGGCGGATCTCATGGCTGATTGGTTGGTTGAAATCCATCCGGGAGAACAATGGCCAGAAGCATTGATCGTCCCCGTCCCTTTGGGACAGATACGATCTCGTCAGCGGGGGTATAATCAAGCCGATTTGATCGCCTCGTCACTCGCTCACAAATTGGCGATGCCGTACGACACCTCGGTTCTGTGGCGCGAGAGGGAAACAAACTCTCAAGTCGGATTAAGTCCTACAGACCGACGACGGAATGTATTTGGCGCGTTCCGTGCAGAAACCAGGAGACTCACCGGGAGACCTGTGCTGGTTGTTGATGATCTTTTTACCACAGGGTCTACATTATCCTCATGCGCTGAAGCGCTTCTTTCAGCAGGCGCGGCGTCCGTATTTGCGCTCACGGTAGCACGTGCTGAAAGCACGGACGCGGATAGGATTCGTTGATGGATAAGGAGAACCGATGGCTGTTCGGGTGGTCATAAATGTTAGGAATATGGATTTAAGCGATCGACTGCGAACCTACGTAACCAAGAAAGTCCGCAAGCTTGATCGTTTCCTCGATATTTTAGAAGAAGCGCAGGTAGATTTAACCTACGTAAAATCCGCTCGTAGTGCGAGTGATCGACAAGTCGCTCAATTAACGGTCCGCGGGAAGGGGGTCTTACTTCGAGCAGAGGAGCGGACGGATGATATTTTCGCCTCCGTGGATGCAGTGCTGGACAAGATCTACCGTCAAATCGATCGTTACAAAGGTCGAAGGTGGAAAGGTCGCGGTGATGGACGTTCGGCCTCTGATTTGGCAATGGATATATCTGCAGTGCAAGAAGAAACGGCTGAATCCGTAGGGACGATCGTGCGCCGTAAACGTTTCCCACTCACACCGATGGATGAGCGCGAGGCCGTTGAGCAGATGGTTTTACTTGGACATGATGAATTCTTTATATTCCTGAACGCTGAAAGCCAGGAGGTGAACGTGCTCTACCGCCGTCGAGACGGAACACTCGGCTTGATCGAGCCTGAAATTGCCTAATTCTCGACATTTTCATTCGGCGGAGTGATGTTTGTCGTCTGTATCCGCCGATTTCATCTTAATTCCCCATGATCGCATTTCCTGTAGTCCTCATGTTGCCGCCATCCGGCACGTCTCGGTCTGAGCAGTGGGTAGCGGCGGGAAGACTGGCTGCTGCCCGCGATCTAGCCCGTCGCCTGGGCAGGATTCGTGGCGTGGCGTCAATACATGTACTTGCAGGGAATCGATCCGATAGCGAATCACTACATGAGCTCGGAGTCAAGTCGTTACCTGCTCCGCCTGGTTCATTTCATTTTGGGCGTGCCCTGGCGGACATCATCACTGAGCAAGGGTTTGAGCGTTGTGCGTATTTCGGTGGGAGCAGCGCAGCTTTAATGGTGGAACAGGCCTTGGAAGATGTTTTCGATCGTGTGGCTCAGCATGAGCATCCCTTTGCAGTGGTGAACAACTATCACTCTACGGATTGGATTGTTCTCAATCATGCACCCGAATTGACGAGATTATGGGAAAGTCTCCCGAAGGATAATCCGCTTGGATGGGTTTTGTATCATGAGGCCGGGTACGAGGTTCACTCGCTCGCACCGTCTGCTGCCTCGCGGGTGGACATCGACACGCCGTCCGATTTGTTCATGCTTCATCAGCATCCAGATCTTGGTGCCGAATTGGATTCGTTCCTTGCCAGCGCTCCTCCCGAGCAGCTCATCAAGGTGCAGCGCGTCCAGGACGTCATGCAGTCCCCAGCGAGTACGCTTACGCTTATTGGGCGCGCCTCCGCTCACTTGTGGCACACCCTCGAACAAAGAACACAGATTTGGATTCGCGCATTCGTTGAGGAAAGAGGGATGATCGCCAGCGGTAGGTTGGCACGGGCGGAGGTGCAATCGATCTTGGGTGAGATCTTGGAGGTTTGGGGTCCACGTCGATTTGTTGAAAGACTCACGCGTGTTTCCGACGCAGTGTTATGGGATACGCGGGTATGGATGGCACATCGCGGTCCGTGGCCATCCGCTGCAGATCGCTTTGCCTCCGATCTGGGCTGGGTGGATGAAATTGAAGACACGACCTTACGAGAGCTGATTCGAGCGGTTCAAGAAGCCGCCAGCCCTATTGTGACTGGCGGCCATGGTGTTGTCTCGGGGGGAGTGTATGCCCTTGTAGAATCGTTCGAATCAGAGAGTCACCATCCCTCGAGATAAGGGTGCCAATCCTGATTCTCTGGAAGATATGAGCCGTAGAGGTACAACGCCGTAGCATGTGGTTCTTTGGGGTATCGGAGCAAGGTCATCCGGGCCACCTGTAAATTTCGTCCCCCTTTTTTAAGGTTACATCTTTCGCAAGCGGTGACAAGATTAGACCAACTAAGATCTCCGCCTTGATGGCGGGGGACGATGTGGTCGACTGTCAACCGTGAGGCTTGAGAGTCGCAATATTGACAGGTGTAATTGTCGCGTCTGAATATTTCTCGCTTGGTAAGTCGCACGCGAGGGCGGGGGCGCTTGATCATATAACCAAGCCGGATCACGGAGGGGCGGGGGAAGGCCTGGCGGATCGTGCGGATAAACCCTCGCCCGTTGAGCAACAACTCTGCTTTTCCAGCAAGGATCAAACCCATCGCCCTACGGGTGGTGCACACATTGAGCGGTGCATAATTCGCATTGAGTAAGAGCACGGGATCGTTCATCGGCGCTGCCTGTGATATTTGGCGCATTATAACACTTTCCAATTTCGCTCGCACCTGGAGGATTATCCTGTAAGAATCAGCCCTGGAGCATGGACAACAAAGGCCAGGGCTGAATGCCGTTGGTGTTGAGCTTATACGAATCTCTGTCGAATCTCTGAACTCACGAAATCGAGAATTGTCACTGTGATGACGATGAACCACACAGCGATGCCTGCTGCCTTGAAATCGTTGATCCGCATCCATTGGACCAATAAGTATCCAATACCCCCGCCTCCCACAAGTCCAAGAACGGTGGACATGCGTACATTGATATCCCACCTATAGATCGTAAAGGATACAAATGGAGGGATTATTTGCGGGATGACTGCGTAAATCACAATTTGCAACCAATTAGCACCGGTTGCTTGGATTGCTTCGATAGGACCGGGATCGATCGATTCGATCGCTTCTGAGTAGAGTTTGCCCAGAGCTGCGATGCTGTGGAGTGTGAGTGCGATAATTCCAGCGAAAGGTCCAAGTCCGACGACAGCGACGGCGATTACTGCCCAGATGAGCGGCTCGACCGAGCGTACAATGTTGAGCAAAGTGCGCATAATGAAATAGATCGCGAGGGTGATCCAAGATGTTGACATTAGATTCCTCGCAGCGAGGAAACTGGTAGGAAGGGCGAAGATGATTCCGAAGAAGGTCGCCATCATACCGAGGAAGATGGTTTCAATGATCTTTGTCACCGCTAAGATCAACACCCGAGAAGGCTCAATCGCCCCGGTTTCAGAAAGCTGACGAGCCTTGATTCTCCAAATGTGGGATCCCTCTGCCGCACTTGAGGGGACCAATCGATATGGCATGATGACTTCGAGCTCGAAGCCCCCAGTTTCATCCGTGAGTACTGTCACGTATTCACCCTCTTGGCGTTGTCGAAATTCATTCCCGAGTGGGTCTTCCCAGATGATGGCAGCTTCGGAATTTGGTGCCAAGTTACCACCGATAATAGAAAGCGTGGTTCCAGGGGTGCCGTCTTGTTGAGAGAGGTCGCCACAAGTAGGTGTAGAGATTAACCATGCACCGAGGGCCGTTTCATCGCTTGGTCTTGGTGGGTTCTCATCGCAAGGAACTTTGATATCTTGTACACCCACAACCTCACTTGAGGCTCTGGAAATTGCGCTTTCCCAAGGCCACATGATCTGTGTGAGGCGAAATCTTGCGTCCCCAATCTCTCGAATGAATTGCGCCAGGTCAATCTCCCCGATTTGCAGGCCTAGTGCGAAAAAAGCGAGCAGGATCAATAGAAATGGTCCCAGGGAGGGACGAGCAGTTCTTGCGGCAAATCGGTAAGCATCGAAAACAATAAAGATGTAAACCAAGATGAATAGAATTGAGGCGAAGAGTAATACAGGTTCAAGGTGGTAGGCCTTTTTTACGATATCAAAGATTTCTTCCTCTCGTCGTCCTACCAGTTTGATCCGCCAAACGAGAAGGCCAAGGATCGAGAGGAAACTCAGAAACAGCAAAACACCGCGTTGGATTGATCTTGCGAGAGCATGGCCTGAACCTGGGATGATAAAAGAGACAAGTGAGGCAACTACAGGAGGAACGAGACTGGGCTTAAGTTCGTCATTGGTCTTCAGTTTTGGTATGGTCATCGCCCGCCTCTACCATCCTCGCCTACTTCACCAGTTATTCCTCCAACTCGCTCAGCTTCTTCTCCGTAGATCTCCTTAAACTCTTCATCGGACATTGCCCGAATATCCTCGCGGGTGCCGCGGTAGACAATTTCACCGTCACGTAAGCCGATCACACTCGTGGCATATCGTTGAACCAGGTCCAGATAGTGCAGGCTGCAAAGTATGGTGATATTGTCATCCCGGTTCAATCCTTCCAAGTGCTCGAGGATCGAGTGAGCTAAGACTGGATCAAGACTGGCGACGGGTTCATCGGCGAGAATCATAAGAGGTTCCTGCATCAATGCGCGTGCGACACCCACTCGTTGCTGCTGACCACCGCTGAGCTCGTCCGCGCGTTTATGGGCTTGGTCAAGTATTCCCAATCTTGTGAGAGCAGCAATAGCTTTTTCGCGATCTTCCTCAGAGAAGCGTCCAAGTAGACTACTCCTGGATGAGGTATAACCCAGTCGACCGGCGAGAACGTTGGTGATAACGGTTGAGCGTTTTACGAGGTTAAATTGCTGAAAAACCATGCCAATCTTCCGTCTCGCCTTTCGCAAATCTTCACCCTGGAGTTGTGCCAAATCAACACCATCCCAGATGACCTCCCCTTCGGTCGGGTCTATCAAGCGGTTGATGCAGCGTAACAGGGTTGACTTTCCCGATCCAGAGAGGCCGATGACAACGAGGAACTCTCCGTCGGGGACGGAAAAACTGACATTACGTAATGCCACCGTGCCGTCATCGTACACCTTCGTGAGGTTACGGATTTCAAGCATGGGGTACTCCCAAGAATTGTGGGGGGACAAGAAACCTTGTCCCCCCACAAGCATGTTGCGCTCTCTGGCCCAACTTGGTGCTTTAGTAAATCACTCGATATCCGCTGCAGAAATACCAGCTGCATCGAGCAGTTGTCGGAATGGATCATAGAAGGAATCGCCATGGGCTTCAAGGCCAGCCCATTGGTAGGCGGTATCCATTGCTTCAAGCCCTTCCTCGGTTGCTGCCATGGCCAGGAAGGCATCGGTGAGCTGTGTCCTTAGTTCATCTGAGAGGCTCGGAACGTACTGCACGCCGTCATTGGGGATGTCTGTAGTCTGGAAAATGACCTTAACGACTTCCATCACATCTGGATGTTCTTCCTCAATTCGGCTGCGAGCATCAACGTATGAAGCCCCGGCATCGCATTCACCCTCATAAACACCTGCAACGGCAGCGTCGTGTGATCCTGCATCCTTGGGTGTTACTTCGACACCCACAGCTGCAAGCTCAATGCTGGGGATGATCCAGCTGCTGGTACTGAAGGCATCATCGCGGCAGAATGTCAGGCCGTTAAGTTCAGAGATCTCATTGTAGCCACTATCGGCGTGGACGAAGATTTGTCCGTTATACGTTGGGCTACCAAATCTCACGGACACCAAAGCTGCTTCTGCGCAGCCCCTGTCAGCAGCCTGGATGTAGGAGAAGGTGTTCAATGAACCCATATGGGCTTTGGGTGGGTCGCTGCACATCGCTTCGATTGCACTTGTGTTGTCCGTCGCAACGAAGATATCGACGACAAGGCCGGTCTCTTTAAAGATGAGATCTGCCATGGATTCTCCACCGGCTGTCACCCGATCGACTTCTCCCGATGGTACAAAGACCCAAATCAGTGGGTTCTCCTCAGTACCAAGCTCAGCTTGTCTGGCACAACCGCCTAGTGCAAGAGCGGCGATGAGAAGTACTCCTAACGCGATGAAAATGTATAAGCGTTTCTTACGCATTGGTCTTCTATCCTCCTCTTTGAATTGTAAGATCTTGACAAGTGATCGTTTGGGAAATCATGGGGGACAAATCGATATTCTTATGCTGAGCGGTCACCTCCTCCTCCTAGGTCTTTGTAACCCAAAATCATCTTAGCGCGAAATTGGTCCGAGTGCAAGTTTGAACTGAACTTGTATCTTTCGGTGGCGGAAGTTAAAATTTCCCTCCCATGGTGAGTCAGCGTTATCAAGAAGCTCTCGATTATATATATAGTTTCATCGATTACAGTGTCGAGCGGAGCTATCGTTATTCGGCCGATGTTTTCGATTTGGAACGGGTTCGTTCGCTCCTGAAAGCAATTGGAGACCCCCAGCATGCCTATTCTACCATTCATATAGCGGGGACGAAGGGTAAGGGCTCTGTCGCAGCGATGATCGCCTCCGTCCTTCAGGCAGCCGGCTATCGCACTGGATTATACACCTCTCCCCACTTGCAGCGGTTCCCAGAGCGTATTCGAGTGGGCGGGCAGGAAATTGCAGAGGTGGAAGTCGCGCAGCTGGTCGATACGCTCAAACCACACGTAGCTAAGGTAGGAGGACTGACGACATACGAAATTATCACCGCGCTTGGATTTCTTTATTTCATGCAGCGTGAGGTGGATTGGGCGGTGATTGAAGTGGGATTGGGAGGACGTTTGGACGCTACGAATGTCATCACGCCTATCGTTGGTGTCATCACCTCCTTATCCTACGACCACATGCACCTTCTGGGAGAAAGCCTCAGCGATATCACTCGCGAGAAGGCTGGCATTATCAAAGCGGGTGTCCCGGTCGTTACGGCACCGCAGCAATTTGAAGTTGAACGCGTGATCGAGGAGACAGCGCAAGCCCTGGGTGCACCGTTGGTACGTGTGGGACGGGATTGGCTATTCTCTCCGGGAAACCATACCCTCGAGGGGCAGAGCTTGTACGTTTGGTCATCGGATGAGCAGCCGTTAATGGACGCCTATGTCGAATCGGCTGGAGACGAAGAATGGGCACCACCAAGGTATTTCATCCCATTGTTAGGACATCATCAGGTGGTCAACGCCGCAGTTGCCTATGCCGCACTACAGACAGCCATTTCCCATGGCGTCGAAATCCCAGAACCCGCGATACGCGCAGGCTTACGTGATGTGAAGTGGAGAGGACGTTTTGATATCCTCTCTCGGTCCCCCCTCGTTGTCGTGGATTCCGCACATAATCGCGAATCTGCTTTGAAACTCAGAATTGCACTCGATGATTATTTTCCGGGCCAAGCCGTCACGCTGATATTCGGTGCCTCGGCGGACAAGGATATTTCCGGTATGTTTACGGAGTTGTTGCCCCGAGTATCGCGTCTTATTCTCACACAGGCTGTCCATCCACGGGCTGCTGATGCTGAGGAACTCGCGGACTTAGCACATAGCTACGGGGTCGGAGTGGAGGTCATTGTGCCGGTTTCGGAGGCGCTTTCCAGGGCGATGATGCAGGTGGATCCTGAGGAGGTGATTTTGGCTACGGGGAGCTTATTCGTCGCCGGAGAAGTGCTAGCTGCTTGGGAGCGTCGTGAAGCATCGGGATCGAAAGACATTACGAGGGAAGTACGATGACGCAGCGTTGGCTGGATTGGCCTCACCTTCCTTCCGAATGGAGCAGCGCGATCAGTCGACGAGCGGATGAGCTCTACGGCGTCGAGGAGGCTTTGATTGATGAAGAAGGCCTGATCGAGTGTGCGGTTCTACCTCTCCGTGATGTCGTTCTATTCCCAAACATGGTCACACCGCTTTTCGTTGCGCACGACTCCTCGCTATTGGCAATCGAGGACGCCACGCGATCCAAATGTACCATGGTCGCTGTCGCGCAGCTCGATGAACAGCGTGAGGATCCCACACCCGGGGATTTGTATGCTGTAGGGACGGAGATCGCCGTCGGAAAGTTTATGCATCTTCCAGATGGGTCTAGCTCGGTTCTTGCGCAGGGTCGTAGGCGAGTTCAAATCGTCGAATACATTCAGATCGAACCATTCATGCGCGTACGCGCGCGTCCCATCGAAGAAGCGACCGTGCAGTCGAAAGAGACGTTGGCGCTTATGCGAGCGGTGTTAACGCTCTTCGAAAAATGTGTCCAGTTGAATCGCGCCCTCCCTGAGGAAGCATACGTTTATGCTGTCAACATCGAAGAGCCGGGATGGCTAGCGGACCTGGTGGTCTCGGCACTGAACATCTCGATTCCAGAACGCCAGGCAATTTTGGAGACGTTCGAAATTGAACAGCGCTTACAACGTACGAGCGTCTTGCTTGGACGGGAACTGGATGTACTCGAGTTGGAGGATCAAATCCACTCTCGTGTCCAGAGTGAGGTCGACCGTTCTCAGCGTGAAATTTACCTGCGTGAACAGATCAAAGCCATCCAGACCGAATTGGGCGAGAGCGACATTTGGACCCAGGAGATCACAGAGCTTCGTCAGCGGATTCAACACCTGTCGTTGCCGGAAGAAGTCGAAACAACATGTTTTCGGGAGATCCAGCGTTTGAGTCAGATGCCACCCATGTCACCCGAGGTGGGTATCATCCGTACTTACGTGGATTGGTTAATGGGATTGCCATGGCAACAATCCACGACCGACAATTCAAACATACAACACGTAGCGCGAACGTTGGATGACCAACATCACGGCTTAGATAAGGCAAAAGAACGCATCCTCGAGTACATCGCCGTCAAGAGCCTCGCACCACCTAAACAGCGGCAACCGATCCTGTGCTTCGTTGGGCCACCAGGTACTGGAAAGACCTCCTTGGGCCGGTCGATCGCCGAAGCGCTCGGTCGCAAGTTCGTTCGCATCTCACTGGGCGGCATCCGTGACGAGGCTGAGATCCGTGGGCATCGAAGAACCTACATCGGTGCACTTCCAGGACGGATTCTGCAGACCATGCGTAAAGCGGAGACTGTAAATCCACTCTTTATGTTGGATGAGATCGATAAGTTGGGACAAGATTTTCGCGGCGATCCTGCAGCTGCACTCCTTGAGGTCCTTGATCCTGAACAGAATCATGCCTTCTCTGATCACTACATGGAAATTCCGTATGACCTTTCCAAAGTCCTCTTCATCACCACAGCGAATACAGTCCAACCAATCCCTCCCGCCTTGCTCGACCGCCTGGAAGTGATCGAATTCCCGGGCTATATCGAGGAAGAGAAACTCATCATAGCGCGCAAGTTTCTCGTGCCGCGACAACTGGAGCAAAATGGCCTGCACCTGGAAGAAATTAAAATCTCTGACGAGGCAATTCGCACCATGATACGAGAATATACATGGGAGGCGGGAGTGCGAAATCTCGAGCGCGAGATCGGGAAGGTGTGCAGAAAGATTGCACGTCGAAAAGCCGAGGGGAAGACCATTCCTAGACGTATCACAAAGTCGATGCTCGCCCGGGACCTTGGACCGCCTCAGATAACGCCTCATGAAGCCGAAATGGAAGATCAACTTGGCGCCGTAACCGGTTTGGTCTGGACAGAAAATGGCGGTGATACCTTATCCGTTGAAGCGCTGCTCTATGATGGAAAAGGAAACTTGCAAATCACGGGCCAGGTGGGCGAGATTATGCAGGAGTCAGGCCAGGCGGCCCTGTCCTATATCAAATCACGTGCAAAAACACTAAAGATCTCGATGAACACGTTTGAAAAGAACGACATTCACATTCATGTCCCAGAGGGTGCAATCCCGAAGGATGGGCCTAGTGCAGGCATTACGATAGCGACTGCGATGGCTTCAATTCTAACCGGGAGGCATGTGCGTCGCGATGTCGGAATGAGCGGTGAGATTACCTTACGCGGTCGCGTTCTCCCAATAGGAGGCGTACGAGATAAAGTTTTGGCCGCATACCGACTCAAACTAAAGACGGTGGTTATCCCGGAGAAGAATAAGAAGGATCTGGTAGAAATCCCTCGCCAGGCCAAGTCAGCCTTGGATATCCGCTTGGTAAAGCATATGGACGAGGTCCTGGATTTGGCGCTCCTTCCAGCTCAAACCAAGCAAGAGGGAACATCGGTTACCAAGCGGAGAACCTCAAACAAGCGAACCACTTCCAAGACTTCCCAAGGAAAGTGATAGGCTCAGTACGTAATACAATTGAATTGTAATTGGACAGGAATGTAGCTACGTGAAGAATCATATCCGCTTCCTTGGTTTTTATCTGATTTGTCTTCTTGCTCTGAGTTTATGGATAGTCGCCTGCACACGCTCTTCGGTACCTCCAGAGAGTGTTGAATCAGCAGTGCCAACAGGTACGAGTGTGGTCTCGGAAGGCGGGCAAGCGAGACCAAATATGTTCCAACCTTCGGTTTCCTACGCTGTAGCATGGGTGGCTTCAGATGAAAGTTTGGGCATACGAGAACCTGCCGGGATATCCGGCTCAATCGTAAGTGAGCTGGTTTATGATCAACGCGGCGTTGAATTAACCGGAGCCATAACACAACTGGGGAGTTCCACTTGGGTGGAAATCCACTCACCTCTAGGCGGGACGGGCTGGGTGAATTCCTGGAATCTCACAGAGGAGAAGGCTGCGGGTGAATTCTGCGCTGACCCTCGTGTCCTGACAATCCTCGAGACATTGGGAAGATCTATTCTCGAGCAGGACGGACAGAGTCTCTTAGGAATCGTCAATCCAAATCGAGGGCTTATCTTTCGACATAACTGGTGGAATCCAGAAGTTGCAGTCGCTCCAGAATCTGTCAGTGGAATCTTCTCGGATCTTACTGAAATCGAGTGGGGTGTGTTAAGTGGTAGTGACTTTCCTATTCGCGGCTCTTTCCAGCAGCTCATCATTCCTCAATTGCTTGACGTTTTCGAGCACGAACCACAAGTAAGTTGTAACGAGCTTCTAATCGGTTTGACCACGCGTGAAATGATTTGGCGAGGGGAGTACAGAAACCTTAACTTTTACGCATTCCACCGGCCCGCTCCGACGGGCGGAAATGATTTTGATTGGCGTACATGGGTCGTGGGAATCGAGTATCTAGGGGGACAACCGTACTTGACGCTCTTGATCCAATATCGAGGAGATATTTAAGGATTAAAGCCTCGGAGTAAATTGACTAGCCTACATTTCAGATAAGATTTTCACTTCATGACACCCACGACGTAGTCGGCGCCCTGAATGGGCGTTTTGTATTTTCCGCTAGACTGTTATGTGAGCAGGCGATGGTTTTTTGTCGAACGATCACGTTCCGCT
>WVZH01000069.1:83249-106626 GCA_011772595.1 Anaerolineales bacterium
TTGCTCGAGCCGGTTTGTCCAGTCATCCTCATCTTGTCGAGAAAGCCAGAGACCTCGTTTGCTTTGACGTACGTCGTTTCCCAATCTCGGAAGACGGCGCGGTTCCTCTTGAACCGGCAGTTGAAGGAGGATCTGACCGTTTTGCATGCTGATCCCCTCTACACCTGCTTTTGCGGCGAGGATCCGGATCTTTAATTGGTAAAGCAGATTCTCGATCTCTGAGGGAAGCGGTCCGAAGCGATCGCTCATTTCGGCTTCCAGGGAATCGACAGCCTCCAATGTGCGGATTTCGGCCATTCGTCGATAAAGCTGCAGGCGTAGGTCACGATCAGCGATGTACTCGGACGGAATCGCACTCGGTAACGGAAGGTCAATGGATACGGGTAAAAATTCTGTTGTTAGAGGTAGATCGATGGCAGGTCGTTCGTCTTTTATGATTCTTGCTTTAAGGCGTCGAACCGCGGTTGATAGGAGGCGCGTGTAGAGGTGGAATCCGACAGCAGAAATATGACCATGTTGCCGAGTCCCGAGGATATCGCCAGCGCCCCTCAACTCCAGATCTCGCATTGCAATCGTGTAGCCGGCGCCCAATTGAGAGTGTTCTGCGATGGTCTCGAGACGCTGGTAAGCTTCCTCGGTAGAACGAAGTCGAGGGTGGCGGAAGAAATAAGCATAACCCTGGGCAGCGCCACGCCCGACTCGCCCGCGTAATTGGTAGAGTTGTGCCAAACCAAACCAATCGGCGCGATCCACGATCAAGGTGTTCGCATTGGGGATATCCAGCCCTGATTCGATGATCGATGAACTTACGAGGACATCAATTTCGTTGCTGGTAAATTGATCCATAACAGAGGCAAGATGGGTTTCTGGCATTTGTCCGTGCGCAACCTCGAAGCGTGCCTCGGGGATCAGCCGCTCTAATCGTTTGCGAATGGTCTCGATGGTTTGCACCCGATTGTGTACGAAGAAGACCTGGCCACCGCGATCGATCTCTCGTAAGACGGCCTGGCGGATCAATCTTGGGTCGTATGGGCCAACATGGGTAATGATTGGGAGGCGCTCTTCTGGAGGCGTGTTGATTGTCGAAATGTCTCTTGCTCCTGTTAGCGCCAAGTAAAGCGTTCTAGGGATCGGCGTTGCGGTGAGTGTGAGTACGTCAACCTCCGTACGCATCTTCTTAAGGTGTTCTTTGTGCGTCACTCCAAATCGTTGTTCTTCATCGATGATTAGAAGGCCCAAGTCCTTCAAGTCTACGTCTCTTTGGAGCAATCGGTGCGTGCCAATGACGATGTCGATCTCGCCGGAGATTAAGCGCTGCAAGATTTCTTCCATCTCCTGCCGTGAACGAAAGCGTGAGAGCATTTCCACTTCTACGGGAAAGGCTGCCAAGCGCCTCTTAAAGGTGTTGAAATGCTGCTGGGCTAATACTGTGGTAGGTACGAGCATGGCTACTTGTTTGCCGTCCAAGACTGCTTTGAAGGCCGCACGTAGAGCGACCTCGGTTTTCCCATATCCGACATCCCCACAAATCAATCTGTCCATCGGTCGTTGCGCTTCCATATCAAGTTTGACGGCTTGTAAGGCACGAATCTGGTCCTCTGTCTCGATGTAGGGGAAGGAGGCTTCGAGCTCCTCTTGCCAGGGTGTGTCTTCCGAGAACGCATGTCCGACAACAGTCTGCCGTTGCGCGTAAAGCTGGAGCAAGTCACGCGCGATTTCCTCTACCGCTTGACCCACCTTGCGTTTGGCTTGTTCCCAGGTCTGAGTTCCCAATCGCGACAGCGTGGGGGGAGACCCATCGGTGCCAATATAACGTGTGATGCGGTCAGCCTGGTGAATAGGGACATATAGCTGGTCGCCCCCATCGTATTCGATCATGAGGAATTCACGTTTAATGCCATCGAGTATGCGCTCGACCAAGCCCCGGAAGCGACCAATTCCGAAATCGACATGTACAACCCAGTCTCCGTCACGGAGATCCGCATAGGCTGATTCGGGCGCCTTGGCCACTCGGCGCGGCCTAACTCTCGGTCGAGGTCTCGCCCAGCCGAATATCTCAGCGTCCGTAAGCAGGTGAAGCGGGATCTGCTCGGATCGATCTAACACCCATCCTTCTGAGAGCGCGCCATGCATGATGTGAAGCTCGCCTGGCATGAGGTCTTCGGGCAGTCTCTCCGTGACCGATCGAGGGGAGCCGGTTTGAGTCCATAACTCCGCCAAGCGAGACGCCTGACGGCTGACCATCACGACACGCTCATGACGCCGGATGATATCTGAAAGATGGTCGATCAAGGGTCGTAACTGACCGCCGAAACGTGGACCGGGTCTGAATGCGTCGCTGATTCGTATGTCCCCTCCTTCAGGTCCAGAGACATGTCCCATGTCGAGTGCGTTAAGTTCTTGCAATGTGTCATGGAGTTCTGCCATCGTCAGGTAAGGGAGCGGGAAGTCCTCCGGCAAAACCCCGGCTTCGACTTGGTCTTGGCGCAGCGTGAGCGCCTGTTCTTCAAGCTCGTTTATCGCGTCTTCGATGGCGGCGCGATCGAAGAGGAATACGAATGCATCGGGAGGGAGAAAATCCAGCAGACCCGAGGGAGAGGGATTCATCCACGGGAGGAAATATTCAAGCCAGGCATCGTGGTTTGGGGCCTCGAGTGGAGCTTCCAGGGGCAGGTATTGGTCCCACTCGGGTTGGAACGACTTAGGCAATCCCTCCCGGGCCGGGGTCACGCGTAAAGCCGATACGGATTCCGAGGAGCGTTGAGAGGCCGGATCGAATCGTCGCAGCGTTGTGATTTCGTTCCCGAAGAATTCGACGCGTACGGGCTGAGGTTCTGCCGGTGGCCAGAGATCCAGGATTCCACCGCGCCGGCTGAACTGCCCTGGTTGTATCACGATGCTCTCATGCGCATAGCCAACTTCTACGAGTAGGGAGAGAAGACGATCTAGACGGAATGTAGAACCTACTTGCAACCATCGAGAGTTAGAAATAAAAGTGCGTGCGGAAAGGGTTCTGGTGATCGCAGCACGGGCCGGTGCCAAAATCACGAGGGGCATATTTGCTTCAGCCTGCTTCGGACGACCTGGTTGACGGCCTTCCGTGAGAGAAGCGAGGACTGTGATACGGCGCCTCAGAGTCTGAGATGACCATGGCGCAAGTTCATAAAAAACCGGATTAGGATCAGGAAAGGTCAAAAGCTGGATGCCTGGGTCCCATGCAGGAATCTCTTCAGCAAGTGTGAGCATCCGATCTGATCGCGGAACGATAAAGACAACAGGACGTTGGAGATCGCGCGCCAGTGCCACCGTGAGTGCCGGGCGTACGGCTCGTGGAATATGCAGGGAATCGAGTAAAACTTCCCCGTCCCTCAATTTACGCATCAACGTCGGATAATCAGGGTGTGCGCGAATGTGTGTCAGTAAAGTTGCTAAATTCATGGTCGTTTATGTCGTGTTGCAGCAAGTCATTGCTGCCTGAATGCCCTCACCGATGAACAAGCGAACACACCCAGCTGCACGCGCCAAAACATTGGTTATCGCTTCTTGTTCATCAGAATTGAAGTCAGTAAGAACGTAATCTGCTGGATCCATCCTTCCAGGGGGTCGGCCAATCCCAATTCGTATTCTAGGGAATGCATTTGATCCCAGTTCATGGATGATCGAGCGCATCCCCCGGTGGCCGCCTGTCCCTCCCTCGGGACGCATGCGAATCACACCGGCAGGTAAATCCAATTCGTCATAGGCGACCAACATATGGCGTGCAGGGAGTCGGTAAAAACGAAGCAAAGGAGCCACTGAACGGCCAGACAAATTCATGTAGGTTTGTGGTTTGGCGAGAATGATTTTGTGTCCCTCAAACAACCATTCGGTGATAAGCGCCTTGGACTTGCGGCGGGAGAAGGTCAGGTCGCACTCTGCTGCGAGCATATCCAGTAGCATGAAGCCCACGTTGTGGCGATTCATTCGATGTTTCTTTCCGGGGTTTCCCAACCCGACGATGAGGTAAGATTCAGCATTCTTGTTCATCGCCTTCCTCTTCGTCTTGGTCTACTTGCATTTTTTTCCCGCCGTTGTGTATCTCGTACTCGGCGGGATGTCGTGCGAGCGCGCGCCCAGCGCCTGTTGATGGTGTAGGCTGCCAGGATCAGCAAACCAATCGTCCCTGAGATCGCTCCAATCATAAAAGCTCTCAAGACCCTAATAGAGCCTTCGGTCGTCGGAATGGGAACGGGTGTCGGGGTCGGTGTTCTTACCGGTTGTGTGGGAGTAACACTTGGGACGACAGATTGTGGCAGCGAAGGTGTTGGTTCCACAGGAGTCGAATTGCGGATACGCAAGTTGGTTACCAAGGCTTCTAACGGGCTTGCGTCCTCAAGAAGGACCCGTAGGCGAATTTGATAATTTCCATCGGAGATACTCGTCGTGTCCCACAAGCCCAACCTGCCATCTGTGACTGGAACTTGAACAGGGTCTAGGATTGGAAACCATGTATCCATAGGATTTGGATCGAATGCAAAACTCAGCTCATAAGCTAAAAACGCGGGATGTGCTGCGGAACCTTCGATGGTCACGAGACCTTTGAGAACCTCGCCGTTTTGTGGGCGCGAGATATCTGCAAAGCCCGGCGCCTGGGCTAATGCCAACACGGGTGCTATGCTTGAAAATAGGACGACTGAGAGAGACGTTATCCATGCAATCCGATTCATCGTACGCCTAATGCGAAATGGCAAATAATTAGTATAACACGTGAGCGGTTTCAGGATAGGCGACAACAACACCTGCTAGCACTCCTGCGACAAACAGCGAGGATGGAGGTGGGTAAATATCACAAAGCTGAATAGCGACTACCCGATTTACCAGCTCACTCCATCTCCAAGTGAATTGAAAGGAGGAAAAGCCCCTCACCGAGTTGTGGCCTCAATGTGGTCGCTTGATGCAACTCCTGTTCTGTGCTTTTGAATAGATGCGCTTCTAGGCTTTGGCGGCTTAAGAATAGGTGTTATCGAAAGGTTGACGGCAGCGACGACACTCGGTAGAATTCGAAACTGTGACGTCGAGGTGCCATCTGGAGCGTCGAGAGGCGCCTCTTTTTACTGCTTTCGTGAGGCGGAGATGGAAACATCCGATGAAATGACTGTCCAAGAAGAAATCCAAGCCGAAGAGATCGACTTGCACGGGGGCACTGTTGATACGATTGAAGCTGAAGTTGTGCGTATCCAACTGGGTGGGGCAAATCGCATTATTGCCTCGGATGTCGATCTTAACCAAGGAGGCGTGATGCAAATCCTTGGGGAGCAGGTGACTCTCGATCACGCCGTAGCATTCTCTGTGCAAGGGAGCTCGATTGCAGCAGATGGAGCCAGCGTTGGCGTTGCAAGTGCCGAGAATTTGACATTGAGCAATTCGCGCTCCTGTGTCGTGGCCGGGAAACGAGTTCGTTCAGAGCGAAGCTCTTCGATCATTCTACTGGCACAGGAGGTCAATGGGACGGTTGAGACAGTCCTTGACACGCGCGGCGTAGTGCTCGCTGGTCTCGTATCGGGAATAGCCATAGGATCGGTTCTCTTCCTTGGAAAGTTGCTAGCTAGGCGAAGATGACCGGAAAATTCGGATAGACCCAGGGAGCGAGGGTAGCCAGGTTGTGGCGAGAGGTGCTCCGGAGGAATGAAATGAGTGAAGTAGTTCTAAATGCAAAGAAGCGGACGATGACTGGAAGCCAGGTTAAACAGCTAAGGCGCCAGGGCATACTGCCGGCGGTCTTGTATGGTGTGGGTGTTGAGTCCACACCGCTTGAGCTCGACGAACGTGAAGCAACGAGAACACTTGCCACCGTCGGAGCTTCGACCCTGGTGACCCTGAAAGTAGGGAAGGACACTCACCAGGTACTCGTGCGAGAGCTGCAACGTGATTTCATCAGACAGAATATCCTGCACGTCGACTTTCTCAAGGTAGCGATGGATGTCACCATCCGGACGGAAGTGCCAATTGATCTGATCGGTGAATCAGGAGCTGTCAAGGAGTATGGGGGTCTACTCGTCAGCGGTTTGAACGTTATCGAGGTTGAAGCCTTGCCGGGAAATCTTCCTGACCGCATCGAAGTTGATATCGCAGCACTGGCAGAGATGGACGATGTCATCACAGTGGCCGATCTTGATGTTGGCGAAGAGGTTGAAATCCTTACCAGTCCGGAGGAGGTCCTCGCCAGTATCGTTTATCAGGTAGAAGAGGTGCTCGAGGAAGAGGAAGAAGTTATCCCTGTCGAGATGGAGCCGGAGCTAGTGGATCGCGAGCGGCGTGAAGAGGAAGAGGCGGCCGAAGAAGCCGAGGCTGAGGAGTAACTTTCCAATCCAAAAAGTATTCGGTAAGAGAAGAGCGGGATAGAGATCCCGCTCTTTTTATTTTGATAGCGTCTGCAAAAGGTCCAAGAAATTTAGTGTGATACGTGCCGTTGCACCCCAAATCACCTCGCCGCGATAGGGCTTGAAATAGTAGATGGGGACACTTCCGCCTTGGATCGGGAGTTCTCTGGTTTGGATCTCCAAGTTGTCCTCATCTGCCAACCAAGCTAGTGGTACTCCGAATGCCGTCGCTACCTCTTGAGTATTGATCTGAAGATGATAAGGCCAAGGGATGGTGCCAACGACAGGGGAGATGATGAACTGAGTAACGGTCAGGAGAGGATCGAGCTTGCCCAGAATGTTTACATCGTCTTTTCGGATGCCGATCTCTTCCTCAGCCTCCCGCAACGCGGTTTGACAAGCGTCTTGATCGCTGGAGTCGATCACACCGCCCGGAAAAGAAACCTGCCCACGATGTGATTCGACTTTTTCTGTCCGTCGAGTGAACAACAGATGCCACTCTTCCTGCTCCCAATATAAGGGCAGTAGTACGGCTGCAGGTTTTGCGTCCCACTCGGTTCGAATGGACGATCTTCGGTTGGAGAGTTGTCGGCGTAAAAGCTCAGGCATTTCTGGAGTAGAGAAGGTTGTCACGCTTTTGCTTCCAATGGACTACCGCAATATGAACATGCGGCGAGTTGATCATCGAGCCAGTCCACCTCATCGGGGATCACACTTCCACCGCAATAATTACACTTCGTTGGAAGTCGAGGTACGGGAGACTTGCCAGACGCATCGGCAAGTGATAAACCCACTGTGGCGAGAAGACGCTGCAGATCTGTTTCTACCAGGGTCGCTTCCTGCGACAAACCGCGACGAAGCAACTCATCTAAGACGCGCCGGCCCACGATTGGCAAACGGCCAAATTGACCCATTGTCGCCATCCGTTGAAGACCGTCGCGGACTCGTGCGAGACCCTTATCCACCTCCCCGGCCTCGATCCACGCACGTCCAGCCTGGAGATTCAACTGTGGTGCGCGGGGAATGCCTCTTATTACTGCAGCGTCCGCCAGGTCGGCGAAGATCGTTGCAGCATCCGCTGGATTTCCTTGGGCCATCATCGTGTGCGCTTGGCGAAGTTTTTTGAGAGCTCTCCGGGCTGCCGGCGAGCTAGCCAGAGGTCTGCGACGGAGAGGAAACCTTCGTCTTCGTGGTGGAGGTCGGCGTCGAAAGATAGGCATCTGTTCTCTCCAATTCCCGGGTTCTAAGAAGAGATTACTACAAGTGTTCTAAGCCCACGTTGACGCATTGTAAAATCCGGTTAAGTCTCGTCCGTATCGACAGTTGATTGTGGTACAACGGCTCGGGCGAAGATCAAGAATCCCGTGTGGGCGACCATGCGGTCCGTCGGTCTTAGTCGCTCAGGTACAGGTTTGTAGAAACGAAGAAGGATTTCACATACATCGATCAATTCGAATTCGTTTTGTTGAAGGGCCTTCAATAGAGCGCTTACCTGGTTACTTGTGGGTAGAATCGCGCCAAACGATCCACCGTTGATTATTGCGTCACGGGCCTGGGTGATATAGCGATTCGGATTAGGAAGATCCAGGAAAAGCGCATCGACGTCCTTCTCATCTATACCATCTTCGATATCGCGCAACCGAAATTCGACTCGATCCTGCAACCCCACTCGTGCCAGGTTACGGCGAGCGAGTTCTTGCATGTCCTCTCGTCGATCGTATGAGATAACTTTTCCTTCAGAACCAACAGCCCAAGCTAAAGCGGTAGTCAGCGCGCCTGATCCTGTACCTGCTTCTAGCACGGTCATGCCAGGAGCAACGGAAAGTCGTAAGAGGATGTATCCGATATCCTTGGGGAAGATAATCTGTGATTGGCGTTTGATATTCAAGAGGAGATCGCGCAGTGTTGGTTCCACGATGTAATAGCGTAGGTCTAGATGACTGCGGATCTCAGATCCCCAGGGGATGCCGATGAGATCGTCGTGGCGTAGAATGCCACGATGGGTTTGAAGTTCATCGCCAGGCTTCAGACGGAGAAAATATTGTTTGAAGTCGCTGGAGACGATCAACGCCAAATCATCATTTTGAGTCGTTCGCAATGTTTTCTCCAATAAGTTCGAAAGACGATGTTAGGAATGAGTGTCAATGCGCTCCAAATCCGGGATATTGCAGGCGCAAATTATGAAGATTATACCCTTGTGAATGCTTTCTGTTTTGGGGTGAGGCTCAACTCGAGCTCTCATCCTTGCGCGCCATCAGGCGCAACACAGTAGCGCGTGGCTGTTCTACGCGCTCGAGATGAACTGAGAATCCAAGTCTTCTCAGCGGCTGCTCCCATCCATCCCCTGGTTCGCCGGATTGGCCAGTAACTCGATATAGCCAATTCGCGATGCGATCAGGGATCGATTTTCCGGTGATCTTCGCGACACCGACGACGACTGCGACGCCGCCGGGTTTTAATACACGCCAGATCTCGGCGAGCGTGTCTGGATCGAAGATGAATTCACTCGGGAAAGTCGACACGACTTGGAAGAAAATCTCGCCAGCAAGCGGGAGGCGTTGTGCACGCGCGCGTACAACACTGGCGATGTTGCCGTGAGCTCGGACGCGCTTGGAGGCGATGCGGGTCATTTGCTTTGAGGCATCCACACCTACGACGAATGGTTGCAACCCAGACAACCTGAGTAATAGATGACCGGGTCCATGTCCGAGCTCGAGCACAGTCCCATAGGGTAGATCGAGAAGAGCAGCGGACTGCCATGTCCGCCACTGACCCATGGAGGTCGTCCATGCCACGAAATCGTAAGCCCAGGCGAAGGTTGTATACAGGTGCTTGAAGAAGGTTCGCAGGAAGGTAGTGAGGGCGCGCTTTAGGATCGATTCCATGCTTGCCGATAGGTGCTCAAGCGCAATCCAGCTTCTTCGACTGTCCGGATTGTATCTGGGTGGGTAAGGGCCGCCAATTCACGTTCACGCTCATGCGCATAGCCACTAGTCGCTCTCAAATCGGGGTCCGTGTACCCCGGGTGACACATCAACTCGCTAATCCCCTCAGGGATGGTTTTCAATAAGTGTAGTAAGTGATCCAGCGTAGCGGCGGGACCATAGAAGCTCGCATAAAAATAATGCGGGTACGCAAGTTTCGATTGCTCTAGAAAAGCGGTGGCGCCGTGGCGAACGAAATCTATGACCTCTGCAGAGTAAGTATTGAACAAAGTGTCAACAGAGACATCGGACGGGTTCGGTGGGCGTACGCCGCAATCATACTCTTCTGCCAAGTGCAGGAAGAGTTTCCATAAATCTGGCGATAGAAGCGCGATGTGATGGTGGCTGTCGATGTGGTCTAGTACAGAACCGGATGTGAGAAAATTCTCGATCTGTGCACGCCACTCGAATTCGACTTCCTTGATGTTGATCATTTCGGGGTTTGTGAACAAGCGGGTCTTGTCATTAAAAAGCCCGTCAGCGTCAAGTAACGTTTGAACTTTGGAGACAGGCTCACAAGGAGGGCCAAAGGTAAGATTGAGATGCACGCCCAGTCCGAGCTGTGGGGATTCACTTTGTGCGATTCTGATCTCATCCAATGCGCCCGGTAAATTCATCATGACCGTGGTCGTCGAAACGATGCCATCAAGATGGGATTTTCGAATCCCAGCAGACACAGAAGGGGTTCTGGCATAATCATCGGCGTTCACGATTAGAATGCGATCGCTCATGATCGTTGATCCAGAACAAAAGGGCTTGGGGTCATTTTAAGTACGGGAGGAAGATCGTGGCCAGACCCAGGAAGAGTGCAAATCCCACGGCGTCTGTGACCGTCGTAACCAGGACGGAGGAGGCGAGGGCAGGATCCATCTTCAACCCCTTCAAGATGAGAGGGATCATGGTTCCCACAATCCCGGCTACCAGAATGTTGCCCAGCAAGGCCAGTCCCAGGACCAAGCCCAAGATGGGGTTTCCTTTCCAGAGAAATACGCCGAGACCAGCAATCGCACCCACAGCAGCACCTTGCAGAAGACCGGTGAGTGCCTCTTTGAGGATCGTTCGCCAGGCTTCGCGAAGTTGGATTTCACCCAGGGCGATCGCACGCACCATGATCGCCAGACTCTGTGTCGCCGAATTGCCTCCTAACCCGGCGACGACGGACAGGAAGACGGCCAGCAGGGCCACCTGAGCGATGATCGATTCGAATTGGGAAATCACCCACGAGGCGAAGAAAGCCGTTGTAGCGCTTACCAGAAGCCAGGGGAGCCTGCGTCGAACAGAGAGGCTCACCGGACTTTCAATCGAGAGATCCGGATCAGGAATGTTCGCCAGGCGATAGAGGTCCTCTGTGGCTTCTGCTTCGAGCACATCCATCAAGTCGTCATAAGTAATAACGCCCCACAGCACGCCCTTCTGATCTACCACCGGAAGCGCAGCCAAGTCGTATCGGACCATCAATCGTGCCACATCCTCTTGGTCGGTGTCGGTGGTCACGTAGATCACCTCTTTGTCCATGAGTGTATCGACATGTGCTTCCGGGCTCGCGATGACTAAATCACGCAGGCCAACGATGCCCACCAATCGTCGTTCACGGTCGATCACGTTGAGGTAGTAGGGGGTTTCTTCGTCGGGACTTACTTGGCGCAAAAATTCTATCGCCTGTTCTGCCGTCGTGCTGGGTCGTAGCGCAATGTACGAGGTGGTCATCAAGCCACCGGCCGTTTCATCGGGGTGTTCCAGGAGTGGGATGACCTCTTCCGCGTCCTCCATTTCGGCGAGCGCCTCGGCAGCACGCTCTGGGGAGATGTCACCGAGCACGTCTGCGGCTTCATCCGGTTCCATCTTGTCAAGAACATCCGCCAGGAGTTCTGTGGGAAGCCCCTCGGCTACATCGGCGGCTTCGGGATCTTCGAGTTCCTCCAGCAAGTCAGCTGTTGTAGGGATGTCCAAGCTGGGCAGCAGCCTCGCTTGATCTTCATCATCCAAATCTGAGAATGCTTCAGCACGGTCAACAGGATGCAAACGGATTAAAGCGGCGATGGCATCTAGTACATGCCCTGATTCTAGCGCGGCGCGGATTTCCTCAATCGCAAAGTCGATCTGTGATTGCTCCATGGTTTCTACCTCAATCCGTGGAGATGATTTCTATGCCATGCTCAGCAAGGAAGGATACCGCAAGTTCTAGTTCCGTAGACTCTCCTGAAAGCTCTACTTCCAACCAGCCTTCTTCTAAAGAGATCTGGGCTTGACGAATATTAACCTGTACATTGAAACGCTTGATTAACCGATAGAGGATTGGTTCGTGGACCAAAGTTGGCGGGTAAATTAGGCGTATAATGCGAGCTGGCATACTTGCCTCCCTCCCAGGTTCATCGGCGTGTAGCCGGCCTTAAGAGGCCCGCCCAGGGACTTGATTTTAGCACCTGGGCGTGAGGGTGTCAAAGCGAGGATCATAAAAGGTGATCGGCACTTTGGGTCACATACATGCCGGTCACCTGATTAAAAAAATCTTAAGGATGACGCTCGGTCAGCGACACCTCAATCTTAAGCTCGCGCTCACCGCGCATGATCGTAAACGTCACAATCTCGCCTGGCTCGTATTGAAACAATTGGTTAATGAATGGATGATCTTCATCCAGTGTTTGATCGTTCATAGCGATAATAATATCTCCCTGCCTGAGCCCTACTGCGGCAGCTGGGCTATCCGTGGTGACTTCAGACAGATAGGCTCCGTATCGAACTGGGAGATTATATTGTTCGGCAAGAGCGGGTGTAATCCAGCCCCATCGAACACCCAGAAACGGTCGCGAGACGTACCCCTTGTTAATAATTTGTTCGGTGAGGGCCCTGGCCGTGTTGCTGGGGATGGCAAATCCCAATCCCTCGGTGACTGCGCCGGATGATCCTCCACGCACGACCAACGTATTGATGCCGACGATCTGACCGGCAAGATTGACCAAAGGTCCACCGGAGTTGCCTTGATTGATGGCGGCATCGGTTTGGATCAATCCTTCCAGCATGTAATTGCGATCCACATCGATTGATCGTTCCGTTGCACTGACGACGCCAACCGTGACGGTATTCTTGAAATCCCCCAAGGGTGAGCCAATGGCAATAACGGTTTCACCAGGCTTAAGCGCGTCGGAGTTGCCCCAATCAGCAATGGGGACCATTTCGCTGTCCACTTTGACCACTGCCAAATCTGCGTAGGGATCCACGCCGACGAGTTGTGCAGGAAGCATCGTGCCGTCTGCGAGGACGATTTCGAGACTTTGCGCCCCTTCCACGACATGGTTGTTGGTGACGACATGACCATCGGATGACACAATCACTCCGGAACCTGATGCGGTCCGTCCGCTCGCGGTACCAAAGAAAGTGCGTCGAGGAGGAAGGTGGTTCAAGACGGTAACAACAGTTGGACCGACTTCCACGACAGCATCGGTGATCGCCGTATTGACGTCTAGCGAAACGGGGACGACGGCGGCTTTTTCCAAGGTTGGTTGTGCAGCTACCTCAAGCGGTCGCTGAAGGGCGAAGTAGATCGTGCCCCCTCCGACGACGCCCCCGAGAAGGGCAGCTAGAAGGATCGCGATCATCCACTTAAGGTTAAGCCTTTGGCTTTGCACTTGCGCCGCAGAAGGCATGTAGGGCTGTTTATCGGTATACATATCTATCATTTAAATCCTTGTCGACTTCTCATTCACGATCAGCAATGATGGAGATCTTCAAGACAATCGATGTGGAAGCTCACGAGAACGCTGGTCAATGTGCAAGCTTGATTCTTTTCACTGACAGCGCTATGTGAACGACCACATCGAGTGTCGCGATCTGGGCATTCAAATGATCGCTAACGCTCATCTAACTCCGTCGCCGTCCTCCCATACCACCAACAAGGCTAACCCAATAAAGCAGTTGGAGTATTGCGGCGGCAAGCGCGGCGACGTATGTGAAGGCCGCGGCATTCAGGACCGCGTTCACCCCCCGCTGTTCTTCCTCCGAGCGGATAAATCCGCTATCGGTCAACAACGTGCGAGCGCGTGCGGAGGCATTCAATTCTACCGGGAGTGTCGCCAAGGCGAACACGGCGCCTAGTCCAAAAGCCGCAACACCGATCCATGCCATCTGCGTACCGAGCGTTCCGCCCAGGAACAACCCGATGATGAGCAAAATTAATCCCAATCGGGAACCGAGGTTCACTGCTGGTACGAGTGCTGCTCGAAAGCGCAGCGGGGCATAGGCTTCGTTATCTTGCACGGCGTGCCCGATTTCGTGTGCGGCTATGGCCAAGGAGGCGACGGATTGTCCTTGTGCCACGCCTGGAGATAAACGCAACTTGCGAGACCGCGGGTCGTAATGGTCCCCCAGACGGCCGGGTGCAGCTTCAAGTTCCACCTCGTACAATCCGCCAAAACCAAGGAGACGCTTGGCTGCTTCGGCGCCGGAGATGTTATTCAGGTTGCGCACTTGGCTCCATTTTCGGTATGTAGAATTCACCCATATCTGAGCCAGCATCACCAGTAAAAACGCGGGGATCATGTACAGAAAGTAAGTTGTGCTCCAAAGAAACATTGTTTGCTCTCCTATATTCTCATCAATCCACGATTATGGGTTCAACGGCGTCCCCTCGTAGAACGTCAATCGCGGCTTCAAGTTGTGGATCTTCTTGTGCTTCGAAATCCTCCATCGTAAGTTCGATCTCGATGTCCGGAACGAGTCCAAGTTCATGAATGAGGCGATCATCTGGAGTATACCAACGCGCGGTGGTCACGCGAACGGCACCCTCCTCGTTCGTGAGCGGGATCCATTGTTGGACCGAACCTTTCCCAAAGGAAGTTTCTCCAATGAGTGTGCCACGATCATGATCCTGAATCGCGCCGGCCACAATTTCTGAGGCAGAAGCCGAACCGCCGTTAATCAATACGACAAGAGGCACATCCGTCGCTTGGCCGCCCTTTCTCGCTTCAAATATTTGTTCCCGTCCATCCCCAAACCTTTCGGTGACGATAACGCCTTCGGCGATGAATTCCGAACTCACTTCGATCGCGGTGTCCAGGAAGCCTCCGCCATTGTTGCGTAAGTCGAGAATTAAGCCCACCGGCTCTTCGGCGAGCAAGAGATCCAGTGTGTCGCGCAAATCTCGTGTAGTCTCATCGCCGAAAGTGAATATCCGTAAGTAGGCAATGTCACCGTCGAGCATCTCACCTTCAACGCTGGGGATAATGATGCGTGCACGCACGATATCGAATTCCAGCAACTCGCTGGTCCCTTCACGGCGAACCGTTAGGTGTACGTTTGTGCCAGCGGGTCCGAGGACTCGCTGGACGACGAGGTTGCCATCGATGCCGGTCATGTCCTCACCGTCTACGGCAATCACCTCGTCCCCAGGAAGCAATCCCACCTCTTCCGCCGGGGAACCGGGAATGGGCGCAATAATCGTCAGGTACTCGGCGTCTGTGTCCACCCAGGCTCCAATTCCTTCGTAGCCCTCGAGCGGAGCGCTGGCTTGGCGAAACTCGGTTGGGTCCATGTAAGAAGTATGTTGGTCTCCGATGGAATCNNATGGAATCCACCATGCCGCGAATCGCACCGCGCATCAATTCGACGTTATCGAGGGGCTGGTCGACATAGTTCTCCTGTACGATGTCCCAAGCCTCCCAAAACGGAACGAAGAGAACTTCCTTCTCTTCAGGAGAGAGCGGCGTCGTTTCTACAGGCTCTGGAGGTGTCGTAATTTCCGTCAGTGGGGGCACCACACCCCTGTCAGCGACAAGACTTTCTCCGAGCATGTCCAGGTTGAAACCCAAAGCCAGACCGACGGAGAACATGCTTGCAGCAAGGAAAACGCCGACCAACGATCCCAATAGGAAAGAACGTGCTCTCGATGACATCGATAAACTCCTCCTGCAGTAGACACTGCAGGTGTTTTGATTCTTACCATGATAGTATGAGAATAAAATTAGCGGAGGTGTCAGGGCAAGGTCAAATTATGCTTTTGACACCAGTTGGCGAGTAAATGCGAATACCTTTCACCCCCCGCTTTTTCCGTGTACTCGAGCACCGCCAGGCCGTCGAGAGGATAGAGTGGGTGACAAGAGGTGGGCCATGCACCGCCGGGGACTTCGACGACAGAATCGACGACAGGACCGAAGATTTCGGCGCTTTCAAGTCTGGGGACGACTTTTTCGGCCGTGATGATGACCGTATCGGCAATATAGACCAGTTCCCGATCTACGCCCCAATTGCCACCGATGCGGGCGTTTCCTTGGGGATCAGCTTCCAGGGCATGGACGACAGCGACGTCGCATGTGATTGCGGGGAAAGCCGTCAATTCGTCGCCCGAGTAGGGATCGCGTACCGTTTTTACATCTCGACGGAGCTTGGGCAGATCTGTTCCCAGCCAGGCTGTTGATGGCATGAAACCTACCCCTGCCAGGGTGGCCCTGATCCCGAACGCGAGGCTGGCTTCCGTCTCCTCGATGATCTCGATAGAGCCGTTCGCAACAGAATTTGTGAAGTTTGGCGCTAGGCCAAAGGCCTCCAATCCGAAGTAGCAAGAGCGCACCTTGGAAACCATCCCGGCGCCGACGAGCACATCACTCTCCAACCCCGCGGTAAAGCATAATAGCGTTAGATCGTGTGGTGAGGTTTCGTGCGCGTGGTGCGAGAGCAAGGCTAGTGAAAATGCCATGGGGCGGCGGTAGAGTGTCACCCCGCCCAACGCAAGCGTGCACTCCGTTGATGCGACGAGATCCACCGCGTCGCTCAAAGTGCACAGCTTATCAATCTTCATCCACGGTTTCCTCAAGTTCTGTGGTTTCACCCAACGCTTCTACAAGTCTGCGAAGTTCAGCCAACTTCTCACTCTCTTCCTGGTGCCCGAATTTAAAACCGCGCCCCATATTCCTGAAGAGCGAACCCTGAGATCGTAAAAACGGGAGCGCGATTCCAATGTTGATGAGCACCACAAGGGCGAGAATACCGCAGACGATCACCCATCCATCTTCAAGAGGCATCTTCATTCCTGAAATCCGGATTCTGGTTGATGCCCGGGACTTTGTCGAGCAATTCCGTTATTCGTTCGATGTGGAAGTCCACACCAGGATGACCTCCCCGATCACCGACCAGAACCGTCGTCATACCTAATGCCGCCGCGGGGAGAAGATTATCGACACGATCGTCGATTAACATGCAGGCCTTCGGATCCGATTCTTGCGCAAGGTCTAAGGCTCGCTCATATGCCTGCGGTAGAGGCTTGTTATGGAAGTCAAGCGCTATGATGTCGATGATCTGATCGATGTAAGGATCTACACCCAACCTTTTTAAGACCCGCATGGCATAGCTTACACTTGCGTTGGTGAAGATAATCCTGCTGGGGTGTAGACTGGCAAGCATTCTTTGCATTACGGGATCTGGATGAAGGTAGTCTTCGATTTGGACATCATGAACGAAGGTCAGATACTCAAAGGGATCGATCTGGTAATTGGCGACCAGACCATTGAGCGTGGTTCCATAGGTACGTAAGTATTCGTCACGAATCGGTGAGACATTTTCTTCAGGGATCTCTAGGCGATCGATCATAAACGAATTGATGCGCTCCCCAATCGCATTCCACAAACCACTTGACCTGGGGTATAGCGTGTCGTCGAGGTCGAAAAAGAGAGTGCAGTATCTTCCCATTAGAACGGATCGTCTTTCGTCCAAACTCGAATTGTGCTCCCGCGCGGCGGAGGTAGTTTCCTGCCAATTAAAAGCCACCAGATCCCAAGGAACACAAGTCCGATCGCGCATCCGGTGATCAACTCATCCCAGGCACCTCGGAAGCTAGCCCATCGTAATGACAAGACCGTGGCGGGTAGGATGAGAAAGAATACAATCAACCACTTCCTGCGCGGCTCGGCTCGAAGAAAGGCCAAGATAAGAATGAAAAGGATCGCGGCGATCGCGGCTACATTCTGCCAGCTCATTCCAGGCAGTATAGATGGTGGGTCGCAGTGTGTCAACGAACTGCGACGGGGTTATAATCGAAATCGAGTTGAGGAGGAACCGTTGCCCATCGAGATCTTATCCGAACAAGTCGCTTCGGCTATCGCTGCAGGCGAGGTGGTTGAGCGTCCAGTATCGGTGGTGAAGGAGTTGATCGAGAATGCCATCGATGCGGATGCAAACTCGATCGAGATCGTTATCGAGCGTGCCGGAAGCGGCCTCGTCGAGGTCGCCGATGACGGTGTTGGTATCCCTGCGGAAGAGCTGCAACTTGCTGTGGCTCGCTTCGCGACATCGAAGTTAAAAACGACAGAAGATCTTTCAGCCATCCGCTCATTAGGCTTTCGTGGGGAAGCGCTCTCGTCCATCGGCGCCGTTTCACGGATGGAGCTCCAATCTAGAGCAGAAGGAGAGGAGACCGGAACTCGATTATATGTTGAGGGCGGCGAGATTGGCGAGGCTCAGTCGGTCGGAGCTCCACGTGGCACGGTCGTCCGCGTGCGGGATTTATTTTTCAATGTGCCCGCCAGACGAAAGTTCCTCAAATCTGAAGCCACAGAAAGGCGGAGGATCATAGGCTTGGTTTCACGCTATGCGCTCGCCTACCCGGGAATCCGCTTCCGACTGGCTCAGGAAGGGCGGGTGCTCTTTCAATCAACAGGAAACGGCGATCGACGGGAGGTTTTGGCAGCGGTTTATGGTGTTGAGACGGCAAAACAAATGATCGCCCTCCCTGATGCTCACGATGCTCCGATCCAAATTGCGGGTTTCATCAGTCCTCCTTCAGTCCATCGCGGGACGCGTCGTGAATTGACCTTCTTTATTAACGGTCGCTGGGTTCGAGATGCCAGCCTCTCCGCAGCAGTGCTCCAAGCCTACCATGCGCTTCTCACGGTTGGACGCTTTCCACTGGTTGTCGTCTTCCTTGATTTGCCCCCTGAATCCCTTGACGTGAATGTGCATCCTACGAAGGCTGAGGTTCGCTTCCGCGAACAGGATATGGTTTTTTCAATTCTCCAAAGAGTTGTCCGCTCCACACTTCTAGGGCAAGCGCCAGCACCCGCGATCCAACTTGAGAGTAGCTGGGCCCCTCAGGGATGGCAACAACCAGGTCGATCACTCTCCCCAGATTGGGAATTATCAGGTCGGACAGAAAACCTTCAGGGTGTCATTGTGGATGGACAAGTTCAACCAGCGTTACCTGGAGGTGTGGTCCCGCTTCTGAGAGCGGTCGGACAGGTTGGGGCTGCGTATCTTGTGGCTGAAGGGCCGGATGGGCTTTATTTGATCGATCAGCATGCGGCTCATGAGCGTGTGCTTTTCGAATCGCTCATGCAAGCTAGCGAATACGGAAGCATTGAAAGGCAATCGCTCTTGGAACCGAGGACGATCGAATTCACACCTGAGCAAACTACACTTCTCGAAGGCCAATTGGATGTGTTGAAGGGGTTTGGTTTCGAAGTCGAGTCCTTTGGACAACGTACCTACCTGCTTAGATCTGTCCCGGCATTGCTTACGGCCCGAGAACCGGAGTATGTCTTGCGAGCAGTTGTAGAGGACTTCGAGGAAGACGAAACACCTTTGGCAAAAGAAACGGAAGCACGTATTGCAGCGAGAGTTTGCAAACGAGCTGCGGTTAAAGCTGGTCAGGTGCTCTCGCTAGCGGAGCAACAACAACTGCTTCGCGATCTGGAGGGTTGTAGCTCGCCGCGCACCTGTCCACACGGACGGCCGACGATGATCCACCTCTCGGTGGAGGCATTGGAGCGACAATTCGGTAGAAGAGGCTGAAAGAAGAATCCTGAAATCCGTTTGACTGCTCTCTCAGCGACCAGCAGGGAGTTGCAGGGTGAAGGTACTCCCTTTTCCGACCTCACTCTTCACGGTGATCTTTCCCTGATGGTTTTGGGCGATTCGTTGGGCAATCACCAGACCAAGCCCCGTCCCTGTGGTTTGAGCCCCCTGATCGGGTACACGATAGAAGCGTTCGAAAATTAGGGGTAGACTTTCCGGTGGGATGCCGCGACCCGAATCCTCAACTGCAAGCAGCAAGTCCCCTTTATCACGCCGTAAGGATACCTTAACCCACCCACCCTTGCGATTGTATTTGATGGCATTCGTCAGCAAATTCAACAGCAATTGTTTGAGATGGTTGCGATCTCCTTGGACGGGGGAGAGACTGTGATCAAATGCCGTATTTACTGTTATGTTTTGCGACTCCGCTTGCGGGCGAATCAACTCCAAGCATTCGTGCACCAGTCCTTCGAGATGTACTGGTTCGCGTATGAACTGCACACGTCCAGATTCAAGCCGCGCAAGTTCGAGAAAGTCTGTGGTCATCCCGTTTAAACGCTGTACTTCTTTTGAAACGGTTTGGATGAGGTTTGTGCTTTGTGTATCAGCAAGATTGGGCCTTTGCAGGAGGTGGGCAGCCGCCATGAGCGCAGCCAAAGGTGTACGCAGCTCGTGAACCATCTCAGCAATCAGATCGCTTTGTTGGAACAGGCGTGTGTTCTCGATCGCGATCGCGGCTTGAGCTGCTAAGGATTGGAGCAGCTGCAGGTCGTCTGCCCCGAAGGTTCCACGCTTCTTGTTCACTACCTCAATGACACCGAGTGTCTTATCTTTCGTTTGGAGTGGAACACCAAGGATCGACCGAGTGTGGAAGCTGGTTTGCACGTCGATCTCCGCGAAAAAGCGAGGGTCTTTCTGAGTATCCTCCACCAGTAGGGGTTCGACATTAGAGAAGATCCAACCGGCGATGCTGTTGTCAGCTGGAACAGCCGTGCGGCTAAATCCTTCCTCGAGGGGTCCCGTGGCGGCTTCAAAATAGAGGTGGTCGGTCTGCGGGTCGTACAGAAGGATGGAAGAAGCTTCACTCTCGGTCAATTCCTGTGCGGCATCTGCAATATGTTGCAGTAGCGTACCGAGATCGAGGGTTGAAACCATCTGGGAGCTCAATTCGAGCAAGCGGGCATAGCGTTTGAGAAGACGAGGATAATTCCTGATCGCCGAATCGTCTCTCGGGGAGCGAACGTTCTTATCTGGTTTCACCGATCACCTCGTCCGCGATACGAGGAAGCACGAGCGCTACGTCGTCATGAAAAACGAGATCCGCTCGGCTATCAAGAAAGGTTGGTGTATTGTTCACCACGATTAGCTGGGAGCCGGCGTTAAGGGAAGGTATCGGAAGAGTTGCAGCAGGGACAACCTCGAGGGAAGAGCCGACGACGAAAATCAGATCACAGTTAGTGAACAATTCTTTGGCGGATTGAACGACATCGTATGGCAATTGCTCACCAAAGAGAACCGCTTTAGGTTTTAGAATCCCCTGACATTTGGTGCAGCGCGGGACATCTCCGCTCTCGACAAACGCTTTGAGCATACCAGTGGTGGAGAAGACTGTAAAACAAGAGACACATGTGGCCTCACGCAGATGACCATGAAGCTCGAGCACTTGCTTCGATCCCGCACGTTGGTGCAAGTTATCGATATTTTGGGTCACAATTCCCACTAGGAAACCACGAGCCTCCAGACGAGCGAGCGCAAGGTGCGCGGGATTCGGCGCGGCATTGAACACCAAGTTTGCAAGTGGGTGTATCCAGGCGTAGAACTGTTCGGGGTTGTACCGGAATGCAGAAAGTGAAGCAACTTGCATGGGGTCGAATTGTTCCCACAGTCCAGAACCAGGCGAACGGAAATCAGGGATCCCTGATGGGGTGGAGATCCCTGCCCCAGTTAGCGCGACGACGTGTTTTGAATTACGAAGCAGTGAGGCGGCTTTATGGATCAGGGTATCTTGAACGTGCGTCGTCACGTAGCAGCTCAGTCTCTAGTACGTTGTAAATGTAAGGTGAGATATTTTGACAGTTTTCGAATCTGATCGCTTACGAGGCTATCGGGATGCGCAACCACGAGAGGGGTCGATGATTGCGAGGCTTGCAAAGCAATATCTGGTGCCGGAGAGACGATGCCAGCTAGCTCGAGACCCATGTCCGTTTCTACCTGTCGCCAAGGGATTTGTAATGTCGATCGTACTCGATTAATGAGTGCCAGACAGATCTTTTTCTTATTAATACCGTCGTTGACCAATTCTTCGAGGAAGGCACGCCCGATGATGTTGGAGGGGAATACAGGTTCCACAACGAGAATCAATCGATCGCAGAGTTTCAACAGCGACTTTACGTACGGTTTTAAGCTGCTTCCAAAATCGAGAATGAGTGTGGTACACAAGGAGGAGAGGTTTTCCACGATCGCTTCCATCTGCGGGATGGCTTGGTCTAGTTCGACCTCGCCAGGGAAGTGAGAGGAGAGTAGCATTCGGATCCCTGATTTGTGGTGGACGATTTCTGTCTCCACAGAGCGCAGGTGGATGTCGTTCAGGGATCGGGTTAGTAAGTTGGAGAGCCCTGTGGTGTTCGGGATACTCAACTCAAGTGCCACCGTACCGTGTCCGGGGTTGAGTTCAGCGAATATGACTTCCTCGTTGTCTTGTTTGAGCACAATGCTGACGTTGAGAGCAAGCGTCGAGGTTCCGATGCCGCCACGAGAACCCAGGAACCCCATGATTTGGGCCTTTTCAGCTTGAGGCGCGATAGTTTGTATCGTTCGGCTGAGTACAGCTTTGATATGCGCAGTCAATTCTGCGGGGTGGGTAGGTTTGGTCAGATAATCATCGACACCGGATTCGAAACCGGCCACTTTATCGTCCACCATCGTCTTGGCTGTAAACATGATGATGGGGATATGTTCCAGGGTGGGATCGGATCTCAAATGCCGGGTGACTTCGTAGCCGTCCATATCCGGCATCATGATGTCGAGCAGAATAAGATCCGGCATTTCTGAGGCGGCTTTTTCGACGCCGAGCGTCCCGCTGCTGGCCACGGCAATTTCGTACCCTTGGCGCTCGAGCATCAGGCCGACAAGTTTAAGGGTATCGACGTCGTCATCAATGATGAGGATCTTCTCTGCCATGCAGGGAACTCCGTAAGGGAATGCTCCCCCCGGTTTAAGGCAGTCTAGCACAAAGCTCATACGTGGGCAAGGCGACGCTGTTCTGCGGAGCCTAAGGTGGCTTGGGCAGTAACATTTCCTACTTTGCCGTTTTATGGTTGCGCCTCGATTTCAGTAGGATGTACCGAGCTGGGATTTGGAAGTTGGAATCGCAGATGCTATAATGCTCGCCATTGAAGATGCGTCAGGGGCGAGCATGACAATTGATTGGTGGGGATTCGATCAGGGATTTAGCTTTACTCTTCCATCACGTATGTTAGGCTATNNGCCTGTTTCTACGGAAGCACGAACAGCTCGGGAAAAACAACAGCCGCTTATGCTGCTGTTGCTTCTTGTGGCACCCTTTGCAGTCCAAACACTGTTGGTCCGATTACCTTCACTTGATACGCTCAACGTGGAGGGGTCTTCATTTGAAGCGCTGGTTCCCGGCTTTGCAATCCTCGGGGCGCTCCCGTGGATGCTGGCGGGGGGACTTTTGGGAATCTGGCAAGCTATTTTGGTCGGCGCAATCGCTGGGGTTGCGCGTGGTGGCTTTGAAACAACCAGCGTGCTGATGCCGTTCACGATGAGCCTGCAAGCAGGTTTGATTGCTTGGCTGCTACGAAGGGATTACCGTGATCTTCCCGGGTCGCTCGCACGAAGCCCATTGTTTGCCGGAATCGCTGGCGCTGTTATCTATGGAATTGCTCAAAGTTTGGATACCCTGGCATACACGCAAGGTGATTTATTCAGTGGCATCGACATAGCATTATCGCTATCGGGCATTACCATCCTGATGGCGTGCATCGAGGCTGGGGTAGCGGGCGCGATTTGTGAGCTTGTAAAAAGACAGTTTTCAAATAATTGGTATCGGCCCGCGAAGCTTGTCGTGGGACCCTACAATCGATCTCTTGCTGCAAGGCTGGTCACACTACTACTACTCTTGGGGGTCATCGCGAGTAGCATCCTCTTGTTGGGAGACTGGCTCTCGTCTGTGTCGTCTGCTCGCGAAATGATTGAAGAACAGATGAGACAGACGGCTAGCCAGGCGAGTGGTAG
>WVZH01000069.1:106705-120945 GCA_011772595.1 Anaerolineales bacterium
CGGAACCTGCTCAACCGGCTCCCTCCCAGCAATTTCTTGCCGATCTTCAAGCGGCATTGCGAGGCGTGCCCTCGATAACAATTGAACGCATTTCCAGTCCATCAACTGCGTCTCAGATGGCGTTTCTAAGCCCGATCTCCCTTCCGGATTCAGAGAGACCAGGTGGGGTTGTCGTAGGCTGGACGGATCTTCGTTCCAACCTCATCCTCTCTCCAATGATCGAAGGTTTTAGGAAGTTTTCGAATGGCACGGCGTTTGTGACGGATGATCTTGGTAATGTGCTAATCCAATCGGGTGAGGGGGCTGGGACCGAAGCTTTCGATCTCGATTCTGTTCGTGTGGGTGAAGAACAGATAAGTCTTGCCTCAGACGGCACGAGACAGCTCGTCTACGTCGAAGCGGTGAAAGAGTATTCATGGTATGTAGTCGTCATCGCACCTTTAAGAGAAGTACACCGGCGTGCGTTCCAGATCACGTTTCGATTGGGGGCAGTACTGGTTTTTGTAGGTTCGGCGTTTCTTCTCTCCGTGTACGCAGCCAGCCAACGCCTTACTAAGCCCCTCAAGCTCATGGCCGATATCGCCCAATCGATTGCGCGGGGAAGCCTTGACCATCCAATACCGGAGGCAGGTGAGGATGAAATCGGCCAATTTGCATCTGCGTTTGAGAGGATGCGACGTGGCTTAAAAGCGCGCATGCAAGAAATGGGGCTGTTGCTTGAAGTCAGTCAGCGTGTGACGACGAGCTTCGAGTTAACCAAAATCTTGCCGCCGATCCTCAAGGGAGCAGGCGAGATTGCCCAGGCCGACGTTGTACGGGTCGCCCTGGCACCTCAAGAAAAGGAACGTTCGCTGGAGGGTTATCAAGCGGGTGAAGATCCGGGAAACTGGGCGACATTGGATTCACAGGTTCTCGCACTGTCAGAGGCACAAGGGCGTTTCACTCTTGAAAATCCCGCCAGGGCGAGTGCCGTGTTGGATTTACAGGCTTTGACGGCCCCCATTGAAGCCTTGACGGCCCTTCCGATAAAACATGAGGACTCATTCGTGGGTGTTCTCTGGTTGGGTCATCGTACACCATATGGATTTGCACCCGACGAGATCAATCTGCTTTCGATATTGGCCGGACAATTGGGTGTCGCAATTGCGAATGCCCGGCTCTTCCAACGGGCAGAGCGCGAGCGCTTGCGTCTAGTTGCAGTTCTGGAAAGCACGCCTGAAGCCGTAATTGTCGTCGACCCTCAGGGAAGGATTTCGTTGTTAAATCCGGCTGCTGTGAACTTTCTGGAAGTCAGCGAGAAGGATGCTGTCGGAAACCATGTAACCGATGTGATCACAAACTCCGAATTATCCGCACTCCTGATAGAACAGGAGGGCGGCGTTCACGCAGCCGAGGTGGAGATGGGACGCGGCCGGGTATGCTTCGCTTCCGTCTCCGAAATTCACCCGCAGGGAGCGGAGACATCAGGACGTGTTTGCGTACTGTGGGATGTAACCCATTATAAGAAGCTGGATACACTGAAATCAGAATTTGTCTCCACCGTGAGCCATGACTTGCGAGCGCCATTGACTTTGATGCGCGGATACGCGACCATGCTTAGCATGGTGGGGGACATGAACGAACAACAGCGCGATTTTTTACGAAGGATCCTGACGAGCGTCGATCAAATGAGCAAGCTTGTGGACAACCTGCTTGATCTAGGGCGTATCGAAGCTGGAATGGGTCTGAGCATGTCGGACGTTCAGATTGAGCCACTGCTCGAGGATGTCATGGAATCTTATCGACCGCAAGCAGTGAGCAAGCAGATTGCCATTGATGTGACGCTTTCCGATGATATGAAACCTATCGAAGCGGATCCAACATTGCTGCGCCAAGCCATCGCAAATCTCATGGATAATGCGCTCAAGTACACACCCGCAAATGGAAAAGTGACCATACGTGCGGATCAACGTGACGGCTATCAGACGATCGCTGTTCAGGATACCGGGGTAGGCATCGCGCCAACCGATCGAGCTCGCTTGTTCGAGAGGTTCTATCGCGTGCGCGGTCGGGAATCATTGGGGGAGCAGGGTTTGGGGTTGGGTTTGGCGATCGTCAAGTCCATCGTTGAACAACACAGCGGACGGATCCTGGTCGAGAGCAAACTGGGGCAAGGTAGTACCTTCACAATCATCTTGCCGATGCGGACGACGATACCATTGGATAACGAGCTCGTATCACCACCTGCGCAGGAGCCCGGTCCAGCGGAATGAAGCTGTGTGACTGGGTTTGGCCGTTAGGTGGGCGTATCCGTGTGAATTTCGCTGNNGAGAGCGCCGGGAGGAGTAGGCGGCCAAGCGCTGACAGAGACGGTGTGGCGATGGGTTGAGAGCCGCCGCAGTTGCAGCCGCTGAATGTCGCCTGGTAAGATCGCTGAAGAAACCCGAGAGATTGGTCGGGGAGTAGAGCGGCGCGGGTGAGCCCGTTACAGCGAAGCCCTGATATCTGTCGGGGTGGTGAGCGCACTGGAGCAGTGATGCCCAGTGAATAGAGGTGGTACCGCGGAGGTCGTACCCTTCGTCCTCGAGGACGAAGGGTTATTTATTTGGGAGCCTTGTATGAGTGAAAATGAGACTTCGCTCATGCCGAAACAATATGATCCGGCAACGATGGAGCCTAGGCTGAAGGATTACTGGGAGCAGGCTGGAATTTATCAGTTCCAACCTAACAAGGGTCGTCCAATATTCTCGATCGACACACCCCCACCGACGGTGTCAGGGAACCTCCATCTTGGTCATGTTTACTCCTACAGCCATACCGATTTTTTCGCTCGATATTGGCGTATGCGTGGGCACGACGTTTACTATCCCATGGGATTCGACGACAACGGGCTCCCCACAGAGCGGTTGGTTGAGCGGCGATTGGGGATACATGCGACGGAAGTAGGAAGAAAAGCTTTCATTGAAAAGTGCCGTGCGGTAAGTGAGGAGGCAGAACGCGAATATCAACGTCTGTGGCGAAGGTTGGGGCTCTCCATCGATTGGCGCCATGTCTATCGCACCATCGATGACCAATCTCGCCGACTGGCACAATGGTCCTTCCTTGATCTGCACGAAAAAGGATTGGTCTACCAGCAGGAAGCTCCGACCATATGGTGTCCGGATTGTCGAACAGCGATCGCGCAAGCTGAGTTGAAAGATCTTATTCGACCATCCATCTTCTATACACTGCGCTTTCATTTACAGAATGGTGAACCATTGCCGATCGCCACAACACGTCCAGAACTTCTGCCAGCATGTGTGGCGGTCTTGATCCATCCATCGGATAGACGCGCTTCAGATCTTGAAGGCAGCGAAATTCGTATACCGCTTTTTGATTTCAGGGTGCCGCTGATTACGGATGAATCCGTAGACCCTGACGTAGGGACGGGTGTGGTGATGTGCTGCACTTTTGGTGATACGGAGGACATCGCTTGGTGGCAGCGATATGATTTGCCGTTAAGAATGATCTTTGATGAAGANNCGTTTCAGCAATCTGTACGCGTCCACGAGCGATGCGATTCGGTGGTGGAATATCTTGTTACCCGCCAGTGGTTTATCCGCATTCTCGATTTTAAAAATGATTTTCTCGAGGTGGGAGAACAGATCCGCTGGCACCCTGCTCACATGAAGATGAGGTACCTGGATTGGGTTCAGAACCTGCGTTGGGATTGGTGTATTTCCCGACAGCGTTTCTTCGGAGTGCCATTTCCGGTTTGGTATTGCCGGAGGTGCGGTGAGGTGATGCTTGCTAAAGTGGAAAATCTACCCGTGGATCCGTTGGAGAATCGACCTGTAGGGACATGTGCATGTGGAAGTAATGATTTCTCGCCGGAAGAAGACGTTATGGACACTTGGGCAACATCCTCACTCACACCGCAGATCGTCGAAGCGTCCCTCGCTCACAGCCATCCCGAGAGTTCGCTCATTCCGATGTCGATGCGCCCCCAAGCATACGAGATCATTCGCACATGGGCTTTCTATACGATCGTGAAATCCCATCACCACTTCGGTACACGGCCTTGGGAAAACGTTGTCATCTCGGGTTTGGGCCTCTCTCCAGGGGGAACCGGGAAGATCAGTAAGAGCCGCGGTGGCGGACCGTTACTACCAATGGAGGCGATCGGACGATATTCTGCCGACGCAGCTCGCTATTGGGCGGCTAGCACTGGATTGGGAAAGGATTCCATCATCCGCGAGGAGAAAATCCAAGACGGAGCCCGTCTGGTTACGAAGCTTTGGAACGTTGCACGTTTCAGCCAACAATTTCTTCGTGATTATCGACCTCCTTCGAAAACTCCGTTCCTCACGCCAGCTGACCGTTGGATCCTGACAAGGACACTAGATACCGTCATCGCAGCGACGAAGGCGTGGGATCTATACGACTACCTGACTGCCAAGAACGAAACGGAAGCCTTTTTTTGGGGGGATTTGGCGGATAACTACCTGGAATGGGTGAAACTACGCTTATATTCGGAAACCGACACGACTCGAGAAGGCGCTCGCTATGCGCTCTATCATGCCTTTTATACCGTTGTGAAGCTCTTCGCACCCATCCTCCCTTTTGTAACAGAGGAGATCTACCACAGTCTCTTCGCAGACGAAAGGGAAGCTTCGATCCATCGATCGCATTGGCCGCAAGGTGATCCAAAGTGGCACGACGAAAAGGCCAGTCTCGTAGGTGATGCGCTGCTGGCAATCATCACCGCCACCCGTCGCTTAAAAAGCCAAAGGCGGCTTTCTCTGGCTACGGAAATCGTGCGCTTTCAAATCGTTGTCCAGGATCCTGATCTAGAACGCGAGCTACGCAAGGCACGTGGAGATCTAAAAGGTGCAACAAGATCGACGGACGTCGAGTTCGTGAAACGCATCGACCCTGAGCTGAATACCTTCCACGTCAACGAGGAAATGAAACTCGGGATCTTAATAAGACAACAGACCTGAACACCCAGTTTTCAAACTCGAATCGCTGAAGGAGTGTCTTGAATGGGTATCTACGACCTTCCAAAGTCTTACAGCTTCAAGAGCGTTGAAGAACGTCTTTACAAATGGTGGGAATCGAGTGGTTACTTCAGGCCCCAAATCGATCTCGAGAGAAGACCATATGTTATCTCGATTCCACCCCCAAATGTAACCGGCGAACTTCACCTAGGTCACGCCATGTTCGTGGCCATGGAAGACATGATGATTCGCCACAGTCGCATGAAAGGCGTGCCCACGCTCTGGGTGCCGGGATCGGATCACGCCGGTATCGCCACGCAACTCCAAGTTGAGAAACAACTCGAAATTGAGGGCACAAGCAGGGAAGAATTGGGGCGAGAGGCCTTCATCGAGCGAACGTGGGCTTGGAAGAGGAAATACGGTGGCATCATTACAGAGCAATTGAGACGTCTCGGCGCATCTTGCGATTGGGAACGTGAACGATTCACATTGGATGAGGGTCTCTCAAGGGCTGTCCGGGAAGCCTTCGTTCGTCTATATGAAAGGGGTTTGATCTACAGGGGGACGTATTTGATCAACTGGTCGCCCGGGTTGCAGACGGCGGTCAGTGACCTAGAAGTGGAATATGCTGAGGAAGAGGGGACGCTCTATTACTTCAACTACCCTGTAGAGAACTCGGATGAGCACATCCCAGTGGCTACGACGCGACCCGAGACCATCCTGGCCGATACCGCGGTGGCCATCCATCCTGATGACGACCGCTATAGGCACCTCGTCGGAGGGCGTTGCCTCGTGCCCATCCTAAATCGCCCGATACCGATCATCGAGGACAGTTACGTCGACCTCGAGTTCGGCACGGGTGCGCTTAAGATTACTCCAGGGCATGATCAGAACGATTACGAAATCGGACAGCGTCATGGTTTGGAGGTGGTGAACGTGCTGGAGCCGGATGCCACAATGAACGCCAATGCCGGTCCGTACGCGGGGATGGATCGGTACGCTTGCCGAGATCAGCTCTGGTCGGATATGGAGCGGGCTGGACTCACGATCAAAACCGAGCCCTATCTCATGCAAGTCCCCAGGACACAACGTGGGGGTGAAGTGGTTGAGCCAATGGTCTCGACCCAGTGGTTTGTACGCATGCAACCCTTGGCAGAACATGGACTTCGTACAGTGCGTCAAGGGAACATTCGCATCGTGCCTGACCGGTTCACCAAGGTCTATTTCAATTGGCTCGAAAATATTCGCGATTGGTGTATCTCCCGACAATTATGGTGGGGCCATCGTATCCCTGCATGGTATTGTGGAGAATGCGAGCAAATCACCGTTGCTCGAGAAGACCCTGATCGCTGTTCGCATTGTGACTCTGAGAATATCCAGCAGGACCCAGATGTTCTCGACACGTGGTTTTCCTCTAGCCTTTGGCCATTCTCAACGTTGGGATGGCCGGATGAGACAGAAGACTATGCCTACTTTTACCCGACAACGATGATGGAGACCGGCTACGACATCCTCTTTTTCTGGGTAGCGCGCATGATCATGATGGGGTTGGAATTTACGGAAGAAGCACCGTTCGAAGTCGTGTACTTGCATGGTCTGGTGCGAGATGAACATGGGCGTAAGATGAGCAAGACTTTGGGCAACGTGATTGATCCTCTTGATGTCATGGACGAGTTCGGAACGGATGCACTACGTTTTACCTTGCTAACGGGCTCAACGCCCGGGAATGACATGAACCTCAGCCTGCAAAGAGTGGAAGGCAACCGTAATTTCGCCAACAAGATATGGAATGCAGGTAGACTGGTGCTTATGGCATTAAAAAAGTCACCCTCGAGCTTGGAAGAAGAGATCCAACCGACGGCAGCCGACCGCTGGATAACAAGCCGCTTGAATGCGTTGATACGGGATGTGGATCGTCTATTCGAGGCCCATCAATATGGTGAAGCAGGGAGGCAGGTCTATGATTTCTTCTGGGGCGAATATGCGGATTGGTATCTCGAAATCTCCAAGCTTCAAATGCGTGAGAGTAGCGACCGAGCGTGGCATACTGCGAAGACCATGGTAGATATTTTGGACGCTTGTTTGCGTCTGCTCCATCCTTTCACACCATATGTGACAGAAGAACTCTGGGGAAGACTGAAAAGTGCTTGCCAAGCACATGGTGCGGGCTTCGAACCATCGGGTGGCTGGGAAGACGCATTGATTGTTGCGCGCTGGCCCAGTGCTGAGATGTTGACCGAATCTGATGAAAAGCTAGTCGCTCAATTTGGTCAGATCATGGAATTGGTGCGTGCGATTCGAAATATCCGCGCCGAAAAGAACGTCGACCCTGCCAGGCGTATTCCAGCGATCTTCATCGGTGGGACGATGACCGTTTTTCTCGAACAACAGCGTAATACCATTTGTTCGATGGCGAAATTGGATTCTGATGACACGGAAATCCATGAGTCGCTGGATGCACCACCCTCAAACGCGGTTTCGCTCGTTGTTGGATCCATCGAAGCTTATCTGCCGCTCGCGGGGATGGTTGACTCATCTGTGGAGAGGGAGCGATTGTCGAAGGAGCTGGAAGAGCTTAATACGCACATTGAGCGGTTGGAAACGCTTCTTGCTGGGCCTTTCTCCGAACGTGCACCCAAGGAAGTGGTGGAAAAGGAGAAGGAGAAGCTACATTCGTTACGCGACGCTGCGGAGAAGATAGCCAGCCAAATCAGACTGCTTCATTGAATACTTCGGAAGTCCAAAGGACTTCCGAAGTATTTGATGATTGGAGGTTTCATATGCCAGGGGTAATCGATCCGGAAACGCTCTACGTCGATGATTTGCCTGGCATCTGGACGCCTATACAATGGGAACTGTCCGAGGATGAGCGTCGCAAGGAACTCGAAGATCAAGCGACGGCGAGCCTGTTGTGGGCCGTAGATGTCCCTGAAACGATCCTCCGGCTCCTGCTCTCGGAGTGCGAGATCGAGCGAACATACGATCCGCCTGAAGGCTTTGATGTGGAGTCGCAGGGAGAGTGGGATTCCAGCTTGATCACGTTCAAGTTCAGGCGAAAGATAAAACTTGTGGGGGTGAAGCGGGAGCCAAATCACCTGAGCGTCGAGTACGATTTCGGTGATTTTGGGTCTTGGATTTTCGAAATTGGTCCAGAGAGAGTCGTGATTGAGCGTATCTAAGGGTACGGAGTTCGGGAATGGGCAAGGTTCATGAGGGATCCAAGACACCTTCTTTACCTTTCGCTTGGATCACTCCGGGTCTAATCTATATTGTTTTCCTCGATGTGGTAACGATTGCAGGATTAGGGGATCTATTCAGGCCGCTGATTCTTCCGTGGAACCTGATCATCGCGCTTCTTCCTTGGGTAACTGTGCTCGTGTTGCGTTGCCGGAATTCCGTCTTGGGATTCAATCGCCGCTTGGCACTCTATTCACTTGGGTGGGGAGTGCTAATGGGCGCGGTGTGGCGCGGGTTGAGCCTGGGCTTCAATGCCCTGGTGCAAGGCGGGTGGACGCGACTCGGATGGGGGATTATTACTTGGTTGGGGGCAATAATCTTGATCCCTATTGTAGAAGAAACCTTTTTCCGTGGCTATTTATGCCGGGCATTGGTGGAGAAAATTGGATCGTGGCCCGGGATTCTCCTCCAGGCATTACTCTTCAGCTTTCACCCCGGTCATTGGGTTCAGGGATGGCCACACCTTATGAGCATCTTTGCATTCGGTATTCTGGCAGGTTGGTTAATCGATCGTTTTGGGTCTATTTGGGCCCCAATCGGGGCACATGCCTTCGCTAACGTGTTACCTGAAATCATGCGCTCGTTGATCTGAATGCGACCCGGTTTGTATGTTATTTAAGTCTCACAAGAAAAGCCTCGCGTGATCCCTGATACGATCCATTCTCTGGGAATCTTGAGTCGTGTGATCGACCGGTAGGGCTGTGATATACTCGTTTCCTTGGAGGCCGAATGCGTCGCGGTGGGCCCAACTTTTTGCGCTGGATTTCTATCGGGCTACTTTTAGGAGCCGTCGCGCTGTTCTTCTATGAATTGGTCGCCTTTAGTCGTCAGCGCGCCCGCCTACCGGAAGGGCTTTCGATCGGCGGCGTGCCCGTTGGTGGCTTGACCCAGACGGCAGCGATCGAGCGCCTGCTGCAGACATATAGCACACCGGTTGAAGTCCATTATGATGACCAGATCATTCTAATCGCACCCTCTAGCGTTGGATTCCGAACCGATACGGAGGTTATGCTAGCAGCAGCTGAGTCAGTTCGGACCGGGGATGACTTCTGGTCTGGATTCTGGGATTTCTTGTGGCATCGTCCGGGAGAGAACGTCAGCATTCCATTGAGGGCGGAGTATTCCATGGCACAGCTCGAGAGTTTGTTGGAGGACATTGCTAAACGATACGATCAACCCCCAGTGCTTGCAGAACCCCATCCTGGTACGCCTAATTTCAAGCCAGGCAGACCGGGGAGGGTGCTAGACGTATCGCGGGCTGAGACCTTGATCGGAGAGATCTTACAGATTCCCAGTAACCGTGTGGTCAACCTTCCTATCATTGAGGACGTCCCACCTCGACCTACGTTAGCCACGCTCGAGGTGCTCATCAAACAGATCGTTGACATCTCCGGTTTCGATGGACTCACAGTCTTCTACCTAGTTAATCTAAGGACCGGGGAAGAACTACATTTTGCTAATCTCAACGGGCAAGAAATGTCTACGGATCCTGACATCGCATTCGGAGCCGCATCGATCATCAAGATCGGCATTATGACCTCCTTCTTTCGCCATTTCGACGAACCCTTCGATGCAGAGACTGAAGACAGGTTATTCGACATGATCACCAGGTCGGGCAATGAGTCCTCTGACTGGGTGATGGATAAGATAGGTGGCGAGTTGGGACCACTCGAGGTGACAGAAACTCTCCAAGAATTGGGATTGGAGAGCACGTTTACTGCGGGCTACTACTATCTCGGCGCGCCGCTTCTGCGTTCTTTCATCACACCCGCCAATCAGCGCACAGACATCAACACACGCCCGGATATCTACACTCAGACAACACCATCCGATATCGGGATGCTATTGACGGACATTTATCATTGCGAGAACGGTGGAGGCACGCTCCTGGCGGTTTTTCCTGAAGAAATCTCCCCTCAGGAATGCCGGCGCATGCTGGATCTGCTCTCACAGAATAAGTTGGGTAGCTTGATCGAGGCCGGTGTGCCAGAGGGCACACGTGTGGCCCACAAACACGGCTGGCCGAGTTCACCCTTCGATATGATTGGCGACGTTGGGGTCGTCTTTACACCGGGTGGTGATTACGTCTTTTCGCTATTCCTCTTCAACGAGCTCGAGATGATTTGGGAGCCCACATCGAAGATGTTCGCCGACATCTCACGCGCAGCATACAATTATTTCAACCCTCCAGTGGAATGAAATCTTCATATTATTGACATAATCGCATCTATCGAGAAACTTCTCGCTATATGTGTTATCCAGATCATGGTGTCTATAACTGTACCTAAATGATGCGCCTCTCCACCTGACTGGGGAGAGGCACATGGGTGCTAGCTTGACCTCGTTTTTCCCAAATACTTATTAGTCGTATTCCTCTTCGAAATCGAAATCCTCGTCGTACTCAAATTCATCCTCGTCGTAGGCCCAATCCAGTTCGATCGGGGAAAGACTAGCGACCATTAGGTACGCTCCGCATTGAGAACAAGTAATTTTCTGTCCTTCCTTCGGACTGTTTCCGACGTAGATTTTTGAATCGCATTCTGGGCAAAATGCATCCGTCATTACGACCCTCCTGATATACTTCAAGATTCGCACGCATCATACGAAGAAGGTGTGGTGATTGTGTCTAGCAAATGTGGGAAATGAGTATAAGAACGCAACAACTCGTATCAATTTCGTTGATTCTGACGATCAAAGATCAAATAGATATCCAACACCAGGAATGGTGTGAATGAACGAAGGGTTGGTTGAATCAGCTTCGATCTTTGCTCGCAATCGACTGATGAGTCCACGGACAAGTTCACGATTCCCTTTTTCGCCATATCCCCAGACTCTCTCAACTAGTACGTCTGATGGAATAGCGATGCCTCGGTTCGTCATCAAGACATAGAGCAATTGAAACTCAAGTTGTGTAAGTCGCTGTGGAGATTTTCCTTCTACACGAACTACTCGTGTGGAAGGATTCAATGCGATCACACCAAGATCTAGTGTAGGAATTGCGAGAAGTGGGATTGTGCGTGCCCGTCGTAATAATGCATGACAATAAGAAGACAGTAAGCCTGGACCCACTGGTAGTGATAAGACTAAATCCGCGCCAACTGCCAAAAACTCGACAACTTCCTTTTCTGTAGAGATGTCTCCGAGGACAATAATTGGAACCTCGCTTACTCCTCGTATGGCTTTTATCCCGGACATCATCTCTTCAATGTTTGTGGCTACAATAACGATGAGCGCTGCCGGGTGTTCGGACCAGGCATCAATCACAGGTGTGAGATCCATCTTCTGACTGACGTTCAAGCCAGCCTGTCGTAGGACATAAGCGAGGAATTCGCGTTCTTGAGGATCTTGATCGATGATGAGAGTTTCCATCCGCTTTCTTCAATCTATGGTTATGCTGTACTCGGCATAACCGTCTCATTTGTCGCGAGCCTATAAGCTGCGATTTCAGATATTTCTTGTTCTGGAAATCTTTGGAATCCACCGGGGTACACTTGAACAATACTCCTCGTATGCTTTTCCAAATGTCTTCCCTAACCTCGGCTCTTCGTAAAGTACGACAAAAAGGTGGAATGCGAAGAAGACTACGGTGGTATAAGCAATCAGGCTCATCTTCTCGAAAAGCAGCAGCTCCCCAATTAAAACAGATATGACACCAACATACATAGGATTTCGTACAAAGCGATAAAGCCCGTCCACGACAAGGATTTGGGGGGGATCGATTGGCGCAGGAGTTCCACCACCTTTCCGCACAAAGTCTGAAACAGTCCAAGCGTAGAAGAGGATTCCAATCAGTATCGGGACCAGCCCCAGCCAACGATAGACTCCCAGGGTGAGATTCATGTCGCTGCTGGCCCATCGAATGAGACTATAAGGAGCGAGAATGGTTACACTACCAGGGGCGAGAAGTGTAAATAAGATCGTGCCTATCCAAGCTCGTGTATGGGTTCCCATCCTTGGATCCTTTTATGCCTCGAGGTAGGATTTTCGCGAGGTTATTCATTGAAGCTTCACTGAGTTTCCCAAGCAAAACCTGGTTCACGGTGCATTATTGATCAAATCGTTAGACCTTGGATAGCGCCGTTTAAAAAGGCAAAACCTAAGTAAAGCATGAACCCACCTGTGAGAAGGATCAGAATTCGGTATCGTCGATCCGTCAGCCAGCGTCGACCTGCGCTCGTGGTGGCGGCAAGTGCTGTATCCCAGACGAAATCGGCGCTGATGTGGCCCAGGTAAAAAACGGCGATTGCATTTGGGCTGATGGCTTGCGCCTGCGCCAAGTATCCAGCTGCAACGGTCACCCACCACGTGTACCAGAAAGGATTCGAGAGGGTCGTCAACATTCCAAGTAGTATGAGGGAGAATGTCGATCGCGATGGAACAGCACCATCAGCTCTTGGCAGTTGAATCGTAGCTTTCCATGAACCAATCACGTAACTAGCGCCGATCCATATTAGGACAGCGCCGCCACAGACGGCGATGATCGTGCGCACGGTTGGGCTCGCCATACTGGCTGAGAGACCGAGACTGAGGAAGATAACAATGATCAGTTCTAAGAACGTATGCCCCGACGCTACGAGCGGTCCTACACGCCAGCCATGCCTGGGCGCCTCGGTGACGATCGCGGCAGACACCGGACCTGGTGACACCACTGCTCCGAAGGAGACGACGAAAGAGAATTGGAAGATAGCGAGTAAGCTGTCGCCGGCCACAAAATTTCCACCTGTTCGTGAAACGTACAGAATTGTAGTCTAATCTGGGGGGAAAATGCAGCTTCAGGGAGGAGAATCTCCTAGGTTCATGGAACTTGGTGCTTCAGTAAACCTTTCGGTGTGTGGCAGTTCATCGTAGAACAGCTCTCGCTACGCGGGCATACGAGCTCACTTCAACCTTGGTGCGATCAATCGAATCGGGGGGATCCTGGGTGACTCATCTCTTCACAAATCGTTTGAGGTCGGGAAAGACAAGGTTATTGAAGTCATCACGATTGAGGGTGGCACGATTTACGGCCTCGAAATTGCGATGTACCTCACGGAGGGCGCGCACTTGCCAGGCGGGAGGGGATTGCGAAAACACACCCAGACAGACCGTGCTGCGACCAGGGATGAGGAGCAGCGCGGATCCGTCATCGATTTGTGTTGCGAACATGCGTGAAGAACTGGAATCTGTTTCCGGTCTGCCGAAGGTGCCTAATAGCGTCATTGCCTCTTCGGCCGAGGGGGGCATTTCCCCCTCAACGAAGATTCGTTCTCGGGATTTGACTTCATAGAAACCGACGGAGCGACAAGCGGCTTCGTTTAATTGCATGAGGAAGCTCGTTTTTCCCTCTTCCAATACGACTTGCCAACGGTCACTCTCCGGATGCATCTTGCCCATTCGCAGCGCCACCTCACGTTGTTGCAGGTAGTGGCGACGGACTGCTCGGTACTGCGAAGCATTGATCCGGCCCTGTTGAAAATCCTGCTCCAGTCGTGTGATCTTATGATCGAGGGCGTCCAAACGTTGTTTGAGATCCGGAGGAATGTCCGTATCCGAGAAAGTCACTTCCTCGATGGTTTCTTTGGTCAAAGATCCTGTGGGGATGACCTCGGGTACCAGTGGAGCGCTAGGAGGAGGTTGTTCCTCTAAGAATGGGGCCGGCTGCTGACCTTCCAACCCCGCAACCCGCTGCTCCCATTCACGGAGTAGCTCACGAGCGGCTCTTAGTTGCCCTTCGCTGATGGAGCCATCACAAAATGCGATCGCGGCGGAGAGGAAGCGATCGCGAGCTTTCTCGAGCCAACCCAACGCGGCGTCGTATTCCGAATTGATCTCCGCTGGCCGGGTTTTTTGAGAATCCATATCGGTCCGTGGCGCCTTCTGCGTCATGGCGCCGGTAATAGTATCTGAAGCGCCTCCCATACGCAACCATGATAGCATGTGGGGAAATCCCCTAGTCAGATGACGTCGGTACCATGCAAGTTCAAGCTCGCATGACGGCTTTGGCCGACTGAGGTATACTCAAGCCTATATTTTCGTCTCCTGCACGAGGCGGTTTTCTCGATGGAG
>WVZH01000069.1:120952-137152 GCA_011772595.1 Anaerolineales bacterium
TGTGAAGCAGGTGGAGGATTTGGGTCGACGCCGACGCGTTCGAGCGAGAATGTTATTAGCACAGCGCAGGCTTTTGCCGAGCTAACCCGTGCAGCGACGGTTCAGACCATACCTCCGACCCCCGTCCCACCCTCCGCGACGCCTTTGCCAAACACAGAAACCCCCACACCATCGCCCACATCGGGCCCACCCTTCGTGACCGCCAATTACAACGCCCGGGTCAGGGTAGGGCCTGATGAGACCTATTCTTTCATCGATATTTTCCTCGAAGGTCAACGAGGCAGGGTTGTAGGGCGGTATGAAAATCCTGACTACAACCCGCCTACGTGGTGGTACATCCGGCGGATCGGGGAAGGAAAAGACGGATGGATTTGGGGTGGCGCGGTAACGCTGTCCGGTGACGCTAGCCAGGTGCCAGTCTTCCAGGTATCCCCAACGCCTGATGACGAGTGATGCGATCACTGTTTGGGAAAGTGCGTTGTAAATTGAGCTCAGCCTCCGAATCGAATCCCCTGAGCGAGGGGGAGATCTGTGGACCAGTTGATAGTATTCGTCTGTCGCCTCATGTAGGCCTTCCACGCGTCGGAACCAGATTCACGCCCACCTCCCGTTTCCTTCTCCCCGCCAAAGGCTCCGCCAATTTCTGCACCTGACGTTCCGATGTTCACATTTGCGATCCCACAATCAGATCCGTGACAAGAAAGAAAAGTCTCTGCAGTCCGCATGCTATCCGTGAAGATGGCGCTCGACAAACCTTGTGGAACTCCGTTGTGTATGTTCATCGCTTCCTTGATCGTCCCGTATTCTAAAAGGTAGAGGATCGGCGCGAAGGTTTCCATTCTAACGATTTCAGTTTGCGTCGGCATCCTAACGATCGTGGGTTCAACGAAATTCGGTCCTAAAGACGACAATCGCCTTCCTCCGACCACGATTTCGCCGCCATCCCTCTGTGCCTTTTCTAAAGCTGCAAACATCTCTTCTACGGCTTTTGTTTCTACTAAAGGACCCATTAAGGTGTCCTCAGCGAGCGGATCGCCAATCCTGATCTGACGATAAGCTTCGATCAGTCGTTTAGTCAACTCCTGCGAAATCTCGCGATCTACGATGATGCGGCGGGTTGTTGTGCAGCGTTGCCCGGCTGTCCCCACTGCACCAAAGAGGATCGCCCGTACCGCTAAGTCGAGATCAGCGTCCTTGGCGACGATGATTGCGTTGTTGCCACCGAGTTCGAGGATTGTACGACCGAAACGTCGTGCTACGCTTTCTGATACACGCCGTCCGATGTGGGTTGATCCGGTGAATGAGATGAGCGGCAGGCTGGGATCCTTGAGCATCAGCTCTCCAACCTCGCTTCCGCTTCCGATGGCCAGATTGAAAATGCCCTCATAACCGTGATCGGCCATGATCTGGTTTGTGATATGCTGTACTGCTATCGCTGCAAGCGGGGTCAGGGAGGAGGGCTTCCAGAGCACTGGGTCACCGCAAACGACGGCGATCGCCGCGTTCCAGGACCATACGGCGACGGGGAAATTGAACGCCGTGATGATGCCTACGACACCGAGCGGGTGCCATTGTTCGTACATTCGATGTGCGCGCCTCTCGGATTGCATGGTGAGCCCGTAAAGCTGACGTGATAAACCGACGGCGAAGTCGCAGATATCGATCATCTCCTGCACCTCACCGTGACCTTCGGCACGAATTTTTCCCATTTCTAGGCTGACCAGATCGCCCAAGGGCTCTTTAAGTTCACGTAGTGCATCACTCAAATCGCGNNGCCTCGACCGAGATCATCTTGTAACTTTCAGCCGTTAGCTGTCTGACCGAAGCAATCGGCTCCCCAGTGGTTGGATTGACGGAGATGAGCTCCTTACCTCTCGGATCTTCGATCCATCGATCCGGTCCCGTACAACCACCAGCATTTATCTCGGAGAGATTCAGTTTTTCAAGTAGTGCCCTCATTTCAAGAACCTCCTGGATTCGGGCTAGCATCTGACAAAGACTGCATTGATATCGAGAATCGGCCTAATCAGACCTACGATGTGAATATATCACATCTTTATGGGACGGCGTTTGACGGAACGACGAGCCAGCGTCTTAATCACGACATCGTTGGTGCGCGTTCACTTTGTTATTGAGCTATAGGGGAGAGATCTTTATCAGTCCAAGCGTTAACCAGGCCACAAGTGCCCAGTAGACGACATATTCGAAGAAAGAGAAGATGAGGACGGGGAGAGGTCGAAGGCCTTCTAAGAATGGGACTTTCTCAAGAACGCGGAGGACGGAGACTGCGAGAATGTGCTCGGCTAAGCCTTCAATACCGCCCAAGATCGTAAAACACAGGATCGTAGGAACTTTGATTGAGTGTGTTAGCCACCATATGCCTACACCGAAGCCTGCGTAGACCAACGAGTTGAGAGGCATCAACGGTCGCAACCATTGTGGATAGAAGTACCGGTAGTAGAGCTTCCAAAAATGCCTTGCGGCTAGAATTGACATCAAACCCCAGAAAATCGCTGATCCCAGCGCTAATGCTCGTGTTGCGTTCATGTAAAGCGCTGGTGGGAAAACGAGATGTAGCGGGATGAGTAAGATGAGGGCGATTATCCCAAAGAGCAGTGTGCTGAAACGGACGTCTTTCTGTGTTAATTTAGTGTCCATCGGTTGAATCTGTCGCGTGCCTACGATGGCAAGAAACAAATGGGGACTATCCTAAATCACACCTATAGCATGTCATCCTGAGGAGTCCAATGGACGACGCCTGTCCTGCCTGCGCCACAGGCATAGGCACAAGTGAGCGTAGTCGAAGGAAGCAATCCCCACACCTTTATACGTCATTGCGAGGCCATAAAGGCCATGGCAATCCCCAACACGCGGCTTGGGGATCGCGTGGCCCCTTCGGGGCTCGTAATGACAATGAACAGCGGACTCAGTATGCCACGACCACAGGCTGGATATGCAGAATAACTGCACTCGATGTAATTAAGAACACACTAGTTCTAGCTTATCGGTGGTGAAGTTTCTGAGCGGCGATGAAGGATAGACCGTTTTCCGTGAGATCCCAGGCAGTTTTGTTCAGTGCGTCAAGTTTGTCCTGGAAATTGAGCCACAGATTCTCCCAATCGCCGGATTTTTGGATTTCCTCCTTGTCTCGGAAATAGTCGAGAATGTCTGAGGGATGGTCTCGGGTTTGATCAATCTCTGGATCTCCGCCTTCGTGTTTGGCGGAGATGTTCGCCACGTGATCGGCGATCTCGACCAGTTCAGCGCGGCGGTTGTAAGGTTGACGTACGATACTCTTCCAGGTTTCTGTGATGTGGTGCTCAAAGCGAACAATGTCTTCGAATCCGAAATCTTTTCGGAATTGCGCTGTGATTTCCATTGTCTCATTGTTGACGGAGTTGCTCCAGTTGAATCCAATCAAGGGTGACGATCCATTGTCTCGCGCAAACAACTTGGCTCCGATCAACGTCCACAAGGCAGCGTAGGGATTGTCGTTTCCCATGAATACGGAGATCTTGAATTCGATATCCACTCCCAAACGATGCAGCATGTAACCTAGGAAAACGGTGCCGGGATTGACATTTAGGACTTGGCGAACACCGTAAGTTGTGTAGTAGTAGAGATATTCGTCCAGCCACTTCAGAGCATACTCGTTAGGCTGGCCGATACCTCCGAAATAACCGGTGATCGTCTCAGGGCCACCTACGTGAACGTTGGATCCATCCGTCCCTCGAGTGTCGAGCGTCTCAACGTAACTTGCGCCGATGATTTGCATAGCGGCCGCAAAGGCTGGGAGGTCGCCGTCGCCTTCTTGTTCTATCATTTTTCGTACGCGGATGAAGCGCCCAGGCATCAAGATCTCGTGCTCGATCGCGCGTCTTGCGGCTTGGATCACCCATGGGAAATACTGGCAAGCGCTGATCTCTAAAGTGACGGCGAAGTCGTCCTTGAACTTTATAGCCTCGGCTTTTTCGCTATGCACTTTACGGCGGTAATCGGCAACGGATATGAATTTATCTGCGTCGCGTTGCTCGGTGAGCCAATCTAGATCCGTGAGATAGTCCGGGTTGAGGTCCTCCACTTTTTTACGTAGATTGGACATCTCTTGTGCTTTTGCGGCTTTGCGGTTGATCTCCTCGGGCGTGCCATATCGTAAGACGACTTCGAGGAAGTCCTCAACGACGCGTGTATCGGGATTGAGCAGGACGTCATTGATCGAGTCCAGGCAATCCGGCGGGATTCTTAGCAATTCACGCAAGTTCTCAGCCATCAGCATCTCCTTTAGTGAGAGGGGATTGTCTAGAAGAGTGAGGGCGCGAAGATGTTAATCGAGGAGTTTAAGCAACTCCTCGTATTCTTTATCCGGCATACCGAACCAGTTCTCCGGTGCGGGAAAATCGCGATTGGCCACCTCTTTCACGTATTGTTTGATCCCTCCAAGAATCATTTCGCCGGCTTTGGCGAAGACTTTTGCCATTTTGGGCTTGAATTTCGGATAAAGGCCAAACATGTCGTGGTAGATGAGTAATTGCCCGTGCGCATCGGGTCCAGACCCGAGACTCATAATGATGCAGTTTTCTGCACGTTCCGTGATTAGCTTACACAGTCTGTCCGGGACGAGCTCAAGCAGGATGCAGAATGCGCCTACTTCTTCGAGCGCCTTAGCATCATCTGCGATTTTCTTGGCTTGCAAGGCGCCCTTTCCTTGCAAGCGGAATCCGCCAAGCGCACTGGCACTCTGAGGTGTGAGCCCAAGATGGCCCATGGCAGGGATGCCGGATGAGACGATTCCCGTGATTCGATCCGCCATTTCAGCGCCCCCTTCGAGCTTGATCGCGTCGCATCCGGCTTCAGCCATGAAACGGCCTGCGTTACGGATGGCAGTTTCGACACTCGGTTGATAGCTCATGTAGGGCATGTCCCCGATCAGGAATGCAGTTGGAGCGCCTCGGCGGACTGCCTGGGTGTGGCGAATCATGTCGTCCATGGTGACCGGTAGTGTGCTGTCGTAACCGAGCATGGTCATCCCCAGGCTGTCGCCAACGAGGATCATGTCTACCCCGGCTTCTTCCTGAAAATACGCCGTGGGATAGTCGTAACATGTCAACCAGGTGATAGGTTCAGCCTTGTCGACTTTCTCGAAAAGTGCCTGAATTGTTACCTTTTTACGCTCCGTCATATAGACCTCCCTGAAAGCTTTTCCTGGTTTAAAGAGAACATGGGCTCACAGCGTGGACGACCGTCCCTTCTATCGTGAAAGCTGTTGGGCCCATTAGCGACCAAGAATATGCCCCTCGTGGAATCGATCGGTTTTCTAAAGTCTAAGTCAAAGTGGGAGTCTTCACAAGTTAGGATGTTCCCTGAACAACATGAGATTCCCCACGTTCGATTACCTTTTGATGAATCGAGCAAATTGTTCTTATTTGTTCGTAAATTGAATCGTGGTCATTCTGAGGATATGAGTGTACCAGGTGAAGCTCCCATTAGTGCAGCCGCTACAGCACCCGGTTCCTCGCCCGAGAAGATACGCACTTCAATACTCGGATCGAGATGTGCGATATCCAAGGCGGATTCAATTTTCCCCAGCATTCCTCCTGTGACATCAGGAGCATGAGCACCTTCGATTCTCAGATCGGGGATAAGGTCTTTCGTGAGAACAGTCAGGATCTCATTGGAGGCTGGATAATGAGCATAAACACCGGCTTCGAGCCCTGCGAGCAAGATTCGATTAGGTCGCATGCGAGTTGCCAAATAGGTGAAGATGCTCTCCGTCGACAAGATGGTCGCACCCAGTTTGCGGTCGAACGAAACGTCGCCGTGCACGACAGGAAGCAACCCTGCCTCAAGTGTGCGCTGCAGAGGTTCGATGGCCATGGTGTGAATTTTCCCCTCACTGCAGACGGCGGTCGCAGAAGGGGGGAATCCGATGGTGGGAAGTCCCGATGCGCTGAGAGCATCGATAACCAGGCGGTGCAGATGCTGCGCTGCCCGCCATACCTCAGCAAAGCCATGCCAGTCGGCTGGCGTCGCGGCACCTAAGTGGGTTGCGTGACGCGCGGCTGCATAATGACCAAACGAGCCGGATCCATGGCCGAGGAGTAAACGTAGGTCAGGTTTTCGATCTATCGCCTCGGCAATCTCCGAGGCAAGTCGTTGTAGTGTTGCGTGTCTGCACGTCTCAGGTTTGTCTTTTTCTGTGATCAGCGAGCCACCCAATTTGAGGAAAATCATGGTCAGATCTCAACTGTCAGAGTCCAAGTGGCGCCGGCTTGTTGGATCGCATTCGCCACTTTTCCGGTCATCTCGGGCTCGATTAATGCGATCATGTTTCCGCCTCGTCCGGCGCCCGAGAGCTTTGCGCCCAGTGCACCATTCGTGCGAGCGACATGGATCAAGCGCTCCAGGGTGGGCGAGCTGACATCAAGTTTTTCTAATAGAGACTGATTTTGGTCCATGAGTGGACCCAGTTTACGGTAATCTCCACGCTCGATCCCCTCACGTGCTTGTCGGCAAATGTGTTCTATCTCATCAAAGATGGCATTATATCGACTGGGGTCTTCAGCCATAGCTGCACGCACACTCCCCACAACGTCGGCCGTATTTGAGGGTTCGCCGCTGTCTCCAATAATGAAGGTCATTCGGCTGCCTGTCGAGAAGGTCTCCATTTTGTGATCGCGCACGAAGTAGAGTGGTCGATCGTACGTAATCACGCTATTGTCGATCCCTGAAGGTGTCCCATGGTGGATCTTTTCTGCCTCGAAGGCGAGCTGACTTTGGCGATTGAGATCTAGTGGATGATCGAGATGCTCGCTCAGCGCGCGCAGTACAGCGACGGAGACCGCTGCACTCGATCCCAAACCCGTTGCAGCGGGGATGGTGGATGTAATCTTGATTCGCAGGGCGCGGAAATCTCGCGCTCCGATTTCGTCCAAGGTCGATTTCGTAATGAAAGCGATGGGGTGTTGGGGTTCGAGATCGTGCAGCCATGCTGACAGTTTGATGTTTGGCGCCTCGATCCAAACCTCACCTGGATCGGCGTTGCGAATATCTGTCACCTCCGCTGTGGCACGTACCTGACGGACCGGCACGGCGATCGCAGGGCGTCCATAGACCACAGCATGTTCTCCGAACAGGATAATCTTGCCTGGAGCACTCGCTCGAGTCATGTTCCCAGGTAGAGGATCGTGATAGCAGAAAGCCCCCATAGTACGAACGTTGCCATGAGCGGCCAATCCGACAGTACCAGTTCTTCCGGGGCTCCTCCAGCGTTTTCGATGTTGATGAGGTATAGATAGCGGAAGATGCCATAGATCACGAAGGGAATGGTGAGCATCATGAGGTGATTATTGGGAAGATTCTCTGCCGAAAATGTATAGAGTGAATAGGCCATGATGGTCGTGCCTGAGACGATGATGATCAATTGATCAAGGAAAGCGACTGTATAGCGGTCGAACACCCGGCGATGCGAATTCGCTTCCTCAGCCATGAGCACCAATTCCGCACGTCGCTTTCCGAGGCCCATGAAGAGAGCTAGGAGCGTGATGCAGAGATACAGCCAGGGTGAGAAGCGCTGCACGGTGATCAGGGCAACACCCGCCGCCACACGAAGTACGAACCCTAATGCGAGTACAAGAACATCGATAATCGGTACGTGCTTGAGCCAGAACGAGTAGAACAGATTTATAACCAAGTAGGCGGAGAGGATCGTTCCAAATGTGGTATTGAGTGCAAAACCCGCGCCCAATGCGATCACGAACAGTGCGACGGCACCTCCTCGCGCCATGTTTAGTGGGAGTTCTCCTGAAGCCAGGGGGCGGAATCGCTTTTTTGGATGCCGGCGGTCGTGCTCGAGGTCCGCTATATCATTAACGAAGTACACGGCACTCGCACCGAGGCTGAGTAAGATAAAGCCGGAGAGGGTGGCCAGGAATGGCTTCAGAACGAATAGTTGCTTATCGAAAACGAGCGCCGCAAAGATCAAGCCGTTCTTGATCCATTGCTTTGGGCGCATGGTTTTTATGAAGGCGGTAATCATGACCAGGATGATAGCAGGAAGGGAGAAGCTGAGCAAGGGATTCGTATCAAGCGGTCGATCTTGGGTAAAATCATGATGAAATGAAGAAAAGGATCGATATTCTCCTCGTTGAGCTAGGGTTTGCAGAAAGTCGCTCGCAAGCTCAACGACTCGTAATGGCAGGCCAAGTGCGCGTGGAGGATCAGGTGGTTCCTAAGCCATCCATGATGGTCGCGACGGAGGCAAGGGTTGAAGTCGAAGCTGGTCCGGCCTATGTCTCACGGGGAGGCGAAAAACTCGCCGCCGCTCTGACGGCTTACCCCATCCACATTGAGAACCGCATTTGCGCAGATGTGGGCGCCTCAACGGGTGGATTTACGGATTGTTTGTTGCAGCACGGTGCAGCTCGTGTTTACGCCATCGACGTCGGTCATGGCATCCTGCATTGGAGCCTGCGTAAAGATCCGCGTGTCGTCAGCATGGAACGCACCAACGCCCGAAAACTAAAAAACCTTCCAGAACTTGTCAGTCTGGTGACGATCGATGCCTCATTTATCTCCTTAAGACTCTTATTACCAGTTGTCCAAGGTTGGCTCGCGGATGAGGCGGACGTGGTGGCCCTAATCAAACCCCAATTTGAAGCGGGTAAAGAATTTGTAGGGAAACGAGGCGTCGTTCGAGATCCTGCCGTTCATCGACGGGTACTCGAGCATGTGTTCGACAATGCCGTTTCCTTAGATCTCCCTCCGCAGGGTATCCTGCGGTCCCCCATATTGGGACCCAAAGGAAACGCCGAATTCTTGATGTGGTGTCGCAGAATGGGAAAGAAGGCAGATGCGACAATTTTGGATGCGCTTTTCCGGGATAATTGAAGTAGATTGAACATTGGTGTGAAAGTAAAGCACTTCAACGGAGGGCGATTACTCGTGGCATGATTAGGTTCTTTCGGTTACGGATCGGTGCTTCGTGGCTTTCTTTCTCCTCAGACATGGGTCGTTCGGCAACGTAGGAGATCCAACTTCTCCGAAGAGATTCCATAAATAGATCTCCGTCCTACAAGGGTACCAACGCTCGACGAGAGGGCCGCCTGTCGCTGCCCTGGGCTCTCGTGTATACTTCACTCTCTGTAAAATGAGGCCTACCAATTGGAGAGGAATGAATGTGATCCAATCATTGCGATGTGCGAAGGTTGTTGAGACTTACACCTGATGATGAACGTACGTCGGCGAAGAGTTCTTGGATTGCTCATTGGACTTGGAATCAGCATCCTTGCTCTGGTGCTCACGCTTCGATGGGCAGGTTTGAGATCGTTGAAGGAGGCCTTGCTCCGTGTCGATGTCCGGTTTCTGAGCGTCGCGGTGCTTGTGTACCTGATCTCAATGGTATGGAGAGCAGCATGCTGGCGTATATTGCTTGGAGAGAAACAATCAATCTGGCGGGTTCTCGCAGCCCTCAATCAAGGGTACCTTTTGAACAATATTCTTCCCTGGAGAATGGGTGAACTGGGAAGAGCAATTCTTCTAGGTCGTAGACCAGATATGAGTGTCCAGGGTGTGCTATCGTCAATCGTTGTTGAACGTCTCTACGATATCACCATCGCGCTCACATTGTTTGTCGTACTCTTCCCCATCGCAGTTGGTGTTTCGGGTGTCTTCCGTAGCGCGATAATGGGTGCGACAATTCTGACCATGGCGATCCTCGCGCTGTGGTTGGTTCTCCAGCGACCATTGTGGGTAGTGAAGGTATTAAACCGTCTCCCTGGCGGAATGGGTAGATGGGAACATCATTGGAATCGATTCAGGGAAGGGCTTCAAGCATTACGCAATCCGCGCGTGTTCATCGTCAGTTTCCTGTGGCTGGTCGGGAGTTGGTTTTTCGCTGGGTTGTTGTATTGGTTTGCCATTCGATCGCTGGTGCTGAATGCAGAGCTCCTATGGGCATTTTTCATGCTCACGGTCACCATGCTCGGCGTTGCAGTTCCGTCCTCGCCCGGGTTTATCGGCGTATTCGAAGCTTCAGGAGTTTTGGCTCTGTCGGTTTTCGACGTTCCTGGTGATCAAGCTCTCGCAGCAACCCTCGTATTACATGCGATTATTTATCTGATCTCCTCAGGATTAGGCGCGATCGCAATGATCGGAGAAGGTGAGACGTTGACTGGTTTGTACCGTGATTTGCGGTCTTGGGTCTCGATGGCCTCAGTTCAACAGGCGGGGTAAATGAGGGTACTTAACAGTTTGTCCTATTACCGCCCCCATTATTCCGGGTTAACGGTGTACACTGAACGCTTGGCCCGATCGCTGGCGGCTCGAGGGCATCAAGTTACCATCCTGACCTCGCGGTACGACCGTGGATTACTGGCTGTCGAACAGGTCGACGGCGTGCAAGTTCGGCGAGTGAACGTTGCCTTCCGGGTGAGCAAAGGACCGGTCATGCCGGCGTTTCCATACTGGGCAGTCCGCTTGATCCCTTTGCACGATGTGATCCATTTGCATGTTCCACAATTGGACGCTGCCTTCCTGGCTATGCTCGGTAAAGTATTTGGCAAACCAGTTGTATTGACATACCATTGTGATCTTCGACTTCCTCCCTCTCCCATAAACCGTTTGGCGAACAAGGTATCCCATCTGGCAAATCACCTGTCAGCCTCTGCATCGGATGTGGTGATTACAAACACGCAGGATTATGCCGAATCCTCAAACTTCTTGGGACGATATCTCAACAAACTGGTCGTTATCCCACCACCAATCGAAGTAGCGCCGGTAGAGGCTCCCATAGTAGACTCTTTGCGTTTAAAGTGGAAAATTCACGAGGGACAGCAGGTCATAGGCATGGCGGCTCGTTTAGCCACCGAGAAGGGAGCAGAAGTATTGGCTCGTGCGCTACCGAGAATCCTTGAGGTCTTTCCGAATGCGCGTGTCTTGTATGCCGGTCAACATGAGGACGTTTTAGGGGAGGAGGAATATGCCCAACGCCTCCAACCCCTACTTGAAGAACTGGGTGATCATTGGATGTTTCTCGGTGTGCTTCCCCAAGAGGAAATGTCTGCTTTTTTCTCGCTATGTGATGTCAGTGTCCTTCCGAGTTTGAACAGCACGGAAAGCTTTGGCATGGTGCAGGTGGAATCCATGTTTTGCGGCACCCCGGTTGTAGCTAGCGATTTGCCAGGCATGCGCCAACCGGCGCTTACTACAGGGATGGGTCTCGTATTCCCGCCAGGTAATTCCCAGGCTCTAGCAGAGGCCATCATCCGTGTGCTTAACCACCCAGAGAGTTATCACCGCGGTACAGGGGAACTCGAGGCTCTTTATGGTTCGGACCGAATCGCCGAGCGGTATGAAGAGCTGTTTCAGCGTTTACTCTTACAAGGTGAACGACATCAAGAACCATGACGAAAGATTTTCTTTGGCTTCATTTGCGTGAGTTGCCGTATTTCCGTTCCATCCTGCGCGCAGTCGAGGCGCGCTTTTTCCAAGAGGTAGCTTTTCCACGCCCGCTTCTCGATTTCGGATGTGGGGACGGTCACTTTGCCTCGGTCGCTCTAGAAGCTCCTGTGGATTTTGGCGTCGACTTACACCTTCCTTCATTACGAGAAGCTCAACGACGTGGGAATTATCGAGTCGTGGTGCAATCAGATGGCGGGAGAATGCCATTTGCGAACGAGTCGATTGCCGGTGCCTTCAGCAATTCTGTTCTCGAGCATTTACCGCAATTGAAAGCGGTCTTAGCCGAGATACGGCGGATTTTACGCCGCGGTGCTCCTTTGGTCTTCACTGTGCCGAATCCCGGGTACAAGACTGAACTGAGTGTAGCGGCTACACTTCGTCGATTGAGGTTAGGGTTTCTTGCTGAAGCCTACGAAGACTGGTTCATGTGGATGTCACGCACTCGAAACTTGCTTTATGAAGAGGATTGGGAAAGCGTACTATCTGAGGTCGGTTTTTCGATCGAGCGAACATTTCGTTACTTTCCACCCGCCTCATTGCGGGCTCTCGAATGGGGTCATTACTTCGGTGCCCCTTGTCTCCTACCCCGATGGGTGGCAGGACGCTGGATCCTTGTGCCCACGAGGTGGAATCTCTTCCTGACTGATTTCTTTGTAAGACGTTATTCCGACCCACGGCCCTCCGACGACGGAACATACAGTTTTTATATGGTGCGAAAACCATGAAAGATGAAGATCGGATAAGAAGCCAAGATGCGCATAATACGGTGGATCAATCTGTAGAACCCACCGTTTGGGATTGGGTGAAAACCTGGATCCAAGTCCCTGTCTCACTGGTTTTGATCTTGATTCGGTATGCAATTGGTTTTAAGCGCGCTGGGTCGTTCAGAGATGAGATTAGTTTGGCTTTTAATGTTGTCGATACCTTAAGGTCTCACGCTCAAGTTGCCGCTGAGAAGGAACGTGAGGTCAAAGAGGTCGTGGATCTCGGGGAGCTGCCTCTCGCGGTGCCCGAGCCGGTGACCGAGCCGAAGGTGCGTGCAGGTACGATTGTAGGCCGCCTGAGGCTGCCTGTAGCGCTGCTGCTGGCTTTAATGGCTCAATTCGACATCGATGGAGGGCAAGAATCGTCTGGCATCAGCACCATCCTCTACCTGATTGCAGCCATGCTCGTTGCATGGTCGGTCCTGGCTGGAGATTTTCAAATTGAGCCTTTGCCCACGAAACGTGGCCGGGCAAAGCCTCTCGCCTTCCGACCGATCTTCTTGTTCCTGGCGATCGTATTTTCCGCGCTTGCCTTTCTAACGTCGGGCGACAATCAATTTACGCTCACAAACGTAACTTTCTGGGTAGTCGGATTGCTCAGTCTATTGGCCGCGCTTTGGGAAGGAGAGTTCCCGTTCAAGGGTGTGATCAAACGCTTGAGGAATCGCTTGTCGAAACCTTCGTTCAAAATTACGATCGGCGGATGGACGATCGCTGTAGCCATCGGCTTTGGGATTTCACTCTATTTTCGTTTCGTCGACCTGGCGACAGTGCCCGCAGAGATGGTCAGCGATCACGCCGAAAAGCTGCTGGACGTNNCGCGAGGCGTTACAGTTCTACATGGGTGCGGCGGCGGCTAAATGGCTAGGATTGGGAATCTCCCACATGACCCTCAAGATCGGCACGGTTCTTGCGGGCGTGATCACGTTACCCTATATCTATCTCCTGGGTAAAGAGACGGGACAAAAAGAGGTCGGGTTGGCAGCCATGGTTTTGGCGGGCATTGGCTACTGGCCGAACGTCATCAGTCGTGTTGGATTACGTTTTCCACTTTACCCACTTTTCGTCGCACCGGCCATGTATTACCTCGTGCGAGGAATTCGAAGAAGAAGTCTGAACGATTTTCTGTTTTGCGGCCTGGCCTTGGGCATCGGACTTCATGGGTACAGTCCTGCGCGGGTGATCCCCATCGTTGTGACGTTGGGTGTGGCGCTGTATTTATTCCATCGGGAAGCGAAGGGGCAGCGTTGGGCCGTGGTAACCTGGTTGATCGTCGCAGGGATCGTGGCGTTGGTCGTGTTTATACCTTTGCTGCGTGTCGCTTTGAATCGGCCCGACGAAATTCTCTTCCGAACGCTGACTCGGATGACCGGACAGGAGCGTGCAATCGAGGGATCGCCTTGGATGATCTTTCTCACCAATGTACTGGACGGATTGCGAATGTTCGGCTGGGATAACGGCACAGTTTGGGTAAATTCTATCCCAGGACGTCCGGCGTTCGATTGGGTGACGGCGGCCCTGTTCCACCTCGGTGTGGTCATCCTGCTCGTACGCTACCTCAAACACCGTCATTGGCTTGATCTTTTCCTGCTGCTTTCGATCCCTCTGCTGCAATTTCCCTCGACTATGGCGATAGCTTTTCCAGCAGAGAATCCGGCTACGAATCGTGCGGCGGGATCTTTCGTTCCGGCGTTCGTGATCGCCGGGATGGCGGTTGCTGCAGTACCGGCGCTGGTACGCAAACAATGGAATCAGAGACGACAACAACTGTACGCTGGCGTGCTATTATTGCTGCTCTTTGCGATCTCGGCCGGCGCGAATTTCAATCTTGTGTTTGAAGAGTATGCGGATCTCTTTAGGAGGTCAGCATGGAATACCAGCGAGGCCGGGAAGATCATTCGAACATTCTCCGAATCTGTTGGCACCTATGACACAGCGTATATCGTCGCTTACCCGCATTGGATGGACACACGTCTTGTAGGGATGCAAGCTGGCCGACCGACCGTCGATTATGCAATCTGGCCAGCTGATTTTGAAGTCTTACTTACAGAGCCAAGGCCCATGTTGTTTATCCTGAACCCTCGGGACGAAGAAGGCTTAGCGAAGCTGCAGGAGCTTTTCCCGACAGGATCTCTGACCTTGAAGCGATCCGATTACGAGGGCAAAGATCTTCGGATTTACTTTGTTCCTCCGGATGCAACCCGAGGAGACTCTTCCCGCCTGGACGAGATAATTGATGAAGACCTCTAAACCTTCTAAATTGTGGGAGCCCACCCGTCTACCGACACCCTCTTTAGGCGCCATTCGGACACAACTGCCAGGGTTGCTGTTGGTCTTAATTCTTGGACTCGCAGTCTCCTTGCGCTTGGTGGGATTGAATTGGGACGATTCAAGCCATATCCATCCTGATGAGCGCTTCCTCACGATGGTGGAGACCAGCCTACGTATACCATCTTCATTGGGTGAATATTTCGACACCAGCCTCTCGCCGCTCAATCCGCATAACGTCGGTCATGGTTTCTTCGTTTACGGGACATTGCCGATCTTCCTGGTTCGCATCGTTGCGGAGTGGGCTGGGAAGACGGGATACGACGAGGTTAATCTTGTCGGTAGAATGATCTCAACATTCTTCGACCTGATCTCGATCTACCTGGTCTTCCTCATCGGCAAGCGACTGTATCGTCGCAGGGTTGCTTTTCTTGCCGCCCTTTTTACAGCGCTTTCCGTCCTGCTCATTCAGCATGCGCACTTCTTCGTGGTCGATCCAGCTGCGAATACTTTTATCCTGGCCGGTTTGTATTTCGCCATCAAAATCCTGGATGAGGGTAGCTGGTTCGATTACCTGCTCTTCGGTCTCATGCTGGGGATGTCCGTTGCCTCGAAGATCAACGCGGCACCGCTGGCGGGCTTGGCTGCTCTAGCTGGCTTGGTCCGAATTTATCGGGCGGAGCCCCCTGAAATGAGTCGAGTACTTATCCGCACGACGGGGTACTTGGTTCTCGCCGCTGTCGTGTCCTTGCTGGTGTTTCGTGTGTTCCAACCCTACGCTTTTCAAGGGCCGTCGTTCTTCGACGTGAAGTTAAACCCTCGCTGGCAAGCCAACATGGCCGAAATACAGTCCATGAATCGTGGGGATACCGATGCGCCATATGCTTTGCAGTGGGCCGACCGTCCCCCAATCTGGTTCTCCTTTAAGAATCTCGTCTTGTGGGGTTTGGGGTTGCCGTTGGGTTTGGTTGCCTGGGCCAGTTGGGCGTGGGCGGTATGGGAATCGCTTCGCGGAAAGTGGCAACGTCATGTGTTGTTGGTAGTGTGGACAGGTGCTTATTTCATCTGGCAGTCCATTGGGTTCACCCCAGCGATGCGTTACCAGATCCCGGTCTATCCCACCTTGACGCTTTTGGCAGCCTGGGGGCTCTGGGAAGCGTGGGACAGGGCCGATTCGGTTCGTCAGGCCTGGCGAAAGGTCGCCAAGATAACCGTCGGCGTCGTGGCCACTGTCACCATTCTCTGGACGTTCATTTGGGCATTGGCTTTCGCCAGCATCTACACACGACCTGTGACAAGGGTGGCGGGTACGCGCTGGATTTACACGCACATTCCCGCAGCGCTGAATGTGGTCGTCGGTGCGGAAGACGAGCGGTTGCTCGAGCCCATCGCCCTGACTCTCGAGGCCACTTTGGCCTCCAACCGACCGTACGAGACATCGTTCAAAAGCGACTCGGAAGGATTTTTGGCAGGTGTGGTCTTGCCGAACGTGCGCGATCTTGATCCTGAAGTTGGAACAAAAACATTCACAGTAGAGGTGATGAAAGCCGAAGCAGGTGGGCCGACGTTGGGCATCCAAGAATCGCAAGCTACACTGTCAACAATTGAAGAGACCACAATCGAGATCCGATTTGATGAACCGGTAGAAATCTCCACCGGAGAAGCGTACAAGTTGCGCTTGGGGATGACGTCGACAGGAGGGATTCGATTT
>WVZH01000069.1:137185-142009 GCA_011772595.1 Anaerolineales bacterium
CGACGTTCCGTCGCCTACGAGTGCCCACAGGGTTCTTCAAGTCGAGCTCTTGCGTGATCCAGTGGAGACCGTTCCGCTTGCAACTGCCATCTTTCGCGGATCATTGCCATCTGATGAGGAATCAGAATTAGAACTCGCGTTTGATCAGCCAGTTGAAGTCGTGAAAGACCAACGCCTATTTCTACGAGCGACATTGTCTGAGGGTTCGGCGCTTGTGATGCGCGCTTCGGCGATTATCAGTGAGACGACCTGGGACGACGGCTTGCCCTTGCGGATTGAAGGCTACGATATTGGGGGTCGCTACCGAAGTCTGAACCAAGAACTCTACTGGCACGATGACCAGGATGACGATCAGAACGGTATCTCGGATAAGCTGGAGCGGATCGTCTCGACGCTCTCGGAAGGGGACTATCTGATTATCACTTCCAATCGACAATACGGGACCATCACGCGCGTCCCGGTCCGGTATCCGCTCACGATTGCATATTACAGGGCGCTCCTGGGTTGTCCGGAACCTCAAGTTGTTCTGGAATGTGCAGCTCGCGCTCAAGCGGGAGAGATAGAAGGAGAACTCGGCTATGATCTGGTTCAGGTCTTCGAGAGTAATCCTACGTTAGGACCGCTTGAAATCAGAGATCAATTAGCAGAGGAAGCATTCACGGTCTACGATCATCCGAAGGTATTGGTCTTCAAGAAGAATGAATCTTTCTCCTCTGAGAAAGTTTTTAACCTTCTTGATCGCGTTGACCTCAGCCGTGTGCAGCATGTCTTACCGAAGGATGTCGGTCAGATAGAGACCTCTCAAGATCTGTTGATGCCCGAACAGCGCTGGGAGGATCAGGGAGATGAAGGCACCTGGTCTGAGTTATTCGGGCGGGAAAGCCTCATCAATCGATCAGATTTCGTGGCGATTGTGGTTTGGTGGGGCTTAATCGGATTGATTGGAATCCTTGCATTCCCGATCACTCGAACGGCCTTTTCTGGCTTGCGGGATGGCGGTTATCCGGCCGCCAGAATCGTGGGTCTCCTCATCGTTGCCTGGGGGAGCTGGTTGCTCGGGAGCATGGGTGTGCCGGTAACGGCAACGTCCATCGCTTTGGTCATTCTCGTCCTTGCTGGAGTCTCCTTCGTACTTGTCTGGAGAAGGCGTGCAGATTTCATCGATTTCCTGCGAACCAATCGAAGCGAGATCCTGATCACAGAAGGTATCGCACTCGGTTTCTTCATCCTCGATTTGATCATCCGCTTTTACAATCCTGATTTGTGGCATCCATCCTTCGGTGGTGAGAAGCCGATGGATTTCTCATATCTCAATGCGGTGCTGAAAAGTACAACGTTTCCACCTTATGATCCTTGGTTTGCGGGTGGATATATCAATTACTACTACTTTGGATTTGTAATCGTGGGTATGCCTATCAAACTGCTCGGTCTAATGCCTTCAATTGCCTACAACTTGGTTATCCCAACCATGTTCGCCACTCTGGCCTTGTCGGCTTACACCGTCGCATTCAATCTCGTGGCGCGTTTTCGTGAGGATGAGACCCAATTTCCGCTGCCCAATCCACGGATTGCGGGTTTTGCAGCAGCGGTTGCCGTGGTTCTGCTGGGTAACTTAGGCACGGCCCGCATGATATACGACGGCTTCAAAACCATCGGCGCGACATCGGGTGGAGAACCACAAGGCATTATGGGCATGGTTCAAGCATTGCGTGGTTTTGCCCGCTTCATCACCCTAAGAGGGCAAATGCCGTACCCGTTTCACCAGTGGTACTGGAATCCGAGTCGTGTCATTACACCAGGACCGGGAGAGGCAGGACCGATCACAGAGTTCCCATTCTTTACTTTCTTGTACGCTGACTTGCATGCGCACATGATCAACCGTCCACTCACTGTATTGGCGATTGGTTGGAGTCTGTCCTGGCTCTTAGACTCAAAGCGAAGGAATAAGCGGAGCTGGCTGAGCTTGGTTGTCACGTTATTTGTAGGTGGGCTGATATTTGGCGCCTTACGTCCAACGAACACATGGGATTTTCCAGTTTACTGGGCGATTGGCGTGGTTGCCATAGTTTATGGGGTGTGGTTGCGAGATCGAACCCAAAGCCAAGAAGCCGTTGAAGAAACTGACAAAAGGTCAAAGCAGTTAATGGCAGCTGTGGAAGGGGTGTTGTTTGTAGGAAGTGTGACTCTCAGGGGTTTCGTGCGCAACCTATTCCTTGGGTGGTCGCTCATTCGTAAACTTGGCTTAAAGGTGTTCATCGAGATCGTGATCACCGTGGGGCTTTTTGTAGCCCTGGCTCAATATCTCTACCGACCTTATCATCAGTGGTATGGCGTAGGATACGTAGAAGCAAATATTTGGGCAGGCTCGCGGACACCACTGATTGACTACCTGACGGTTCATGGTTTGTTCCTCTTTGTAATCGTTTCCTGGATGGCTTGGGAGACGATCCAATGGATGGCGACGACACCACTCTCCGCTCTCCAGCGTCTGAAACCCTTCGCAGCTTGGCTGGCTATAGGCGGATTAACCTTTGTAGCAGTTACAGGACTACTGGTGGGTGAAGGTTTTGAAATCGCGCTGATCGTGTTCCCGCTCATCGCTTGGTCGGGAATCCTTCTACTACGACCTGGGATAGCGGTTCAGAAGAAGGTTTTGCTAAGTCTCGTGGGGATAGGTATTGCCCTGACGTTCGTGGTCGAGGTCGTCGTCTTGGTGGGCGATATCAGCCGTATGAATACGGTCTTTAAATTCTATCTTCAAGTTTGGGAGATGTTCAGCATCGCTGCGGCCGCTTCCTTGGCATGGCTTCTCTCGACGACAACTTTCTGGAACCGGCAATGGAAACGCGTGTGGTTGCTAGTTCTTGCTGTTCTAGTATTTTCGGCAGCACTTTATCCGCTGATAGCGGCGCCAGCAAAGATGGACGATCGGATGGCTTCAGAGGCGCCGAAGGATCTTGACGGCATGGCGTTTATGCCCTATGCGGAACGCTTTGAATTGCACGACACCTTGTCCTTGGATGAAGATTACCAGGCCATTACTTGGATGCAGGACAACATTCAAGGGACACCTGTGATCGTGGAAGCCAACGTCCCTGAATATCGCTGGGGATCTCGGTTTACCATCTATACAGGTCTCCCGGGTGTCCTGGGATGGCCCAACCACCAGAGGCAGCAACGTGTGGCAGGTCCACCCGGGCTTGTGGATGAGCGGCTATCTGAGATCACTTATTTCTACCTTACGCAGTCGATCGACGAGGCGAGAGATTTTATAGATCGGTATGGCGTGCAGTACGTCGTCCTGGGGCAGCTTGAGCGTGCTTATTATGAAAAGGTCCAACCTTGCAGCCGAACCGGTGATGGGGATTTCATTACCTGTGACATGCGCGGATATCCGTTCGGAATGACCCAGCCCGATGTCCCGGCTTCCGACTGTGAATTGATCGATCCGCAGGTGGAAGATGGACGATTGGCTTGCCCGACACATGGATTAGAAAAATTCGAAGTCATGCAGTCCTCCGGCATTTTGAATGAGGCATACCGCACAGGAGACACCGTGATCTACGAGGTGGTACGTTGATCGCTGCAACACTTGCTTGGTGGCTAGCAAGCAGCGTTCTTGGTTTAGCTTCATTTCCAATTGCCTGGCGACTCTTCAATCGCTTACCGGATCGAGGCTTCGGTTATTCTCGAGCTTTAGGCGTGATGGCGGCCAGCTATTTGCTGTGGGTTGGCGCCTCTTTCGGTCTTTTACGTAACACAATCGGAGGGGCGATCCTGGCGATCTTCCTCCTGGCAGCGCTCAGTGCCTGGGCTGGATCGGGTCGTTGGCGTGAGATCCTACATTGGTTGCGAGCNNAATCCCGCGCTCGATCATACCGAAAAACCAATGGAGCTGGCGTTTCTCAATTCCATACAACGCTCGGAAGTTTTTCCTCCTCGTGATCCATGGCTCTCAGGATACGCCATTTCCTATTATTATTTCGGCTACATACAACTTTCCCTATTAACGACGCTAACCCAGTTGCCTGGTGGTGTGGCCTTCAATCTTGGAAACGCACTATGGTTTGGACTGAGCGTCATAGGAACCTATTCACTGCTTTACAACCTGCTCGCCAGACGTGATGGAAGGCCTCGTCTGGCTGCTTCTTTGTTCGGTCCCATCTTCGTCCTAATCACGGGGAATCTGGAAGGTTTCCTGGAGGTGCTCCATAACCGGCATCTCTTCTGGATCCAGGATTCAGAAGGTGGATGGGCATCTCCATTCTGGAAGTGGTTGAACATCAAGACCCTGGTCAATCCTCCCACCGCGGATCCGTCTTGGCTGCCCACACGGCACTGGTGGTGGTGGCGAGCGTCTCGGGTCGTCAATGATGTGAATTTAATCGGCAATGAGATCGAAGTGATCGACGAGTTCCCGTTTTTCTCGTTTCTGCTGGCAGATAATCATCCACACCTCTTAGCGCTCCCATTCGTTTTGATGGGTATTGGATTGGCCCTACAAGTTTATCTCGCGGGCAAGCGGGATAAGGTTCGGATGAGTCGTGTGAAGGTCCATACAGGCACACTGCGATGGATTCAGGTCGCAAGTTTTCTCCTGATCCTTTTTCTGGTGGTTCGTCAGGGTATGAACGCAGCTTCCGAAGGAGGGGCGTTACAACAAGTCTTCCTCTCCATGATAAAGACCTCTTTTTTAGGTCTCGTTGCTATTCTCTTCCTTCGCAATTTCCTGCATTTGGTTATTGGCTCCCGGGCTGCCGTTTTGCCTGCTCAAGAATTCTGGTTTGGGGCGTGGTTGTTCGGAGGTATCATCTTCCTGAACAC
>WVZH01000008.1:0-287 GCA_011772595.1 Anaerolineales bacterium
AAAGCACCCACACCCAGACGCACCGCTTTCAGCCCGGTTTCCCATATCCCAGCCCCGCTAATCCCGCAGGCAACATATACGGCAAGGCATACTGGGGGAGTAAAGAAGGATGCCAGTCCCCAGTAGATGACAAACAGGTGAGCGGCAATATCGGAAACGCCAATTTTCATTAAGGCAGGAGCTGTTAGAATGGCCACAGTTATATAGCACGGTATTGAATCCAAACCCATGCCCAGTATAAAGCTTGCCAAGCCAACCATAGCGAGCATCAAGATCAAATTTCCCCC
>WVZH01000008.1:460-1563 GCA_011772595.1 Anaerolineales bacterium
TTCGCAAAGCCTCAAAGTGAATCGTGTTAAAAACTATTACGTAGTATAAAATAGCGGGAAGCGCAGCCATAACGGCCACGGAGCCGTAGGGGATTTCTAGCCACTCCGCCATTATGAAGATAATGGCTCCCATGACAGGGGGCATAAACTGCCCCCCCGTGCTGGCAACCGCTTCTATAGCTCCAGCAAGGGACGGTTTGTACCCTGTGCGTATCATCATGGGTATTGTGATCGCCCCGGTAGATGCGGTATTGGCACTGGGAGAACCCGATATCATGCCGAAGAGAGCACTTGCCATTACCGCCACCTTGGCCATCCCCCCTCGTGCCGAGCCTAGCAGCCAGGCAGCAAAATTGAGAAACCACTTCCCCCCTCCAGCAGCTTGGAATAGCCTTCCAAAGACGATGAAGCTGATCAGGATCGTGGAGGCGACCTTGAAGGGAACTCCAAAGATACCGTGCGTCCCCATGTAAAAGCTAAATCCCAACCGGCTAAACTCGTAGCCTACTCCGTGGAGCATGCCGGGTAGGTATCCCTGAAAGCGAACGATTAATAGCAGGATGATGATGAGAGCGGGCATTGCCCAGGCAGTGCGACGATATACCATGATGATGAGCGCTACAGCGAGCGAGAAAGCGAGCGCGATGCCCGTTGCATCCAAGAACCCGTAGGCCTCGTAATCGAGGGCTCTATCGTAGAAAAAGGCTATAAAAATGGCACCGGGCAGCCCGAGGACGAGCGGCAAAGCGTCTACCCATGGCATCGCTTTGACTCTTGGCTTAGGGGTGAGAAAATGCAAGAAAAGGGCGAAGATCAGCCCCCCTGCCAAGAGCTGTGGCCTCGCTAAGTATGCTCCGAAGTAGAATGGAAGCTTAAGGATAACCACCACGCAATAAATAAAAAACGCTATGGATGTTATCTCCCTTAATCGCTTTGCATACAAGCCCAACCTCTTTGGAGATCAAGCTGAGACAAACTAACCCCTGTCGAAAAAGCCTATCAACCCGCCCAACCGTCCCAATTCGATTCTCGCAAACGAGAATTCTCATTACCCAATAGACCTGATAGAGCGGACATCTCTACGTTCGCCCGCTCTATCAGGG
>WVZH01000003.1:0-13715 GCA_011772595.1 Anaerolineales bacterium
TGTCTTCGGGGGTTGCAGACGTCACTCGTTGGGAGCCGCGCACCTCGGTCAGAGCTTGGAGGATCGCGTCACGGGTCAATCCGAACCCTTCCAGGCGTTTGCCTTCCGGAGACTCGGTCAGACCCAGGAGAAGATGCTCTGTGGAGACGTAATCGTCTTTCATTCCCTTGGCGAATTTTTCTGCCGATTTGAGTACGTCCGCACCCAGGCGGGATACGCCTACTTGTGCGTTGCTTCCATGTACTTTAGGACGTTCTCCCAGTGCTTTATTCAATTCCTCTCGAAGCCCCGAGACGCCCCCGGCCACCTGTGTAATGATGGCCGGAACGACCCCATCGTCCTGTTGGAGCAACGCCATCAGGATATGGGCAGGCTCCACCGTTTGGTGGTTGAGATCCTCTGCCATGTGCTGTGCCCCCAAGAGGGCTTCTTGAGACTTTTGGGTATATTTTTCCAGATTCATCTTTGTTTCCTCATACCAATAATGATTGAGACGCTATCTGAATTATCAGATATGCTGATATAGGATAAATAAGAAATGTATATGAGGAATGTTGGAAGAACTCGAACTCTTGCATTTGAAATGGTAGAAGCTCTCCGTTCGTGTGATCGAAACAAGATTTCGTAATTAATAGATCACAATTCCGGAGAGCCTCAGAATGATCCGCCCTCAAAGTCTCGAATTTTATCTACGCTACGATTTGCTGACTACTTCTCCTTAGTAGATCTATTCTCGAGTGCACAGGTTCCGAGCAGACAATCAACCATTCAACAGAAATCTTTACAGAACCTAAGCAGGGACCTGCGGTAGTTCCTCCAATGCCTTCTGGATGGCCGCCTCTTCAAGTTTGTAATCCGGGAGTTCTTCCCTGTGGAAGGCGTCAAAGGCTGCCAGATCGAGATTGCCGTGACCGCTGTTGCTGAAGAGAATGACTTTGGCCTCACCTGATTCCCTGCATGCGATGGCCTCATCTTGAACCGCTTTGATGGCGTGCGCCGTCTCGGGAGCGACGATAAAGCCCTCCGCCTTGGCAAAGTTCTCAGCTGCTGTAAGGATGTCATTCTGATGATAGGCACGGGCCTCCACGTGACCTTGCTCGAGCAGAGCGCAGATACTGGGCGCCATCCCGTGGTAACGCAACCCACCTGCGTGCACGGGGGCGGGAATGAAACTATGCCCAACAGTATGCATCTTGACCACCGGTACCGTTTTAGCGGTGTCTCCCCAGTCGAAGGCGTAGATGCCCTTGGTCATGCTGGGGCAGGCGGTGGATTCGACAAAGATGGCCTTCAAGTCTGGCTTATCGCCGCTGAGCTTGTCCTTCAGGAACGGGTAAATAAGGCCTGCGGCGTTGCTGCCACCGCCGGCGCAGCCGATGAGGATATCCGGGTAGTCGCCAGCCATCTCCAGTTGTTTCAGCGCTTCCAACCCGATAACCGTCTGGTGCATGAGGACGAAGTTNNGCCCAGGGAGTATTTGAAACCGTCATGGGTCACCGCATATTCGACCGCTTCACTGATGGCGATGCCCAGGCTGCCCGTCGTCTCAGGGTCCACTTCCAGGATATCCCTTCCGGCTTTGGTTTCGGAGCTGGGGCTGGGTACGACGTTGCCGCCCCAGGTCTCCATCATGACGCGACGATACGGCTTCTGGTGATAGCTGATGGTGACCATGAAGACCTTGCACTTCAAGCCAAAGAGTTGGGCGGCGAAACAAAGCGCGCTACCCCATTGACCGGCCCCCGTCTCGGTAGCAAAACCTTCGAGGCCTTCCTGCTTGGCATAATAGGCCTGGGCCACGGCGGTATTGGGTTTGTGGCTTCCAGGTGGGCTCACACCCTCCCACTTGTAGTAGATCTTGGCAGGGGTGTCCAAGGCATCTTCCCATCGAACTGCGCGGTAGAGGGGAGACGGTCGCCACATCTTGAGTACGTCCTGCACTTGTTCGGGGATCTCAATGTGCCTCTCCGTGCTCACCTCCTGTTCGATCAAGGCCATGGGGAAGACAGGCGCCATATCATCAGGTCCTAGTAGTTCAAACGTCGCTGGGTGTCGATAGGGTGGTGGTGGTGTCTCCATGTCGGCGATAATGTTGTACCAATGCGTGGGCATATCTTTTTCGTCTAAGAAGTATTTATACTGCGACATCTTCTCCTCCTTGTTGATCGTTGTAGTTGCGAATGCCTGTCCAATGGACTTCAAGTCGGGTGGTTACGATTGGTTTTCTTTTCTGGACAATATCCCTCCTTTCGTCAGATTAAGTGACTGCATCAACGTTCGTGATGAAGGCGCTTCGATCGTCAAAGAATCTTCGGTAGATTTTGTAATGGCTGGTGTCTTCGTAGGCCACTTCTTCGATGCGGTTGAAATCAAAGCTGAAGATCTGGGCTCCAGGATGAGCCAGGAGAATAGGCGAGTGGGTTGCGATGAAGAATTGGGTGTTTCCCCCAGTCTCAAGCTGTCCCAGGAGGTTCAGAAACTCCAACTGACGAGCGGGTGATAGTGCGGATTCCGGTTCGTCGAGGAAAAACAGGCCTCCGCGGTTGAAGCGATGGCTCAGATAACTCAAGATTGCTTCGCCGTGTGACAACGTGTTCAGAATGCGTCCGCCGTGATATTTAAGTCGGCCCGGATCGCAGAGCGCGACGTCGTCGAGAAAATCGGCGAAGTCGTGGAACGTCTCCGCTCTGAAGAGAGAGCCCGGCACAGGCCCGTTTGACCAGGTGATGGTGATGAAGTCTGCCAGTCGCGTTTCGAGTGGATTCTGGTGAGCCAAGTGACGTTTAGGCTTGTGCCAGATATGGAACCCACACTTGCGGGTGATGGCTTCAAGCAGCGTGGATTTACCGGAGCCGTTCTCGCCCACAAACAACACCACCTGCCGCGTGAAGGACAGTTCTGCCGGATGGTTCAGAACCGGGATATTGAACGGGTAGATTCGTTGGGTGGGGAACTGTGCAGCGTTGATTTTGAGTTTGGTGAGATACATAAACATGCCTCCTTGGAGCAACCCGGTGTGGAAACACAAAACGCCCATCCCCGAGGGGACGGGCGCTGGCGCTCGTGGTGCCACCCCACTTAAGCTGCTCACCGTTCAACAAAAAAACCGCCGGTGACGGCGGTTGTAACATGTGAGCCAGCCTCACTCTTTCGCAGGTACGGTTCTCCCACAGTTGCATAAATTACAGCGGAAAAGCAATCCGAATTGTTACGGGAGGACGATACCCTCAGCCTTGATAACGGTGGCGTTTCCGGCCCGTACTACTCAGGCGACTGCCCTTTCGGCGGGCGACTCCTAGGTCCATTCAGCGCCGGCGCTGGTATCGAGCTCCCAGCCTGATGCCCGATTCTCTGCGACCCCGCTTTGACGCCTACTATTCCTGATCTAGGTCTTTGTATATGCAGTTGTTAACTTCAATCCAGGGTGACGTTCCTGGATTGTGCAGAGTATACCATAGATAAGGCTAAATATTAGAGCGACTTTCCGCTCGCCGGTGATGGATGGACGATGCTGGCCTCCGCTTCCAATTCAATACATGAGACGGATTAGCAAAATCCCACATATTAAGTGACGTTCTATCAGCAGGATAAAAAAATCAATTCTCCTTGAATACAATTTTTGTAGGTTCGGACGGGCAGCGCTATGGCTCAGCTTCAATCTGGACATTCAAGAGGAGGTTGGCGATCGGATTTTGGATGAGCGCGCAAATTCTTCGAAAGAGAGATGCTACGCTGCCGAGTAGAAGTCACTCAAATACTTGCTCACCGAAGGGTGGCGCAGCTTGCGAAGCGCCCTCTCCTGGATCTGGCGGATGCGCTCGCGAGTTATCCCAAATTTCTTGGCGACCTCCTCCAGCGTCCGTGGTTGGCCATCTTCCAGCCCGTAACGCAGTTTAAGGACCGCGCGTTCTTTTTCCTTGAGTTTATCGAGGGCGCGCAGTAGTTCTTCGCGTAGTACCATGTAGAGTAATTTTTCCTCGGGGTTGTCCTCCCCCGAGGCGGGGATGAGATCGACTAGCGCGCTCTCGCTTTCCTCACCAACAGGGATATCGATGGAGAGGGTATCAGCAGCTAGCATCTGCAACTCTTCGATTTTTCTCGCAGCCCGATCCCATTGCCGATGCAACTTGGAATCGATTGCAGCGTTGGCTTTGATGCACCTTCGAATTTCTAGAACATCCCATTCTGGAAGAATGTCTAATTCGAGTGCCAAATCCTTGGGCGATGGGGTGCTACCAGTTCTCTGTTCAATCTCCAGGCTGATTCGTTGAATCTTCTTCATCATCTCAACGATGTGCACAGGTAGACGAATCAGCCGACCCAAAACATCGATCGATCGCATCACCGCTTGGCGGATCCAATATGTTGCATAGGTGCTGAACTTGAAACCGCGTGCGGGATCGAATTTCTCCACGGCGCGCATCAGCCCAAGGGAGCCCTCCTGCCTAAGATCATCGAGCGGTAAACCTCGTCCGATATACTTTCGGGCGATACTAAATACGAGACGCAAGTTGGATTCAACAAGGACGTCCTTTGCCACATTCCTTTGGATTAAAATCTGTGTCGCCTCCTCAAGAAGCGCTTCTCCACGAGGGAGAGATCGAGATATCGAAGTGCTGGTGGGAATGTCGGGCTCCTCCGCACATCGATTCACAAGGAACTCCTGTGTCGATGCTGGTAAGAGATAGAGGATCTTGACTAGCTCAACGGCCGTGCTCGCGACTTCGTTCCATACTGGGTCAAACCCCCAGAGTTCCTGAAGCAACCAATCTAGCAGGGGTGAGCGGGTGTCGTCGAGATAGGTCTCCCTCAGGATATAGGCTTCCTCTACAAAAGCCAGGAAGGAGGGGGGTGGGACGCCGAGTGCGATTGCGCTCGAGGAAAGCTGGTCGTACAGCTTCGCAATGCGGTTACAACTAGCCCTATAGAACTTCCGTGTGTTAGTGGCTATCGACTTTGAGTCAAGATGGGGTTGTAGTGTTTCAGCGAGAGAATCGCTGCCAGATACGATGATGCTGAGTTTGAACTCCTGGTTGCGCGTGAGTCGTGCTCTTTGTCCCATATCGTCCCGATAGAGATCAATATCATCCATCACGTTTCTTCCGTTTCTAGGTCAATCAAGCCTTCTCCTACATGCCGGGCAAGAAATGTGGGATCTACCAAGAGCTATGATTTTGTCTACGTTTCGGTGAGCGGCGCAAACGCCAATCGCTGTGGTTTCGGCCCAGGTAGCGTATTCCGCACGAGCGAAGACCTGATGCTGGATGCTGGACTTCGGGGTGGATGGAATTGCTGTTGGATCCCTCATCCCTTTAACACGCTCTGTTACCAAAGGTTTCGAGTACTGAAGTCCTTTCATAAAGCGAGTTTCCAATTCAGGGTGTTAGAAGGTTGTCTAAACAGAAAGAAGCACCTTAGAATTTGCATACGAGTGACTTTATTCGTCAACCTGGGCGTTTCTTTGATCTAAAGGTTGTCCGCAACTATCCACGTATGCTGAGGATCACCGGAGAATCTGTATGCTTGAATCGTTTAATTCCACACTGAGTCACCTTGAGTGCCCAGAATGCAACGGGACCTATGACGCTGACAGGCCTCAGACTTACTGCCACGAGTGCGCTTCACCTCTGCTCGCACGCTATGATCTTGAAGAAGCTCGAAAACGGATGAAACGTGATGAACTCCACGGGAGAGATCACGGCTTGTGGCGCTGGTTCGAGCTGCTCCCTGTCCGTGACCAGGCCAACATCGTACACTTAGGGGAGGGGAATTCACCGCTGCTGAAGGTCCCTCGACTGAGCGAAGCCTTGGGGATCGAGAAGCTGTACATAAAAGACGAATCCACTCAGCCCACAGGGACTTTCAAGGCGCGGGGGATGGCCGTAGCCGTATCGCGGGCGAAAGAATTGGGCCTTACGGAATTGGTCGTCCCAACTGCGGGCAACGCAGGTGGTGCACTGGCCGCCTATGCGGTGCGAGCAGACATAGAGGCGCATGTGTACATGCCCAAGGACTCTCCGCCGGTCAACATCGCCGAGGTGCGTGCCACCGGCGTGGATCTGCAATTGGTGGAGGGCATCATCCGTGAAGCCGGGCAGGCTGCGAGTGAGGCGGCCAAGGTTCATGGATGGTTCGACATGTCAACCCTGAAAGAACCGTATCGTCTAGAAGGTAAGAAGACCATGGGTCTGGAGTTGGCAGCGGATTTCGATTGGCAATTGCCGGGTGTGATCGTTTATCCCACAGGAGGGGGCACGGGCTTGCTGGGGATGTGGAAAGCTTTCGCCGAGTTGGAAACGTTGGGGTGGATTGGCAACGTGCGCCCAAAGATGGTTGCGGTACAGCCAACAGGATGCGCGCCAGTTGTGCGCGCATTCAACGCGGGGGAAGAGAAAACTCGAGCGTGGGAAAACCCTCAGACAGTCGCCACTGGATTGTGTGTGCCCAAGGCATTTGCCGACCGGATGATCCTTGAGGTGCTATATGAGAGCGAGGGGAGCGCTGTGGCCGTATCAGATGAAGAGATCCTAGATGCTCAAGCCCAATTGGCGAGCCTGGAAGGCATTTTTACGGCACCAGAGGGCGCGGCGACGCTCGCAGGTTTGAAGAAACTGGTGGAGCAGGGATGGTTAGACCTTCATGCCCGGGTCGTTCTCTTCAACACCGGCTCTGGGTTGAAGTACGTCCAGTGAAGCTTCAGGGATGGGCAATTGAAAGTATAGAATGAGACGAATTCTGGGATGTATGGACGGGCCAAGATTCCTTCGAGGATCAGAGTCTCTCTTGGCGACTATATCGGGGAGAAGTTTTGTGGGGAGAAAGATCGGCAGCAATTTCTTGAGTTTGCTACTTGCCGCATTCCTGATCGGGAACTCATTAGGCGGTTGTAACGATCAAGACGGGCCAGAGAAGGAGATGCCAAGGATAAGTTCGTTGCCATCGACAGCCGAAATCTTGTTCGTCTCCAACCGCGACACTGGAAGCAGCCGCACAGAGATTTACGCCATGGATAAAGAGGGGGACAATGTTACCCGGATCACCTACACGGAAGAATTCCATTTCATCTTAGGGATAGACCCCACACGGCGCTATCTTGCAGATTCTCGCGCCGAAGAGGACACGAATTCCAATGATGAATTGGATGGTGGGGACAGAAGGACTCTGTGGCTGATTGATCTGGAGACCAAGCAAGAAACTCGGTTGACGGACCTGGGCAATCATGCGGAAGGCGACAGTTTTTCACCTGACGGTGAGTGGATCGTTTTCTTGATGAAGCTTCCCGATCCAGACAGCGTGATGGATATCTATAAGATTAGGCGTGATGGTACGGACCTGACGAATCTGACCGACACTCCGACTGTAATCGAGGGTGATCCCAGCTGGTCGAACGATGGAAGATCGATTGTTTATGCTGCCTTTGACATGGACGTCCAGCGATTCGTGTTGAAGAAAATGGATGCAGATGGTGGGAACGCTATGACCGTTTACGATGGCGGACCAGGAGTTGCCACCCCTGTTTTCCCCGCTGGTAACTACGATCCAAATTGGAGCCCCGACGATCAGTGGATTGTCTTTGAGCGTGCTACGGCGTTCGAGGGAGAAAATTTCGGAAGCGGGATCTGGCACATCTTTAAAGTGAAAGTTGATGGCAGTGAGGTTGAGGACCTCAGTTCGGTTGGCGGACATGAGGACCGAGCCGAATATCTACCTTCATTTTCACCAGATGGTCAGTTCATTGTATTTGGCTCTATTTACGAAGCAGACCCCCTTGCGGATAGCCATAATGACATCTTCAGAATGGATGCCGACGGAAGCTCATTGGTTCGTCTTACACATCATCCTGCCAATGACATGTACCCGGTGTGGATACGCTAATGAAATCTCACAGCATTGCATTCTGATCTAAGTCAGAACCTTTCGCCCTGAAGAAAGGCTCCGAATGAGGATGAGAACATGGATGAGGGATTAGAATCCGATAGTGAAACGACGATAAGTCAACTACGTGATGAGGTGAGGAAATTCGCAGAAGAGCGGTCTTGGGGCAGATATCATACTCCTAAGAATCTGGGAATGAGCATCGCCATTGAAGCTGCTGAAATTATGGAGCGCTTTCAGTGGTGCTCGAGCGAGAAGAGCCTTGAGTTGGCAAAAGAATCAGAAACGCAATCTTTAGTAGCTGATGAACTGGCTGATGTTTTGATCTATTGTCTAATCCTCGCATATCAGGCTGAGATCGATATCAGTGACGCGGTTCGGTCCAAGCTCGATCGGAATAAAGGACGATATCCCATTGGTTTCATGCCTGCAGCAGATGAATAATTCGTTGGGAAGGTCAGACCTGTGAATCCTTTGGTCGGGTTGTAGTCCCATGGCTACTCAAGATATTCACGCCGTAACCGGTGCGTTTGGTTATTCTGGCAAATATATTGCCAGTCGCTTGCTCAGGGAAGGGAAAACGGTTCGCACGCTGACAAATTCACCCGATCGTGCCAATCCGTTCGGATCCCAGGTGCAGGTCTTTCCCTTCAACTTCGATGACAAAGCCAGGATGATAACTTCCCTGCTCGGGGTCTCGGTGCTCTACAATACCTATTGGGTTCGCTTCAGCAAGGCAGGCTTTCATCACTCAAGCGCTGTAGAGAATACCATCAAGCTCTTCGAGGCAGCGAAGGAAGCCGGCGTCAGGCGAGTAGTCCACACCAGTATTACCAATCCAACGGAGGATTCTCCTTTTGAGTACTTTCGAGGAAAAGCAATCCTCGAGAGGGCACTTATTGAATCAGGGTTATCCTACTCCATTCTTCGTCCCGCAGTATTATTCGGTAAGGAAGACATTCTCATCAATAACATTGCTTGGGTTCTACGTAAGCTACCCATATTTGGTGTCTTTGGTGATGGCTTGTATCGTTTGCAACCGATTTATGTCGACGACTTCGCATCATTGGCAGTGAAACATGGATCGGAAACCTCGAATCGCATCATCGACGTGATAGGCCCAGAGACTTTCACGTACCGAGGCCTCGTGGAGCAAATAGGGAAGATTATTGGCAAGCGCCGGCCGCTAGTCTCTATCCCTCCGGTTGTGGGATATTTAGTTGGCTTGCTCCTGGGATTTCTCATGGGCGACGTTTTCATCACCCGCGAGGAAATAGCAGGCCTGATGGCGGATCTGCTTTACACAGAGTCGACACCGGTAGGAACTACGCAATTCACACAGTGGGCAACTTCGAATGCGTCGATCTTGGGGATACGCTATGCCAGTGAGTTGGCGCGACGAAGAGATCACTCGTCGTCTTATGACCGACAATAATTCATGGTGTCGATGTTTAAACATCCTCTGCAGGATCGAATAGAATCGATGTCTGCCCTCGCGTGTGACAATTTGAATTTCTCTCAAGATGCGTGAAGGAGGGGAAGTGATCACATGAATATACTCGATGAATCATTGAGATTAATCCAAGAGGCATTTAATACACCAGGCGATTCATACAAATTCTTAGCAATCCTCTCACCAACCTGACCCAATTGAATTCAGGATGGCGCCCGTGCGGTGCAACAGGGGGTTCTGCAAAGGATCCCGGATATGGACGTCCATGTCTTCATCGTTTGGATAAAGATGTATGAGGGTGATACGCTAGAAGTAGCTAACGGGGCAGCAGAGCAACTTGGGCTGCAACCACATGTAACCCATTTCTACGATCCAGATCAGCTTGTTGGTCGAGCGGTAGCTGAGAGCTTCGACGCTCCAGAGGGTAAAATCGCTTGGGATATTTATCTATACTATGGGAGAGAAGATGATTGGGGGGATCGTGTGCCTCAGCCGATTTATTGGGCACATCAGATACAGGGAAGCAGTTGGGCAGATCCTTCTCATCTATATCTCGGTGCAAACTTAACCAAACGCCTGACGGAGTTAACAGAGCGATTGATATAGGGATGGCCTGTCTGGATCTCCGATGTGGCCTGGATCACTTCACCCATCGGCCGATTGCCTCCATCGAATGCGCGTCTCTCTAGCGCTCCTGAGAATGAATTTTGCTCTCATGTTTGGTCGCTGCCTAGCTCCACGGACAGAATTCCACCAATTGGAGTATGGAGGATTGCAATGCGTATCGGTTTACAAATCCCTCACTTCCGACCCAGCACTTCAGAGACAATGCGAAGTTGGCTCATTGAAACAGCACGAACAGCCGATCAAGGTGGTTTCGACAGCCTCTGGGTGATGGATCACTTCTTTCAACTTGGATTTTGGCTGGGTGATCCTGAATCTGAAATGATTGAGGGCTACACAACGTTGGGGCTCTTTGCAGGGATCACGGAGAAGGTCAAAATCGGCCTGCTCGTAGGTGGTGTGATCTACCGTCATCCAGCTCTGGTGATCAAGATGGTGTCCACTCTGGATGTGCTTTCTGGTGGTAGAGCTTACTTCGGCATCGGCGCGGCCTGGTACGAACACGAGACCGAAAGCCTGGGGATGAGATTTCCATCTACGAAAGTACGCTTCGAGATGTTGGAGGAGACGCTTCAGATCGCCAAACATATGTGGTCAGGTGACCTCACTGCTTACGAGGGACAACATTTCAACCTTCCTTTCCCACTAAACAATCCACAGCCACTCTCCAAACCGCATCCTCCCATCCTGATCGGTGGCATGGGGCCCAAGAAGACCTTGCGCTTGGTGGCACAATATGGCGATGCGTGCAACTTCTTTGGCCGCTCTGAGGCCGAGGAGCTCAAGGAACGACTGGAAATCCTGAAAGGGCATTGTGAGGACGTCGGAAGACCCTATGGGGAGATCGAAAAGACAGTCTTACAAACCGCAGATTTCGAAGATGGTACTGTGCAAGATGTCATTACCAGAGGGAATGAGCTGAAGGAGTTAGGCTTTGAGCACATCATCTTCAACGTGAAGGGGCTGTACACTGCAGAGACGTTGGAATTGTTCACAAAGGAGATCATTCCGGTAATGAAGAGTAATTGAATAGAATCCGACTTTTTTGGTTTTCTGGGTAGGATGTCGACATCAGCGAGGTTCTTTGCACAGATCCTCCCAAGACCAAGAACGTCACCTATGCTCTGACGTAGCAACCCTGATTTGCGACCGGCTTCTCAGAGGTGCTTTGGGGGGATACGATGGAATATGAAATCGATCCTAAGCAATTAGAAGCGATCCGGAATCTCTATGACGTTGTTCTCCACTGGTACGATAACGCCGACGCGAAAGCCCGTGTTCTCCTCACGCTCAATGGAGCCCTAGTAAGTTTTCTGACCAGCTCTATCTTCATCAAAACGAATGATTTGCGCGAGATATTGGCGGGCATCTCGCCAATCACCCTGTTCCTGCTTGGTTCGATGGCGATATTGATGGCAGCGTCGATTGTCCTTAGCCTTGCTTGTATGTGGTCTCGAGTAAAGCCGCCAGAGGAAATTCAAAGTCTTCTCTCAGACGCAAAGCAATCGGGTAACGTTGATGAACTTTACGATTCGAGGCTGGTCATGTTCTTTGGTCACATCAAAGATTTGCAATTAGATCGATTTCGGAGGACGTTGCTAAGTTTGAATACCGAAGAAGAAGTAAAAGCGCTCGCGTTTCAGATCCTTCAAGTCTCGAAGAATGTGTTCAAGAAGCATTCCTTTGTGAACATTGGTTTTGTCTCCTTTGGCTTCAGCCTACTTGCATTTCTTTGTGCAGGAGTTATTTATATCTACGACACTCTTTTTAGACTATCTCTCGTTTAGTATTTTGGGAAAGTCAGTCTTCCTAACCGATCTCATGGATATGATCTACATCTTTTTGGGGATGTTCTCGACTAGCAGGAGGAAGGGATCTGAGATCAGGCAAGTTAGACCAGTGTTCACAGACATGTCGAGAATTCGAGGAATTGAAAGGAGCGAACGATGGGCGGTCAAAAAATTGCGATCGTGACAGATAGCTCTGCTTACATCCCTGAGGATGCTCAGGTGGGGCTTAATATCTCCGTGATTCCTCTGTGGCTCATTTGGGACGAGGAACGGTATCGCGACGGCGTCGATATCACGCCCCAGGCCTTTTACGATCGTTTAAGGAAATCGGATACGCTGCCTACGTCCTCACAGCCTTCGGCGAAGGAATTTGAGACATTCTTCCGGGAGGTGGGCGAACAATGTGACGCAATCGTCGCTGTGCTTGCTTCTTCAAAGATCAGCGGAACAGTGGCTAGTGCTCAGGCAGCATTGAGTGAGCTCCCCGATTTCACTATTCGTATCGTGGATTCATACTCTAGTTCGATGGGTTTGGGATTGGTCGTGTTAGGCGCAGCAAGATCTGCAACTGCGGGTAAATCGCTGGACGAAGTTGTGGAGATAGCCGAAAAAATGCGCGCCATGACGCAACTACTCTTCGCCGTCGACACCTTGGAATATCTTCATAAAGGCGGCCGTATTGGGACGGCGAGGCGATTTCTTGGCACGGCTTTGCAGATAAAGCCTATCCTGCAATTTAAAGATGGGCTCATCGGTGCGCTATCGCAGGCAAGGACGAAGAGTAAAGCCGTTGAACATATGCTGGATCTCGTCGAGGAGCGACTTAGTGGCAAAAAGATGGCGGAAGCCGCGATCGTTGACATTGATTGCCCAGAGGAGGGTGAGGAATTGAAAATGCTGGTAATTGAGCGATTTAATCCCCCAGTGATCCATCGGGCAGATGTCAGCCCCGTTGTTGGCACACACGTTGGACCTGGCGGGTTGGGTGTCGCTTTCTATCCAGAGGAATAAGTTACAGATAATGGACAAACACGGACCATCCAATATAAGATTACGAGGGGTCATAATCCTACGCTTGTTTGTGGGGAGTTCGTGATGTTTCTGAGAAGGAATTGCCTACACCTTCTACGGTCGAGGCGTGTAATCATTTGGATCCTCCTTACCACCGTGATGCTCTCCGCTTTTGCATGTTCCTCTAGTCCGCCTCAAACAGGTATTCTGGAAGGTCACGTCACGATTGGCCCCCTTTTGCCCGTTCAAAGGGAAGACGAACCCATTCCCACACCGTCCTTTGAAGTCTACGCTGCTAGGGAAATCGTGGTTTTTAAAGAGAATGGTCGCACCGAAGTCGTTCGACTGAAGATCGATGCCAATGGTAATTTCCGGAGCGCTCTGCCCGTAGGGACATATGTGATAGACATCAATCGTGTTGGCATAGATAGAGCCAAGGGTTTTCCAAAGACCATTGAAATAAGATATCAGGAGGTGACCCGTATCGACGTAGACATTGATACCGGCATCCGATAAAGAATGGCCCCCCGACATTCGCAGATTTTAAAGTCGGTCAGAGATTGTGCGACGTATCCTACAGGACTCTCACATATTCAATTCGTCGAGTAGATTCCGTTCATGAAGGTGTCCCCCTTGGCATAGGATTGTTACGCCTCATATTCTCCGACGGGAGGAACGCACCTGGCGCGACATCGACAACTTTCCAGTTGTAATACCAGATAGAGAAGCTCCTACCTGTCACGGAGTTGGGACATGAAACGTTTCTTGATTCTCTGTGTTCTCTTTCTTATGAGTAACGCCTGTGTTCTTGGTAGGGCGACCGTAGCGCCTGACTTGTCAACTCCGATAGCACAAAGCACTCTCTTGGTGACAGAGACGACTGAAGGAAGAGGTGACGATCCTTCGTCGACACACGTTCCTAATGAATATCGTGAACTCTACGGTACCTTGGAAGAATTGCT